>NZ_CP138918.1:1823471-2431294 GCF_047123305.1 Thalassobius sp. MITS945101
CGCCGGTTCTTCCTTGAACAAGATGACGCGACCGCGATGCCGGTCCGCCTGAACGCGTGAAGGGAGGCGCGATCATGGAACATCAAACCGCACTAAAAGGCCTTGTCAGCAACGATCGTCAGCATGACAGCGCGATCAAACATGTCACGGGCCGCGCTGAATACTGCGATGACATTGCCGAGCCGGCAGGCACGCTGCACGCCTATCTGGGGGTCTCGACCGTGGCCCACGCCAACCTGCGTTCGGTGGAGCTGGACGCGGTGCGCAAAGCGCCGGGTGTGGTGGGCGTGCTGACCGCCGAAGATATCCCCGGTCACAACGACATCAGCCCCACCGGTCGCAATGACGAACCCGTCTTCCCGACCGAGAAGACCGAGTTCCACGGCCAGCCGCTGTTTGCAGTTGTTGCCGAAAGCCGTGATGCCGCCCGTCGGGCTGCTGAATTGGCAGAGATCGACTATGGGGTGCTGCCGCACGCGCTGGACCCGATCGCGGCCCGTGACGCCGGTTACCCGATGATCACCGACCCGCTGAAATTGGAACGCGGTGACGTTGCCCCGGCGATGGAGCAGGCGCAAAATCGTCTGCAGGGCCGGATGGAGATTGGTGGTCAGGATCACATGTATCTGGAAGGCCATATTGCCTTTGCCGTTCCAGGTGAAGATGACGATGTGGTCGTGACCTGTTCGACCCAGCACCCCAGCGAAGCGCAGCATATGGTGGCCCATGTTCTGGGCGTGCCCTCCAACGCGGTTGTGGTGCAGACCCGCCGGATGGGTGGCGGCTTTGGCGGCAAAGAAAGCCAGATGAACATCTTCTGCGCTGTGGCCGCGCTGGCCGCCAAGAAGTGGAACCGTCCCTGCAAAATCCGCCCCGATCGCGATCAGGATATGACTGCCACCGGCAAACGTCATGACTTCGTTGTGGATTACGACGTGGCCTTTGATGACGACGGTCGGATTACGGCTGTGGACAATGTTTTTGCGGCGCGCTGTGGCTATTCCTCGGACCTGTCCGGTCCGGTGACTGACCGTGCTCTGTTCCACGCTGACAACGCCTATTTCTACCCGAACGTCCGCCTGAAGAGCGAACCACTGAAAACCAACACCGTGTCCAACACCGCTTTCCGGGGCTTTGGCGGGCCGCAGGGTGTGGTGGTGGCCGAACGGATGATGGAAGAGATCGCCTATAAGCTCGGCAAGGACCCGCTGGAGGTGCGTAAGGCGAACTTCTATGGCGATGAAAGCGATGGCCGCAACCTGACCCCCTATCATCAGACGGTAGAGGACAACATCATCCACCGCGTGGTGGCAGAACTGGAAGACAACGCCGACTATCAGGCGCGTCGTCAGGCTGTTCTGGACCACAACGCCAAAGGCGGGGTGATCCGCAAGGGCATCGCGTTGACTCCGGTGAAATTCGGGATTTCCTTTACCGCGACCTGGTACAATCAGGCGGGTTCGCTGATCCACGTGTATAACGACGGGTCGATCCATCTGAACCACGGCGGCACCGAAATGGGCCAGGGTCTGAACACCAAGATTTCTCAGATTGTGGCGGATGCTTTTCAGGTGGATTTTGACCGGATCAAGATCACCAAAACCACAACCGAAAAAGTGCCAAACACTTCGGCCACGGCGGCGTCTTCCGGTTCTGACCTGAACGGTATGGCAGCGCTTGATGCGGCTGAGCAGATCAAGGACCGGCTGGTCACCTTTGCGGCTGAATCGCGCGGCGTTGCTGAAAGTGCGGTGAAGTTCCTGCCCAACACCGTTCAGATCGGTGAGGAAATGGTGCCGTTCAATACGCTGGTGAAAGAGGCCTATATGGCCCGCGTGCATCTGTCGGCGGCGGGGTTCTACAAAACACCCAAGATCCACTGGGACCGCGCGGCGGGTAAAGGGCGTCCGTTCTTCTACTACGCCTATGGTGCGTCCTGTTCTGAGGTGTCGATCGACACCTTGACCGGTGAATATACCGTAGATCGCACTGACATCCTGCATGACGTGGGCCGTTCGCTGAACCCGATCCTGGACAAAGGTCAGGTTGAAGGTGCCTTTATCCAGGGGATGGGCTGGCTGACCACCGAAGAGCTGTGGTGGGATGATGCGGGGCGTCTGCGGACCCATGCCCCCTCGACCTACAAGATCCCGCTGGCCAGCGACCGCCCGCGTGAGTTCAACGTGAACCTGGCCGAATGGTCGGTGAACAAGGAACGCACCATCAAGCGCTCCAAGGCTGTGGGTGAGCCGCCCTTCATGCTGGGGATTTCGGTGTTTGAAGCGCTGTCGATGGCGGTGGCTTCGGTTGCGGATTACCGCGAATGCCCGCGTCTGGATGCGCCGGCCACGCCGGAACGTGTGTTGATGGCCTGCGAGCGCCTGAAGGCGGAAGGCTGATCTGATGGGTTCGGTGGCATCACTCCGCTCCTTTTTCGTCACCGGCGAGCCCGTGGTCAGCGTTTTGCTGACCCGGGTGCGGGGCTCGTCCCCGCGAGAGGCAGGCACGGAGATGTTTGTCACCGCAGACGCGCTGTTTGGCACCATCGGCGGTGGCCAGCTGGAGCACCGCGCCATTGATGTGGCGCGGGCGCTGCTGGCCAATGGCGATCTGGCCTGTGAGATGGATGTGCCGCTTGGCCCCGAGATCGGACAATGCTGTGGCGGTCGGGTTGAAGTGTCTCTGACCCGGATGAGTGACGGTGACCGCGAACTGGCGATTGCACGTGCCGAGGCCGAAGAAGGTCTGCTGCCACATGTCTATATCCTCGGCGCTGGGCATGTCGGCCGGGCGCTGGCAGATCAGTTCCAGCATATGCCGGTCAGCTGTGTGTTGGTGGATCAACGGGCCGAGGAGCTGGACCAGTCGCAGGCGGATGTGGAAACCCGCCAAAGCGCGATCCCCGAATTTGACATCATGACGGCGCCGCCTGGCAGCGCCTTCATTGTGCTGACCCATGACCACGGTCTCGACTTTCTGCTGACCTCGGCCGCGCTGGCGCGGCGGGATGCGGCCTATGTCGGGCTGATCGGGTCTGCCACCAAGCGGGTGAAATTCCGCAAATGGACTGAGAAACACTGCGAGGAGCTGAGCTCTATCGCAGCATTGAACTGCCCCATTGGGGCAGGCGGTAGCCGCGACAAGCGGCCTGCTGTGATCGCCGCCCTTGTGGTGGCCGAAGTGATCACGGCGCTGACCTCTGAAACTGCCGCAACCGCCCCCTCGGGGGCTGCTGAACCGCCACTGGCGGCGCAGTAATCGCACCCGCGCGCCATAGGAGGACAGGCGCAGCGGGGTATCGACGGTGAATAAAGGAGGACCCACCCATGCGGGACGGGAGCTATAACTATGCGCTGTTTTCACGCAGCGACTTCAGCGCGTTCTGGGCGCTTTTTACAGATAACCTGATCAACCTGATGGTGCTTGCCGGCGTCTGTCAGTTTGTCTTTGGCATGCCTGCCGAGATCGTCTTTGGCCGCATCGTACCGGGGGCCGCCGTTGCTATACTGGCGGGGATCGCGGTCTATGTTGGCCTGGCCAAACGCGCAGCAAAGCAGCACGGTCGCGATGTCACCGCACTGCCCTACGGCATTTCCACCCCGGTGATGTTTGTCTATCTCTTCGGTGTGATCGGTCCGATCTACTGGTCGACCAATGATCCGATGCTGGCCTGGCAGGTTGGGATCGGCGCGGGCTTTATGGGCGGCATCGTTGCGGCCCTTGGCGCGGTGGTTGGTCCCTGGCTGAAGCGGGTGACCCCGCGGGCCGGGATGCTGGGCACGCTATGCGGGATTGCACTGGTCTTCATCGGCACGGTGCCGCTGGCGACGGTGTTTGAGAACCCTTACATTGGCTTTGCCTCGATGATCATTATCCTGTGGGGGCTGGTCGGGCGTTTCCGTCTGCCGTTCAACATCCCCGCTGGTCTGTTGGCGCTGATCGTAGGCACCGTGGTGGCGCTGGCGATGGGCGATGCCAAAATCTCGGCGGAAGGCATCGGGTTCTACCCGCCGCTGCCCTATTTTGGCGATCTGATTGCAGGGATCCAGCATCTCTTTGCCAACCCGGAACTGTTCCTGGTTCTGGTACCGGTGCAGATCTACAATTTCATCGAAACCATGAACAACGTCGAAAGTGCCGAGGCGGCGGGTGACCACTACCCCGTGGCTACCTGCCAGATCACCGATGGTCTGGGCACTATGGTGGGCGCGGTCTTTGGTTCGCCTTTCCCGACCACCGCCTATATCGGTCATCCGGCCTATAAGCGGATGGGCGCGCATGCCGGCTACATCATCGGTGTCGGCATTGTGATCCCCTTCGCGGCGTTCTTTGGCCTGCTGGCGTTCCTCAACAACCTGATCCCCGTGGCCGCTGCCGCGCCGGTTCTGGTCTTTGTGGCGCTGAGCCTGATCACCAACACCGCGCATTCGATCAAGACCGATCATATGGCGGCTGTGACCATTGCGATGATGCCGCATGTGTCCAGCTTCCTCGTCACCAAATGGGGCTCGTTGATGGGGGCCTTGGGTGCCACCGGTGTCGCGGGTCTGCCACAGATGGGCGATCCGGCACTGACCGCCGCCTTGTTGCAGCAAGGGGCGCATTTTGAGGGCCATCTGGCGCTGAGCCAGGGGGCGATCCTCACCGGTCTGATCTGGGGGGCAATCGTCGCCTATGTCATCGACGGCAAGTTCCGCGCTGCGGGTGGCTTTGCACTGGCGGCTGCAGCCATGTCGATGGTCGGGATCATCCACGGGGCCAGCCTGCATTGGCCGGACCTGAACGGTGTGACCATGGGCTACATCATCGCGGCTGCGTTCCTGTTCATCTACCCCGCCTTCCACAAAGAAGACGAACTGGTGAACGAAAACGCCGTGGTCGACGAACCGGTGGCCAACCCGGCGGAATAGGCTGTCCGGCATCCGACAGTCTTTGGTGCGGGCCAACATTTCCCCGTCGCGGCCCGCACCACCCTCTCTCCTCTCTTTTACTTGAACGGATCCCAAGCCATGACCCAAACGCGCTTCCCCAAGGCCGAAAAGAAGCTTCTGCGCGGCCGCATTCTGAACTTCTCGGCCGAGCCGATGGACCACACCGATACCGAGGCCTACGCCTATATCGAGGATGGCGCATTGCTGATCGAAGACGGCAAAATCGCTGCTATGGGATCCTATGCTGATGTCGTGCCTGAAGCGGATGGCGTGGAGGTGGTCGATCACCGCCCGCATCTGCTGCTGCCCGGTTTCATCGACACCCACATGCATTTCCCGCAGGTGCAGGTCATTGCTTCCTGGGGCGACCAGCTGCTGGACTGGCTGAACAACTACACCTTCCCGGAAGAGACCCGCTTTGTCTCGCCTGAACACAGCGCCGAAATGGCACAGCGGTTCTATGACCAGATCATCGGTCACGGGACCACGTCGGCAGTGGCCTATTGCTCGGTTCATAAAACCTCGGCAGAAGCATATTTTGAAGAGGCCGCGCGTCGTGACATGCGGATGATCGGCGGTAAGGTTTTGATGGACCGCAACGCCCCTGATGGCCTGCTGGACACACCGCAGTCCGGCTATGATGACACCAAAGAGTTGATCGCCAAGTGGCATGGCAAGGGCCGCGCGCTTTATGCCATCACACCGCGCTTTGCGATCACCTCGACCCCGGAACAGATGGAACGCGCGGGCGCTCTCGTGGCAGAGCACCCCGAATGCTATATGCAAACCCATCTGAGCGAAAACCACAATGAGATCGCCTTTACCAAGGAGCTTTATCCCAACGCGCCTGACTATCTGGGCGTCTATGAAAACTATGGGTTGCTGACTGATAAGGCGCTGCTGGGCCACTCGATCCATCTTGAAGAACGCGAGATTGAGGTGCTGGCCGATACCGGTGCAAAACCTGTGTTTTGTCCCACCTCCAACCTGTTCCTCGGGTCGGGCCTGTTTGATGATGGCGGTCTGCGCGGGCGCGGCATCACCAATGCCATTGCAACAGACATCGGAGCGGGTACCAGCTATTCCATGCTGCAGACCCTGAACGAAGGTTATAAGATTCTGCAGCTGCAGGGGCAGAAGCTGCACCCGCTGCGGGCCTTCCACTGGATCACCCGTGGCAATGCGGTGGCCCTGGGGCTGGAGCATCAAATCGGCACCTTGGAAGCAGGCACCGAGGCGGACGTTGTGGTGTTGAACGCCAATGCGACCGAGGCCATGGCACTGCGGATGGAACGGGCAGAAACCCTGTCAGAAGAGCTGTTTATCCTGCAAATGCTGGGCGACGACCGTGCGGTGGATCAGGTCTATGTGGCCGGCCAGGCACAAAAGGGTGCGCCGCGTGAACGAACAACCCCTGTCGCTGCGTAATCTCCCCGTCGGTGACAGACTTTGGCCGCCCTTCGGGGCGGCCCTTTTTCACTGTCAGGCCGTCTGGCGTGCTGCCTTGATCAGATCCGCTGCTTTTTCGGCGATCATAATGGTTGGCGCATTGGTATTGCCGCCGATCAGACGCGGCATGACCGAGGCATCAACCACCCGCAGCGCCTGCAACCCATGCACCCGTAGCTCTGGATCGACAACGGCCATCTCATCCACACCCATCTTGCAGGTGCCGACAGGGTGGTAGATCGTATCAGCGCGTTCGCGGATCTTTGCGGCCCAGTCCGCGTCGCTCATGCCATCGGATATGCCAAACAGCTCTTTGCTTTCATAAGCGGCCAAGGGTTCGGTTTTCATGATGTCACGGGTCATTTTTGCGCCTTTGATCATCAGCTCCAAATCACGCGCATCACTCAAATAGGCCGGATCAATCCGCGGCGGCGCCAGCGGGTCGCCGGAGTTGAGACCGACGCTGCCGCGCGAATGGGGGCGCAGGGCGCAGATGTGGCAGGAATAGCCATGTCCCAGATGCAGTTTCCGGGCGTGATCATCGACAATCGAGATGACAAAATGCAGCTGAATGTCTGGCCGGTCCTCAGCAGGCGAGGTTTTCAGGAAGGCCGCCCCTTCAGCAAAAGGCGTTGCCACCATCGACTTGCCGTCTTTGCGCCAGCGCAACATCTCTTTCAACGCATGCCAAGAGGCGCGCAGCCCGATGCCGACGTTGTCGGTGTCTTTAGTTTTATAGGCGAGGGTAAAGTCCAGATGATCCTGCAGGTTCTGCCCGACCCCCTGCAATTCGTGCCGCATCTCGATACCGTGTGGCGCAATGTCCTCGGGGCGGCCAATGCCCGACAACTGCAGTAGCTGCGGTGAATTGAATGCCCCGCCGCAAAGCACAACCTCTTGCCGCGCATTCACCCTATGGCTCTGGCGTTTCTGACGGTAGGCCACGCCGGTGGCGCGTTTTCCCTCGAACAGGATCTTTTCAGCATGGGCGCCCGTAATCACCGTCAGATTGGGGCGGTCCATCACCGGATGCAGATAGGCCGCCGCCGCCGAACAACGCTCCCCATTGCGGGCGGGGTCGTGGAACTGGGTCACCTGATAGAGGCCGATGCCTTCGTTGTCGCCGCGATTGAAATCCTCGCTGACGCGATGTTGCAGCTGGGCGCCTGCCTCAACAAAGGCGCGGGAAATGGGGCGGGGCGCTTTCTGATCGCTTACTTGTAGCGGACCCTCTGCGCCGTGCAGGTTATCACCGCCACGTTCGTTGTGTTCCGACCTCCGGAAGTAGGGTAGCACATCGTCCCAGCTCCAGCCGTCACAGCCAAGGGCAGCCCATTCGTCATAATCCCCCGCATGTCCCCGCACATAAAGCATCGCGTTGATCGCCGACGAACCGCCCAAGGCCTTGCCGCGCGGCTGATACCCTTTGCGCCCGTTCAGCCCTTTCTGCGGGACGGTTTCGAAACACCAGTTGTTGAGCTTCACATAGTTGGGCAGCATCGTCACCACGGCCATCGGGGCGCGCACGAACAGGCTTTTACCTTTGCCGCCAGCCTCCAGCAGGCAGACTGAAACCTCGGGGTCTTCGCTGAGCCTTGCCGCCAAAGTGGACCCTGCCGAGCCGCCCCCAACAATCACATAATCGTAGTCCATCTGCCCCTCCCGCTGTCTGCCCGTTCACGTTCTCCGATCAGGGGCTGATCTGTCCAGCAGGACGCTACGTGCGTGCCGTGACGGAAACGGGCCAGATTTGGCCTGATGAAAGGGCTATTGCGAGCGGTCGAAAAATTTGATCATATTCCTGAAATCCCTCTTGAGAGCGGCCCTCGAATCCGCGCATCTAGAGGGATAGGCATTTCGCAGGGCCGCGCCGCCCTGCTTTTTCTGGAGGATCGCCAATGACCGTGCAGCCGAACTCGATCGAGGCCCGCGACGCCGCATATCACCTGCACCCCTATACCAACGCCCGCAAGATGGAGGCCGAAGGCTCTCTGATCCTTGAGGAAGGTGAGGGTATCTATGTCACTGACAACACTGGCAAACGCTATATCGAAGGCCTGTCGGGCCTGTGGTCCGTGGCGGTGGGGTTTGGCGAACAGCGTCTGGTCGATGCCGCTACAGAGCAGCTGAAGAAACTGCCCTACTACCACACCTTCGCGCAGAAATCGCACACCCCATCGGTTGAACTGGCGGAGAAGTTGATCGACATGGCGCCGGTGCCGATGTCCAAGGTGTTCTTCACCAATTCGGGTTCCGAGGCCAATGACACGGTGGTCAAGCTGATCTGGTACCGCGCCAACGCGATGGGCCAGCCCGAGAAAAAGAAGATCATCAGCCGGATCAAAGGCTACCACGGCGTGACCGTGGCCTCGGCCAGCCTGACCGGTCTGCCCTATAACCACATGTCCTTTGACCTGCCGCTGCCCGGCATTTTGCACACTGGCTGCCCGCACTACGGTGGTTTCGCACAGGACGGCGAAAGCGAAGCGCAGTTCGTTGCCCGTCTGGCGCAGGAGTTGGATGACATGATTCAGGCCGAAGGGCCGGACACGATTGCCGCCTTCATCGGTGAACCTGTCATGGGGGCCGGTGGCGTGATTGTCCCGCCCGCTGGCTATTGGGAGGCCATTCAGGCGGTACTGAAGAAATACGATATTCTGTTGATCGCCGATGAGGTGATCTGCGGATTTGGCCGCACCGGCAAGATGTTCGGCTGTGAAACCATGGGAATTGAACCCGATGTGATGGTGCTGTCAAAGCAGCTGTCGTCCTCTTACATGCCGATCTCGGCTGTTTTGGTGAACGACCGTGTCTATCAGCCGGTTGCGGATGAAAGCGATCGCATCGGCGTGCTGGGGCACGGCTACACCGGGTCTGGCCACCCTGTAGGCGCTGCCGTGGCGCTGGAAAACATCAAGATCATCGAAGAGCGTGATCTGGTTGGCAACGCCGCGCGGCTTGAGGCGCTGTTTCTGGACTGTTTGAATGCGTTGACCGGCAACCCGTTGGTCAAGGAAATGCGCGGCATCGGCCTGATCGGGGCGCTGGAACTGCACCAGCAGGGCGACGCGGTTGGCGTTGCCGGCGGCGCAATGTCAGCGGCCTGCATGGAGCGTGGCTTGATCGTGCGGAACCTTGGCGACACCGTGGCGCTCTGCCCACCGCTGATCATTACCGAAGCTCAGATGAATGAAATGTTCGATATCTATGCGGAGGCGCTGAACAGCCTTAGCTTCTGATCACGGCTGTATAGAGTGTTTAAAGGCGGGCCAACTGGTCCGCCTTTTTCTTTGGTTCACTGCACCAGTAACGAGTCGACAAGGCCGGGCAGCGCGGCAAAGTCACTGAACAGGGCGGCATGTGGCAGCTCTGCATGGGGCAGCTTGCAGTACCCTTCGGTGAACAACAGGAAGGGCACATCGGCCCGTCGCGCGGTTTCCGCGTCCACGTCGCTGTCGCCGACATAGATCACCGGCCCGTCTCCCAGCGCGTCAAATACGGCCCGCAAAGGGGCCGGATCGGGCTTGCGCTGTGGCAGGGAATTGCCACCCAGCACCTTTTCGAACAGTGGGGTCAGTTCCAGATGGTCCAGCACAACCTGGGTCGGCACAATCGGCTTGTTGGTACAGATACCCAGCCGGTGCCCCCTGTCCAGAAGTGTTGTCAGCGCGGCGCGCACATTTGGGTAAACCTCTGTCATCTCTGCGGATTTGGAATAACGCTCTTCAAAAGTGTCCAGCAGGCATGCATGTTCTGACGCGGCAATGCCGCGGGCGGCGCTCATCTTTTGCAGCAGCACACCGGCGCCGTTGCCAATAAAGCTGATGGTTTCCGGCAGGGTCAGCGGCTCTAACCCGCGATCCGCCAGCAGGCTGTTGGCAACAAACTGAATTTCGCGGGCGCTGTCGATCAGCGTGCCGTCCAGATCAAATACAATACGAGCCATCGGTCCCTCCTTGGTCTTCTGGCCGTAACCGAACTGATCAGCCCGCGAATGTCCAGTGCCTCACCCCGCATTCACCCGTTTGCGGTAGGCCGAAGGAGTCAGCCCGACATGACGGCGGAACTGGCGGGAGAAATAAGCGGGATCGTAATAACTAAGGTCAAATCCGATCTGCCGCACGTCCAGACGGGTGTAGGCCAGTTGACGGCAGGCCTCTTGGAAGGTGCGCGCTTCAAGAGTGGTTGAGGCCGGTTGACCGGTTGCGTCGCGTAGAACGCGGCTCAGGTGGGTGGGGGTGATGGCCAGCGCTGTGGCGTAATCGGTCACCGACCAACGTGCGCGGAAATGCTGTTGCAGCAGCTGTTCGAAATCCGCCAGGATCTGGGCCGCACGGGTGCCTGGGGCTTCGGATCGGGGATCGGGAAGGGCACGGGCCACTTGGCACAACAGCTGCGCCACAAGTGCACGCAGCATGGTAGCGCGTCCTTTGGCGGGGCACGCATGTTCCGCCGCTAAGGTTGCGACGTTGCTACGCATTTCCGGATCTACTGAAACCACACCCCAATTCGCCAAAATCCCCGCAACATCACTGGCAGGGGCAAACATGTCGGGCAGCGCGGCGGTTTGCACCGTCATCACGTGGCCGCGGGTTCCAGGGGCAAAGGTAAAACCATGCACCACACCCCGCGGGATCGACAGAAGACAGGGCAGGTCAGGGCGATACGGCGTGCCGTCAATTCGCAGGGTAACGCCCCCTTCCTCGATCAGGAACAGCTGATGCAGATGGGGATGCTGATGCGCTGCGATAGACCAATCCTCTGGTCCGGCGCGGTCCTTGATGGCCTCGATATGCAGGGCATCGGGCAGCAACCGGTCTTCGCCGTAGAGGGCATAGGCAGGGATCTGGGACATGGTTTGCACTGTTTCTTGCAGCGGATGTGATGTTCGATTTCTACCACTCTTCGCCGCATGTTGCCATTCCCCGATTTGCCCGAAGCGTTATGATCCTGGCCAGCGAACAGGAGAGCATATTGCGCACGCAGGTCTGTATCATTGGTGCCGGTCCGTCCGGTCTGTTATTGTCTCAATTGCTGCATCGGCAGGGTATTGATACCATCGTCCTGGAACGCAAGACCAAGGACTACGTGCTGGGCCGTATCCGCGCGGGCGTTCTGGAACGTGGCTTCGTCGATCTGATGCATGAGGCGGGGGTGGGCGACCGGATGCAGGCTGAAGGCTATGTTCATGACGGCACCCTGATCGCCTATGACAATCGCCAGTTCCGCATTGATTTCAGAGCGCTAACCGACTCTTCTGTCATGGTCTATGGCCAGACCGAGGTGACCCGTGACCTATATGCAGCGCGCGAAGCGATGGGTGGTGCAATCCTCTACAATGTAGAAGATGTGCAGATCCAAGGGGTTGAGTGGCAGACCCCGTTTGTCGAGTTCCACCAAGCGGGGCAGTGCAAGCGGATTGATTGTGACTATGTGGTGGGCTGTGATGGCTTCCACGGGGTGTCACGCAAAACCATCCCTGATGCAAAACGGCAGGAGTTTGAAAAGGTCTATCCCTTTGGCTGGCTGGGGGTTCTGTCCGAAACACCACCTGTGCATCACGAGTTGATCTACGCAAATTCGGAACGCGGCTTTGCCCTGTGCTCGATGCGCAACGAAAACCTCAGCCGCTATTACATTCAGTGCCCGTTGGATCAGAAACCCGATGATTGGTCTGACGCGGCCTTCTGGGAAGAGTTGAAGCGCCGGATCCCCGAAGAGGCTGCAGAGCGGTTGATCACCGGACCGTCGATTGAGAAATCCATTGCGCCGCTGCGCTCTTTCGTGACCGAACCGATGCGCTGGGGGCGGTTGTTCCTATGTGGCGATGCCGCACACATCGTGCCGCCCACTGGGGCAAAGGGGCTCAATACGGCGGCGTCCGATATCTACTATCTCTATCATGGGATGGTGCAGCATTATCTGCACAAAGACGGAGAAGGGTTGGAGCGCTACTCTGAGAAGGCTCTGGCCCGCGTCTGGAAGGCCGAGCGGTTCAGCTGGTGGATGTCCAACCTGCTGCATCAATACCCTGATCAGGGGGCGTTTGACCGTAAGATGCAATTGGCCGATCTGGCCTATTTGGAGCAAAGCAAAGTGGCCCAGACCTCTTTGGCAGAGAATTACGTCGGGTTGCCGTACTAAGCCCGCGCCCCGTCAGCCCAGCAGGTCAGCCCAGCAGGTTCACCATGCGGCGCAGGGCCAGTTGGTAGCCTTCAACACCAAAGCCCGCGATAACCCCTTCGGCCCGGGCCGAGACAAAGGAATGGTGCCGGAAACTTTCGCGCTGGTGGATGTTGGAGATATGGACCTCCAGCACCGGACCCTCAAACATGTTCAGCGCATCAAGGATTGCCACTGAGGTGTGCGAGTAGGCGGCGGGGTTGATGATGATCCCGTCCGCCGTGTTGCGTGCCTCTTGGATCATCTCGACCAAAGCGCCTTCGTGGTTTGACTGCTTGAGCGCAACTTCTGCCCCCAGTTCGGCCGCCAGCGCCGCGCAATCGCGCTCCACATCGGCCAACGTATCGCTGCCGTAGACCTCGGGCTGGCGGGTGCCAAGGAGGTTCAGGTTGGGGCCGTTCAGGATCAGGATCTGTTTGGGCATGGTTTGGCTCTCACGTGTGGTGCTGACGTTGTGTCAAAGCCTTGGAACCATTGCAAGACGGGCAAGGGCAGGTCAGTCTCGACCTGCGGCAAGAGGGGGACAGTTATGGAGTTTGCGGACAAGTTGGCAGTAGTCACAGGTGGGGCCAATGGCATTGGGGCCGCCTTGGCACGGGCCTTGGTGGCGCGGGGCGCGCGGATTGTGGTGACCGATCTGGACGGGGCAGCGGCAGCGAAGACCGCGGAGGAGATTGGCGGCCACACGCTGGCGTTGGACGTTAGTGATGGCGCGGCCTTGGAGCAGACGATTGACCAGATCGAGGCCAAGCACGGCCCGATTGACCTGTTCTGTTCCAACGCAGGCATCGCAACCGGGTTTGATCCGGCTTTTGAAAACGCTGGTGGCGCGGCGGATGCGGTCTGGCAAACCGCATGGGAGGTCAATGTGATGGCCCATATCCGCGCCGCGCGGGTGCTGATCCCCCGCATGAAGGCCCGTGGCGGCGGCGCATTTTTGCACACGATTTCCGCGGCGGGGTTGCTGAGTCAGGTCGGCAGCGCGGTCTATTCCACCACCAAACACGCGGCTGTCGGTTTTGCCGAAAACCTTGCGCTGACCCACCGCGATGATGGCATTCAGGTTTCCATCCTCTGCCCGCAGGGGGTGGATACGGCGATGTTGGCCGGGATCAGCCAGGGGCCGCAATCCAAGGATGGGGTGCTTAGCGCGGAACATGTGGCCGAGGTCACGCTGGATGCTGTGGCCGCGGGCCAGTTTCTGATCCTGCCGCATGAGCAGGTGCAGATCTATATGGAAAACAAAGTGCAGGACTATGACCGCTGGATCGTCGGTATGGCCAAGTTGCAGCGGTTCATGAAGCGCGAGGGCTGGGACAGCTAGTCTGTCTCTGCCGTATCCAAAATGGCCTCCGCGCCAATATCCGCCCGCGCGACGGAAACGGTTTTCACCACAGCATAGACTTGCATGCCCGTTTGCAACGCCAGTGCGTCAACCGACCGTTTGGTCAGGCGCGCAAGCATCTGTTCCTCCCCGACCGACAGCTGTACAAAGGCGCCTGGGCCACGGCCGGGCCTGATCTCGGTCACAGTGCTGTGCAGAATATTGAGCGCCGAGATGCCTTCGGGCCGCGTGAGAGAGAGCATCACGTCCTTGGCGCCGACCCGCACCCGCAGCTGTTCCCCCAAGGCATTGTCGACATGTGGCAAAAACAGGCGGTTTTGGCCAACGGCCAGTTCACTCAACCCATCCGCATGATGTGCAATGACACGCCCGGTCAACAGTGCACCGGTGTCACGCAACCCAATCGCATGGCCAAGACTGGGGTCTGACAGAACCTCCACTGTCGGACCCACCCGCCGCAACTGGCCGCGTTCCAGAACCGCAACCGTTGTGGCAAGACGTGCGATTTCGGAAATAGCGTGGCTGACATAGAGGATGGGCACTTGGGTCTCATCCCGCAGCCGTTCCAGATAGGGCAGAATCTCAGCCTTGCGGGGGGCGTCCAATGCGGCCAAGGGTTCATCCATCAGCAACAGTCGCGGCTGGCTGAGCAGCGCGCGTCCAATGGCCACCCGCTGTTTTTCGCCCCCTGACAGGGCGCCGGGGCGTCGGTGCAGCAGGTCGCCAAGCCCCAACATCTCGACCAGCCGGTCTTCTTGCGTCGAGGCCCCGCGCAACCCGGCAAACCAGCGGCCATAGCGTAGGTTTTGCTGCACGGATAGATGGGGGAATAGCCGGCCTTCCTGAAAGACGTAACCGATCCGGCGTTTGTGTGGCGGCAGGACATGGCCTTTGGTTGTGTCCATCAGCTGCCAATCATCGACTGCGATCTTGCCCCGATCAGGACGCAGCAACCCGGCCACGGCGTTCACAACCGTTGTTTTGCCTGCGCCTGACGCGCCAAACAGTGCAGTCACCCCCTTGGGGGCGTCAAAACGCAGATCCAACGTGAGGTCGCGGAATTGGTGATGCAGATCCAGATGCAGGCTCATGCGCCACCCACCCGTTTGGCGGCCCGCCGTGCCAGCACTTCGGACAGGACCAGCGCCCCCATGGCGATGAGGACCGAGATCACAACCAGTCGCAACGCCGAGGCCTCGCCGCCTGGCACCTGCAGGAAGGCGTAGATTGCCGAGGGCAGGGTTTGCGTCGCGCCGGGGATGTTTGAGACGAAGGTGATGGTTGCGCCAAATTCACCCATGGCTTTGGCAAAACCCAGAATCGCCCCGGCAATCACACCGGGCAAGATCAGCGGCAGGGTGACAGTGGCAAAAACCCAGATCTTTGAGGCGCCAAGGGTGCTGGCGGCCTGCTCCAATTTGGGATCAACGCCCTCGATGGCCAGCCGAATGGCCCGCACCATCAGCGGGAAACCCATGATCCCCGCCGCCAATGCCGCCCCGGTCCAGCGGAAGGCCAGCACCAGCCCGAAGGTTTCATAAAGCCATGCGCCGACGGGGGCGCGTCGGCCAAAGGTCAGCAGTAACAGATAGCCCGTCACAACGGGGGGCAGGATCAGCGGCAGATGAACAACGCCGTTGAGCAGCTGTTTGCCCCAGAACTCTTTGCGTGCCAGCACCCAGGCAACCGCAATTGCCAAGGGCAGCGCCAGCACTGTCGCCCATAGCGAGACACGCAATGACAGCGCAACGGCTGTCCATTCTTCGGGGCTGAGAAAATCCATGTCGGGCTTTGGTCAGTGGCTCTCTTGCGGCGGGTCGGTGAAACCGTGGCGCAGGAAAACCTCTTTGGCAATGGGGCTTTGCAGGAAGGTCAGCAGATCGCTGGCGGCGGTGGCCTTGCTGTCGGCAACGATGGCAGCGGGGTAGGTGATCGCGGGGTGGCTTTCCGGTGGAAAGGTGGCAAGGATGCGGACACGCGGGTCTGCCAATGCGTCAGAGGCGTAGACGATGCCCAGCGGGGCCTCACCCAGAGCCACCAGTGCCAGCGCGGCGCGGACATTGTCAGCCTGCGCCACCTTTGGGGCGAGGTCTTGCCACAGCCCAAAATGCTCTAACGCCGCCTTGCCGTAGATCCCTGCAGGCACCGCTTCTACCAAGGCCATGGCCAAACGTTCCCCTGCCAAGCGGGCGGTGACCTCAGGGCCAAGCGACAGCGGGGGCGCCTCTGCCGGTCCGATCAGCACTAGATGATTTCCAACTAAAGGCACCTGGGTGCCGTTCTGCAACAGCCCCTGCGCCTCAAGGTTGGACATCCAGTCCCGATTGGCGAGCCAGATCAGATCCGCGGGTGCACCGGCCTGCACCTGTCGGGCTAAGGCAGATGAGCCAGCAAAGGACAGGCGCAGGCTGTGACCGGTTTCGACCTCCCACACCGCCCCCACTTCGCGCAGGACATCGCGCAGGCTGGCGGCGGCAAACACCGTCACCTGTTCTGCCCGCAATGGCAGCGCCGCAAGGCTGAGCGACAGGACATACAAAACGCGCAGGAGGAAAGTCATGCGCGCAGTGTTTCGTGATTTCGCAGGGATGGCAAGCCGTTGGCCGCCCTGAGCGAGGCCTTAGGCCATCTGTTTCGGGCCGCAGAACAACCGGTACAACAGCGAGATGACCTCGCGGGTGTTTTCATCGGCCAGTGAGTAGTAAATTGTCTTGCCGTCACGGCGTGTGGAAACAAGGCCTTCTTCGCGCAGGCGGGCAAGCATCTGGCTAACGGCGGCCTGGCGGATTTCCAGCAGGGTCTCAAGCTCCCCAACTGATTTTTCCCCCGAGCCAAGGTGGCACAGGATCATCAGCCGGCCTTCGTGGGCCAGTGTTTTCAGGTAGGTTGCCGCGTGTTGTGCGTTGTCAGCCATCTCGCTGGGCGGGGCCAGTGGGGATAGGTCCGTTTGTTGGGTCATGGGGTCGATTGGGGTCTGGGGTCAGTTGGGGTCAATACCACATATCACAACATACGCATATTTGCGAATGTGTCACGGGGTGCCTCTCTAAAATGTGCAGTTTCCTGCCGGTTACAAGAGGTCAACCAGCGGTCCCCGTCCGCAGAGTGATGAAACGTCACCCAAAAGATACGAATTTGACTCATCTTTTAAGACGTCGGCAACCAAGGCGGGATTGCCGTGATTCGCGCTCTTAGTCTTGGTTGAGGAGGATCACGTTCCGCCGTGCCGCGCCGCCCAGGGTATCGGCAATTGCCTCGTTGATTTGCGCCAGTTCCCAACGTCCCGAGATCAGCTCATCCAGCTTCAACCGGCCCTGCTTATAGAGGTCCACCATCCATGGAATGTCCCGCCGCAGCACAACGTCACCCATTTTGGAACCAACAATCGACTGCCCCATGTCCGCCATTAACAACGGCGTGTAGCTGGCGGTTTCGCCAAAATGCGGCATGCCCACCATGACAATTTTGCCGCCATTGGCCAGATACCGTGGCGCCTGATCGTAGACCTTGGCGATGCCAACAGTGACCAAAACCGCATCCGCCCCGCGGCCAAGGATCTGTTGCACTTGCTTGAACGGTTTGGGCGTGGTGGCCAACACGACATCGGTGGCACCAAACTCTTTGGCGACCTCCAGCTTTTCGGCGCTCATATCGATCGCGACAATCCGCCGCGCGCCGGCGATGCGGGCCCCCTGAATGGCGTTCAGCCCCACGCCGCCCGCGCCAATCACCACCACATCCTGACCGGCGCGGATCTGCGCCGCGTTCACCGCTGCCCCAACCCCGGTGACCACTCCGCAGGACAGGAGCGAAGCCACGTCCTTGGGCATTTCGGCTGGGATATTTACAATCTGGCTCTGATCCACCACCACCCGTTCGGCAAAGCCGCCGGTGGCGAGAGCTTGCATGACGGGAGCGCCATCGGTGCTGCGGATCGGGCTGGCGCCGTGATCTTGCGGGGTTTCGCAAATGGTGGGTTTGCCAGTGGCGCAGCTGCCACAGGTTCCACAGGCGCGGATCAGGGTGACCGCCACATGGTCGCCTGCTTCGAACCCCGTCACACCAGCCCCCACGGCGGCAACCCGCCCGGCCGCCTCATGGCCATAGACTGCAGGGAGTGTACCGCCAAAGCCACCTTGCCAATAAGAGATGTCTGAATGGCAGATCGCCACCGCATCGACAATCACGTCAACTTCGCCCGCAGCAGGGGCACGCAGCTCAACCTCCTCGATCACCAGCGGGGCGTTAAAGGCGTGGCATACAGCAGCTTTCACACGGGTCATCTCGGGCTCTCCTCTTCCTTGCGGTTAAGGCTGCCCGAGCATTTCTTTAGCGTCCAGCAACAAAGCGCCTGCACCGGCTCAGATCGGGTTTGACGTTCCGTCAGTTTGCGGCCGTCTGCTGGCAGAGAACAGGCTGAGCGCGATCAGCATCAAGACGCCAGACAGCAGGAACGGAGCACCCGGCTGATAGATCGGGTTGCCTTCGGCGGTGGCCCAGGCAAACAGCTGGGTCAGCATCAACGGCCCTATCACCATCGCGATCGAGGTGATCGAGGACAGAACCCCCTGCAATTCGCCCTGGCTGTCATCGGGCACTTTTTGTGCGATGATCCCCTGCAACGCAGGCAGGCCCACGCCGCCAATGGCAATCAGAGGGGTCAGGATCAGGGTAATTGTGCCTGAGGTGATGAACCCCAACAGCACAAAGGTACCGCATTCCACGGTAAGGCCAAAGATCACCGTGCGCCGTTCGCCCAGCCATTTGATCACTGGCCCGACCAAAACACCCTGCACAAAGGCAGAGCCAATGCCGTAGAGCATCAGCGAAATGCCAATCATTCCAGGCGACCAACCGAACCGCTCAACACCAAAATAGGCCCAGATGGCGGGGTAAACCACTGTGGCCAGCTGGTAGAGAAAATAGATCAGGCTCAGGGATCGGATGGAGGGCAAATGGGACAGGGCCGCAAATGCGGAGAACGGGTTTACCCCTTTGAACCGGAAGGGGCGGCGGGTTTTCTCGGTCACGGTTTCCGGCAGCACCAGCCAGCCGAAAATCGCATTGGTCAAAGCCAAAGCCCCGGCCAGATAGAACGGTGCGCGGGTGCCAAATTCAGCCATGAACCCGCCGAGGGCGGGCCCCAGAACAAAGCCGGCCCCAAAGGCGGCGCCGATCAGCCCAAAGCGTTTCGCCTTATCCTCTCCCTCGGAGATATCCGACATGAAGGCAAAAGCGGTTGAATGTGTGGCAGAGGTGATGCCGCCCACAATCCGCGCTGCCAGTAGCAGCCAGATGGACCCAGCAACCGCCAGAACTGCATAGTCCACCGCCAGAACCAGCAGCGACACCAATAGCACAGGTTTGCGCCCAAATGCATCGGACAGCCGGCCCACCATGGGGGCAAACAGGAACTGCATGACTGCAAAAGAACTGGCCAGGATACCGCCCCAGATCGCCGCCTGGCTGAGCCCGCTGGAAGCAACCTCGCGGATCAAGGCAGGCATGACCGGCATGATCAGGCCGATTCCCATCGCATCAATCACCACCGTCATCAAAATAAAGAGGATCGGCAAACGCTGCGATTTTGCGGTGGGGCTGGCTGCGGTGGTGGACATGGGGCCTACATTCAAACTGAACTACTTCGTTCAGGCGAACATAGGCACCTTAAGGCAAAATGCAACGGCGCGACCTCAGGCCGGCTGATTACCGCAAGCTTTGAGCACTGAGTATTTAAAGATCATTGAAAGCGCTTTTCAACGATCGCTAACTACTCAAATTCCACAGATCAAAGTGCCGCAACCGCCGTTGCAAAAGCGCGTGCCGCGTCAGGGGCCTGCCCAAGCTGCTGAGCAGGGTCGAAGATATCAGACAGGGCAAGATCGGGATAGGTTTCGGCAGCGAGCGTGGCCAGATCACGCGCGCCAACCTGTTGGCAAAGCGCCTTCACGGCCGCCTGCGCCTCGGGGCGCGGCAGGGTTTCTGCCAGCCGGAATGACAGTGCCTCTGCGTGGATCAGGCCCTGAGCGGCTTTCAGCGCCGTCGCCATCGCGTCGGCGTTCGGGGAAAGATTAGCGGTCAGCGTTTTGCTATGTTCCAGCAGAGAGGCCAGCGACAGGCAGTACTGCGGCAGGGTCAGCCATTCGGTGAACCAGGCCGCGCCGTCGCGTTCCTGCCGGTGCAGTCCTGCGCCTTGCAAGATGGCGTTCAGGCCAATCGCCTGCCGCGCCAGTGCGACCATCGCCGAGGGCGCAACGGGGTTCTGTTTTTGCGGCATGGTGGAGGAGCTGCCTGCCATGCCAAGAGAGACCTCACCGATGCCGGTTTGGGTCAGCAGCAGCAGATCCTCCCCCCATTTGCCCAGGGCGGCCGCCAACCGGGACATCCAGCCACAAAGGGCCAGCAGGCCGGTGCGGTCAGAATGCCAGCTGCGTTCGGGATCCTGTAGGTTCAGGGCCTTGGCCAGCTCGGCGCGGATCTGCGGCGCTTGCGGCCCCAATGCGCCAGCGGTGCCAGCGGCGCCGGAAAGGGAGACAAAAAGCAGCTGTTTGCGCAGGGCAGGGATTTCGTTTCGTAGCGCCAGCAGCGGCTGGCCCCAGGCGGCAATAACCGCGCCGAAACTGGTGGGGGTGGCATGTTGGCCATAGGTGCGGGCCGCCATCGGCAGGTCCGCGTGGGTTTCGGCCAGCTGGGCCAGATCCTGCAGCAATGCAGCCAGCCCTTTTTCCATATGGGACACAAATTGGCGCAGCCGCAGCATCTGTGCGGTTTCGGAAATGTCCTGCGAGGTGGCACCAAAATGCACATATTGCGCGTGTTCCGGGGCTTCCATCAGTTTGCGGAAAGCAGCGACCAGACCGGGCACGGTCACGCCGTTTTGGCCGGTCGCCTCGGCCAGTCCGCCGGGATCAACCTGCAGTTCCATCGCCGAGCGGTGGATGAAGGCGGCGCTTTCTGCTGGGATGATCCCCATCTGTCCTTGCACCTTGGCCAACGCGCCTTCGACCAAGAGCATGGCGCGGACCTCTGCGGTATCGGTGAACAGTTTGCCAACCTCACCAACCGGAAAGAGGCGGTTGTACAGCTCGGAGCCAAAGACGGAAGAGGCCATGAGAAACCCTTATGTTATGTCGCGTGCGATCTGATCCAGACGCCCCGCCAGACCTGTGGGATCGGCAAAAAAGGGCGAATGCCCGCAGTCCATAGAGAAGACCCGTTCACTTGGCCAGTCCTCGGACATGGTGACCTGATAGGATGGTGGGATCGTTCCGTCGTTTATGCAGCGGATGTAACTGCGCGGAATAGCGGCGTAACGCGCGGTGGTTTCTATCGATACGGTCGAGGGTTCACGCGCCTGAATGGTCAGATGCGCTTTGGCCAGATCAACAGTGCCGGGCGGGCAGTCGTGATAGAACAGCCGGTTCAGGTCATCATCGCCTACGGTCCAGCCAAGACCGTCTTCGGTCAGTTGGATCGCCTCCATCAGCGGCTGTTCCTCGGCCTCGCGACGGCGATCGTTGAGGGAGAAACCGGGTTTGGGCACATAGGCACACAGATAGACAAGGTGTTTGACCCGTTCGGGCAGACGTTCTGCGGCCAGTGAAATCGGATAGCCGCCCATCGAGTGCCCCAGCAGGATGACCTCTTCCCCGATAGCTTGCAGTTCGCTGACAATCCGGTCGGCGTAACCTGACAGCGTGGCCTCCTGATAGGGGGTGGGATCGTCGCCGTGACTGGGCAGATCAATTGCGGTTGCCTGATGGCCCAAAGCCGTCAGGGCGGGGATCAGCTCACGGTAGCACCAAGCCCCGTGGGCCGAGCCGTGGATCAGCAGAAAACGCGCCATCAGAGATCCAAAAACACAGTTTCCTGTGCCCCTTGTAGGTGAATGTCGAAACGGTACTGGCCAGCGCCTGTTTTCTTGGCCAGTAGGGTGTCCAGACGGTTGCGCTGTTCAATACGGGACAGCAGAGGGTCGCTGGTATTGTCCTCATCTTCAAAATAGATGCGGGTCTGCAGGCCGATGTTGATGCCACGGGCGACAATCCACAGCGCGATATGCGGGGCTTGCTGACCGCCTGCCCGGGTCGGGGTTGCGCCGGGCTTGACCGTGGTCAGGGTGAACTCTCCGCTGTCTTTGTCTGCGGGAAAGCGGCAAAAGCCATTGACCTTGGGATCCGCCCCGGCTTGGCCGGGGAACAAGCCCGCAGCATCGGCTTGCCAGCTTTCCATCATCGCGTCGCGCATGGCCCAGCCGGTGCCGTCATAGATCGATCCGGTGATGGTGATGACCTCACCCTTGGCGCCGTCTTCAATGGCGCGCAGGCCGAGGTCTTCGGGGTAGACGCCTTCCAGCCCGGCAAAGCTGGGGATACAGCCGATATGCACGTAAGGCCCGGCGGTCTGGCTGGGGGTTTCCAGCAATGTGTCGAGTTTCTGGACCATCACAGACCCTCCATCCGGTTTTCAAACATGGTCTGGCGGCTGCCGCGCAGCACGATGTCGAATTTATATGCTAAGAAATCCAGGGGCCGTGCCTTGGCCATATCCAAGGGGGCCACCAAACGGTCCAGCTGGCTGCGGGATTTCACCGTGGCGGCGATCGGGCAGCGGTCGATCAGCGGGTCGCCTTCGAAATACATCTGGGTAATCAATCGCTGGCCGAAGCTGTGTCCAAAGACCGAGACATGGATGTGCATTGGGCGCCAGTCATTGCCACGGTTGGGCCAGGGATAGGCACCGGGGCGGATGGTCAGAAACTCGTAGTAGCCGTTGTCATCGGTCAGGGTGCGGCCACAGCCGCCAAAGTTCGGGTCCAGCGGTGCCAGATAGCCGTCTTTCACATGACGGTAACGGCCACCTGCGTTGGCCTGCCAGATTTCCACCAAAGTCTGCGGTACGGGGCGGCCTGTTTCATCGAGCACCCGCCCATGCATCAGGATGCGTTCACCCATCGCGGGCTGCGCCGGATCCTTCGAGTGGTTCAGGATCAGATTGTTGTCCAGCGGCCCAAGGGTGGAGTGGCCAAAACGGGGTCCGGTTTCCTCGGACAGGGTGCTTTCCATTGACAAGAGTGGTTGCTGCGGGGAACGGGCAACGGAGGTTTTGTAATCCGGATCATAAGGTACCGGATGGGCCGCGCGGTTGCGCGGGATCAGCGGGCCTTGATCGCGGTAGCGGGGGGGATGTTCGCTCATTCGGCGTCCTTTTCCATCTCGGCGTAGGTGGCTTTGGCGAGTTTCAGGGCATGGTTGGCGCGGGGCACACCCGCATAAACGGCGACATGCTGGAAGGTTTCCAGAACATCTTCCTTGCTGGCACCTGTGCGGGCGGTGGCGCGGATGTGCATCGGGATCTCGTCGAAATTGCCAAGCGCGGCCAGCAGTGCCAGCGTCAGCATGGATCTGTCGCGGTCGCTGATCCCGTCACTGGCCCAGACCGTGCCCCAGGCGCCTTCGGTGATCAGCTGCTGAAACGGTTCATCCAGCGGGGTTTTGGCCGCCTCGGCGCGGTCAACATGAGTGTCGCCAAGAATGCGGCGGCGGACCTCCATGCCCTTGGCATAGCGCGGGGTGTCCTTAGACATGGCCGATCTCCTTCAGGAAGGTGGTGAGCGCTTCGGCATAGATTTCGGGCTGTTCGACACAGGGGATATGACCGGCGCGACGGATCAGCTTGAACTTACTGCCAGGGATCAGATCAACCGTTTCACGCACCAGATCCGCTGGGGTTGAACCGTCATCGGAACCGGCAATGCCCAGTGTTGGCAGACGGAGCCCGCTGGTCGGCGTGTAAAAATCGGTGCCTGCAATGGCCGCACAGCAACCGATGTATCCCTCCCGCGGCGTGTCGAGCAGGCGCTGCCGCCATTCCGCTGCCGCCTCGGAGGCACGGAAGGGTTTAGTAAACCAACGTTCCAGAATATTGTCGACCAGCGCCGCCATGCCGCCAGCTTGCAGTGCGTCGATCCGGTCCTGCCACATCCTGGGCTGGCCGATCTTTGCAGCAGTGTTAGACAGGACCAGCCCGCGCAAAAGGTCCAGCCGTTTCACCGCCAAGCCCTGACCAATCATGCCGCCAATGGACAGGCCGACCAGCACGGCATCCTTAACCTGCAAATGATCCAGCAGCTGTTCCGTATCCCGCACCAAGGTGCCCATTGCATAGGGGGCAGGGGGGCAATCGCTTTGACCGTGGCCGCGTTTGTCAAACCGGATGATCCGCAGCCCCTTGGGCAGCAGGGGGATCACGTCATCCCAGACCCGTGTATCAGTGCCGAGGGAGTTGACAAAAACCAGCGGCGCGCCTTCAGGGTCGCCATCTTCAACATAATGCAGCGTTAGATCGTCGAGGAGTGCCTTGGGCATGGGGTCGTCCTGTTTTGGTGCCACGGAGGTTGGGCGGACTCTGATCCCCCACCTGCGCGGCGTCAATCGCGTGGGCATAGGAAACCGAATTTAATTGGCATCGTCAATTAAGTTCGGTTGGTCAGAGCGATGCCCCAATGGGAAAATCGACCGCGCTGTTAGTCGTCCAGCCGCAGATGCGCCATGATCTGTCCGTGATCTGACGCCAGTTTGTTGTACGGCGCTTCGGGGTGTGCGCCGTCGGTGATGTGGTCATTCAGACAGCTGAAATACTCCATCTCGCCTATTGCGCCCGTGGTTTCGGGCAGAAAGTGGCGGCTGAGGTAAATCTGGTCGATGCTTTCGTAGCTGCCGCCAAAGGCCGAGGTGTACACCATGTCGCGGGTGCTTTTGCGGATGAACAACCGTTCGGCCGAATGCAGCCGCACCTTCTCAACCGCCGCAGTGATGCGTTTGCTGTCATCCTTGCTGTAACGGTCGCCGTGGTCTTTGGCGTCATGGCGCAGCATCCAGGCGTAGTTGCGAAACGGCGCTTCGCCCGAAATAATCTCGGAGCTGACTGAGTGTTCCCCGTCGTTGAAATCACCAAGCGCCACCACTGGACGGCCCTGTTCCAGCTCTTCCACAATGGCGCGACGCATCACCCAGGCTTCGGCCATCCGGCGTAGACCGGCGCGCAGATTGCCCATTGCGCGGGCCACAGGATCGTAGCGGGTCAGATCGGCAGCCGGGGCAAACTCGGCCTCTGGGGAACGGTCATATTCGCCGAGCTTGGATTTCAGATGGCAGTTGAACAGAGTGACGACCTGTTTGCCGATCGGAATGCGCACCTTCAGGATTGGGCGCGACAGGCGGGTCAGACGGTAGTGGCCCGCATCCTCGCCGGTCAGATCGCGGAAGGGGATGTCCAGCGGCTCCGGCAGAACCTGAATGACCTCGGGCTCACCCAAAAAACCAAAGCGTGACACCACCGCCACCCCCGGTCGTCGCTCGCCCGGCACGCCGTCATTCACGTTGGGGGCAAAGGCCAAGGCGGCATCGCCATAAGCCGTGTAGCCCAGTTTGCGGAAGATCGCCTTTTTCCGGTACCGTTTGGTTCGGTCGGGGATCACCGCCTCGTTGAGGGCAAGCCCGCGCGCATCCGCTTCGGCAATCACATTGCGCAGCGCCTCTTCTTCAAAGACTTCCTGGAACCCGATGATATCCGCATCCATCGACAGGATTTGTTCCGCACACCAGTCTTCTTTCCAAGCGTACTCCTCGGGGGTGTAGCTTTGGAACGTGTAATATTCCTGATCCGGTCCAATCAGGTTTTTCAGGTTGAAGCTGGCGATCAAGGCGCGGGTCATCTGGGGTCTCCTCTTGGGGGATGCGGGATTAGCGAGCCTTAGGTGCCATAGGCCTGCAGAGCCCGCGTGAACATCTCAGGGTCGACGTTACCGCCTGAAATCGTTGCGATCACGGTGTCAGATTGCAATTCTTTCCCATGAAACAGCGCCGCCGCCAGCGCGGCTGCACCGCCCGGTTCCACCACCAGCTTCAACCGCAGAAAGGCAAGGGCCATGGCCTGCAGGCATTCGTCCTCGCTCACGGCGATGCCGGGTCCGCAGAGGCGCTTCATAATCGGGAAGGTGATGTCACCCGCCGCAGGTGTTAAAATGGCGTCGCAGATATTGCCGCCCATTGCTGGGTTTTTCTCAATCCTCCCGCTTTCGAGCGAGCGTTTGACGTCATCAAAGCCTTCTGGCTCGGCAGGTCGCACCTTAAGGCCGGAGGCGTGATTTTCCAAAGCCAGTGCAATGCCGCTGGTCAAACCGCCACCGCCGCAGCAAACCACCACCTCTGCCTCTGTGATGCCCAGCTCTGCTGCCTGCGCGGCAATCTCAAGCCCGCAGGTGCCTTGACCGGCGATCACTTCGGGTTCGTCATAGGGTTTCACCAGGGTCAGACCGCGTTCGGCCTGCAACCGGTCACCAATTTCTTCGCGGCTTTCGTTCTGGCGATCATACAGCACCACCTCCGCGCCCAGAGCGCGGGTGTTGTCGATCTTCAGCTGTGGGGCGTCGGCGGGCATGATGATCACTGCCGGTGCGCCGTGCCTTTTGGCGGCATAGGCGACGCCCTGCGCGTGGTTGCCGCTGGAAAACGCCAGCACCCCTTTGGCCCGCGTTTCAGCATCCATCGCCGACAAAGCGGCCCAACCGCCGCGGAACTTGAAGCTGCCGGTGTGCTGCAAACACTCCGGCTTCACAAAGAGACGACGTCCGGCGATCTCATCCAGAAACGGGGAGGCCAAGAGAGGGGTTTTGCGGGCGTGGCCCTCTAACCGCGTGGCGGCGGCTTCGATCATCTCGATGTTCATTATGTGCCTATGACAATTGCTCCAACCAAGTGGCCAAGGCCGCTTGCGCTTCGGCCTCGTCCAAGAAGGGAATATGCGCACGATCCGGCACGCGGGCAACAATCAATTCGGGGTTGCGTCGTTTCATTTCATCCACCGTTGCCGTGCTCAGCAGATCTGAGTTCAGCCCGTGGATCACCGCGCAGGGCAAAGGTGCAATGGCGTCGAAGAAGGGCCACAGATCCACATCCCCCGCCGCGCCCGCCTCAACCACAGCATCGCGCAGTTTCGGGTCGTAGTTCAGGCGCACCCCTTCAGGGGTTTCCTTGTGGGTGTGAGTGACTTCCTTGCGCCAGCGTTCTAGGGGGACACCAGGGAATTGCCCCTCCATTGCCACTTTGCGGGCCTGCGCCATCGTGTCGAAATCGGGGAAATCGGGATGGATGCCGAGATAACCCATGATGACATCCAGCCCTTCGGCCTCCAGAACCGGGCCAATGTCATTCATCACCACGCCCAGGATCCGGTCCTTCGCCGTCGCTGCCAACCCCATGCCGATCAACCCGCCGCGCGATGTGCCAAGGATCGCGGCCTTGTCCAGCCCCAGATGATCCATCAGTTCCAGAGCGTCCTGCGCCTCACGCATCACCGTGTAGGTCAGATGGTCCTCCGCCCAATCCGACTGTCCGCGGCCGCGATAATCCAGCCGGATCATCCGGTGACCGGCCAGAATTTGTGGCGCAACAAAATCAAAATCACGCGCATTGCGGGTTAGACCCGACAGGCAGAGAACCGGCAGGCCTTGGCCTGCGTCTTCATAGGCAAGTGACAGGCCGTCAGAGGTGGTGAATCTTGGCATCAGGTCCTCGTGAGTTCGGGGAGTGTTGTGAGGTCGGAAAGGATGTGGTGCGGACGCCCCGGTAGCCGGTCAACGGGATCGTCTGCACGGTTGACCCAAGCAGTGGTAAAGCCATAGCCCGCCGCCGATCCGGCGTCCCATCCGTTGGAGGAGACGAAGAGGACTTCGTCTTTGGTGCAGGAAAAACGCTTACCCACCATGTCATAGACCACGGCGGCGGGTTTGAAGATGCCCACGTCCGCAACAGAAAGGACATCATCGAGATGCGCGGCGATGCCCGCCGATTGCACCGCGCCGTCCAACATATCTGGCGAGCCATTGGACAGTATCGCGTTGTTCAGCCCAGCCGCTTTCAGCGCGGCCAGCATTTCGGGGACTTCCTTGTAGGCCTGCAATTCCCAGTAAAGCGCCAGAAGTCGTTCACGCAGCTCAGGATCGCCACCCAGATCAGTGGCTTCCAGCGCCCAGTCCAGCCCATCCTGCGTCACCTGCCAGAAATCGGTGTAATCCCCCGTGACGGCGCGCAGCCAGCTGTATTGCAGCTGTTTCAGACGCCAATGTTCTGCCAGCTGGGGCCAGCGTTCGGCCAAGGCGGTTCGCCCTGGCTCCGCGGCCGCACGGCGGGCAGCGGATGCCACATCAAACAGGGTGCCATAGGCGTCAAAAATGCAGGTAGTGATTGCCATCACGTCCTCCTCCTTGAGGATAGGGTTGCACGGGGCGATCCCCGAAAAAAGAGCGGAGAACCACGTAGTTTTGTCGGTTTTTGCGTCCAGTTCTGGCAGTGCGTGACCAACATCGGGTGCAGATTTGCATTCCATTGGGCGCGCGGCTAGGGTCACGCATCATTTCAGGCCCCCCGCGCGGCAAAGGACCGGCGGCCCCTGCGTTAACCCATCCCAAATGAACAGGACTTATCATGGCTCAGGTCAAATCGGGCGACACCGTGCGTCTTCACTACACCGGCACTCTGGCGGACGGCTCCGTCTTTGACAGCTCCGAGGGCCGTGACCCGCTGGAGTTCACCGTCGGCGGTGGCCAGATCATTCCCGGTCTCGACAAGGCCATTCCCGGCATGGAAGTGGGCGACAAGAAAACCGTCGAAATTCCTGCGGACGAAGCCTACGGACCTGTGCAGCCCGGCGCGCGCCAGACCTTGCCGCGGGCTGATTTCCCGAAAGACATCCCTGCCGAAGAAGGCCTGCAGCTGCAGATGCAGACCCCAGACGGTCAGGTTCTGCCGGTGACAATCGTTGCCGTAACCGACGAAGAGATCACGCTGGACGCCAACCACCCGCTGGCCGGCAAGGATCTGACCTTTGCCATCGAACTGGTTTCGATCGCCTGAGCCTTAGCAAAGGTGCTTGCCAGAAAGACAAAAGGCCTCGCAAATGCGGGGCCTTTTCCATTTTAGACGAGTGTTGCGACCGGCTATTTCCGACGCAGCTTGATCACCACATCGACGGCGCTGATTTCGGCCCCTTCCGGCGGTTCGGGCAGTTGCACGATCTTTAGCTGTTCGGCAGGGGCATCGGTCAGGGCACCGTCATCTTCCCAGAAGAAATGGGGATGGTCGTGGGTGTTGGTGTCAAAATAGCTTTTCGACCCATCCACCGTCACCTCCTGCATCAGCCCTGCTTCGCAAAAGGCCCGCAGGGTGTTGTAGACCGTGGCCAGAGACACGCTTTCGCCATTGTCGCGCACGGCGGCAAACAGGCTTTCGGCGGTGACATGGCGATCTTGGCCGTCTCCGACCAACAGGCTGGCCAAGGCGACACGCTGCCGTGTGGGGCGAAGACCGGCACCCGCCAGCCATTTCGAACCCCGCTGGGTTGCTTCTTGAGAGACCGTCATCGAGTCACGTCCTTATTCACTTCGGCTAATATAGGGACTCAAGGGGTCGGAATTCAAATGAAAACAGTTCTCAATAGCAGCGCGCACTGCTGTCTGCCCCTGCGGCACTGCTGTTTCTGGCAAAGCTGCGACGCCGCTGCCACGATTGAGGAGCCGCAATTGGGGCAAGGCTTGCGCGGGCTGCAAACGGGGTGCTAGAGGAGGCAAGACTGTAACAGACTATCCCAAGGGGGCGCCCCAATGGCCCAATATCCGAGCAGCTTCGACAAAGAAGACCTTCTGAAATGTGCCCGAGGCGAGCTCTTTGGCGAAGGCAATGCCCAGCTGCCCGCCCCGCCCATGCTGATGATGGACCGGATCACCGAAATCTCCGGGGATGGCGGTGCACATGGTAAAGGACACGTGCTGGCCGAATTCGACATCACCCCGGACCTTTGGTTCTTTGACTGCCACTTCCCCGGCAACCCGATCATGCCCGGCTGTCTGGGGCTGGACGGTCTGTGGCAGCTGACCGGCTTCAACCTTGGCTGGCGCGGCTGGCAGGGCCGTGGCTACGCGCTGGGCGTGGGCGAGGTTAAACTGACCGGCATGGTGCGCCCTGACCGGAAGATGCTGACCTATAAGATTGATTTCACCAAAGCGATCCAGACCCGCCGCCTGACCATGGGCGTTGCCGATGGGATCGTCGAAGCCGATGGTGAGGTGATCTATCAGGTGAAAGACATGAAAGTGGCCCTCAGCGAAAGCTGATCCGCACTTTCAATCGTGTTTTTCAGGCCGGCCCATCGTGGCCGGCCTGAGTGTTTCTGACCCGCACGGGAGGCCCCGTTCATGACACCAGAAGAACTCACAACCTGCGTCAACGCAGCCTTCCCGTTGCCCTCGCTGCTGTTTGTTCTCGGCGCCGCGGCGCTGGCGCTCTACCTCAAACGCAAACACCATCTGAGCATCGGCCAGACGTTCAAGGCCATGGTCGGCGTCGAAAAAGTTGCCCATGACCGCACCTCCGCCACCATCGCAATTGCCACGCTGGTGGTGCCGCTGGGGATTTGGCTGCTGCTAGGCCACCGGTGCGGATGAGGGGCTAGTCGCGCTGCTGTTTGCCGTGCCAAACGCCCACCTTGCACCTTCCCACCGCAATGCCCTACTAAGGCATAAGCAATTAAGGGAGTGCACGTATGCGTCGTGTCGTCGTTACAGGCTTGGGCGTTGTTTCGTCCATCGGCAACAATGCAGAAGAGGTTCTGGCCTCGCTCAAGGCTGGCAAGTCCGGCATCACCGCCAATGAGGCGATGAAGGAACATGGGTTCCGCAGCCAGATTGCGGGCGACATCAAACTGAACGTCGCCGATCATGTCGATAAACGGACCCTGCGCTTCATGGGCCCCGGTGCGGCCTACGCCCATATCGCGATGCAGCAGGCGATTGCCGATTCCGGTCTGGAAGAAAAAGAGATCATCAACCCGCGCACCGGTTTGGTGGCCGGCTCGGGTGGGCCGTCGACCTCGGCCATGCTGGCGGCGCATCAGACCGTGCTCAAAACCGGCGCAACCAAACGGATCGGCCCGTTTGCGGTGCCAAAAACCATGTGCTCGACCGTCTCTGCGAACCTGGCAACCGCGTTCCAGATCAAAGGCATCAACTATTCGATCACCTCGGCCTGTTCGACCTCATTGCACTGCATCGGCAACGCGGCCGAGCAGATCATGATGGGCAAGCAGGATGTGATGTTTGCCGGCGGTGGCGAAGAGTTGGACTGGACCCTGAGCTGCCTGTTTGACGCGATGGGCGCGATGTCCTCGAAGTTTAATGACACGCCGGAGAAAGCCTCGCGCGCCTTTGATGCAAACCGCGACGGCTTTGTGATTGGCGGCGGCGGCGGCATCGTGGTGCTGGAAGAGCTGGAGCATGCCAAGGCACGCGGCGCCAAGATCTATGCCGAAGTCACCGGCTACGGCGCCACCTCGGACGGTGCAGATATGGTGGCCCCCTCGGGTGAAGGCGGGGAGCGCGCAATGCGTGTGGCCCTGTCGACCTTGGCGGAGGTCCGCAAGGTCAGCTACATCAATGCACATGGCACCTCGACTCCGGTGGGCGATGTTGGCGAAGTCGAAGCGGTGCGCCGCGTCTTTGGCGAAGGCCAGACTCCGGTGATCTCCTCGACCAAATCGATGACCGGCCACAGCCAAGGCGCGACTGGTGCGCAGGAAGCCATCTACTGCCTGCTGGCGTTGGAACATGATTTCATCATTCCGTCGATCAATGTCGAAACGCTGGATCCGGCACTGAACCCGGCTGAGATTGCCACTTCACTGGTGGAAAACGCGGGCCTTGATACGGTGATGACCAACAGCTTCGGCTTTGGCGGCACCAACGGCTCCATGTTGATGTCGAAATACCGCGCTTAAGCGGTTTTGAAGTTAAGTCAAATTGGGCGCCCCTCGGGGCGCTCTTTCTTTTTGGGGCCTTACGGCCCGCGGTGAGTATTTGTGGCAAAGTAAAAACGGATTTCATCTTGGCCAAAATACTCCCGCCGGAGGCGGCGGCACCTTTCCAAGTGTGAGAATGGTCAGGCTCTGTTCAGAACCACTGCCCCGGTTCCATCAGGCCCAGATCCAGAAGCTGGCGCGAGTGCCATTCAAACGGTGTTGAATTGTGCCAGCGGAAACTGTCGATGTCATAGGTCGAGCCGGGATTGCGTTTCAGCGCCTTGGCGGTGCGGAAAGAACAGATCGCGGCGGTTAGGTTGTTGTGCCAGGGGCAGGCGTAGGTGTTGTATTCTTCGTCGTTGAAACTGTGATCTTCGCGCAGTTTCAACCCTGGTTTGGCGCGGAACAGGGAAATCCGGTCAATCTTGCGGCGTTTGGCGGGGATGTGTTCTTCGTAGCGCCAGCGCAATCCGCCGTAGAAATCCAGCTGCCGTTCTTTGGGGTGATTGTGGTTGCCTGGATCCGGGCGGGCCAGGGCGTAATACCCCGATTTGTCCAGATGTGCGGTGTCCAGCGATACGGCATTGGGATGGCGTTGCAGATTGTCAGCATAGAGGTCGACCACATAGGTCAGCATCGAAAAGCGGCGTTCCTCAGTGTGAAAGGCCAGCATTTCGCCAATGGTGCGGGTCTCGCAAAACGGGTAGAATAGATATTCGGCGTTGTAACAGTAAAACAGCCATTGGTTCGGGGTGACGTCGATCACCTGATTAACCGCAGTGCTGAGCGCGTCCTGTTCCAGCGGGTTATAGGTGATGCGGTGAACCATCGGGATGACGTCCTCGGCCAGGGCAAACTCGTCCGGCATGAAAACCAGGACCGCCATGAAACCGCTGTTTAGCAGATGGCGCAGGCTGGTGTCGATTTCGGCCTCATCCTCGGCAAAGACCATCGCAATCGGGCCTTTGTTCAGAACGCTGCGGCTCTTAAGGAAGAAGTCTGTCAGACTGTTGTAGTGCATTGCCAAAATCTGCCTGTTCAAATTCACCTTCGGCCTGCGTGGTGTCAGACCGGTGCCGCGGGGCTGGATCCCAGCGTGCTTTGCCCCAAATTCGGTCATATCGCCCTGCATTGCAAGTGACCCTGTTTCTGGTATAGGAGCACGCTTTGAAACGCAGGTGGTTTTGCTTATTGCAGAACCCGCCACCCACGCCGCGGGACCGCGCACAGGACTTAGTCAGGACAAGCTCATGAGCGAAGCGAAGAACAGCGATCCGAAGAAACTCTTCATCAAGACCTATGGCTGTCAGATGAATGTCTATGACAGCGAACGGATGGCCGAAACGCTGGGCGGCGAGGGGTATGTTGAGACCGATACACCTGATGATGCGGATATGATCCTGCTGAACACCTGTCACATTCGCGAAAAAGCGGCGGAGAAGGTCTATTCAGAGCTGGGCCGTTTCAAAGGTCTGAAGGCGGAAAAGCCCGATCTGAAGATCGGTGTGGCGGGCTGTGTTGCGCAGGCTGAGGGTGAAGAAATCATGCGCCGTCAGCCGCTGGTCGATCTGGTGGTGGGCCCGCAGGCCTATCACCGTTTGCCCGAGATGGAAGCCAAGGCGCGGGCCGGTGAGAAGGCGTTGGACACCGACTTCCCTGAAGAAGACAAATTCGAGAAGTTGAAGAACCGGCCGAAAGCGCGCCGCGCGCCTGCCGCCTTCCTGACGGTGCAGGAGGGCTGCGACAAATTCTGTGCTTTCTGTGTCGTGCCCTATACCCGTGGCGCTGAGGTCAGCCGTCCGGTGGAGCGGGTTTTGACAGAAGCACGGGATCTGGTTGAGCGTGGCGTGCGCGAAATCACTTTGCTGGGACAGAACGTTAACGCCTACCACGGGCAGGGCAGCAACGGCACCTGGTCGCTGGCACAGCTGATCTGGGCCCTCAATGACATTGATGGCTTGGAGCGCATCCGCTTCACCACCAGCCACCCAAATGACATGGACGATGATCTGATTGCCGCCCATGGTGAGTGCGAAAAACTGATGCCCTATCTGCACTTGCCGGTGCAATCGGGCAGCGACAAGATCTTGAAACGGATGAACCGCAGCCACACAGCGGAAAGCTATCTGCGCTTGATCGAACGTATTCGTGCGGCGCGGCCGGACATCCTCATTTCGGGTGATTTTATCGTTGGCTTCCCGGAGGAAGATGACCAGGACTTTGAGGACACCATGGCCCTGATCCGCGAAGTGAATTACGGGCAGGCCTTCAGCTTCAAATACTCGACCCGTCCTGGCACGCCGGCCGCCGAACGCGCTCTGGTGGAGGATGCGGTTGCCACCGAACGACTGCACCGCTTGCAGGCGCTGATCACCGAGCAGCAGCGCGCCATTCAGGACGGTATGGTGGGGCGCGAAGTTTCGGTCCTGTTTGAGAAAAAGGGCCGTTTCGAAGGTCAGATGGTCGGCAAATCCGATTACCTGCACGCTGTACATGTGGCCAATGCTGGTACTGAGATCGGCGAAATCGCCCGGGTGCGCATTGTCGACAGCGGCGCCAACTCTCTGGCGGGTGAGATCATCCGCTGACGGGGTGTTGTTGCAATAACATCTTGAAATGATTCATCTTGTGATTCAGGCAGCCTCCGCTTTCGCGCGGGGGCTGTTTTGTATTTGGGTGTACGTCTTTGGCTGGCGCGAACCGAGGTGTCGCCCCACGGGATTGTCGCCAAAACCCACAGCTTTTTGTGTAAGCTCGCGGTATTGTTTCCAAATCTAGTAGCGGTCGGTGTGAATAAAACTTTCATTACCAAGCAAACTTGTTAAACTTATGGAATAATTTGAATTCGGAGCGCCCTTTGCTGCTGTATTTCTGGGGGGAAGCTTCGTGGGGACACGGAAACATAGGACAGGGCTGGCGAAAATGATGATCAAGGCATTTCGTACTGCTATGACCTGTGCCGTTGTGTCGGCTCTGGGGATCGCGGGCGCGGTTCAGACAGCTTCGGCACAAGAGACACGGTCAGAGCGTTATATTCCGACCATTTGGATCGATCCGGATGGATGTGAACATTGGGTGATGGATGACGGTGCCGAGGGCTACATGACCCCGCACCTGACACGTGAAGGCCTGCCGGTCTGTCGTGACCTGAACCTTTGCGGCACGGTCAACACCGACCAGCTGTTTGCCACCGACAGCTACCGGATCAACTCTTCGGGCAAAACCCGCCTGCAGCAGTTCTTCCAATCGGCTGATGCACGTGCCTTTGTGATCGTCGGCCACACCGACAGCCGCGCCTCAGACGCCTACAACATGCGTCTCAGCTACAACCGCGCCAATGCCGTGGCCAAAGTGGCCGCCTCCACAGGTGTGCAGGTCATCGACGTGCGCGGCTACGGTGAGCGGATGCCGCGCGCCTCCAATGGGACGGCTGCAGGGATGCAGGAAAACCGTCGCGTTGAAATCATGTGCTTCCAGTAAGCGAGGGAGAAGAGAATGACTTTGGTTAAAGCCACTATGGCCCTCGCCGCGTTTGGTCTGCTGACCGCCTGTGAAACCGGTGGGCACGCGCCGGTCCAGGCGGATAAGACCCGCGACCGTGGCACGGATAAGAAACACCTGAGCCAGCTTGTGGCGGGCATCTGGGTTGACCCGAACGGGTGTGATCACTGGATCATCGACGATGGCGTTGAAGGCTATGCGGACGCCCGTCGCGACAAATATGGCAAACATGTCTGCTCAAATGCAGCGCCGCCGGAAACGGCCACGGGGCCGTTTAAAAACGGCACTTTCATCTTCGATCCGCTGTAAACCCGGGTCTACATCGCCAAAGAAAAACGCCGCCGCTGCTGAAGCTGGCGGCGTTTTTGTGCGGGAAATGTCATAAACAAGCACTATATCTTGCGGAGAGGGGGCGTGTTTGGCACCATTGGTCCAAGGCCCTCGACTCGATTTAGGAAGGCCCCAGCAAGGAGATCTGTTTGCCAACCAGCACCATGACCCACCCCGATGACCCTGACAGCCTCAGCGAAGCCGTACTGGAATTTCCCGACAATCGTTTGCTGATCGACCTTTGTGGCGAGTATGACCGCAATCTGGCGGCGATAGAGCAGAAGATGGGGGTGCATATCCTGCGCCGGGGCAACCAATTGTCTGTGCATGGCGGCAGCGAAGCCGTGGCCGAGTGCGAGGCCGTGTTGCAGGGGCTCTATGAGCGCCTGGAGGAAGGCCGCGAGGTCGAATCGGGTGATATCGATCGTGAGATCCGCATGGGGCCCGGCGACGAGGCCGCAGCCGATGGCGCGCGGGATGGCGATCAGCTGGAGATGTTCCGCGGTGGTCGGGTCGAGATCAAGACCCGCAAGAAACGGGTGGAACCACGCACCGAGGCGCAGCAGGCCTATGTGAAGAGCCTGTTCGAAAACGAACTGGCCTTTGGCATTGGCCCGGCCGGCACCGGCAAAACCTATCTGGCTGTTGCGGTTGGGGTGTCGATGTTCATAGACGGTGCGGTGGATCGCATCATCCTCAGCCGTCCGGCGGTTGAGGCAGGCGAAAAGCTGGGCTACCTGCCCGGTGATATGAAGGACAAGGTCGATCCTTACATGCAGCCGCTTTATGACGCGCTGAATGACTTCCTGCCTGCCAAACAGGTGGCAAAGCTGATCGAAGAGAAACGGATCGAGATTGCCCCTCTGGCTTTTATGCGTGGGCGGACGCTGGCGAATGCCTTTGTGGTGCTCGATGAAGCGCAAAACGCCACGTCGATGCAGATGAAAATGTTCCTGACCCGCCTGGGCGAAGGTTCACGCATGGTGATCACCGGTGACCGGTCGCAGGTGGATCTGCCCCGGGGCGTGTCCTCAGGCCTGCATGATGCGGAGCGCATGCTGCAGCGGATCCCTAAGATCAGCTTCAACTACTTCACCTCCAAGGACGTGGTACGCCACCCGCTGGTTGCTGCCATCATCGAGGCCTATGAGAAGGAAGAGGCGCGGGGCTAGGCCCGCGCTGATTTCCGCCTCCGGCGGGGATATTTGAACCAAGAAGAAAGGGCGGCGTTTTGCTGCCCTTTAGTTTTGGCGCCAGCTGTCAATCAGTGTGGCTGCGGCGATGCCAACGGTCTGAGGGGCGGCGTTCTCAGCGGCGGATTTGTTGGTGATGTTGCGGCTCATGGACAGGGCCAGAAGAACCTCGGCGCCGATCGCGCAGTCGAAATCCGGCGCAAGCTCGCCCGAATCACGGGCCTGTTGCAGCGCCGTTGCAAAGGCCGCCCGCAATTGGGTGAAATATCTGGCCGCCCGCAGGTTCACCTCTTCGTCGCTGCGTGGGAAGGCGAGGATCGAGTTGATCATCAGGCAGCCATGACAAAGTTGCGGCCGCAGTGCTTCAGGGGCGGGCAGATCCTGCAGCCAGGCCGATAGACCGTCCAGTTTTCCTGTTTGCATCGCTGGCGCGAGGTGCTTGTCAAACATATCCAGGTAGTGGTCCAGTGCCTTGAGAAACAGGGCCTTTTTGCCGCCGTAGCTGGTTTGCAGAGTGAAGCGGGTGATACCGGTTTCTTCCTCAATCTGGCGGGTGCCAAGGGCGTGGTAGCCTTCGCGCCAGAACAGCAGCATTGCCGCCATCAAGGCGGCGTCTGGATCGGTTTTTTTTGGGCGCGCCATCGGTATCTCCAAGTCTTGCGTTGACTTTCTATCCAGCTGGATAGATTAATCTAGTCATGTGGATAGAATGCTGCATTTGCGGGAGAACCGCAAGCGGCGCAGATAGATGGAGAAGGTTATGGCGGTTGAAATGGCATTGTTGTGGTTCGGGGTTCTGACCTTGGCCACATTGAGTATTGAAATTCAGACCACTTACATCGTGCATGGGTTTGGCTTCGGGTTTTCCTCCAATCGGCCCAAGGTCGAACGTTCGGGGCTGCCGCTGCGGATTTCCCGTGCCTACAACAATCAGGTGGAAAGTGCGGCCTATATCGTGCCGATCCTTGCCGCGGCTGTCTTCATGGGGGCAGCCACACCGGCGATCGAAACGGCGGCGATGGTGGTGGTTCTGGCGCGGCTGGGGTTTGTGGTGATGTATTATAGCGGCATCCATTTTGCCCGAGTGCCGTTCTTTTTGGTATCGGTGCTGGCGCTGCTCTACATGGTCTATGCGCTGGTGACTTCTGTGTCGTAATCGGTTTTGCTTTCCCCGCGCGATCGGTTGCGATATGCGCGGGGCATGACTGTTGATGTGGTAATAGAAGACCCGCGTTGGGAAGAGGCCGGACTGGAAACACTGGCCGTGGTTGCATCTGACGCAACGCTGGTGCAACTGGGCTTTGATCCGGAGGCCTGGGAGCTCTGTGTGATGGGCTGCGACGACGCCCGCATCGCCGAGCTGAACGAAGAATTTCGGGATAAGGGCAAGGCGACCAACGTGTTGTCCTGGCCTTCGGAGGAACGCGGCGCTGCCGAGGACGGTGGCACACCTGAGGCGCCGGAAGGGCCTGATCCCGAACTTGGCGATATTGCGATTGCCTATGAAACCTGCCTGCGCGAAGCTGAGGCTGCCGCCAAGCCCTTTGCCGATCACCTCACCCATCTGTTGGTCCACGCAACCCTGCATTTGCTGGGCTACGATCACATCCGTGACAAGGATGCCACGTTGATGGAGGGGATTGAGGTCGAAATACTTGGCAAAATGGGTCTGCCTGACCCATATAATGGAGAATAACGGGGCGGTTTTGCCTCGGATGTGAACTTGGAAAGGTAAAATGGGCGACGGACCTGACGGCTCTTCTACGGCGGCGCAGCGCGCGCAGCCTGAGAGCGAGCCCCCGCAACGGGGCATTTTGAAGCGGATTTTCGGAACAAAAGCCACAGCTGCGGCTGGGCTTGAGGTTGCTGCGGCGAACCATCCTGATCTGCCGCGTGTGGAACATCAGACATTGATGAAGACCCTGGGGCGTGTGCGCGTGCGCGATGCGGCGATCCCCAAGGCGGATATTGTTGCGGTTCCAGAAACCTTCACCAAAGATCAGCTGGTCACAGTGTTCCGAGAAACGGGTTTCACCCGTTTGCCGGTGTTCAATGGCACGCTGGATACCCCTCTGGGGATGATCCACCTGAAAGACTTTGCCCTGCAGCACGGTTTTAATGGCACCGGGGGCGAGGCGTTTTCGCTGACTGACATGCTGCGGCCTTTGCTCTATGTGCCGCCCTCGATGTCGCTGGGGGTGCTGCTCCAGAAGATGCAGACAGAACGGCGGCATATGGCACTGGTGATTGATGAATACGGCGGCGTGGATGGGCTTTTGACCATCGAGGACCTGATCGAACAGGTTGTCGGGGAAATTGAGGACGAACACGACACCGAAGAGGATCAGTTCTGGACCACGGAAAAGCCGGGGCAATATCTGGCGCTGTCCAAAACCCCTTTGGATGAATTCGAGGAAGAGATTGGCCTGTCGTTGACCGACAGCGAAGAGATCGACGAAGAGGAGATCGACACGCTGGGCGGGCTGGTGTTTGTGCTCTGCGGCCGGGTGCCCGCGCGTGGCGAGATCGTGCAGCATCCCGATGGGCATGAGATTGTGGTTGTTGACGCCGATCCGCGCCGGATCAAACGGCTGCGTGTGCGGCTGAAAACCGACAGCTGAGGATGGCGCGGTTTGCCTCCGTGATAACGGGCTTGACCGCGCCGGTTGGTCGGCGCGGTTTTGTCACGTCTGTGGGGGCAGGTGTACTGGCCGCTTTGGGGCAGGCACCGCTTGATCTGTGGCCTTTGGCGCTATTAGGGTTTGCCCTAATGTATCTGCGGGCGCAGGCGGCGGCCTCTTCACGGCAAGGTTTTTGGCGCGGGTGGGCTGCAGGCTTCGGCTATTTCGCCTTGGCGCTCAGCTGGATTGTTGAACCCTTCCTCGTCGACCTTGCCCGGCATGGCTGGATGGCCCCCTTTGCCTTGGTTTTGATGGCAGGCGGGCTGGCGCTGTTTTGGGGAGGCGCAGGGATGCTTGCGCATCGGCTGGGCGGCGGGGGCGTGGCTTGGATCGCGGCGCTCACGGGGGCTGAGCTGATCCGGTCCTATATTTTCACCGGCTTTCCCTGGGCACTGATTGGCCATCTGTGGATCCCGACACCGGTTGCGCAATGGGTGGCTTTCATCGGGCCACATGGGTTGACGGCTCTGGCATTGACTGCGGCAGTTGCGGTCGCAAGTTGTGCCACCCGTCTGCGATGGGCCGGTTTGGGTGTCGCCGCCGGAGTTGCGTTTTGGGGGGGAGGGCTGGCGTTGTTGGGGCCGGCAGAGAACCTCTCTGAACGACCGGTGGTGCGTCTGGTGCAGCCCAATGCGCCACAGCATCAAAAGTGGGATCCGGCACATATCCCGACGTTCTTCCGTCGCCAGATTGAGGCGACTGCTGCCCTGCCACGTCCGGATCTGATTGTCTGGCCTGAAACCTCGGTGCCGGTTGCGCTGAATCGTTTGGAGGACACCCGAAAGGTTATGGCGCAGGCCGCGAATGGCGTGCCCATTGTCTTTGGTATTCAGCGTTACGAGGACCGGCAGGTGTTTAACACGGCCGTGGTTCTGCAGCCTGATGGCACGCTTGGGCCGCTCTATGACAAACACCACCTCGTGCCCTTTGGCGAATACGTGCCCTTTGGGGATCTGTTGGCGCGCTTTGGCATTCATGGCCTTGCGGCGACGCAGGGCAACGGGTTTTCTGCGGGTCCAGCGCCACAGCTGTTGGATTTGGGTGGGTTGGGCAAGGCCTTGCCTTTGATCTGCTACGAAGCCGTGTTTCCCAACGACGTCAATGCGGCGCCCGACCGTCCGGCCTTCTTGATGCAACTGACCAATGATGCCTGGTTCGGGCAAGTGTCGGGCCCCTATCAACATCTTGCGCAGGCGCGGCTTAGGGCCATTGAGCAGGGTCTGCCGCTGATCCGCGCCGCAAATACCGGGGTTTCTGCGGTGATTGATGCCAAGGGCCGGGTGCTGGCTGAGTTGCCATTGGGGGTTGCGGGGCATCTGGACCACCCTCTGCCGCCACCGTCTGAGCCTACACTCTATACGAGAGCTGGTGATTATTTTGCCGCACTTGCTACGATAGTGGCGCTTCTTGTCGTATTTAGCCTCAATGGCGCAAAAATGCGTCGTATTGACGATTGACCCCCAAGCGGGGGCGGCGTAACCAGTGTTATTCCCTACCACAACGGCTTCCTGACGTGGCAGGCAGACTGAATGGAGCACTTTTCATGACAAGACAAAACTATATCTTCACTTCCGAGTCGGTATCGGAAGGTCATCCGGACAAGGTTTGCGACCGCATTTCCGATGCCGTTCTGGATGCTTTCCTGGCAGAGGAACCCGAAGCCCGCGTTGCGGCTGAGACCTTTGCGACCACCAACCGCGTTGTGATCGGCGGCGAAGTTGGCCTTTCGGATCAGAACAAACTGGAAGAATACATGGGCAAGGTTGACGCCATCGCCCGTGATTGCATCAAAGACATTGGATACGAGCAGGATAAATTTCACCACGAAACCGTGGAAGTTACCAACCTGCTGCACGAACAATCCGCGCATATCGCACAGGGTGTTGACGCCGCTGCCGACAAAGACGAAGGCGCGGGAGACCAAGGTATCATGTTTGGTTACGCAACCACTGAAACGCCCGAACTGATGCCGGCGCCGATCCAGTACAGCCACGCGATCCTGCGGCGACTGGCCGAAGTGCGCAAATCCGGCGCAGAGCCGACCCTGCGTCCCGATGCGAAGTCGCAGATCTCTGTGAAATATGTGGACGGCAAGCCGGTTGGCGTGACCTCCATTGTTCTGTCGACCCAGCACGCTGACGAAAGCCAAAGCAGCGATGACATCCGTGCCATCGTTGAGCCCTATATCCGTCAGACCCTGCCCGAAGGCTGGATCCAGCCGGACACCGCATGGCACGTGAACCCAACCGGCAAGTTTGTCATCGGTGGCCCAGACGGCGATGCTGGCCTGACCGGTCGTAAGATCATCGTAGACACTTACGGTGGCGCAGCGCCGCACGGCGGCGGGGCCTTCTCGGGCAAAGACCCAACCAAGGTGGACCGTTCGGCGGCTTACGCCGCCCGCTATCTGGCGAAAAACGTTGTGGCTGCCGGGCTGGCCGAACGCTGCACAATCCAGCTGAGCTACGCTATTGGTGTCTCGCATCCGCTGTCGATCTATGCCGACCTGCACGGCACCGGTGAGGTTGACCCAGCCGAGATTGAAGCGGCGATCCCCAAGGTGATGGACCTGACGCCGCGCGGCATCCGGACCCATCTGGGTCTGAACCGCCCGATCTATGCGCGCACTGCCGCCTACGGCCACTTCGGCCGCACCCCAAGCGCGGACGGTGGCTTTAGCTGGGAGCGTGACGATCTGGTTGAACAGCTGAAGAAAGAGGTTGGTAAAACCGCTTTTGCACCGGCTTAAGTTCTGACCGGACCTAGGACTGAGAAGGGGGCGCCGGCGCCCCCTTTTTTATTGCGTGTGTGTCACCCCAGCTCCTAAGGTGCCCTGTGCAATGGGATTTTAAGGAGGGTGTTGAATGCGGGTTTCAACGGTTGCGGCGTTTGGCTTTGCTGTGAATGCCGGGCTATCGGGGACGGCCTGGGCCGACAAACTCTCGGTTGAAGGCGACGTGCTGATCTATGACACGAACCTTGCTGCCCTTTCTCAGGATCAGGAAATTCTTGCGACGGACCTGCCCCGGTTCAAAACGCTCCTGCGGGAAAACCCCGACATAAAAACTCTGCGTCTGAATTCCCCCGGAGGAATTGTCTGGGTGGGCGAAGAAATGGCCCATATCGTCGAAGATTATGAGTTGGACACGGTTGCGGGCGGCGAATGTAGCAGCACCTGCGTATTGGTGTTTCTTGCGGGGCAAGAACGGCAAATGACGCGCGGCTCCAAGATCGGGTTTCATCAGACCAACTGGAACCCGTCCTCGGTCGAGAGCTATTACAACAACCGCAAGGACGACAACGGCTGGCAAACGCCGTTCGATTTTGACTCTTGGATGTATCAGGACACCCAGACCGAGGTGTATCTGGGTCTGACCAATCTGGTGGAACGTGGCGTCGACGCCGCCTTTGCGATTGAGACGATCCGGTCCAACGTGGATGTCTGGTTCCCCTCACGCAAAGAGCTGGTGGCGGCAGGTGTCCTGAGAGACGCGCCTTAAACCGACAGCTTCCCCAACGGCAGGCTTTGGTCTGCGCACCCTTCCATGCCATCTTGCTTTCCGCGAATAGGGAGGATTTGCAATGTTGCTTGAGGTGGGGCTGCCGCTGTCGCTGGCGTTCATCATGTTTTCACTGGGCTTTGGCCTGACCTTTGCGGATTTTGCGCGGGTCCTGACCATGCCGCGCGCTGTGGTGGCTGGGGTAGCTTTGCAGGTTTTGGCAATCCCGGCGGTGGCCTATCTGATGTTGATGGTCTTTGATCTGCCCCCGGCGCTGGCTTTTGGGGTGATGATCCTGTCGTTCTGCCCCGGCGGCGTAACCTCGAACATTCTGACCAAACTTGGCGGCGGCTCGGTGGCGCTCTCGATCACATTGACGGCGGTGGTGAGCCTTCTGTCCGTGCTGACGGTGCCTGCGCTGGTGGGCTGGGCCGGCGTCACATTCCTTGGCGCGGCCGCGCCCGAGATTGATGTGCTGTCGATCGGGCTGACAATGTTTGCCATCACAGCCGTTCCTGTGCTGATCGGGCTATTTTCCCGGCGCCAGTCCGGTGGCAAAGCGGCGCGGGCAGAGAAGGTGATTTCCCTCCTGGCGATGGTGCTGTTCCTGCTGATCGTGGTGGCCGCAATTGCCACCAACTGGGCGTTGATTGTGGAAAACATCGGCACGCTTGGCCCTGTTCTGGTGGCCATCAATGTGGTGTTGCTGGTGCTGGGCGTTGCGGTGGCACGCGGGCTGGGGCTGAGCGGGGGTGAGGGGATCTGCATCTCGGTTGAGATGGGGGTGCAGAACGCCACGCTGGGGATCACCGTTGCCGGTCTGGTGGCACAGACAGCAGGACTGCCGGAATATGCTCTGCCGTCGGCTCTCTATGGGATTACCATGTATCTGGTGACCATTCCGGGCCTCTTTGTCCTGCGGGCGCTGTTTGCCAAAGCCTAAGCGCGCTCAGGCGGCGCAATCGGGCAGGGGGACTTGACCCCTGCCGCGCTCTGCGGCAAAGGCTCGGAGCAATCAACCGCGCAAGAGACCGTACGAGATCATGGCAGACCAATCCAGCGACAAGCACCCTTCCGGCGCCCCATGGCGCAACTTCTACGGCCGCTTCAAAGGCAAGGGTCTGCGCGACAGCCAGCAGAAGTATCTGGATGAGGATCTGGCCGCCCTGTCGCCCGGCGCGGTGGGTTGGGAAGAAAACCCTGACCGGAGCGCGCTGGATCTGGCAGAGATGTTCCCGGGCAAGGATGTCTGGCTGGAGGTCGGCTTTGGCGGTGGCGAACACATGGTGCATCAGGCCGCCAGCAACCGCGACGTGGGGATCATTGGCTGTGAGCCATACATCAACGGGGTCGCCATGCTGCTGGGCAAGATCCGCGATGCCGAGGTCGACAACGTCAAGGTACACCCCGGTGACGCGCGCGACATGATGGATGTGCTGCCGGCGCAATCGATCAGCAAGGCCTTCCTGCTGTATCCTGACCCCTGGCCGAAGAAGCGCCATCACCGTCGCCGCTTTGTGACGCAGGAACATCTGCAGCCCTTGGCAGAGGTGCTGAAACCGGGTGCGATCTTCCGTGTGGCAACCGACATTCCCGACTATGTCCGCCAAACCCTGCAAGAGGTGCCGAAGGCCGGGTTTGAATGGCTGGCCGAGGGCCCGACCGATTGGCGCGAGCCTTGGGGGGACTGGATTTCCACCCGCTATGAGCAGAAAGCCCTGCGCGAAGGCCGGACGCCACATTATCTGACCTTCCGTCGGCTGTAAGCGGTCGATTTTTGAGTATTTTGGGCAAGATGAAAGGCAGAGGCGGCGCTTCTGCCTTTTGTCGTTTCGGCTGATATGGACGGCCCTCAGGGTTTGCGCTATCAGGCTTTGGAAGCATGAGGAGAGCACAAATGTCCGGCCACGGCACCCCGATCCCGATGTCATCGCATAAATGCGGCCCCCTGAAGGGTGAGGCCCATGTGCCCGGCGACAAGTCCATCAGCCACCGGTCGCTGATTTTTGGCGCGATGGCGGTTGGTGAGACCGTGATCACCGGGTTGCTGGAAGGCGAAGATGTGCTGGACACCGCCAAGGCGATGCAGGCTTTCGGTGCTGAGGTGATCCGGGATGAGGATGGTACCTGGCACGTGCATGGCGTGGGCGTTGGCGGTTTTGCCGAGCCAGACAATGTGATCGACTGCGGCAACTCGGGGACCGGTGTGCGCCTGATTATGGGCGCGATGGCAAGTTCGAACATCACGGCAACCTTTACCGGCGATGCCTCGCTGAACTCGCGCCCGATGGCGCGGGTCACGGATCCGATTGCGCATTTTGGCGCCACCTCCGTTGGTCGCTCTGGTGGGCGTTTGCCGATGACCATTGTCGGCGCCGCAGATCCGGTGCCGGTGCGCTACACAACACCGATGCCTTCGGCGCAGGTGAAATCCGCGGTTTTGCTGGCGGGTCTGAATGCGCCTGGGGAAACCGTTGTGATTGAGAAAGAAGCCACCCGCGACCATACTGAACGGATGTTGACCGGTTTTGGCGCTGAGATCACCTCGGTCGACACCGAGGAGGGCCGGGTGATCACCCTGAAAGGCCGTCCCGAGTTGAAGCCGCAGACCATTGTGGTGCCGCGGGATCCGTCCTCTGCTGCCTTCCCAGTCTGTGCGGCGCTGATCGTTGAAGGCTCGGATGTGCTGGTGCCAAACATCGGGTTGAACCCCACCCGCGCTGGTCTGTTTGAGACCCTGCGCGACATGGGGGCGGATCTGACCTATGAGAACCTGCGTGAAGAAGGTGGCGAACCTGTTGCCGATCTGCGCGCCAAGTTTTCCCCTAACCTGAAGGGCATCGAGGTGCCGCCCGCGCGCGCAGCCAGCATGATTGATGAATATCCGGTGCTGTCTGTTGTGGCCTCTTTCGCAGAGGGCGACACGGTGATGCGCGGGGTGAAAGAGCTGCGGGTGAAGGAGTCGGATCGGATTGAGGCAATGGCCTCGGGTCTGCGCCTGAACGGTGTTGAGGTTGAGGATGGCGATGATTGGTGGATTGTCAAAGGCCGTGGCCATGGCAACGTGCCGGGCGGGGCGACCTGTGTCAGCCATCTGGATCACCGGATTGCCATGAGTTTCATGGTGATGGGCATGGCCACCGAGGCGCCCGTCAGCGTCGATGATGGCAGTCCAATTGCCACTTCGTTCCCGATTTTTGAGGGGCTGATGGGCGGCCTTGGCGCGGATCTGCGGCGCGATTGATTTGTGATCGGGCGGGGCGGCTCAGGTCAGCTCTGCCCCTTTCCCACGCAGGTCGGTGTAGACCTCTTCCAGTTTCTTGGGATCGATTGTGGCAATGCCGTTGGTCAACAGGGTGACGCCGTAACCCCGGCCCAAGGCGGCCTGAGTGGTCTTGTTAACGCAATGGATGCCGTCGAGACCCGCGATGGTCAAATGGCCGACGCCCATTTCGCCCAACACATGCGTCAACTCCCCGGTTTTGAAACCATCCTGAATGGGTTTCACCACTTCGCGGTCCGCCATACCCGCAAACGGTGCGGCCAGTTCCAGACCTTCGCCACCCGCCAGGGCTTTGCCGCCCATAAACACCCGGGCCAGCACACGGGTGCTGGGGATCGACCACTCCTGACGCAGGGCGATCACAGGATGACCTGCCGCTTTGGCCTCGGCCACGGCTTGCCCCACAGCGGCCTCGACAAGGGCGCGGGTGTCGGCGTCATAAAGTTTTTCCTCCCAGAAACAGCTCTGCAGATCGACCAGCAGCAGTGCTTTGCCGTCACGCGGGGGGATGCGTTCGCCTTGGGTGACCTGGCCGATCACGTTTGAGACGTAGTTCAGCCAGAAACATCCGATGGCGACGAGGGCGGGGAGGATCCAGATCATGAAGAAGGGCCTTGATTGTAAGAGTGGAAGCGGGCGTGCAGCTCTTGCATCACCTTGAGAGCGATTTCAACGTCTTGCGATGGCAGATCTCCGGCGATCTCTGTCAGCAGGGCATGTTCCTGCGCAGTGACTGTGTCGATCAGGATGCGCCCAGCCTCGGTCAAGGTGATAAGGGCCGAGCGGGCGTGGCGCGGGTTTGGGCGTTTCTCAACCAGCCCCGCGGCCAGCGTCTCGTTGACCATGACCTGAACATATTGCCGTTGGATGTGCAGTGCCTCGGCCAGCGCCGGCACCGGCAGCGGGCCTTGGTGTGACAGGATTTCCATCACAGCGCGTTGTCGAACGGTCAGGCCAGAGCTGGCAAGGCCGTGTTCCACGGCGGCTTCGACCTCTTGCATGAGAGGGCGTGTCATCCAGGCGAGGGTGTAGAGGCTTGCGATCATGACATGTGTAATGTCATATTGACATGTAAATTGTCAACTGTCGTGGCAAGAAACCACCTTGAGGCGGCGCAGGCGGTGCAGTACCCCTTGGACAAAAGGGAGAGCAGCACAATGGCATTCACCATCGCAATTGACGGCCCTGCCGCCGCGGGCAAAGGCACAATTTCCAAAGCAGTTGCGGCGCATTTTGGGTTTGCCCATCTCGACACCGGGCTGCTGTATCGGGCTGTCGGTGCCAAGACCCTTGCGGGTGTTGAGGCCATCGCCGCCGCCAAAGCCTTGGTCGCCGAAGATCTTGAGGCCGAAGATCTGCGCACGCCAGAAGTGGCGCAGGCTGCCAGCAAAGTGGCGGTGATCCCTGAGGTGCGCTCCGCGCTGGTTGATTTTCAGAAAGCCTTCGCCCGGCGTGCCGGTGGCGCGGTTCTGGACGGGCGCGACATTGGCACGGTTATCTGTCCCGATGCCGAAGCCAAATTATTCGTAACCGCCAGCGCCGAGGTGCGGGCAGAGCGGCGGTTCAAGGAGCTGCAGGGCAAAGGCGGCGATCAGGGCTATGAGGAGGTTCTGGCCGACGTCAAAGAGCGTGATAAACGCGATCGCGAGCGGGCGACCGCGCCGTTGAAACCAGCGGCTGATGCGGTCCAGATCGACACCTCGGAGATGTCGATTGAGGCCGCCGTTCAGGCTGCCATCGCAGCGATTGAGGCGCGCCGGGGCTGAGGATGCGCCGCTCTGACGTATAGGTTTTGCCTAAATTCACTTTTTGACGTGGGGCGCAGGCGGCTGGCCCCTTGTTTCTGTGTGGAGGCCGCCTAGATTGCGGGCTTGATTCTGCGCGGGTGCGCGCTTCCTCAAGAAACTGGGCCAAGACCAAGATGCTGAACAAACAACTGAAGTGGCGCTACGCGACCAAGAAGATGGATCCTGCGAAAACCGTGCCGGAAGCGAAGGTTGAGGCGATTCTGGAAGCGATTGAGCTGACGCCGACTTCCAGCGGATTGCAGCCCTACGAGGTTCTGGTTGTGACCGACCCAAAGTTGCGCGCCGAGATCAAGGATGTCGCCTGGGGACAAGAGCAGATTGTCGATGGCTCCCATGTTCTGGCCTTTGCCGTATGGGACAACTACACCGAAGCGCGGGTGGATGAGGTTGTCGAGCAAATGGCGGCAGAACGCGGCGGGCGAACTGCGGCGATGGACGCTTACTACAGCAACCTTAAAAACAGCTATCTGCCACGTGATGCCGAAGAAAACTACGAACACGCCGCACGACAGGCCTATATCGCATTGGGGTTTGCCCTGGCTGCTGCGGCAATGGAAGAGGTCGACAGCACCCCGATGGAAGGGTTCGACCCCAAGGCGGTGGATGAGATCCTTGGCTTGAAAGAGCGCGGCCTGCGCTCGGTACTATTGCTGCCGCTGGGCTATCGTGCGGCCGAAGGCGATTGGCTGGCCGACATGAAGAAAGTCCGCCGTCCACGCGACCGATTTGTGCGCAAGGTTTAGCGCACATCTGCTGATAGCTTTTGTCTGGTCGCCCTGTTCAGGTTGCGGCCAGCTTTTCGTAAAGTGCCATGTGGGCGGCGACGAACGGAGCTGTTGTGTAGTTCGCCTCAAAATCGCGGCGGGCTTGGGCGCCACATTCCGCGGCAAAAATTTGATCTTTCGCAAGACGTCGCATTAAGGCAATCGCCGGCGCCATGTTTTTCAGGTCAAAGACCTGGCCGCTTTTGCCGTCTTGGATGACCTCGGCTGCAGAGCCGGTACGACTGGAAACCGCGGGGCGTCCTCCGGCAAGCGTCTCCAGCAATGACACCGAGGCCTGCTCATCGCGCGAAGTGGACAAAACGCAGTCGCTCGCCCCCGCGAAGCGATCCATATCTTCTTGTAGTCCCATCAAATGGACGCGGGTTTTCATTTTGGCCTTAGCAATGGCTGACTTCAGCTTGGCGCTTTCTTTGCGGTCTTCAGGTCCAACAACGAGCAGATGTGCGTCAACGCCTTGATCTACCAGAGCCTTCAGCATGGGAATGGCCGCGCTTTGGTTTTTCCGGTGGCAGATACTGCCGATCATCAGAATTAGAAACTTGTCCTTTGGCAGGTCCAAGGCATCGCGCAATTCATCCATTGCACAGTGGGGGTGAACTTGGAGGAAAGTCGCCTCCATGGCGTTTGGTATGACGCTCATTCGATCGGCGCGGCCGAGATGAGTCTTCTGATACCAAGACCGCGTGTAATCCGATGGCGCAATAATCCAGTCATGTTTGCGCCAATGTAAGTGCAGAATACGGGCATGTGCCGTTGCGATGCCTGCCAATTGGCCCGGTACCCGCACGCAACCATTGAACCGATCCGCGCTGGTGCCGTGGCTGTGCAGGCACAGGGCATTCCAATCCAGCAATTCAGAGCGCACGCGGTTGATCTCAGATTTGTTCAGCATGCGGACGCCAATGTCCACGGGGCGGAGTTCGACGTTCGCGGGGTAGTCCTGTGCCTCAAACCAAGCATTTTCGTGATGGTAGAGCCGGACATTGTGCCCGCCGTTTGCAAGGCCGCGTGCAAGAATGTCGACCATTTTTGCCGCGCCGTTCAGTCCGCCATGGCTGCTAATCAATCCGATGTTGCCCAAGATTTCGATTCCTTGCCCTAGCGTTGCACCAACACGCTGTATGATTTTGGATGTAACGGCGAGTGGCTCTACTATTTATCGTTGCTTTCTGCCATCCAAATATAGGGTTTGCCGTATTTCTCAAACGGCGCGCCCTGCTGCTGGAAGCCGAAGCTCTGGTAAAATCCGACGGCGCCTTCACGGGCGTGCAGGGTGATCTGTTTGCCTTGTGTCGCGACGTCGTTCAGGGCCGCCTTCATCAGCGCTGATCCCAGCCCTTTGCCCTGCATTGCTGGCAGGGTGGCGAATTTGCGCAACTGTACGGTTTCCCCTTCGTCGAACAGGCTGAGTACAGTGCAGAGCTTGCCCTCCACGAATCCCCCCAAGTGGGTTGCGTGATCATCCCCATCGACCCGGCAGAAATCGGCGGGTTTGTCGGGCCAGAGGACCCTGTGGCGGACAACCAGCGCCTCTGCGGTGGATATTTCACGGATTTCGACCATTCTGCCCCTTATTTCTAAGGCGCGTCTCGGCCTTTTCTGTTGTGCGGCCCTTGCCATGAAGCCGAAAAAAACTTATACGCGCGTCAGTCTTGTGACCGTCAAGAGTCGCGGATGAGGTGAGTAGGGTTTGAGGATACCTCAGGCCCTTCTTCTTTGTTTGTGTGTGACCTCACGCTTCGGCTTCGATGTAGCGGCGCAAGATAACATGAAACCAAGACCTGCGGAGACAACCGTTGGCCAGTTAAATCGACTTGTAAAGGATTGATACGCCAGATGGCTATGACTTCGATGGAAGAGTTTGAAGCACTCTTGAACGAAAGCTTCGAAATGGACACCCCGACCGAGGGTTCCGTTGTTAAAGGCAAGGTAATCGCAATTGAAGCGGGCCAGGCCATTATCGACGTTGGCTACAAGATGGAAGGCCGCGTTGAACTGAAAGAATTCGCAAACCCCGGTGAAGCTCCTGAAATCGCTGTTGGCGACGAAGTAGAAGTTTACCTGCGCGCGGCTGAAAATGCCCGTGGCGAAGCTGTTATCTCGCGTGAGATGGCCCGCCGCGAAGAAGCCTGGGATCGCCTGGAAAAAGCATACGCAGACGAGCAGCGCGTCGACGGCGCGATCTTCGGCCGCGTCAAAGGCGGCTTCACCGTCGATCTGGGCGGTGCTGTTGCATTCCTGCCCGGCTCGCAGGTTGACGTACGTCCCGTACGTGACGCTGGCCCGCTGATGGGTCTGAAGCAGCCGTTCCAGATCCTGAAAATGGACCGTCGTCGTGGCAACATCGTTGTTTCGCGTCGCGCCATTCTGGAAGAGTCGCGTGCCGAACAGCGTGCCGAAGTTATCGGTAAGCTGGCAGAAGGTGACGCGGTTGACGGTGTTGTTAAGAACATCACCGAATACGGTGCCTTTGTTGACCTGGGCGGCGTAGACGGCCTGCTGCACGTCACCGACATGGCATGGCGTCGTGTGAACCACCCGTCCGAGATCCTGACCATCGGCGAAACCGTCAAGGTTCAGGTGATCAAGATCAACAAAGAAACCCACCGCATCAGCCTCGGCATGAAACAGCTGCAGGAAGATCCATGGGATCTGGTTGGCGCCAAGTACCCGCTGGAAACCGTCCACAAAGGCCGCGTGACCAACATCACCGATTACGGTGCATTTGTTGAGCTGGAGCCGGGCGTTGAAGGTCTGGTTCACGTGTCCGAAATGTCCTGGACCAAGAAAAACGTACACCCCGGCAAGATCGTTTCGACCTCGCAGGAAGTGGACGTCATGGTTCTGGAAATCGACGCCGGCAAGCGCCGCGTGTCGCTGGGCCTCAAGCAGACCATGCGCAACCCGTGGGAAGTCTTCTCGGAAACGCACCCCGAGGGCACCGAAGTCGAAGGCGAAGTCAAGAACATCACCGAATTCGGTCTGTTCATCGGCCTGCCAGGCGAAATCGACGGCATGGTTCACCTGTCCGACCTGTCCTGGGACGAGCGTGGCGAAGATGCGATTCAGAACTACCGCAAAGGCGACATGGTTTCGGCCGTTGTCTCCGAAGTGGACGTCGAGAAAGAGCGTATCTCGCTGTCGATCAAAGCCCTGGGTGGCGACAAGTTCGCTGAAGCAACCGGCGGCGTGAAGCGCGGCTCGATCGTAACCGTTGAGGTTACCGCGATCGAAGACGGTGGCATCGAAGTCGAATACGAAGGCATGAAGTCCTTCATCCGTCGTTCGGACCTGTCGCGTGACCGTGCAGAGCAGCGCCCTGAGCGTTTCTCGGTTGGTGACAAGGTAGACGTTCGTGTGACCAACGTTGACAGCAAGACCCGTCGTCTGGGCCTGTCGATCAAAGCACGCGAGATCGCCGAAGAGAAAGAAGCCGTAGAACAGTACGGTTCCTCGGACTCCGGCGCGTCGCTGGGCGACATCCTTGGCGCAGCGCTGAAAGGCGGCGACGAGTAAGTCCTTTCGCCGCTTAGGCGAGATTGAAAAACGAACCCCCGCAACCCAAACCGGTTGCGGGGGTTTTTCTTTGTCTGGGCGTCGCGGACAGGTGCGAATTCCGCATGGGAAAGGGAAGGCGAATCAACGACTTCCGAAATCGGTGCTAGGGCTTCAAACCGGGACCCACGGCTACCATTGACCTTGAATACAAGTCCAATTGCACGTTCTGGTGGAATATCATGTGCGAAATCTTGCCATTTGCCGCAAAGGCATGTTTCCGTGGCGCTTGTTTCTTTCTATAGTTCAACTAATTGCGCTGATATTGGCCAAAGCATTTTGCCGGGGGAGTATTTGCCGATGATCCGATCGGAACTGATCCAGAAGATCGCAGACGAAAACCCACATCTGTTTCAAAGAGATGTAGAAAAGATCGTGAATACGATCTTCGATGAGATTACCGGTGCGATGGCACAGGGTGATCGGGTGGAGCTGCGTGGTTTCGGCGCGTTCTCCGTCAAGAAACGAGATGCTAGAGTGGGCCGTAACCCGCGCACCGGGGAATCGGTTGAGGTTGAAGAGAAGCACGTGCCTTTCTTCAAGACCGGCAAGCTGCTGCGCGATCGACTAAACGGAAAGTAAATCGCTCATGCGCTACATTCGCTATGCCTTCCTTGCCTCTCTGGGGGCTGTTTTGGTGTCGGTGGCCCTCGCCAATCGCGGGGCCGTGACACTCTCTTTGTTGCCGGAAACCCTGGCCAGCCTCACCGGGTTGAGCTACTCGATTGATTTGCCGCTGTTTGTGGTGATCTTCGGGGCGATCATTGCCGGTTTGCTGATCGGTTTTGTCTGGGAATGGCTGCGCGAACACAAGCACCGTGCCGAAGCTGCCCGCAAAGCGCAGGAAGTACATGACCTGAACCGCCAGCTGAAACGTGAGAAACGGCGCGCGGACACTGCGGAACAGAAGGACGAGGTGCTCGCCCTTCTGGACGAGGCCTCCTGAGGTCATGCCACAGGACAGTAAGGTCAAGATCTGCGGTCTCCGAGAGGCCGCACATGTTGAACTGGCAGGCCGCCTTGGGGCGGCCTATGTCGGTTTTGTGTTCTTCCCGAAATCACCTAGGGCCGTCACGGTGGATGAGGCCCGTGAACTGGCCTGGGCCGCACCGGTCGGGTTGGCCAAGGTGGCGCTTGTGGTCAACGCCGACGATGCGCTGATGGATTCGATCAATGACAGGGTTGCCATCGATATGTGGCAGCTGCACGGCTCGGAAAGCCCCGAACGGGTGGCCGAGGTCAAAGCCCGCTACGGGCTGCCGGTGATGAAGGCGGTTGGCATTGCAGATGCGGCCGACGTTGAGCAAATCGACGTCTATTCCCGTGTGGCAGATCAATTGCTGATCGACGCCAAGGCCCCAAAGGGTGCCGCACTGCCGGGCGGCAATGGGTTGGCCTTCGACTGGAAACTGGTGAACCGCAAATACTGGTCGGTGCCGTGGATGCTGGCCGGAGGGTTGACGCCTGAAAATGTTGGCCGTGCGCAGAACCTGACAGGTGCGCGGCAGGTTGACGTCAGCTCGGGTGTGGAAAGCGCGCCCGGGGTGAAAGATCCCGCCCTGATGGAAGCTTTCATTCAGGGCGCCTTGGCATGAGCCTGACCATCCGTGCGGCCACCCGTGCGGATGTGCCCTTTGTGGTGGCGCTTTTGCGCGATGATATTCTGGGACAAGACCGCGAAGTTCAGGCGCTGGACGCCTACTATGCCGCCTTTGACGCAATGCAGCGGGAAGGCAGCAACACACTCTATGTGGCCGAGATTGAGGCCCGGATCGTCGCGACCTATCAGCTGACCTTTATCTCTGGCCTGTCGCTGACGGCGGCACGGCGTGCCATGATCGAAAGCGTGCGGGTGGCGGCAGATCTGCGCAGGCAGGGGATTGGGGCCAAGCTGTTTCGAGACGCCGAGGTGCGTGCCCGCGCCGCCGGATGCAGCCTGTTGCAGCTGACCACATACAAGACCCGCAAAGACGCCCATCGTTTCTATGACCGGCTGGGATATGTGGACAGCCATGTGGGCTATAAGAAACCGCTCACCTGAGGCCTCTGTGGCGTTTTGAGTATTTTTGGCAAGATGAAATGGCCACCCCTTGCCATGCCCTGCGATCAGGTTAACTTGCCACCTTCCAAAGCTTGTTCCTGCTGTTGCAAAACAGGCTGGTAAAACCACGCACCGCGCCCTATGCACATGGGGATACAGACTTTCTGACCTGAGGAGCAGCCGATGGCCAACGACCTTTTCAACAGCTTCATGACCGGTCCCGACGAAAAGGGCCGTTTTGGGGACTTTGGTGGACGTTTTGTTTCTGAAACCCTTATGCCGCTGATCCTTTCGCTGGAAGAAGAGTATGAGAAGGCCAAGGACGATCCCAGTTTCTGGGAAGAGATGAACTATCTTTGGCAGCACTACGTGGGCCGCCCCTCGCCGCTTTATTTTGCCGAAGGGATGACGGAACGCCTTGGGGGGGCAAAAATCTACCTGAAGCGGGATGAGCTGAACCACACCGGCGCGCATAAGGTGAACAATGTGCTGGGCCAGATCCTGCTGGCGCGTCGCATGGGCAAGACCCGGATCATCGCCGAGACCGGCGCTGGTCAGCACGGGGTGGCAACTGCGACCGTCTGCGCCAAGTTTGGGCTGAAATGTGTGGTCTATATGGGCGCCCATGATGTCGCCCGTCAAAAGCCGAACGTTTTCCGCATGAAACTGCTGGGCGCCGAGGTGATCGCTGTGGAATCCGGCCGTGGCACGTTGAAGGACGCCATGAATGACGCGCTGCGTGATTGGGTGACCAATGTGCATGACACGTTCTACTGCATCGGCACCGCAGCAGGCCCGCACCCCTATCCGGCGATGGTACGCGACTTCCAGTCGATCATCGGCAAGGAAGTCCGCTGGCAGCTGGCCGAGCAGGAAGGCGAGGGCCGCTTGCCCGATACCGTGATTGCGGCCATCGGTGGCGGATCCAATGCGATTGGCCTGTTCCACCCGTTCCTCGATGATAAAGAGGTCAACATCATCGGGGTTGAGGCCGGCGGCAAAGGTGTGAACGACGACATGGAGCACTGCGCCTCATTGACCGGCGGCCGCCCGGGCGTGCTGCATGGCAACCGCACTTTCCTGTTGCAGGATGACGACGGCCAGATCCTGGACGGCTATTCGATCTCGGCCGGCCTTGATTATCCCGGCATCGGGCCGGAACACAGCTGGTTGCACCAGATTGGACGCGCGGAATACGTCTCGATCACCGATAAGGAAGCGCTGAAGGCATTCCAGTTCTCCTGTGAAAGCGAAGGCATCATCCCTGCGTTGGAACCCTGTCATGCCCTTGCCCATGTGATGAAGATCGCAAGTGACCTGCCCAAGGACCATATCATCGTGATGAACATGTGTGGCCGCGGTGACAAGGATATCTTCACCGTCGCCCGCCATCTTGGGGTTGATCTTTCGGGACTTGAGGGACGCGATTCCGACTGACCCAAAGCAGATAGTCACTTAAAGGGCGTGTCACGGACGCGCCCTTTTTCGTTCTGAGGCCCCTGTTGCCCAATGTGCTTTCGGCTGGAATAGTTGTGGCAACGATATTGGGAGACACCAAATGAAACGGACCGCTTTTGCACTGACCCTCGCGGCACTGCCCTTTGCAGCGACCACCGTGCAGGCTGAAGAGGACGACAGCGCCTTTGTGGAGGCCAATGTCATCGGGATCTTTTATCACGAGCTGGCCCATGCCCTGATCGATATCGAAGAGGTGCCGATTTTTGGTCAGGAGGAAGACGCGGCAGATGTGTTCTCGATCCTGATGATCCATGCGCTGTTCGAGGAGGATGTGGCGCAGGAACTGGCCTATGAGGCGGCCTGGGGTTTCATCGGAGAAGCACAGATGCGCGAAGGCGGCACCGATGACATCGCCTGGTGGGATACACATGGGCCGGACGAACAGCGCTTTTACAACACGATTTGCATTTTCTACGGGGCCAATCCGGAGGCCCGAGCGGATTTTGCCGCTGAATTTGAACTGCCCGAAGAGCGGGCCGACTATTGTCCAATTGAATATGAACAGGCCGAAGGCAGCTGGGGCGCAGTGCTGGATGAGCTGGCAGAACGTGGCGGCGGCGACAGCATTCAGTTCCAGGGCACTCCGGACAGTTTCAGCGGTGAAGTGATCGCGGCGGAAGTGGCGGCGCTGAACGAGCAGATCACCCTCTCCGCGCCGCTGACGGTGGTTGAAGAAAGCTGTGGCGAAGCAAATGCATTTTACGATCCAGAAACGCGCGAGGTGATTTTCTGTTCAGAGTTCGAAGAGCATCTTGTTGAAATGGAAGGGCAATTATAGATCGCGCCCTTCTGACGCGCTGTGATAACGCGCTGAAAACAAACGTATAAACCTGAGTTTATGGAGATAACCCTGCGTTCAATAGCGCGGGGTTTAATCTTTGGGTCAATATCTTTCGGCAGGGTGTCTAGGTCAGTTGGGCGGCATCGGCGCAATGCAGGTTTGCGCCACCATCTAGAATGAGGAACCTACCGATGAAACGTATTCTGATTACCTCCACCGCTCTGGTTGTTGGCATGGCCGTACAGGCACAGGCGCAGGCCAGCGACTTTGTGCAGGCGGTTATCGATCACTTTACCCGCGAAGGCTACAGCGAGGTTGAGGTGAGCTCGGACGGGACCGTGGTAACTGTCGAGGCGCTGCGCGACGGCTTTGTGATTGAAACCGTATACGACGCAACCACGGGCGACGTCTTGTCTCATGAAGTTGATGAAGTGGATGAGGAGGACGAAGAGGAAGAAGAGGAGGAGGAAGAAGACGAAGAGGATGACGATGAAGAAGATGACGACGATGAAGAAGATGATGACGAAGAAGATGATGGCGAAGAAGATGATGGCGAAGAAGATGACGTAGAAGAAGACGGCGAAGAAGAAGACGACGAAGAGGAAGACGAAGCAGACGACGAAGAAGACGACGGCGAAGAAGATGATGGTGAAGAAGGCGACGAAGAAGATGGCGAAGAAGATTGATCAGGCGCGGGTACTCACGGAACTGATCCCCTGATCAATGAGACGGTTTTGCGATCTCCGGGGGGAGTGGTAAAACCGTCGGGACCGGAGGGTCCCCAAGGTCGGCCTCTTTTCGGGGCCGACCTCAGCAAAGGACAAAGCAATGAAACACAGCCTAACATTAGCACTGGTTTTTTCTGCGATGGCGTGTGCCGCGTCCGCGGAGACTTTGGTGGACCAAGTTACCGAACAATTGGCGTCGCAGGGCTATTCCGAGATTACGGTGAGCAAAACCTGGCTTGGGCGGGTCCGCATCGAGGCCAGCGGTGGCACGGCCTCTCGTGAAATCATCATCAATCCGCGGACCGGTGAAATTCTGCGCGACTATTGGGAAGATGAAGACGGCGAAGGCCTAGGGCTGCTGGCGACACGGCGCGGCGGCACCTCCGGAGAAGAAGATGAGGCGGGCGAAGACGGCGTCGAAGAAGATGACGAAGCTGACGAAGAAGACGACGCGCCTGAAGACGACGAAGAAGCGGATGAGGAAGAGGACGACGAAGAGGACGATGACGAAGAGGACGATGAGGGAGAGGAAGATGACTGATCTTTCGTGGCTTCATCGCCTAGTCAGCGGCTTTGATTACGGGAGCATTTTGTGAAATCTCACCTCCCTCTAATTCTTCTTGTGCTGCTGCAGGCCGTCTGTGCAGTGTTTTTTGTCACCGATATTCTGGCCACCATCATTGGTGTTCGGGCGGCGCCGATCAGTTGGCAGACCCGCGAGTTGCTGGAAGTTGGTGCCGCGCTTGGCCTGATCCTCGGCGTTGCGCTGGGTTGGATCGCCTATCGCCGCTCGATGCAACGGACGCAGGCCGCAGAACAGAGCCTTAAGCGGATGCAGGGCGCCTTTCAGGACCATCTGGAAAGCCGATTCCGTCAATGGCGTCTGACACCGGCAGAACATGAAGTGGCGCTGTTTTCGCTAAAAGGTTTCAGCGTTGATGAAATCGCCGCTCTGCGCCAGACCTCCCCGGGCACGGTGAAGGCGCAGAGCAATGCAATTTACCGCAAAGCGGGTGTAGGCAGCCGTGCGCAGCTGTTGAGTCTGTTTATTGAGGATCTGATGGAGGAGGAGCCCGCCGAGGCCTCAGACGATCAGTCCGCAGCGTAGGCTTCCAGGATTTCCAGCGGCACCACATCCAGCGCGCTTTGATGGGTGGATGCCAGACGCACCATTGGCGCGCATTCCTCGGCGTGGGCCTGTAGGAAACGGCTGGCACAGAGGCACCATTGGTCGCCTGCCTTGAGACCGGGAAAACGAAACTCGGGCCGGGGTGTGGACAGGTCATTGCCGAGGTATTTGGAGAAGGCCAGAAACTCTTCGGTCATGACGGCGCAGACGGTGTGAGAGCCCTGATCCTCGGCGCAGCTGTTGCAATGACCGTCGCGGAAGAAACCGGTGACGGGGTCTTGTGAACATGCCTGCAGAGGTGCGCCATAAACGTTAACTGATGGAAACGGTTTGATCATGGCGGGCCTCCGGCTGGGCGTTAGGGCACCGAGGCTTAGATCGCCTCGGCAATTTTGCGGAACATGTTGATCATCTCGACGTTCACGCCCTCCTCACGGAACAGACGGTCAGCAGAGTTGACGGCGATCACCACATTCAGTGGGCGGTTGATGTAGATATACTGACCATAAACACCGCGCGCATAAAACTCACCTTCGCGTGGGTCAACAGCGCCCCACCAGTGCAGACCGTAGTGTTCTTCGCCTGCCTCGGTTGGCGCGGTGAATTCGCCCGAACGGATCAGCCAGCCTGCGGGGACGATCTGTTGCCCTTGCCACTGGCCGTCCTGCAGGGCCATCTGGCCGAAACGTGCGTAGTCACGGGTGCGTTGGTTCAAACCGCCAAGCACAAAGCTGACGCCTTCCCCATCGGTGATTATCAGCGGGCTGGCCTCAAGGCCCAAAGGTGCGATCAGTTTTTCCTGCATCAGGTCGAGTATGTCGCGGCCCGTGGCGCCACGGATGGCCATGCCGATCACATGGGTGTCGATCGAGACATAATGCCAGGAGGCGCCGGGCGTATCACGGGGTTTGTCCTGCCCCGCCGAAAATGCATCCATCGAGCCGCCAAGCGCCAGCACCCGGCCCATTTTGTTGATGTCCGAGTTGAAGGCCAGATAGTCCTCATCAAAATCGATGCCGCTGGACATATGCAGCGCGTCGATGATCCGTGCACCGTCATAGGCGGATCCTTTCAGGCTGGGCACATGTTTGGTCAGTGGATCCTCAAGGCTCAGATGGCCCTCTGCCTCCACTATGCCCAGCAGCGCCGAGAGATAGCTTTTGGCCACGGACCAGCTGATCCGGCGATCCTCGGCCGTGGTGCCTTTGTAGTAGTCTTCATGCCGGACGGTGCCGTCTTTCAGAACCACCATGGCAGTCAGCGCCCGCTCTTTGATCCAGGCTTCGGTTTCGGCTGGCAGGGTCATCGCCGCACCTGCGAGCAACGGGGACACTGGGCCGTCCCCACGCGACAGTTCCTTGGTCCAGAACATCTGGTCCATGTTGGAGAAATTGTGGACGATCTTCTCTTCTGCGAAGAGGCTGTTCACCGCCAGAAGCCGCGTCAACTCATCTTTCTTCCAGAACGCAACACCGCCAAGTGCGATCACCAGCACCAAGATGATCTGCATCACCAATTTCAACATCAGAACCCCTCCCAAATTTGGTGCCCCTAAACACCACGGGGTAGGGGAGGGGGCAAGGGTGCCGCAGGGTCAGGCCTTGGTGTCCTGTCTTACTTGAACTTGTTCAACAGCCGTTCCATCGCGTTTTGCGGCGCCTCAGACTGCTCTGGTGCAGTCTTCGTGGGGTTGGGTTTGGCTGTGGTGGCTTGGGCCGCTGCCCCCTTTGGAGCGCTGCCTTTTTGACCGCCCGAGCTGCGCGGCGGGTTCACCCGCAAAGCCACGGCGTTTTGGAACTTGGCATTGTCGCCTTCTGCCAGATGTGGCGCGCCGTCGGATATGCCGCGCATCAGATCGTCAAGCCAGCCCTGTTCGGCCTTGGCAAAATCCGCCAGCACATAGCCCGAAACACGGTCTTTGTGCCCGGGATGGCCAATGCCCAGACGGATGCGGGTGTATTCCGGCGTGATGTGCTGATGGATCGAGCGCAGCCCGTTGTGGCCCGCATGGCCGCCACCCTGTTTCACCCGACATTTGCCGGGGGCCAGATCCAGTTCGTCGTGGAACACCACAACATCTTCGACCGAGAGCTTGTAGAACCGCATCGCCTCGCCCACTGACTGGCCAGAGAGATTCATGAAAGTCTCGGGCTTCAGCAGGATCACCTTTTCACGGCCCAGCCGGCCTTCGCTCACCTGGCCCTGAAACTTCGACCGCCAGGGCGCAAAACCATGGTCGCGGGCGATCTCGTCCAGCGCCATAAAGCCGATGTTGTGGCGGTTGCCCGCGTATTTTGCACCCGGATTGCCGAGGCCGACGAAAAGCTGCATTACATCACTCCTGTTGCCGGCGTTTTACGCCAGTTTACGCCGCAGCTAAAGCCCTAGCTGTTTGCGTCGATGGGGCTGCGTGGCACCTTGACCTTGCCACGTGTTTTGCAGCATTTAGGCGGGCCAGCCGAACGCCCGCGTTCCTGCCAGCCTCCCCAACAGTTTGAAAACACGAAAGGAACTGGCATGTCCTACATCGCCATGAACCGGTTTAAAGTGGCCCTTGGCAGCGAAGAGGCCTTCGAAGACATCTGGCGCGCCCGCGAAGGCCGTCTGAAAGAAATGCCGGGCTATAAGGAATTCCGCATGTTGAAAGGCCCGGAAAAAGAGGGCTATCGCCTCTATTCCTCACCCACAATGTGGGCCAGTGAAGATGATTTCGTAGCTTGGACCAAATCCGAACAGTTCCGCGCCGCTCACCGCAACGCCGGCAACAGCGAAATCCAAAGCGTTATTGTCGGCCCGCCAGTGTTCGTAGGTTTCCAAACCGTTCTGCACGAAAGCGCCTGATCCGTCAGGCCCAATTCTGCATGGGGCGGGAATGCCTGCCCTGTGCAGAGGTCGAGCAGCGTCAATGGTGCAAAGCGAGGTGCTTGCCACAGCGCGATGCGCCGCCTAGGCTGCCCGCAAAAGATGCAGGTGAGGGTGCTATGGTTGCGGTTACGTTGAATGATCTCGAAATGGTTCTGCCAGATGAGATCGCCAGCAAGAAGGTTGCGGCCAAGCTGCAAGAAGGCGGCTACGAAGGGTTCGAGGCCAAGGCCGCGATGCGGCGGATCAAACCGGGCCACCGTGTTCTGGAGCTGGGGGGCGGCCTGGGCTATATCACCTCGATTTGCGCCCGTGCGGCGGGGCCGGAAAACGTCATGACGGTGGAGGCCAACCCCACCATGATCCCCGTGATCGAGGCCAATCTGGCCCGCAATAACCTCAGCGGCGTCAGGCTGTTGCATGGCGCGATTACCGACAGTGACGGTGAAAATATTCCGTTCCACGCAGGCAAAGCGTTCTGGGGTGGCTCGCTGAGGCCTGACCCGAAGCGCATTGTCGAAATGATCGACGTGCCGCAGCTGCGGTTTTCGGATCTGATGGCAGAGCACCGTCCTCACGTGGTGATCATGGATATCGAAGGCGGTGAGGAAGCGCTGTTTGACCATCCCTGGCCGCGCCATGTGCGGGCGGTCCTGATTGAGCTGCACCCGAGCAAATATTCGGATGCTGTGATTGCGCGGATTTTTGACTGTCTGCGCGAAAGCGGGCTGATCTATGACACCGATACCAGCCACGGGCGGGTGGTTGGTTTCAAACGACTGCGGGCGGAATAGGCCAACACACCAAAGAAAAACGCGGGCCCGAAGACCCGCGTTTCCAAAAGCTTCGACAGAAGCGCGAAGATTACTCTTCGCCGCCCTCTGCGGCTTCACCGTCTTCGGCTTCGTTCTCTTCCGAACGCAGGCCCGACGGCGCCGAGATGTTCGCGATCACGAAGTCACGGTCGATGGTCGGCTTGGCGCCTTCCGGCAGGGTCACGTCCGAGATGTGCAGAACGTCGCCAACGTTGGCGTTTGCCAGGTCAACGGTGATCGATTCAGGGATGTCACCAGCCAGAACTTCCAGCTCAACCTCGGGGCGCACAACGGTCAGAACGCCACCTTTTTTGATGCCGGGGCAGGTTTCTTGGTTTTCGAAGTTCACGTTGATGAACAGCGCAATCCGCGTGGTGCGGCGCAGACGCATGAAGTCAACGTGGGTCGGCAGGTCTTTGACAACGTCGCGCTGAACGTCGCGGCAGATCACACGAACGTCTTCCTGGCCTTCAACTTTCAGGTTGAAGAGGGTCGACTTGAAACGGCCTGCTTTCAGGCGCTTCAGAAGATCGTTGAACGGTACGTTGATTGCCAGCGGCTCTGCTTCGCCACCGAATACGATACCAGGGACTTTGCCGTCGCGGCGTGCCTGACGAGCGGCGCCCTTGCCTGTCCCCGTGCGGACCTCTGCGTTGAGGTCAGGAATAGTTCCAGCCATTTGGAATTCTCCATAAATTTGTTAGAATCACGGGCATCCTCCAAGGCTGTATACCCGCATGAAGCCGCGCGTATAGACGAGTCTGGCGGAATTTGAAAGGGCTTATTCTAAAGGCGTGTCGGGGCATTTGCGCCCGGCCGCTTAGTCGGCACCTTGAATGCCAGACGCACCGTGAATACTGCGGTAAACGCCTTCGAACTCTGTCTGAACCACATCAGCTGCATAGAAGCTGCGAAATTGCAGTACTTGGGAGCTGTCACGCAGAAAAACACAAAGCTGTTGCCGAAATTTCCATCGCTTCGCCTTAGCGGGCAGGCGTGATAGCCAGTGGTTGTTTGGGCGCCCCACGAGCTGTTGTCCCGGAAGCAGGCTGAAACCAGAGGGGAGATGCTTTTGTTCCAAAATCTCCAGAAAATGATCAAGTTCCTGGGGGAAAGCAAATCGCAGGTCCACTCCATGAAAATGCACGGACAACAAACACCACATGCGGCGCTGTGACCAAAAGGGATGCACAATGGATTTTGGACGTTTGAATTGGCCCGACGCAGAGGATTGTCTGACATAGCCAGTCTTCCTGGCACCCACCCACCCGCTCATTGGTGTCCATGGGAATTCTTTGTGGTATGACAGCGTTGCCGATTTCATATCAAGTGGTACATCAGTTGCTTTCAATGGGGCTATGCAAATGCCCCCCTGCCGCAATCACTTGATCATACAGCGCAAATTCCTCCGCCCGCGCGGCCCGCAAGGCGTCGCGCATCGCATCACTCAACGGGGCGTCTTTTCGAGGTGAGACGTTTTTGCGATCGGTGCGAAACGCCTTGCCGATCCGTTGGGTCAGGAAGCTCTGCAGCAGGTCCAAATGCGTATAGGCAAAGAGGTGATCCACCCGCAGCGCCCCCGCATTTGAGGTCAGGAACGTGTGCTGGCTGCCCAGTTTGGCAAAACCCTGCGGCTTTGGTGCGATCACCTCGGCGACGAAATCATCAAAACACATCCCCTCCGGCACCGCATTGCCACCGCGCACCCCATCACGGCTGCGGTATTTGTACCAGCTGCGGATCTGCTCCACCGGATCCCGCATCACTGCCACCCGTTCGGGCGACAGCTTATAGGCATCACGCAGGAAGGGGGCAAAGTGGCGGTCATATTTGCGCAGGGGCATATGTTTCATCGCCTGCTTGCCTGCAAAGGCAATGTCAGCGGTGGTTTTCAGGGCCAGATGATAGGCGGTGGAGCCGGTCTTCGGTACGGCAAACAAAGCGATATTGGCGTCGACAAAAACCAGCATGAACAACCTCTTGCGCACCTCTTGGCGCTTTCGGCCCACAGTGCAACGAAAAGGCCCGGAGTGTCAAAACCCCGGGCCTTGTTATGTGGCATGGTGTGGTGGCGTCTGGCGGCGCTTACTGCCAGCGGCCTTCAAAACCTTCCGGGATCAGCAGGATATCCTTGTCCAGCTCCTCCACCCGGCGGCGACCGCAAAGCGCCATGGAGACATCCAGTTCCTTGTGGATCACCTCCAGCGCCTTGGTGACGCCCGCTTCGCCCATCGCGCCCAGACCATAAACAAAGGCGCGGCCGATATAGGTGCCCTTGGCCCCCATCGCCAGGGCCTTCAGCACGTCCTGGCCAGACCGGATGCCGCTGTCCAGATGCACTTCGACCTGATCCCCCACCGCGTCCAAAATGGACGGCAGCGCCTTGATCGAGCTCATTGCCCCATCCAGCTGGCGGCCGCCGTGGTTTGACACCACGATCGCATCAGCGCCAACCGACAGGGCCATCTTGGCATCTTCAGCGTCCAGTATGCCCTTCAGGATCACCGGGCCGCCCCATTCCTCTTTGATCTTGGCAATTTTGCCCCAGTCCAGCGAGGGGTCAAACTGTTCTGCGGTCCAGGCCCCCAGGTTCGCCGCATCCGACACGCCTTCGACATGGCCAACAATGTTGCCAAAGTTGCGCCGCTTTGCACCCAGCATCTGCAGGCCCCAGGACCATTTGGTCATCAGGTTCGCAATGGTCGAGGGGGTCAGTTTGGGCGGGGCGGACAGGCCGTTTTTCAGATCTTTATGACGTTGGCCCAGGATCTGCAGGTCCAAAGTGATCACCAAGGCAGAACAATTTGCCGCTTTGGCGCGCTGGATCAGGCGGCTGACAAAATCCTGATCCTTCATGGTGTAAAGCTGGAACCAGAAAGGTTTGCTGGTTGCCTCGGCCACATCCTCGATCGAGTTGATCGACATGGTCGACAGGGTGAAGGGCACGCCAAATTTCTCGGCGGCACGGGCCGCTTTGATTTCGCCATCGGCACATTGCATGCCGGTCAACCCCACCGGGGCCAGCGCCACGGGCATCGCCACATCCTGACCAATCATCTGACTGGCGGTCGAACGACCTGACATGTCCACGGCCACGCGCTGGCGCAGGTAGAGCTGGTCAAAGTCCGAGCAGTTTTCGCGGAACGTCTGTTCGGTCCAGCTGCCGCTTTCCGCGTAATCATAGAACATCCGCGGCGCGCGGCGTTTGTAAATACGTTTGAGGTCTTCGATATTGGTAATCACGGGCATGGTGATGCACTTCCCCTCGGTTTATCCCCGTATTGGTGAGGTTTCCTTACCAACCAGACCGGGTTCGGGCAATCCCTTCTGTAGGCTTTCGAACCAATTTGCGCCAAAACGCCGCGAAACCGCGCCAGATGGGCTTCTTCTTGGGGCAAATATCCCGGGGTTTGGGGCAGCGCCCCAAGAAATCTTTAAGCAGGCAACACGAAAAAAGGCACGCCACAATGGGCGTGCCTTTCAAACCTGTCAGGTAAATCTGGTTAGGCGCGATGGGCGCCCTCTGCCAGCGAGGCGACAAAACCGGCCACTTCCTCAACCGACTTGCCGGCGCCGATCTCTTTCACAATGGCCGAGCCGACGACACAGCCATCGGCAACCGAGGCGATGTTTTCTGCAGCTTCGGGCGTGTTGATGCCAAAGCCCACAATCACCGGCAGATCGGTGGCGGATTTGATCCGCGCCACTTCTGGGCCGACATTGCCCGCCTGCGCCTCGGCCGAGCCGGTGATGCCGGTCACAGAGACGTAGTAAACAAAGCCCGAGGTGTTCTGCAGCACTTTGGGCAGGCGCTTTTCATCGGTTGTCGGCGTGGCAAGGCGAATGAAGTTCAGCCCCGCTGCCTGCGCCGGAATGCACAGCTCGTCGTCTTCTTCCGGCGGCAGATCCACCACAATCAGCCCGTCGATCCCGGCCGCCTTGGCGTCCGCCAAAAAGGTGTCGACCCCGCGATTGTAGATCGGGTTGTAATAGCCCATCAGCACGATCGGGGTGGTGTCATCCTCTTTGCGGAACTCGGTTGCCAGATCCAGGGTCTTTTGCAGGCTCTGGCCGCCTGCCAGTGCACGCTGGCCGGCCAGCTGAATGGTTTCCCCATCGGCCATCGGGTCCGTAAAAGGCAGGCCCAGCTCAATGATGTCGACACCGGCCTTTGGCAGGGCTTTCACAATCTCCAGCGACTGCGCATAGTCGGGATCCCCCGCCATCACATAAGACACAAAGGCTTTTTTACCCTCAGCTTTCAGGGCGGCGAATTTGGCGTCAATGCGGGTCATGCGGGCAGTCCTTCAAAATCACTCCCTTTGCATGTGCCTGCTTTGGCGCGGAAAATCAATGCCAGTTGAGCCTGAGATTGGGCATGCCAGATTTAGCTGGCCTCAGGCTCTTCCGGCGGGACGCCGATCATCCAGTGGGTGCCAAATTTATCCTTCACCATCCCGAAGCCTTTGGAAAAGAAAACCGGCTCATAAGGCATGGTCACCGCGCCGCCTTCCAGCAGTTTGTCAAACAGGGCTTTGCCGGTTTCAAAGTCGGGTACAGAGTGGTTGATGGACACCGCCTGCTGTGGGCCTGCCTCCATCCCCGGCATCACGTCCGAGGCCATCAGGCAGGCGTCGCCCAGCATGATGTGGCCATACATGATGCGGTCGGATTTCGGCAGGCCTTCTCCTTCGGGCGCTTCGTGGTAGGGCATCAGCGTCAGGTCGCTGGCACCAAAAACCTCATGGTAAAACCGCAGTGCGGCCTCTGCCTCACCGTCGAAGTAAATGTAGGGATTGAATGTCATTTGTTGTCCTCCTGTGATCATGGCGCTGCAAGGGGGCAGGGGCCAAGTGGGGTCACTTCAATACAGGCAGGGTAACACGTGGCTTGCCACGGCGTCAGCAACTGCCTAGAAGCCCCTTGAAACAAGGATTGAGAAAGGGCTGGACATGGGCTTCAAGATGGGAATCGTGGGTCTGCCGAACGTGGGCAAATCGACCCTGTTCAACGCACTGACGAAAACCGCTGCGGCGCAGGCGGCAAACTTCCCGTTTTGCACCATTGAGCCGAACGTGGGTGAGGTGAACGTGCCTGACCAGCGTCTGGACACATTGGCCGGCATCGCCAAATCCGCCAGCATCATTCCGGCACGCATGACCTTTGTGGACATTGCTGGCCTGGTAAAGGGTGCCTCGCAGGGCGAAGGTCTGGGCAACCAGTTCCTGGCCAATATTCGCGAAGTGGACGCCATCGCCCATGTGCTGCGCTGCTTTGAAGATGGCGATGTGACCCATGTTGAAGGCCGCGTGGATCCGGTGACGGATGCCGACACCATTGAGACCGAGCTGATGCTGGCCGATCTGGAATCGATCGAGAAACGCCGCGCCAATCTGGTGCGCAAGCTGAAGGGCAACGACAAGGAAGCCCAGCAGCAGGATCGCCTGCTGGCCGAAGCACAGGCCATGCTGGAAGACGGTAAGCCTGCCCGTCTGGTCGAGGTGGATGAAGAAGACCTCAAGGCCTGGAAGATGTTGCAGCTGCTGACCACCAAGCCGGTGCTTTATGTTTGCAACGTGGCCGAGGATGAGTCAGCGGACGGCAACGAACATTCCGCCCGCGTTGCCGAAATGGCCGCTTCTCAAGGCAACAGCCACGTGATTATCTCGGCCAAGATCGAAGAAGAGATCAGCCAGCTGGAAGCGGAAGAGGCTGAGATGTTCCTAGGCGAAATGGGGCTGGAGGAGCCGGGTCTGGATCGCCTGATCCGCGCCGGTTATAGCCTGCTGCATCTGGAAACCTACTTCACCGTTGGCCCGAAAGAGGCCCGCGCCTGGACGATCAAAGTCGGCACAATGGCCCCGCAGGCGGCGGGTGTGATCCACGGCGATTTTGAGCGTGGCTTCATCCGCGCTGAAACCATTGCTTATGATGACTATGTCACCAACAACGGTGAACAGGGCGCCAAGGAAGCAGGCAAAATGCGTGCCGAGGGCAAGGGCTACGAAGTGAAGGACGGCGACGTCATGCACTTCCTCTTCAACACCTGATTAATCATTGCGCCGCGCTCCGCCGTCCCATCACAGGGCAGGCGGAGCGCGACTGACCAAGGCGTGCTTTCCAAACTGCCAATTTTTGGCTGAAATTGGGCCGTTGACCCGCGTCATTGTTGCAACAGGGTCGCGTTTTGCGTGGAAATCCGCCTCCTCTCGGGAAAATACAGGGTTCCTCTTGGGTTGTGGTTCACTTTTGCCTTCTATTGTGCCAAGACTGTAGATGACGAGGAAATCTCTGAGTCATTCGATTCTCGATGTTTGGAGCAACATTATGAAAAAAGTTACTCTCGCTGTTGCAGCGACCCTGGCAATCGCAACCGCCGTTCCCGCCTCGGCTGGCAACGTTGATGCGTATGAAGCCCCCACGATCGTTCCGCCGGTAGTTGCTACCGGTAGCGCCGTTTCGCCGCTGCTGGCTCTGGCCGGCGCAGCTGTCCTGATCGGTGTTGTCGCCGCAGGCGATTCCTAAGTTTAGGAATCAAAACAGAATACGGAAAAGCCCGGCCTTGGCCGGGCTTTTTTGTTGTCTGCGGGTAAGAGGGCTGCCGCGCGGGGATTAACGGCGCAGCAGCTGGAAAATGACAGTGCCGACCTGTGGGTTGATCCATTGCCGCGAGCTCAGGATCTCACCGCGGTTGTCGACCATATAGGTGTTGTCGAAACTCACCTCGCCGTTCTGGCAGCTTTCCACAACGATACGGGTTGAGGCCTTTACCTCGCCGCTTTCCAATTGCAGCTGATCACCCAGTTGAACTTTGCAGCTGAGGCTGAGCGTAAAGGTTTGGCCTTGGCCGTCCAGGTATTGCATCTGTCGGGTGGCCGTGCCCGTGCGTTTGGCGCGCACCAGTGCCAGGGAGCTTTCCAGATCTGACGACATGATGTCATTTGCAAAGCCGCGTGTCGCGCTCAGCATCCCGTGTCGCGCAGTCACCGACTGGCCTTCGGGGTTGAGATAGGTGGCATAGCCCTGATTGTTGGCCACCACTGCAGCCACGCTGGTCTTGTCCGTGCCTTCGAAGGCAATCAGCGCAACAGAGCCTTTCGCCTGCGCAAGAAACTGCGCCACATTGGTGCCGCCATCGGTGGCCTCGCCGCGTTTCAGCAGCTGTGAGACAACCGCGCCCCCAACCGTTTCGGTGTCGCAGGCTGCAACGGTCAGGGCAGCACCCAAAGCCGCTGCGGTTTTCAGGAACCGTCTCACAGTCATCGCCACACACGTCCCCATTCTTTTGCCAGTTCCGGCTGATGATAATCGCGCACACGTCCATAAAGACGGTCATTCACGTTCAGGCGCGCGCCACCGTCGCGGGTTAGCGACTGAATGACCAGATCGTTCTCACGTCGTGTGGGTTTGCCGAGCGCCCAGGCCAGTGGGATTGTCAGGCGAATGCCTTTGTCAAAAGAGCCTTCGCCGAAATCATCCGCGGTCACGTCGGTGAAGGTCGCATAGGCGCCCACTCGCCAGCCGTTGGCAAATTCGCGGTCCAGGGAAACGGTGGCCCCAAGATCGCCTGCCAGATAGCGCCCAGCGTCGACCTGGCCGTGAAACCCGTTGCCAAAATCGTAATAGGCCGACAGGTGACCGGTGGCGACTTCGTAGTCACGCAGCCCCAGACGTTGATCAAAATCTCGCTGTTTTACGTAATTCAACTCGGCCCCAAGCGCGAGGCGGCTGTCCACCGGCTTCCACAGAAGTTCACCAGAAACACCCGCATACATGGTCTCCAGATAGCCAACGGTCATCCGGCTATAGAGGTCTCTGCCCGGTCGACCAAAATGGGTCAGGGTCAGATGTTCCAGCGCTGGATCGCCCTGCTTGCTGTACTCTGCATAGTCGGTACGCACACGTGGCAGGTTCGAGGGTATGGCGCGGGTCACGCTGTCCAGGTTGCCCGCCAGTTTTTTGGCGATCGATCCCGAGAACCGCAGGCTTGGGGTGATGTCATAGCTTGCGCTGGCGCGGATCCCTGCATCGACGCGCACGGGGTTGTCCGGGTCGAACACAGACAGGGTGACATAGGGCGCCACCGAGAACTTGTGGCGTTTTTCGTTGCTCAACTCGTAGGCAGGCACCTGACCATAAGCGTCAGTGATCTGGGTGCGTGCCAGCAGGGCCTCGGCCGGGGCGTGTTCCAACCGCTCCAGATCGCGACGCTGCAGGGTAACCGCCGAAAGCGCCAGACCGCGGGACACCGGTACAATTGTAAACTGCTCCACCGACCCGGGAAGCACCCGCGCCATGTGGCGGGCGGCACGGCCAATGGCCTGCGGTTCGGCGTTGTAGCTGTCATTGCTCATCCGCAATGTAGCGCTGCGCGCTGTCAGGGTCATGCCTTCCAGCTTCAGCCCGTCGGCAGCCATGGCCTGCGCCAGCTTTTGTTTGGTTGCCCGCATGCCTAGGTCATCTGCGCTCCAGCCAAGCTGATCCAATGAGGCCGCCGAACGGGGACGGATCGGTGTGGGCGCGGTTTCAATGCCGCTGGGCGCTTTGGCGTAACGTGGGTTGTTGAAGATCGACAGCTGGACGCCGACCTCGGACCCGTAAAGCGAATAAATCGACAGTTGGTTGCCGTTTTTGAACCGGTAATCCGCGCCGATGTTCCAGGACGATTTCCGATCAAAGGTCGCCGGCAGCCGGTTGCCATCAACAGCGACGGGGGTGATGCCACGCTCGGGACCATAGGCATCCGAGGAATATTCCGCCTTAAAGGTCAGACGATCGTTGACCTGATAGGAAATGCCGCCAAATGGTGCGACGTCGCCGCGGAACCAACGGTCATAGGTCGGAATGCCACCTTGCCCCAAAAGCGCTGTTGGGCGCGTGCCGGTGGATCCAACGGCACCAGAGCTGCCCAGCCGTCCCCAGCCCAAGCCACCGGTCAGGCGCAGCTTGTCACCAATCCCCTTGGTGGCCACAATATACTCCGCCCCGTAAAGGCCGGTGCCGATGAAATCCTGCAGACCAACGGTAACGGCGGGGCGATACTGGCCCTCATCCAGTAGCTGATAACGCAGGTCGAAGCTGCGGTCATAGTAGGTGGTCAGAGTGTAGTCGCGCGGCATGTAGCCGTCGATTGCGGTATAGCGAAACGACCCGCTCAGCCGGGGCAGGACCTGAAAACTCAGGGTCGACCGGGTTGTGCCGGCAAAGTGACTGAGGCTCGAGGACAGCTGTGCGTCCGGCGCCATATCCGCCGTTGGCATGTCAATCAGACCCGGCACGCCGTACATGTTGTGTGTTGGGCTTTCAGGTACAGCGAACAGGTTCTCTGAGGCGGCCATCATTGGCCAAAATCCGATCAACGCAACGCCGCCAAGAAGACTGGCCCGCACCACGCGCAGACGTGCGGCCGGGAGGAGATGTGCAATCAACGGTCGATGGAAAGTCATGAGATCAGTATCCGCAACAAATGCTTGTCTTCATGCCTAAGAAATTCCGCCTGCGCTGTCCATCAAATCTCCGGGGTTTTTCCGAGCAAAAGGGAATAGTTGCATGTGGCCAACACAACCCCACTCTGCGCGGCAATTGACGGTCAAGCGTTTGCGACGGCCCCAGAGCAAGCATGCCGCGTCCGAAGTCTGGTTCGAATCGAACTCATGGCTACATCCGGCGCGGGAATTGTCCCGAGGCCCCTTATTTTCCTGGGGCGGGAGAAAAGTGAAAAAACCGCCTTGTTTCTCCAGTATCTGCCGCATATACGGGTCAGCGGAGACGTGGCCGAGTGGTCGAAGGCGCTCCCCTGCTAAGGGAGTAGGCCCGGAAGGGTCTCGAGGGTTCGAATCCCTTCGTCTCCGCCATTTACATCGACTAGTTTTTGAATTTATTGGACATCTTTTCAGGCTCAAGGGTGTGCCCCTTCGCTGCCAACATTTTCGTGTGCAATGATCTACCCCGTACCCCCCAGGCTACCCCGGTAATGGGAAACGAGTGTATTCAATCGATCCACGTCAAGCGCGCATTTTTCCGACTTTTTGACACTTTGGTCAAAGTATAACGGAACCATCTAGAGCGCGGTTGCGAGTTAAGGTTGGTTAGCCACGCGCCTGCTAGGCGCAGTAAGTGGACTTTGCAAAGTCCGGCCGGCACCCCCAAACCGGCCATTTAAGACGGTACTTGGATTGATCTCTTTGGGCCTGCTGCGGTCATCGGACGTCTAGAGATCTTGCAAGTGCGACATGTAACGATCGAAGAATTGCAGTCATTGCCTAGGCTAGAACATTAGATCCAGCTGAGAGTTAGAATGCCCGCTTAGATCGATGACCTCACCCTCAGTCAATGCATACTTGCCAAGTAGCTGGCTCTCAGAAAGCTGACCGAGGGCTCATTCTCAATCGCAATTCTTGTTACTTCGGTGTTTGGTGGCGTGCGTTTTTAGAAGTATGCAAGTTGACCTGAGCCCCAAGTTTCCTCCACCTCCTGGAGAGCCCTTGGGTTTGGTTTGATGGCCTGACGTGGCCAGTTTGTCCATCATCGTTTTCTCAGCAAATTCTTTCGGTGTCAGATTGCCCAACGCCGAATGTGGTCTTTGACTGTTGTAATCCTCTTGCCATGCTTCCAGCATTTCCCGGGCCTCGGCCAGTGAGCTGAACAGCGTTTCATTGAGGCATTCGTCGCGCAGCTTGCCGTTGAAGCTTTCTATGAATGCGTTCTGCGTTGGCTTTCCCGGCGCTATGTAGTGCCAGTCGATCCCGGTTTCCTGCACCCATCGCAGTATGGCCATACTGGTGAACTCAGTTCCGTTGTCCGACACGATCGTGCACGGGGCGCCCCGCGCTGCAATCAGCCGGTCCAGTTCTCGCGTGACCCGCAAGCCCGATAGCGATGTATCGGCCACCAGCGCCAAGTTCTCACGCGTGTGATCATCCACCACAGTCAGGATACGGAAGCGGCGACCATCGGTCAGCGCATCAGACACGAAATCGAGGCTCCAACGCTGGTTTGGGCCATTTGGCACAACCATCGGCCTTCGCGTGCCCAAAGCCCGCTTTCTACCGCCCCTGCGGTGCACCTGGAGCTTCTCTTCGCGATAGATCCGACGGAACTTCTTGTGGTTCACTCGTTGCCCGGCAGGCGATTTGCAATGCAAATCTGCCGAGAGGGGGCCAGCCCTGACGCTCGACCATCACATGCAGCCTCCGATAGCCGAACCGGCGACGTTCCTTGGCGACCGCCTTCATGGCATCGCGCAGGTCCGTGTCATCCGACCGGCGCGATCGATACCGCACCGTCGAACGATCAACGTCCAAAGCAGAGCACGCCCGACGCTGGCTCACCTGATGGACCTCCACCAGATGAGCCACCGCCTTCCGCTTGGCATCGGGCGTCACCACTTTTTTGAGTTCACATCCCGCAACATCGCATTGTCGAGCATCTGCTCGGCCAGAAGCTTCTTCAGCTTCGCGTTCTCGGCTTCTAGCGCCCGGAGCTTCTTCGCATCCGAAGGCTCCATACCGCACTCGCCATTGTCACTCGGACCAATGGCGTTCCAAGGCTCGTTTCGACTTGTATTTGTAGAAGGTGCCTTGGCTGATCCCATAGCGCCTGCACACGTCAGCCGTCTTCTCGCCAGCTTCCTGTTCCTTGATCATCTGAATGATCTGTTCGTCGGTGAATCTCGTCTTCATTTGTCCGTCCTTAAGTTGGGCGGACTCTACACAAAACTGGAGGACATTTAGGGGCTCAGGTCAGTCTCAGACAGACGGGGCTCTTAACACCCTATGGTCGTAAATCAGCCGTCAAGGCGCCCCCTTGAAGTATAAAATACAAAATATATTTCATTACATTCAGTATATATTTTTCAAGTACTTAAGATAGTTCTTTTTATCTTCTTAGCGACGGAATGGCTTCCGATCACCTAAATTGAGGTTTTATTGCGTCGTAGCTTATTTTGAGAAACGCAAGAATCGGTTTAACTTTGGATTGCGATTCTCTCCGGCCATCTGCCTGCTGGCGAAACGGTAGAAGCGCGAATTCTCAGTTCTTGCGGTTTCGCCAAATGCAACACGAAGAGCGAGTACCCAAATGCGAATTTCATTAAAGACTAAGTTGGCAGCTTCATTTGCCTTTCTAACACTGATGATTGCCGTCATCGGTTGGATTTCCCTCAAAGAGATGCAAATCCTTAAGGAGAGAAACGAAAAGATAGTGACCGAAGATTTTCAGGCACTCAGAGATCTCGACGAATTAGCAATCATCCAGGAACGCATTCAGAATGTCGTCCGGGACTTTGTGATGATTGATGACCCTAAACTGCATCATGAAATTGAAGAGCATTTGGAGGAGTTGGAGCACGAAGAGGAAGCGTTGTTGGACCGATCTTATGGACACGCGGCTGCAAAAGAACGGGGTATTCTCGATCAGTTTGCGGCGCTTCGACACAAACTTGAGGCCGTAAATGCAGAGGCTATGAAGCTATATGTGCAGGGGGATCCGCAAGCTGCTGCAGTCAAGCTCGTTGTAGAAGGCGGCTTTTATGATGAAAAGATCCTCAAGCTGGTGCATGATTTCTCGGCACACGAGACCGAAGTGCTAGCGGAAGATGTCAAGAAATCATCGGAAGAGTATGCTTTGGCTAGGCTTGAGCTGATCGGAATAATCTCGCTAGCCTTAGTTTTTAGCCTCGGGACTGGCTTTGCGATCATGCGCAGCATTAGCAAGGGTTTGTCTGCAGCTCAAAAGCTAAGCGCAAGCGTTGCGGCAGGCGATCTTACCAGCACAGTGGTTGTGCAGCGTAATGACGAGATTGGATCACTACTAACAGACCTTAATCGGATGGTCGCCGACCTACGAGGAACGGTTGGCGATGTTACATCCTCGGCCACCAATGTGGCATCCGGTGCGGTTCAGGTGTCAGCGACCTCGCAGCAACTTCAGGAAGTATCTGTGAGCCAGGCTGCCGCAACTGAGGAGGCCTCTGCTTCAGTGGAGCAGATTGCCGCAAATATCGCGCAGTCTGCGGAAAACGCACAGACAACCGAAGGAATTGCTTTGAAGGCAGCAGATCGTGCAAAAGAGAGCGGTGAAGCTGTGAGAGAGGCGGCTGAGCATCTTGAAACAATTGTAAACCGGATAGAAGTTGTTCAAGAGATTGCGCGCCAAACAGATTTGCTGGCTCTCAATGCTGCGGTGGAGGCGGCTCGAGCGGGAGATCATGGTAGAGGCTTCGCCGTTGTGGCCAGCGAAGTGCGAAAGCTTGCTGAGCGTAGTCAGGAAGCTGCAGCAGAGATCAACAGCCTAACCACTGTTACTGTGTCTTCTTCAGAAACTGCCTTGCAGATGATGGAGGAGCTTGTTCCTGAAATTCAGTCGACCTCAAAGCTTGTAGGGAATATTGCTGCATCCAACGTTGAGATTTCCAAAGGGATTGAACAAATTGGTATTGTTGTGGGACAAGTGGATAACTCAAGCCAAACCAACACAGCCGCTTCTGAGGAGCTTGCGGTCACTGCTGAGGAGCTGTCAGCGCAGGCAAGAACTCTACAGGAGACGGTTAGCGGCTTTAAGTTAGAGGAGCGAGGTGCAAGCCAAAATGAAGACAAACAAACCATAAGTAGCGAAACGACCGCGACTGCAGAAACAAATACTGTCGTGTCGCTCGATCTAAGTGCCCAAGACGATGATGAAGATTTTATTCCTCTGCGATCTAATGTCGCTTAGTGACTGGCGTGTTGGGCGGGCACCTCTATAAAGTGCCCGCCTATTTCGAATTTTCACCGGTTCAATCACTGGTGCAAAACTTAGCTTCCAGGAGCGCCAAACTATTGTCGAAATGGACTTTTAGAGCTTCAGAAGCTGCCTCCAAGTTACGTTCTTGCACACTGTTGAAAATTGCTGCGTGCTCATCGTCAAAGGCATCGAAGTTTGGATCAACTAGCTCGTCGTCGACCTGAAAACGCTTCAAGTTTTCACGCCCATTTTCGATTTTCTGGATCATCGTTGGCCAGCTGCTCGAACGAAACAAGTAGCTATGGAAGAGCTGGTTCAGATCGTACCACTTGCTCGCATTTAGAGTTCGATCTCTCATCTGCTCCAGCACGCGGCCCATAGCTCTGATGTTGTCGTCCGAAATGTTCAAAGTGCCTCTAATTGATGCCGACAATTCAAGTGCAAAAATCGTGGCGGCCAATTAGATCAGCTCATTGCCGCCCATGGTGGCTACGACAGCGCTTTTATTTGGTTTCTCTTCGACAAGCCCCTGGGCAACCAGATACTGCAAGCCCTCTCTAACGGGGGCTTGGCTCATGCCCAGCCTTTTGCTGATTTCGGCAGGCAGCAGCACCGCGCCTGGACGAATCTCTCCAGACAGGATCTCGCCGCGTAAAATCGCGGCAGTTTGAGCTGCAAGCGTCATGACAATCGGCTTCAATGGGCATCTCCTACAAAGGACGCATCAAACGAGGCACGACCCTTAAATTACTGTGTCTGTGTATTTATAGTTGCCCGCCAAAATTCAACCCTTCCCTGCTTGGATGCTTCAGTTTGGAACTTGTCGGCCGTCTTTGCGAGGCCAGTTTTTCCATCGTCTTTTTCTTGGGAAGTTTTCAGGGTGTCAGATTGCTGAGTGCCGAAAATGGCCTGTGAGCGTTGCCTTCGTCCTAACATTCTTCCGCTGTGCCACGGCCTTTGGCCAATGCGGTAAAAGCATCGCATTTATGCATTTGTTGTGCAGCTTGGCGTTGAAATTCGAAATGACCTCGACACCGGAGTTGATCAGCCCCACCTAAGTGGTCCAATTTGAATGTTAGTGCATTATTGGCCTGGGTTCCATCAGGACGATGGTTTCTGGGGCCGGTGGGCGGTAGCCCAAGGCACTGTGTGGTCGTTTCGTGTTGTAGTGTTTTCTCCATTCTTCGATCAGGATTTGCGCCTCCCTTAGCGAGAAGAAAACCTCGCCGCTAAGTAGTTCATCCCGAAGCCTTGCATTGAAGCTTTCGCAGTATCCGTTCTCCCAAGGTGATCCCGGCTCAATTTAGGCGGTCTTTGCGCCGACCGCTGCAATCCAATCGCGGACGGCCTGAGCAATGAACTCCGGGCCGTTGTCCGACCGTATGAAGGCAGGAACGCCGCGCAAGTTAAACAAGTCCGTCAGCGCATCGATAACCTCTGCCGAGTTGAGCTTGCGCTTCACCTTGATCGCTAGGCATTCCCGGCTGTGTTCATCCAAGATATTGAGCGTTCGGAACGCTTTCCCGTCATCGGTTCGATGATGCACGAAGTCACACGATCCCGCTGCCCGGCAGCACATGCGTGCATGTGCGAGATGGGGACATGGTTGCGGTACTCCGGTCGCAAACGAACACACGAGCAATCGTTGAGCCAGAGCCTCCCTTTCTTCGCCTGTTTCATTGGCACTTTGAGCCCTTCACACCGCCACAAACGTTCGACACGCTTGTCGTTCACAAGCCATCCGGCGTCTCTGAGCAAAGCTGCGATCCGGCGGTAGCCATACCGACCATACTGGCGGGCCAGTTCGATCATATCAGCCACTAGACGCTCTTCATCAGCACGGCCAACCGGCAAACGCCGTTGTGTGGACCGGTGCTGTCCCAGGACACGACAGGCTCGCCGCTCCGATACCCTGAACTGGCTGCAACCATGATCGATACAGGCACGACGGCGCGAAGGGCTTAGTAGTTTCCCCGTGCAGCTTCCGAAAGGATGAGTTTGTCCAGCGTAAGGTCCGACACGGCTCGACGCAGCCGATCATTCTCTTTCTGATGCCTCTTTAGTTCCTTCAGTTGGTCAGTTCCCATTCCGCCGTATTGCTTACGCCAGCGATAGAATGTCTGTTCCGTTATCTGAACCTGCCTGATTGCATCAACGCGCGGCATTCCCTGACCGCACAACACCTCAACCTGCCGCAACTTCGTGACAATCTCTTCCGGCTTGTGTCGTTTGATTCCCATATTTGATCCTCCGTTTGCTAACTATACAGACGGACCAATTCAGTGGGGGAGGATCAGTTGCGACTGTCTTCTAATCCACACCTGCGGGATCGCATCAACGCACGGCATTCCCTTATCGCACAGGCCCTCAACATGTCATAAACTCGTCAATATCTTTTTGTTTGTGCCGTTTGAGGCCGATCTTCTACCCTCCGTTTCCCAACTACAGGGACGGGCCGCTTCATTGAGGGCGGCTCAGGTACGTGCGCTAGAGTTCGAGCTACAGGCGCTACAAGCGATTGCCAGCTTCGCCAAATTGCGTTGCCATCATATGCGCGTCTGTGAGGCAGATTTAAGGATATCTATGGGAGAGCCTTAATGAAAAGAGGAATGCTGTTATCAAAGTGGGCTTGCAGGGCTGAACCAACAAGCTCTCGGTCCCTCTTTCGGGCCGCAACGAGAAGGGCGACATGCTCACTATGAAACCGATCTGCATTGAAACTAATCAGTTCAGTGTCGGTTTGGAAACGCATAAGGTTGCGCCGTCCGTCTTCGACCATTTGGATCAGCTTTGTCCAGCCGCAAGCTCTGTACATGCAGGCATGAAATTGATGGTTATGTTCATACCATGTCACCGGATCATTTTCTGCGGCTTTCATTCTTTCAAGCAGTCGTTCCATTTTATTGAAGTCGCCATCTTGCATCTTCCCGACCCCTAGACCGGTGGCTGTATTTTCAAGAGAAAAAACGATCAACCCCAGCTCGTACAACTCGTCTGGAGACAAACTTGAAACTCTGGCGCTTCTGTTGGCACTCTGCTCGATCAGAGATTCTGCCACCAATTTTTGGACGGCCTCTCTTACCGGCACACGACTCACACCCAACTGTTCGGCTACCACATTCGGAAGGATTGGTTCCCCAGGACGTAAACGTCCTGACAAGATCTCCTCCCTCAGAAAGGTGGCAACTTGATGTGTCAATGTTCCGACAATCATCACATATAGACTTCCCAGAATTGCAGTCTCGTTGATTTTGCGGCAACCACCGCGGAAGTGTCAATAAAGCAAAAGAAAAAGCGCAATTTTGTGGCGTTGTGCGTCTGTCCTGCGTTTCCACCTCAGGGTGCGTCCTGAGCAAAAACGGCAATAGCGGACACAACTAAAAGGGGCAATTGATGTACCCAGAATTTATCTTCTGGGGCCTGCCGGTGAGGGACGGAGGCGTCCTTTTAGGGACGGAGGCGTCCTTCACAAAAAATATTCCTTCCAATCCAGCGCATAAAATATAAAGTATATTTAATATGCAGTAATCTTTTTTTGATGCTGCTTTTGATTGTCTTGATCAAAGCTGCAGCGGGATTTTTGGTAGATGACAGAAGTGCTCAATCAGACCGTTAATAAATTGGTTCTGGACGTTGCAGGAGCTGCGCCTCAGGGGATAATGTTAATCAATTCTGAGGGAACGATCGTCTGGTGCAACCCCGCCATCCTCAGGTTGTTTGGTTACGGGATGGACGAACTGGTTGGCGCCGACGTTGAGGTTCTGCTGCCGGCCGAATTGAGGGGAGCCCATACAAACCATAGAAGTGTATTTTTCGACAATCCATCAACGCGTTCTATGAGCAGAGGCAATATTTTAGTTGCCCAAAGGAGCGATGGTTCGGAAGTGGAGGTTGAGGTCGGGCTAGGGTTCACTCAGGTCGACGACAGCGGACTGGCAATCGCATTCGTAACAGATATGACGAGACACCAAAGTATCGTGCATCAACTGTCCAAATTGACCCGTTCGCTTGAAACCAAAGTTCAAGCTAGGACCAATCAACTGAGAGAAAAGACACGATTGGCCGAGGCCGCCAATAACCAAAAAACACGTTTCATTGCTGGCGTCAGTCACGAAATCAGAACACCAATGAACGGAATTGTTGGCGCAGCAGAGTTGTTAAGAAATACGGATTTGGATGCCACTCAGATGCGGTTGGTGAATGCGTTGTCGGAGGCCAGCGATCATTTGTTGAACCTGATAAATAACGTCTTGGACCTTTCGAAGTTTGAAGCAAAGGCAATGCAGGCCAACTCTGAAGTATTTAGTCTTCGGGAACTCCTGGAGAGTACTCTGAGAAATTTTCGGCCTTTGGCCAGCTCCGCCAATGTAACGATGAGTTATCATGATGACATTGTATTACCTCTGCAGCTCAAAGGTGATCCTGTTAAGATTCGGCAAATCTTGTCCAACATGATCAGTAATGCAATCAAGTTTTCGGATGCTGAAAAAGAAGAAAATTTTGTTCACATATCTGCTCTTCGGGATCTCGATGAAACATTTCATTTTATTGTTCGAGACAACGGAATAGGCATGTCCCGTGAAGGTATGTTAAAAGCATTCCGACCTTATGCTCAGGCTCATGGGGCGTTAGCTACGCCGATTGGCGGTACAGGACTCGGTTTGGTGCTTTCACGTGAACTGGCACTCTTGATGGGAGGGGAGCTGTTCATCGAAAGCCAACTTGGCATCGGAACGACAGCTACTTTGAGCATAAAACTCCAGACGGAAGTGCAGCTGTCAGAATGCTCCACTGACTTATCGAACTATAATTTTACTTTTCTTGGCAGTCACGGATCTGAACTGCAGAGGATAGATGAACAGTTAGGGCTTGTAGGAATTAAAGTTAGGAAGGTTACCAACGAGAGGGAAATATTGGAGTTGGTGAAGAGTTCTGGCAATCGTGATGTCTTTTTAATGCATCAGTGCCCATCTTTTGATCATGAGCGCTGGAGGCACGATCTTGAGAGAATTTCTACTCCATCCAAATTCATCAAATTTTCAACTAATTCGATCTTTAGAGCAGCTCACTCTTTGGAGCGCCACGTCGAGTGTAATCCGATTCAATGGTCGCAATTATTTGAAGTGCTCGAGGCCGATTTCAGAAAAGGTTTGAATGGAAATATGGGAAATATTTCCCTAGAGGATGAGGAGATAAGGCGGGTGGTTGCGGTGTGCGCCGAACGTCCCTTGATGATCTGCGAAGACAATCAGCTATCTCAAGACATTCTCGCTGCACAACTTCAGGCGAACGGTTTGAACTACCAAATGTTCTCAAATGGAAAAGATGCGCTTGAATGCTGGGCCCCGGGTGAATACTCTTGCTTGCTAACAGACTTGCAAATGCCACACATGGATGGCTTGTCGCTTCTGAAAGAGATCCGAAACAAAGAACATGATCTAAGTCTGCCAGAAATACCCGCGATCTTAATGACCGCGGGAGATATTCAGGAGTTTGACAGGTCCGGATTTGGTGGATTTTGTGGCACAATTCGAAAGCCAGCGAAGTTTGAATGCCTGAGAAGCGAATTGGCTGGTGTTATTCTGAAAAACTATTGATGTTGGCTTTATTTGGAAACTACCGAGAATTGGAGCGATTGCAATGCCGGCAAGCTATCAGGCAATTTCAGCTTTGAACCTTCTGCATGTTAAGTTTTCAGGGAATTGCAAAACGAGTGAAACTGATGCTCTAGTTGACTTTTATGCGGTTGATCCAAGAGTCGTTGCTGGGATGCGGTGTCTGGTCGATTGTTCCGAAGTATTGTCTTTTAGGATAAATGCGGAAGAGCGCAAAAACCAAATGGAATTGTTAAAGTTAACTTTGGCGCCTGTAGGTCGCGTTTGGACGGTTGTATATTACTGTCCCACAGAGGTTAGCTTGAATGTGGCTAAAATGCACTTGCTTTTGTGGGAGTCACATAGCGATGTCAATTTGGTTATATGCGAGGATCCAGTTGAAGCTGCGCGGGCATTGGGTATATCTAAGTTGGCGTGTCAGGAATTTTTTTCCCAAACGCCGAAGTCTTTTCCGGCCAAGGGTTTTCCCAATGAGGAGTGTTTTACAACATATCTTGTATTCGCAAATGGCCGTACGGATATAGTCGTGATGGGTAAGCTTCCAGAGCAGGGGCAGGGGTTAAAGGGACAGGTAGTTTGTGGTGTCGAGCAATTTATTCCTGCGCGAGACGGCTATGATGCAAGGATTTGGCTGAAGCCGAGCATTTGAAGCGTAACCGATTATCCACAAAGCGCCGTTTTTGTCTGCGCGTTGTCGATCATTTGGAGAGTTTCTTGGCCCTATAGGGCGGAAGAGGAAGCCAGACGTCTAGATCATTGTGTGGTATGCCTTGTGGCGTGGTTGGCCATATTTCAGTGGATTTAGTGGGGTAGATTTTGTGGTATATTTTTATAGTTATAGATATTTATTCATATTTTATAAAAGTTTGTCGAAATTTATAGACGGACTTCGTCTCTGCCATCTTACATTTTCGTTTGATTTGAATATGCCGCCTTGAGCGGCCTTTTTCTTTTGCCGTCAGGGCAATTCGCAGCTCTGTGGAATTCCCTGAATTCCCCTTCGAATGCGGAATTCACTTTGCGCTCTCTGGCCTACTGACAAAGAAACTCGTGGAGAACCTCAGCGCTGGGCGGCATGGGGATGGCAATGGGCTCTACCTGGTTGTTGATCCTTCCGGTACCCGGCGCTGGAACGTTCGGGTGGTTGCTAAGGGGCAGAAGAATCGACGCGGCGGGCCGCTGCGAACCGACTTTGGTCTGGGCAGCGCTGAGCTGGTGACCCTGCCACAAGCACGGGAGCGGGCGCTGGAATATCGCCGCATGGCAAAACAGGGTCTGAACCCCCGCCGCAATGCCACGCGGGAGATCCCAAGTTTCGAGGAAGTGGCCCAACAGGTGCATATTGAACGGCTGCCCACCTGGAAGAACGCCAAACACGGCGCGCAATGGATCAACACGCTGCGCGACTACGCCTTCCCCAAGATCGGCCGCATGCCGGTGGACAGTATCGGTCAGCCTGAGGTGCTGATGTGCCTTTCCCCGATCTGGACGGAGAAACATGAGACCGCTCGGCGGCTGGCACAGCGGATCAAGATTGTCTTGGATGTTGCCAGATCTAAAGGGTTCCGGTCTGGAGAGAACCCGGTGACCGCCATCAAAGAGGGTCAGGTCCTGCCCAAGGTGAAAGCCAAGCCCAAACACCATGAGGCGATGCGCTGGCGGGATGTGCCTGCTTTCTACGCCGCGCTGAAGCGAAAGAAGGCCATGTCCGCCAATGCGCTGATGTTCACATGTCTTACCGGATCGCGCACTGGCGAGGTTCTGGGCCTGCGCTGGGCGGAGTTGGATTTCAAACAGCGGCTTTGGATCTGCCCTGCGGAGCGGATGAAGACTGGTGAAGAACATCGTGTACCGCTGACGGATGAGATGTTGGCGATCCTGGAACCGCTCAAGGCGCTGCAGTCAGACTATGTGTTTGAGGGGCAGAAGCGCCATCAGCCGCTCTCCAACATGTCGATGCTGATGCTGCTGCGGCGGATGCAGGTTGAGGGGGTGACGGTGCATGGCCTCCGTTCCACCTTCCGCGATTGGGCAGCCGAGGTCGCCAATGTGCCGCGTGAGGTTGCGGAGAAGAGTCTGGCGCATACGGTTGGTTCCGAGGTTGAGCGTGCTTACGCACGGTCCGACCTCTTGGACAAACGGCGGGACTTGATGCGCAAATGGTCTCAATTCGTCACATCCGGGACCAGCGGAGAGCAATGAAATGCAAGTACGACTGAATGAACCTGAATGCGCCGCTCTGGGACTGTTTCGCATGGCGCTCAGTGAGGCGACTGCAGCAGATCGTCTGAGCGCAATAGAGGTGATGCGTCACGAGGTGGTCAGCATGGGTTTGGAAAGCTTTCCGATCACCGAAGCGTCGAGTCCTAAGTTTGTGCGGTGGGCCGCAACCACAGCACCACCGCGCTATGAGGCGGCCCATGCATTTCACCAGATTTTGCAGAGGTACAACAGTAAGAACGAGCGCCAGCTCAATATCGCGGAGTATATTGGCAAAAAGGTCTGGGACAGCATAGAGACTGGAAAGTTCCAGGGTGTGCAGGTCGCTGGTGGCTTGTTGGAGCAGACCTCAGAGTACGCCCGGGAGATGGGTGTCCGAGGAGCAAAAGACCTCGATGTTCTGCGTAAGATCTGGAAACGGTACCGGGGTGTTGTGCATTTGGGCATGACTATGGACTACGTTGAGGAACACCCAGAGACGCGCGCGCATGTGCTGCACCTGGCTGAGCGCATTCGATTGGGGCTCAGCACCAACTGCCCTAAGGGCACAAGTGTCCCATATGTAGATCCGCAAGAGCAGATTTCTTTCTTATATGTTTCAGACCGTTAGGGTCCCCGATTTGTAAATCGGGGACTGCCGGGGCTGGGTGCTGGGCGTCAATTCATTCGCTGTCATTCAACACAGCGAAAGGAAACCCAGCCGTGCCGAACCTATTTGAAGACGATCGCTGCTACGTCTTGGGGGATACTGAACTCGAGATTTTGGGGGATCGCGATAAACTGGCGCAATGGCGCCACAAGGGGATGGGCCCCGCCTATTACAAGATTGGCCGCAAGGTGATCTATCGCGGCTCGGCTCTGAACGACTGGCTGGCCGCCAACCGGGCGGATCCTTCTCAGGAAGGCGCGGGGTAATGCCCCTATTTGAGGTCCTCTGCAAACTCTTGGGCGCGTTGTCCCGTCTGATCGGTGGTGCGAAATGAGCCGGTCCTATAAAAGCGTTCGGCTCAAGAAGAACCGTGGATATTCGACCGAAGATATACAGCGCGCTTGTGCTGTGAATGCCAACACGGTCTCGAACTGGCGCAAAGCTGGGTTGCAGCCCTCCGATCCCAAGCGCCCCTATGTGTTCCGCGGGGGGCTGGTGACGGCGTTCCACAAGGCGCGCCAAGAGCGATTGCGGACGCGGCTGAACACAGGGGAGTTCAAGTGCACCGGCTGCAAATCGGCGGTGTTTCCGGACCTTGGTAGCCTCAAACTCACCCGCGCATCCAACGGTGCCAACATGGCATTTGGCCAGTGTTCGGATTGTGGCTGCCACGTCAGAAAGTTCGTTGCTGAGGCCGATTTGGGGGTTTTCGAGCAGTTGCGCAATCCCAATACCACAGTGGACTCGTCACACGAAGAAATTGGGCGAGATCCCGGTGGTATTGGGATTAGCACGGAAACGGATGCTCCGCGCTGGTGGCTGTCAAATGACCGCGTTGTCTATGACTGGCAAGTTCACGCTGGTCGACTTGCGGAGCAGACGGTGGATCAGCACCTCTCGGCAATCCGATTCATGGAAGAGGTTCTGCACGGGAAGCCCTTCGACCGGCTTACAATCCGGGATGTGAATCTTGTGCTTTCTGCTTTGAAAGAGGCGATGGCGACAAATGGAGAGGGCAAAAAGTCACGTTCCACGGCTTCACATCAGGCCTCTCAAATCATGAGCTTCCTGGAGTGGCTGATCAAACAGGATGGTTACAAACGCCTGCCAGCCGACCTGCCGAGCTACATTCAACTGCCGAAATCGGCCTATGCCAAAGCGATGCCGAAGGCCGAGAAGGCCTACGCGTCTTTGGAAGAGGCCGAGGCGCTTTTGGATGGCATGCCAACGCTCACCCTTGCAGAGCGGCGTGCCCGGGCGATGTTTGCTATTGCCTTCCTTGGGGCGCTGCGCGCGGATACCATCACCTCATTGAGACTCGCCCATTTTGATCAAGAAGGGCGCAAGATCATTCAGGATGCCACCGCCACTCGCACCAAAAATGGAAAAGCATCAGAATCAGTTGGTTCCCGATCGCCAAGGTGTTTGTCGACGCTGTAGCCGATTGGGCCGATCACATGCGCTCCCTGGGACTGCGCGGAGAGGATGCGCTCTTCCCCAGCCTACCCGATTTGATGGGGCGGGCGTTTTTGCAGGACCTGGAGCGTGCGCCGATTGAGCCGATGGCCTCCAAGGACGCGTGGCAAAGGCCTTCGCCGTCGCCTGTCGCGACACGGAGGTCAAATATAATCCCCACTCGGTCAAGGACACGCTCGCCGCGGAACGTGATCGCCGCCCCCTGACACAGCAGCAGCGCAAGGCTTGGTCCGAAAACATGGGGCACGAAAGCGAAAAAATCACCGAGACCCACTACGGAAAACTCTCCGAGGCCGAGCGCTTCGACCTGTTTGAAGAGATTGTACAAGGCAAGGAAGGGGGCATGGCCGCGCCCCGCATATTGACCGACGCGCAGAAAATTGCGCTCATGAATGAGTTGTTGGCGAAGGTCGGTTTGGGGTGAGGGACGTGCTTTTGGAAATGGGTTAGTTCCGCAGTTTCGCGCAGGTAACAGCGAACAGAGGACACGGCATTGTGAGCAGATCAAAAGCTTAGCAGATGTTCATAAAGATACGTAGAACCAGCAAACCACCGACACGCCTACGGGGCTAGCTGAATTCCACAAGACCAGCAATGGCGACTTGAAGCAAGGTTCAAATCCCATCGAACCAATGATCATTTACAGTCACTTGTTCGACCATCTCAGTTTGCACACCCAGCTTGTTGGCTTTCAACAAGTCACACAGGCGTTCACCATCTATCAAGTCGATGGCCTTTGCCCCATCACGCGTCGCTTCTTCAGAGGCTTGGCTGGTGAAGTGGCCAGTGGTGATAAATAGCCCCTTGTCGGCGCGGCCTTCCAATGCGCCGCGAAAATCCCGGATCTCTTTGGAGCCTACGTTGCCCTTGTAGCGCTTACACTGGAAGTAGACCTGGAAGGACACCAGGTTGACCCGCAGCACCCCGACGCCGTCGATGCCGCCATCGCCTGACTTGCCGCGCACTTCGACTTTGACGAAACCTGCCTCCCGCAACAGTCTTTGCGCCAACCGCTCAAAGGCGTCGGGCTGCATGGCTTTCATGACGTCCAGAAGCTTGGATTTCCAATCGTTGTCCTCGTCTGGTGCGTCGGAGATATCTTGAGCGCCTTCGTCTTCTTGAACTTTCTCCTGCGCTTTTGCGGCCTTTCGTTTGGCTTTGGCGCGGTCGCGCTCTTCCTGTTTTACCTGCTCATAGATCGCCTGGGTGGCCGCAAGCGCGCCTATCTTGGCACCTTTATCGGTCAAGGCCCAGACACCACGGGCAGAGTTCTCCAGCGCATCGCCGCGTTTCAAATAGGTGCGTGCCCATGACAGAAAATAGTTCACACGCGGCATAGTGTCGTTGGCCATCATGTAGCTTTGTTCGGCCTCTGTGACCCCCTCGAGCGAGATAACCTCTTCATCCAGCTCCTGGATCGTGGCAGAGCCGCCAAGCTTATGCAGTGCCTCTATTGTGGCCAGCATCATTCCCGGTAAATCGGGAAGGCTGTTTTGGTCGACCTCAAATCTTCGCATGGCGTGCTTCCATCATAGCGCTAGGCCGCATATTTTCCGTCCTCTGTTCTGTCGGCTTGCCCCAGGGCGGCCAAACTCTCGAGCAAAGGTTGCACGGCTGTGGTGCGGGCGCGGGCAAAGCGGCGGGCGATTTGTTCGGGGGAGGCCTCGCCCAGATCAACCAAGGCTTCGCGCACAGCGGCGATTTGATCGGGGAGGGCTTTGGGCCACGGGGATTTCTCCACCTTGGCAACGACGCCCAGATCCAGATCGGCGGTTTTGCCTTTTTCGATCTTGGCACCGGTTGGGTTTTGATAGTCGGGGCGGAGCCAGCGGATATGGCCTGCGGCCTCTTCTGCGGCGCGTTCCTTGTTCAGATCGACCAGGCGCATCAGGATCTCTTCATCGCTGAGGTCTTGTGGCCAGCCATAGGCTTCGGCTACGGCGGCGTCGATTTGATCATGCAGATCGCGCAGGATGCCGATCAGGCCTTGGTCGTAGATTTCCTTATCCTTGCCCTCAATCACCTCGCCTGCGCGGAGTTTTTCCAGCACGTTGTACATATTGGTCAGCGTCAGTTTCGGATGCGCCGCTTGTTGGCGCTTGCGATGCGCGTCGAGTTCCTCACCCAAGGCGCGGAGGTGGGGGCGCTGGTCTTCGGTGAGGTCGGGGAAGGGGAAGGGATTGAAACAACGCGAGTGATTGTACACAGGGTCATTTCCGACGCCTTGTCGAGCACCGTTCTTGTCAGACCAAATCACATGAAAGCGAGAAGAAATCGCCGCCAACCATGCTCCATCAGATATGGCAAAGACTCGAAGCTTTTGGTCAGGTTGGATCTCTGCGGGGAGGAAAGAAAACAAACGATGCTTAGCTGTTTCGGTCGTCACGATGTACCTTTCCAATCCTCCTAGGGCTTGGCGCATCTCAGAACGCGGTTCCGCAAAGATCCACCAATTATCTCTATAGGTGGCCCGATTATTCTGGTCGCGTTCCGGCTTAACTGTATCGTACAGGTGTTGGAAAATCTCTGGATAGCAAGACTTGAGCTCAGTTTCGGATAAGCCAAAGGCATCTGCGACAAAAAACCCGCGTGGTATGGTCGCGATATCCCTTCCATTTCTATAAGGCTTTATGATGTTGGCATATTCCAGTGCCTGCGTATCTGCTAGATGCTTTGCTTTTTCTGCCGACAGAATGAAACCAGATCCATGAAGTTTCATCCCCATGTGTGCCAGTCCAGAAGATGCCCGCAACTCTATTGCTGAGAGAATGTCCGCACCTATCTGCAAATTCGCAAAGATCTTCCCGACCTGATGGTCAAACGTCACCTCATGACCATCAACATCTTCCCGGTCTTTGCTCTCACTGGTGACAGTGAGCAATTGTCCGCCCCGATTGCCAGCTGCCCCTACAGTCATCGCGATGCGCACGGATGCGCCATAAAGAGTGTCGACCCAAGGGTGATCGGGCACCGCGAACAGAAGCGACAGCGGCTTTTTCGGATCGTTCAGATGCGGCTCCAGCACGCGACGGTTAAACGTCTGGCGCAGGGAATTGGTGGTGATCAGGCCAAAGCGGCGGGTGCCGACACGGGTTTTGGTGTTAAAATCCCGCGCCATCAGCGCTGCCTTTTCCCACCAGAACATCACCAGATCGGCGCTTTGCGGCATTTTGGGGTAGGCCTTCCAGAGTGCCTCTGTATAACCATCTCCCAAAGCGTCGCGCAGGCGGCTGGCGCCAATGAACGGCGGGTTGCCAACGATGAAAGTGGCCTTGGGCCATGTGGTGGCTTTGGGTTTGGCATAGTCATAGACCTGCACACGGGCCCCGGGGTCTGGCACCTCTTCGCCGGTGACCTGATGGCGCATGGTGGTGACGCCATCCCAACGGGTCACAGGCTTGCCATTCTCATCGACACGCGGCGTGCGCTCGGACCACTCCAGTACCGCATCGCGGTTTTCGATATTCTTGAAATCGCGCAAAACGGGCTCTGACGGGGCGGCAATGCCATGGGTGCGGTAATGCCATTGCAGATAGCCGATCCACAGCACCAGCTCCGCCACATTGGCGGCCCAGGTGTTCAGCTCAATCCCAAGGAACTGATGCGGGTCCACGGTGATAAAGCTGGTCTGCGTCTCCCCGAGCTCCTCCATCAGGCTGGTGACCTCGCCCTCCAGCCGTTTCATCATTTCCAAAGCGACATAAAGAAAGTTGCCTGAGCCACAGGCCGGGTCCAGCACACGCACCTCACACAGGTCGTGATGAAAATCCTTGACCAGTTTCAGCGCCTGATCTGTTTTGCCATCCGCGTTCAGGCGTTGCACCGCGATCTGCACGTTGCGCCAATCGTCGCGCAGGGGCTCCATGATCGTGGGGGTGACAAGGCGTTCGACATAGGCACGCGGCGTGTAATGCGCCCCCAGCTTGTGGCGTTGCTTGGCATCCAGTGCGCGTTCTAGAAGGGTGCCGAAGATGGCGGGTTCCACCTGTTTCCAATCGGCCTCAGCGGCTTCGATCAGCAGCCCCAGCTGCAGATTGTCCAATGGCAGGGCATCGGCATCTTTGAACAGCCCGCCGTTAAAGCGTTTGAGATCCTTGGTGAGCACGGGGGAAAAACCGCCTGTGTTCATGGTTTCCCACAGGCTTTTTAGCGTCGGTTGGGCGTGTTCCGGATGACCGCGTAGCTCCTTTAGCTTGGCCGTAAAGCTGCCATAGGGAATTAGATCGACGTCTTCGGCAAACATGGAAAACAGGCAGCGCATGAGAAACCGCGCGACAGTTTCGCTGTCATGGCCCTGGCCCTCAAAGCTCTTGCCCAGCTCGGCCAAATGTTCAGCAATATCGCGGGTGACCTCGGCGGATTTAAGCGAGGGGTCCAGGCTTTGCGGATCGCTCCAGATGGCACGCAACAGGTCCAATGTCTCGGGCTGTCGCAGGTCTTCCAGATAAATTCGATACCGGTTGCCATCGGGAAACTGGGTGTAGCCTTGTCCCTGGCCAGAAAAGTCGGAGTAAAGCTCAATCACATGGCCCACATCAACGATCATTAGGAATGGAGGCCAGCCGTCCTCTTTTGATACGGCACGGGCGTAGTTGTCGGCCTGGGCGCGCGCTTTGAGCATGGTGTCGTCAAACTTGGCTGTACCGCGTTTGCCATGACCAGTTTGTTTGGGCGCGTCCTTACCCAGGAACATCTCAAGCGTGCTTTTGTCTTTGGGCTCGGTTGAGGCGAACTGCTTAGCCTCTAGAATGAAGTGACCTTTTTTGTAGAGGTCAATCCGACCATTTCTCTTGCGCCCAGTGTGGGTGAGCGTGACTGGCCGTTCAAAACGATAGTCCAAAAAGTCGCCGTCTTTGTCAGACACATAGGGTCGTTCGACACCCAAAAGCTCGGTCAATTCAATTGCAAACGTTTGCGCGGTCGCCATTTCGCTTCCGCCTGACCCTTGCCAACGCTCAATAAACTTCACGATATCCACGTAGCTCACCCACAGATTCAACTTTTAGGGAGGTTGCGCTGAAACCAAGTATTGTTCAATCCCTAGTCGCCTACACCAACGATCTCAACCTTCCAGTGGCCACCAACGTCGGATAGCAGCCCAACGCGGACCTAACTGATTTTCTTGTCTGACGCAGCCTAGGTCGAACACCCGACTGGTATAACGCTTCGACTTGAGCCCTTGGATATTGACCGACCAAGACAATCGTCATTCGCCAATCCTTTAAACGCGACAGTGCCTACATCCGTGCCAAAAACACTCAGGTGTTAAGGCCAAATTAACACATCTGGGCAACCATAGGCGCTTCGTCAATGTTCAATTAAGCGGGAGGAGACTGCTTTGTCTTGGTTTGATCCCATTCGAACGCCACTAACTCAAGACCAGCTCTGGAATGCTCACAGATTGGCTCTAGGGCCAGCCGTTGCGGCAGATGTGATTCCCTTCGTAAGCCGTTCGATTTCTCTAGGGAACCTAGGCCAACGGGATCTGACGTTCTCTAACTTTTTTGACGCAGGAAAGAACATTTTACGAGCTCTATACTGCACTGAAGGATATGCGCCTCACCACACTTCAATAGACGTGGAAGAGGACATGGAAAGAATTGAAGAATTTATTTTTGACATGTCCATTTCGAAAGCTGAAGCGATGCTAAAAAATTACTGCCTACGAGCCGAAGCGCGTCTGGGCTTGTTTCCATATATTTCGGTTCGGTCAACCTACATGAGCGTTGCATCAAGGGGCGCAATGATGGGCAAAAGGGAAATCACAAATTCTTACAGACAGTTGAAGTTGCCCTTTCTTCCTTCCTAGGTCGCAAATGCAAGATTAGCGGTTGGTGTGCTAAATTCTCTCTCCCGGATCTCAGTTTGGAGAGCAATATTTCTGGCACACGAACTAAATGCAACTAAAATGCTGCAGCCAGCGCGAGCCCGATTGCCAAGAAACCTGCAATTTCTATCGGTAGGCCTAATGCAAAGTCCAGCTCCTCAGATCCACTTTCACCGTCACTGTTGTCTTCCCCATCAGTATTATCTTCTACGGGAGGAACCTCAGGAAGAATTGGCTCTTCATCTTCACCATTATCTATTTCTTCCCCGATCAGTCCTAAGAAACTAGATGTATACTGTGGTTCACTTACTTCAATCATCATGATCTCCAGACCTTCAAGTTCGATGTCGAGCGCTTGATCTTCAAATATTAACGTTGAGTCTAACTCTATCAGGTCTGGTGCGGAGGAGGTGCTGCCAGGGTTGTCGCCTTCCTCCACGGTCAAGATTCTTATCGAAATATCTTCTTCATCAGAAAAAATCGTCGAAAAATTGATCTTCGCCTCGAAGCCATCAAGATCATTAGCCGTGACAAAAAAAATCATCTTATCTTGGGCGTAGAACGAGTGAATATCGAACTCATCGGACCGATACTCGTGCTCAAAACTTCTTTGATCGACATTTAAATTTACAGGGGTGGTCCCGGGCAGCGACGAACTCATCAAGCTAAACATTACTCCCGGGACAGTTAGCTCCGTCTGCCCCACATCACCGCTAAGATCATTCGCCGTATTCTGTTGCAAGGGCCAGACATGTGCGGCTGCGACGTTGAATTCCGTAAAACCTTCGACAATATTCAACATTTCATGAGCTTGCGCCAATCCAAAGTTATTGTGATGCTCTAGCGCTTGCGTTGCGGCCGACTGGTTCCATTCAGTGACACTGACCTCGACTTCACTAAGGTGTTCCCCCCATGTTTGCTCGATAGTCCTGAGCGAGAAGTACCGGCTTTGGGGCATGTCCGCTCCGCGGCTATAAACATGAGCGATAAGGCCATCTATTGAAGAAAGCGAATCCTCTTCCAAGAGCTCCCCAATTATTAGTTCATTCGCGATATGCCCCCATTTCACTTCTCCAGAGCCGTAAAGATATGCCTCCGAGAATTCGAGTCCGTGGTCTTGATTGAATTGTGCTAGCTGATCGCGACCTGACCCAAACTCTGAGTATCTCTGTGAAAAATCCGCAAACGCATTGTCCGCACCCATTTGAATCAAAATTTTTGTTTCTTCATACAGTTCCTCAAATCTCTCGTGATTTGACAACTCTTCGTCCAATATTTTTGACACCTTTGCAGACACTCGGCCGTACTCGATGGAATTCATTTCGCCACTGGCCCAATATTCATTCCCAATTTCGAAGCCGTCTATTTTGGCTAGACCATAGCGACCGTCTAGTGTGTCGACAATAAACCCACGAAGCTCTGACTCATTAATGGAGGCGAAACGATTGCCATACTCGTCAGTGGATTCTCCAAGAAAATTCCTCGTCGGAATAACTATGGTAGTTGAGTAATTGTTGGAAGCGATGAACTCCATGTATTGGCTGAACGGTATGAGATCTACGTCGCCTGAACCACTTACGTTGGGCGCTTGGGATTTGTCAGGGTTTGAGATTTCAAAGTAGTCTTCTGTTAGTGACCCCCCAGGGTAACGAAATGCGGTAATGCCAAGCTGTTCGGCCACCGGGGCGAAAGAGTTTCCCTCATCCAAGTCGTCACGAGAAGAGAGAATATTGCCACCAAAAATCGCCCGATCGATCGGGTTGGGGGACAGTGAATGCGCGGTGACAGTGACCATTAGACCTCTCCAAGCTTGGCGTGAAGAAATCTGAAGGTTTCTCGTTTATCTTTTGTTTATGAAATGCGGAGCAATTGTGGCTTTTCGATACTGGTTGAAGCAAATTTAGGAAGAAAACTGAGCGCTTCGCACGATCAACACATCAATATCTATCAGTTCGCCCCGAAAGATGGTGCCATCTAAGTTATAGAAAACGTTTTGATGCGTGTATATTTGATTCAATTCCGGTTCTTCACTTACCCACTTCACGGCCAAACTTGGGGCGTGTGGCAATTGGAGCATCGTCTCCTCGTCGACCAAAACCTGGGTTTGATCATCCTTGTGTTGCACTTCGATTCTCGCGCTTAAATCAAAAACCGGATCATCAGAAAGTGCATTATTGGCGGCGCCACCTAACCGAACCAACGTAAAGTCTGTTCCAGGTTGGAAATCTGGCAGCTGGACGGGAATTTCATTCTTGCCGGGTTCGAAGCCGACAACAAAGGTGTCTTGCCCCTCTTCTCCCCATAGCTCATCCCCGTTGTCGCCAACTAGAGTGTCGTCGCCGTGGCCTGCTCTGATGATTGTTGGGCTTTCAGATGGCAATTCCCATAGATCTGGGTTGGCTGTGTCCCACTGACAGTCGACCTCGGTTTCAGAACCCAGCAAGTCCGGCCCAGGAGATCCCTCAATTGATCTTGATAAAGGTTCGTCACCATCTTCACAGGTGGGCATCTCGTCATTGTCTTCCTCTGAAAAATCCATTGTCATTGCAATTAGAACACTAAAGCCAAGCACAACCGCAATTAAACCCATAGCGACCTCCTTCTACAGGAAGGTATGGATTGCATAAAAAAGTGAGAAAAAACTTAATGGCGTAACATTTTTCAAAAATGAATAATTCGACTAAATATTGGATAAAAAAGTGGGGCCTAACTGATAGAGAAAACCAAAACAGATGTGGCTCTTGTAGACTGGCACTCTCCTTAAGAGGGTATCTTCGCGGCTCCAATTGCATAAATCGGTCAAGTGCGAGTGAGGATGGTTGGTGAAGATGTTAGCCGGAACCTGATCGTATTGAATTTGCTAAACTTCTTTCACGCATAAGGATAGGCCCTAGTGCTACCTCAGTACTCGGTTAAGGCGAAGCCCTGAGGGCAGCCAAACAATTGGCACACAAAACGATCGACACGACGAAAGTCAGGCGGAGCGGAGCACGCCAATACCCCAATTGGGTGCTATGTCGGAACTTGGCTGTTTTTGCGACTTTGCAAAGTCCGCTTCCTGCGCAGAGCTGCCCTTCGTTTGGGGCTCCGCGATCTTCCGCACCCCGCTGTTTCTTCCCTTGCACGGATCGTTGCGTGCCGGGCACAAGTTCATTGGGGTTTCCGTGGTGGTTTCCTGCCTATGATCTTTGATGTTGTTGGCTCGCATGCTGTTCTCTAAGCCTAAGGTGAATTTAACCAAAATCACGATGGCTCGTGGTGGTGGGATTTGCGACCAACGCAGCGTCTTTTCATTTGATGTGGTACTTTTGTAGTATGCAGTTTCAGCCGCAACATGTTTTGGAAATAAATTTAATGTTTTGCGTGACTTTGTTGGCGGACTTCGTCTCCGCCACCTTACATTTTTGTCTGATCTGAATGGGCCGCCTTGAGCGGTCTTTTATTTTTGCCGTCAGGGCGTTTCGTAGCTCTTTGGAGTTCCCTGAATTCCCCTTCGAATGTGGAAATCACTTTGCGTTCTCTGGCCTACTGACAAAGAAACTCGTGGAGAACCTCGGCGCTGGGCGGCATGGTGACGGAAATGGGTGCAGGCACATCGGCGCACGGTAGAACAAGGTGTCAATCTACCGTTTAAGGCCAGACCGGGAGATCACGGGTTTCTAGGGAGTAGCCCTGCGAGTTTACATTGAGCGCCTCCACTTGGGAGAACGTCAAACACGGCGCGAAACTGAGCAAACGCCACGACTGTGCTTTCCGCTAGAACGTCCGGATGTCGATAATCGAAGGAATTGGGTAAGTCCCGGCTGTTATACCACGGCCAGCTAATGATGGCAGCGCGGGCAGTCTCGCCTTATGGAACAGTGCACAGTGTGGCCCAAGCCATTCAAGCCGTACATACACGCGCTAGCAGGTGAAACTTAGGTTAACATGTCAAGGACCCGCGCTGCATTGCGCCAATGTCGGGGCGGTTGGCCAAACATCCGCTTGAACTCGCGGCTGAATTGAGAGGCGCTTTGATAGCCTACGTCCCAGGCGGCCTCAGACACGGTCATGCCTTCAGCAATTTTCATTGCTGCATTGTTCAGCCGCATCGATTTCACGAACTGTCCCGGAGACATTGTCGTGGCTTCCTTGAACCGACGATGGAATACCGCCCGGCTCATACCGACGTTGCTGGCCATATCGTCGATGCTGACCTGCTCGTTCAGGTGGGTTGAGAGGAATTCTATGCTGCGCGCGATGTCATTGCCGACTCCAAACGCCCGCTGCGCGGCGGCCCCGGCCTCGCCCATGAGAACTGCGTAGCATAATTCGCGCAGTCGCCCCTGAGCAAGCACCTGCAAATCAACCGGATTGTCGAGAAGTTCGAGAAGCCGCAGCAGTGCCTGCGTGAAATCAACATCCCAAGACGCCAATGCCAAAGCCGATGGCGCGCGCCCGTGCGGGTGTCGGGTGTTGCCGGCGGCGGCCTCGATTTCCAAGGTAAGATCGCGCATCATCCGTGGATCCAAAGTGATTGCAACACCGAGCAGTGGGTCTGCTTTGGACGCCCGTGGCGAACCTGCCTCTACCGGCAAGGTCATTGGGCAAAGCAAATATTGGTCGCTGCCATAGACGTGATGGTCACCGTCCAGCACAGCTTCCTTGGTGCCGCTGAGTATGGCCACGATCGTTGGGTCGTAAACGGCAGGTGCGCAGGGCATGGCCTCGGTCACGCGGAAAATCTGGATGCCTTTCAGCGCTGTCTCAACAAGACCCGCGTCCGGCAGATGGCGCTCAATGAGAACTATGATCTGTTCTTTGCTCATGCACTCAAGCTGACGAGAGACTTTCATCTTTGCAATAGGGTTGAGACGATCAGGCAAGCAATCGAGAGAATATTGCCTATTTCCCAGCCCATGCCAGCCATATTGTGTCTTCCGGCAGAAGCACCCCAAATCACCAGTTTGGGCTGGTAGGAGACAGAAATTGGCAGATACAAAATTCGGCCCCAAAGGCTGGACCCCCTCGCGCCTCGGCGACCAGTCAGGCAAGACCTACATCATCACCGGCGCCAACACTGGCGCAGGCTTTCAGGCCGCGCGGATTCTTCTGAAAAAGAACGCGAAGGTGGTGATGCTGAACCGCTCAATCGAGAAGTCCAAGGCGGCCATCGCCGATCTGAAACAAGAATGCGGCGTGCAAGCTGATGTCAGCTTCGTCTGTATGGACCTGTCCGATTTGGACAGCGTGCGCGCGGCCGCTGATGAGGTTTTGAAAACGGTGCCGCGTATCGACGCGCTGATCAACAACGCGGCCATCGCCCAGGTGCCGAGGCGTAAATTGACCGTCAACGGGTTTGAAAGCCAGCTGGGCACCAACCACTACGGGCATTTTCTGCTGAATAGCCTGCTTTTCGATCGCATCGCGGAAAGCCAAGGTCGGATCGTGGTCGTCGCGAGCCTCGGCTACAATCTGGGCCTTAAGACTATCAAATTCGACGACATGAACTGGGATGAAGGCTACGGCGCAAACGCTGCGTATTCGCAGAGCAAGTTGGCGCAGATGATGTTTGCTTACGAATTGCAAGATTGACTGGCCGACGCTGGACGCAAAGATGTCGATGTCTACGTCTGTCATCCCGGCTCATCGGCGACCTCTCTGATCTCTACCAGCGCAAGTCGCACGATGCGGTTCATCTGGTGGCTGATGACCAAGACGCCGATGGTCCAAACAGCGGAACAAGGCTCATTCCCCGAAGTCATGTGCGCAACCGAAGAGGCCCTGACCGAGCAACGTGCCCTCTACGGGCCAACGGGCCGTTTGGAAGCGGTTGGACCAGTCGGCAAGGGCACGCTGAACGCTCACGCCTATGACAAGGCTGTCATGAGACGTCTTTGGGAAAAGTCAGAACAAGCTGTCGGGTTTGATTGGAAACTCTGACCTGCAGATTGAAATCAGCTGCCAGTTCGCCGCCCAGAAGGTGGACTGCGTTGCCATGAGCAGCATCTTGGAGGTGTGGGCGCGTTTTTGCCGTCGGGTACGACGGGGCATCAATATGATTTGCTGAGCCGCCAATGTCTGGTCGGCGTTTGAAAGATGTTGGTAGATTGAAAGATCCATTACTTAAATACCCACTTTTCTGCCATTCGTGCAGTTCCCCTCGCTTGTGAGGAGGGGCGCATTGCAGGACAAATGGGACCACTGAGGCTTACACATGTGTGAGCGATCGGGGAGGGCGTGAGAGGATGCGCCGTCTTCAAAAGCGGCCTATTGCCATCCATTTTTGGTCCGAATTGGCACGATGTTGTTCCCGCGAACCAGTCGTGCGCGTAACGACACGGCAAAAAGTAGCGTCCAAATTTAACCTCTCAGATAGTACTGCCGCTTACCGCAAGGTTGGTCAAAGCAATGCCGTGAGCACGGCGAGCGAGGCACCCCAATTGGGCAAGCCCACTAAGACCGTAAATACCTGAAGACGGGTGTGGCTAAAAACATTGCAATGCAGTTACTTTCCCCAAGGGCAAAGGGCTTCGACCTGCTGGCGACCAAGTTTTTTCAATGTTTCGATGTTTTCCAGATAAATCTTCTCGGGGTTCGAAACATGAGCAAGGACCCGCGCCATCTGATCTTGCCGCAGCAGGTGTATGGTTGGATAGGGCGATCGATTGGTAAAGTGGCTGAGATCCTCTGCGGCCACACCCTCAAATTGGTATCGAGGATGAAATGAGGCCAACTGCACGTGATCTGTCAGATCCGCATCCTCTAGAAGCTGCTGGAACCAATCAAGCAAGGCAAGGTATTCGTCAAAGTCGTCCACAGCTTTGGTGAACATGAGCAAGCTGGTCGCCACATCATTTTCGTTGGACGCAAGCAGGCGCTGCAACTCACCCAAAAAGAACTGTCGCAGATCTGCATCTGCGGTGGCGTCACATACTGCATAATGGACTTGGTCCCGAGCTATGACGCTCAAGGAAAAAGGGCATAGGTTTAGGCCAACAACCATTTGGTCAAGCCAAATCCGGGTGTTTTTGACCACCTCCTGATGAGCTTTGGACAGCGTCTTTGGGTCGAATTTATTGATACGCCTGTTCCTTTTTGGTTTGGCTCGCTTAAACCATGTTGCCCCCATAATTCCAATCCGTTTGCCGTTGTCAAACCCAGCGGCTCGGAGTGGTTATGACACCTGCAGGGCATGCCCATCCCTCGCGTTTGGCCAGACTGTCAGTCCCCATTGGATCAACATCCGGAATGTAACATCGCAGCCCACCGTTGGGCCCGATCACGCCACTCTAAGTCTAACCTGCTTTCCCCCAATGCCCCTGTTTTGAGCTTCACCTATTCTCCAACATAGGAAGTCGGCGATGAGGGGGGAAGATTTTGAGAGATGCAGATGATAGGAAGCCTGAGCGAGCCCCCAGCATGTCACAGCGCCAAGGACTTGTGCCACATGCGAGAGAGCAGCGATGCGACAATCCTCAATTGGTAACCGAAGCATGGCGACATGTTCTTGCCAGAGCCGCGACGCCTGTAGGCGCGACCGACGACCAATGCTGAAGCCTTCTTGATGTCATCAAATATTCTGACAGGCCCGAGCCTCAAATTAGTACCGGGTATGAGTTGTTGGCGCTTCCTGTGATGGTGGTTCGGTTGTATGTAAGACCCCACAGGCCACGGAAACAGGTGCGCAGTTGAACGATTTTTACTTTCCGAACAGAAACCCAGAAGTGGTAACGACCCTCAACCGTCTTCGGTGGGAGTTGAGTGGCGCGGAGCAAGCTGACGTTGTGAATACATTCGCATGCATTTCTCGGGCTCACCCAGACTTTTTGGAAACAAAGTTTGCAAAACTGGGGGATCATTGGGTTGCTGAGCAAGACAAGGAAAAGATTTATTTCCCCGATCCGATCCGATCCGATCCGATCCGATCCGATCCGATCCCGCTTGTGAAGTATATTCATATCCTCTGTGGTTACTCAGAATGGGTCTTTAGAAAGTACAATCTTCCCGGGTTTGTTGAAGTTGAAGACGGCGAAATCGTCGTTGATTGTGGCTCCTACGTTGGGGGCTTCAGTCGAGGCGCAGCAAGAATTGCGGCCCAGCTCCACGTATTCGAACCCGAACATAGCAATTTTCGATGTCTGCTGCGGAATGTGCCAAACTCCACGGCTGTTAAGTTTAACGAGATGGGCTTGTTCAACACAACCGGCACAGAGATTCTGAATATCGCGACCTCCAGCGTCGAACATTCCATTCTACCACCTGATGATGGCGATCCTGTTAGGTCTGAAGAGGTTCCATTTACCCGCCTCGATGACTACGTAAGCAGTCTGAAGTTGCCGCGGATTGACTTTTTAAAGCTGGAGGCTGAGGGTGTCGAACCGGAAATTCTGGAGGGGCTTGGAGACATCTTACCGCGGAAAATCGCCGTTGATGTTAGTGCCGAACGACTTGGGGCATCACCTTTGGATCAAATTGTGCCGTGGCTCGAAGCGAGGGGCTACGAAACCCAACGCCGTCTGCATGTCCTTTTTGCAAAATTAAAGCCCACAGGCGCTTAGGTTCGGGTCTCTTCGCCAATAGGCGGCAAGCGCGGCGAGTGAGATCGCTTTGAAGAAGACCTTGAGACATTGCCTGCAACCTCCCAAGGGCCGTGAACGCATGGTCGACTTGGGGCTTGAGGGAGGCTGATTCTAGCCGCGTCATTAGCGCGAACGTCAGCTGGCCCCTGCGACAGGGACCATGCTGGTGGATGTGTACCGTCACGGCGGCGGCCGCATGACCGAACGGGTCAAACAGGTCTGCGAAGGTGCGGATCTGGCGCTGATCGGCCCCTGGGGAACCGGCGTACTGGACCGCGCAGAGGTCACGCTTTGCGGCGATGAAACCGCCTATCCGGCGCTTGCGCGGATTGTCGAGAGCCTGCCGGAAGGCGCCAAAGCCAATGTGCTGTTGTCCAACCTTTCCGGTGCCCAGGACTATCCGTTCCCAGAACGCGACGGGGTGCAGCTCACGTGGATGACGGCACCGGAACCCAGCGCCTTCGCCTTCGCCGCCGCCGCACTCCATCGCGAACAGCCCATGGGCTTCCTCTGGTTCGCCTCTGAGGCTGCGGAGGTGGCCGAGATGCGCACCCACATCAAGGCAGAAGGCTGGCCCAAGGCCGATGTCTATGCCGCAACTTACTGGACGCGCCCGCGCTAAGCGGCTTCAAATGACGCGTAGCCCGTGGTGCCTGTCTCGGCATTTAGGGGCGGAAGTGCTTTGCACCACCGCGCTCTGGGGCGCCTGCCATCCCTACGCGTTGCCAGCTCTCTCGCAACTTAGGCGGCGCGTGCGACAGCAGCGGAGCGCTGGCGCGAATTGAGAGAAGTGCGAGGCGATGACTAGGCCAGAATACGGGCTGCGGTTTCTGCTGCAAACAATGGGGCGAGCGTGTATTTGCCCGTATCGACGGAGTGGTAGTTGCCTGAGGAATAAACCCCTACGTCATATCGGCCGTGCAATTCGCTGTCGGAATGCTCAATTCCCCTGTCGCCCCAAGCGGAGATATAGCCGCCGACGACCTCCCATTTGCCCGGGTCGCTGGTGAGGGCTTTGCCCGCGCCTGGCATGAAACGATGGAGATTTTGCAATGTGTTTTCGATCAGATGATTGTTTTGTTCGAGTGTCAGCCGGATGTCATCCAACTTCGGGTGCAGGCCCGTTTCCTGCGATAGCAGTCCTGAAGGGTACCAGGAGACAAAACCAGTGTCCCCGTAAGAGACAGTGTCGCCGTATTCACCTACAATGAACGTCACCGGCAGGAGATGTTTGGCGATCTCGATATCGGTTGTGCGCAGTCCGCATTTGTAGCGGTGGATCGCCAGGCGCGCTGAGGTCAGACCAAATGAGGCATCCAGTTTCAGGCGTTGATGCCAGGTCGCGTTAACAACCGCGTCATATCGCTCAGTAAAAGTCAGCCCTTCGTAGCTGCCCGTCAACTGATAACCTGCCTGTCCTTCTTGAATTGCCGTGATCGAGGTTTTGTAGCGCTGTGTCAGGCGGGGGGCGGTGTTGAGGGCGCCACTCAACCCTGCACGAACCACAAGCGGGTCGATGGCCACTTCGTCGGTTTCGAAACAAGTGGTGATCTGGTCAGGATCGAACATTTCGGCCAGTTCGGCGCGGGACAATTCGCGGGGGCGTGTGTTGTGACTGGTCATGGCCATTGGGGCCAGATAGCGTGCCTGCTCAGACACTTTGGCAAAATGGAACCGGATTGCCTCCACGCTCAGCATGGATGTTTTGGGAACCGCATAAAGGAACGGGTCAGAGATATGGGCGTCAAACACCGACGCCTTCAACCAACGGGACAGTACTGTTCGGAAACTATTCGCCCCTAACAGCATGGTTTCCGCTGTTAGGGGCGTGGGGGCCATGGCGTAGACATAGCCAAGATGGATCTTACCCTCGTTTGTACCACTCGCCCCCAGAAGGGGGGCGTCGTGACGGTCATAGAGGTCCACTGCAATACCCGCCTCGGACAGGCAGAGCGCGGTGATGGTTCCAGTCAAGCCTGCGCCGACAATTGCAACACGCTTCACGGATGTTTCCTTGGCATTCTTGGTATTTCCGTTGCTTGGTCAGGAGTGGGGGCTGCGGGGGTCGCAGCCAAGAGTTATCCGCCCAGCAGAAACACCGATCAGAGTAAAACGCCCATGTTGGATTTCCAAACAGGGATAATTTGTAATCTCGTGTGGCATCGGTCAATTCCGACGATCAGACCTTGCGTTTTTGCCAGCCGGTTACAAGGTTTCGCAGCTTGCACAGGCGACGTTTGAGCACGTTGAACATGTCTTTAAACGGGCGCAGGTAGATGTCCCACAAGCGGTCGGCACTGGCCTCTTTGGCATCCAGGCCAAAACGCAGCTTGCGGCCTTTTTCCGACAGGTGGAGCGAGCCGAAGAGACCGTCCCAGAGCGCCAGTGCCACACCGAAATTCTTGTCATAGTGCTCTTGTGCGGTGGAATGGTGCAGCTGGTGCTGGGCGGGCGAGATCAGGATGCGTTCAAGCCAGGGCCAGTAGTGAATATCGATATGAGAATGGCGCAGGTTGGAACCGGTGACGTGAAACACAAAGACCAGTGCGTTAACGCCCACCACGGTGAACAGATCGACGTTGCCGCCAAAGAAAAACAGAAACACCGGGATCATCGCCCCCTGAACAAAGACGCTGCGCAGCCCGTAGAGCACACCCTCCAGCGGATGCACCCGATAGACCGTCACCGGCGTCAGGGTTTCGGCCGAATGATGGACCTTGTGGATCGCCCACAACAGTGGCCAGCGGTGCATCCAGCGATGCAGCAAAAATTTGGTGAAATCGTCAAAGACAAACATCGACAGGGTGAAAAGCGTGATCACCACGCCGCGCGGGGTGTCGGCAAACTGGCCTTTGTTGATCCAATCAACGCCATGCAGAAAGAAAAAGACCGCCGTGGCAATGGTCATCTGAGTAATCAGCAGGGGGGATATAAACAGGGTAAAGATGCGGTTGATCACAAAAATCTTGTAATCCGCCCGGGCCGAGGTGGAGAGAAACACCTTGCGGTCAAAGAGCTGGGCAAAAGTCCGGCGCAGGCCTTCGCGTTTGACAAAAACCAGCCAAAGGCCCGCAAGCAGCAGGGACAGGAAGAGGTAGCCGAAGAAAATTCGTTTCTTCGGGTCCCAGAAATCGCCGAAAACCTCGGTGAAATACTCCATGAACTCTCCTGTCTGCGGTTGGGCAACGCCAAAACTTGAGCGGTGCCAAAATGGAAGAGGGCGGCCCATAAAGGCCGCCCCTGTTTATGTGATGCCAGACAAGAAGTCTTGCACAAGCCGTTGCGGCTTAGTCAGTTTCGGCGCTTGCTTCGGCTTCCAGCTTGCCGGCCAGACCTTCCAGCTCGGCCAGCTGGTCGTTGGCCAGCGATTTCAGACCAAACTTGCCTTTCAGCAGCTCCTGGGTTTTCAGCATGTTCAGCTGGTAGTCGTTCCAGGTCATCTTACGATCCCGCACGAAGTTGCCTGCGGCGTCGACACCGGTCACGTAGCTGTTGTCCAGGGTTACCGGACCAAAGCCGATCAGCTTGTTTAGCTCAACGGCGGTGGCGCCCAGGTTGTTGCGGCCCGACTGCAGCGCCATGGCGAAGCCTTTCAGCTCACCCCAGTGCTTGACGTAGGCGCGGTAGGCTTTGGCTTTGTCTTCGCCTTCCGTTTCACCCAGTTTGGTAATGTCTTTGTAGACCGAACCGGCATATTTGAATGCGGCTTCTGCCAGAACCTTTTCCCAGTTGGCTTCGATGATTGCAGCCTGCGCTTTCAGCGCGGCGCGGGCTTCATCGCTCAGCGCTTCGCCGTTTGCATCGGTGATGATCTGACGACCGTCGATGAAGGCCTGCATGATGGTGTGCATGTAGTTGGTCGACTTGGTGCCGCCCTTGTCTGCGCCCGCCGCATAATAGGCCGGGCCGAAAACATATTCGGTCTTCAGGTCAACAACACCGTCACCGTTTGCATCCGCAGCTGCCAGGTCTTTGCCTTTGGCAATGCTGTAGGCCTGGGTCGGGGTCAGGCTCAGGGTGTGCGCCGGGCCGCCCCAGTAGCCGAAGCCTTCGTCCCACGAATGCTCTTTACCGGTGTAGTAAGCGCCATCTTTGTAGGGTTTGTCGTTCGGCTTGTTGTCCGCTGCCAGCTTTTCGTCGAGGTAGTTGTCGACCGACTGGTTGTAGTTCATAGCACCCATAGTGAACTTCGAGATCAGCTGACCGTAGTCGTAGCCGTTTTCAGCGTCAAAGCCGCTGTCGGACTGGGCCGCTTTGGCGATCATGTGCAGCACGGCGTCTTTGCCGGTGCCGTTGCCGGGCCATGCGGGCATCGCGCCGCCGTAGAATTTACCCGAGATGTTCTTGCCTTTGGAAATCGCGTTCACGGTGGCCTGTTTGATCGGGAAACCGTCTTTCGAAGTCGGGGCCAGGATTTCCAGATCCGCGTCGGACCCGTTGAAGTAGGACAGCAGCAGGGCTTCGACTTCGGCGGCGTTGGCGCCACCGTTGCCCAGAGCAGCCGCTTTTTTCAGGCTGTCATGCAGGGCGTGACGGGCGATCTGACCGGAGTAGGAAACCGAGTTGGTTTTTTCGCCCTCATACCCTTTCAGGGTGATCGGGAAGGGACCGTAAACGTCTGCAGCCGCCGCGCCGGTGGCGGTCATGGCGATCAGGGCCAGTGCAGTGGTGTGCAGTTTCAGTGCGCGCATTTTGACTTCCTCTAATGATCCGGAGTGCCCGGTGTCCTTAATGTTGACGCTTTTAATCAGATTCAGGATTGGGAAGTCAACTGAAATACTCAGGAATAATTTCGGCGCGGCAATCTGCCGTCCGTTTCGGGTGAGCGGAAGTTGTAACGGTCTGTTTATTATGTGGTTTGTGGTCAGCTCTTGTAGCGTGTGCCGTACATTTCCTCTTGGTAAGCGGTGTACCAATTGGAAAAATCGGTGCGGGGCCAGAACAGAAACTGAGGAATCTGCAACAGCCCCAGCGCATAGGCCCGCGCCGTTGGATAAGTGAAGCGGCGTTGCAGGCTGTCGATCAACAGGTAAAGCAACAGGAACTTCCCGAAGGAGAGGGCCAGGCGTAGCGCGGACCGGGGTTTGTTGGGGCTGTGGAGGACATGCAACGCCATCAGGTTGCGGACACGGATGGTGTTCACCCGGTAGCGGCTGGCGGTGCCCTCATTGCCGTCGGCATGGAAAAATCCGGCGTCTGGTGCAACCAGCAGGCGGCCGTGGTAAGACATTCGATAGGAAAAATCGCTGTCCTCGTGGGTTGCGTAGTACCGCAACAGCTCTGACCAGCCGCTTTCCAATGCAAACTTCCGTCTGAACGTTGTGCGCCCGCCATTGACCAGCCCGTTTGCCACGATGTTGTGCGCCGAAACGTCAGCCGGCGCCTCACCACGATCAACGGGATCCGCATAGGGCACGAAGTGACTGTCGAGGGTCAGTTGGTGTTCCAGAAATCGCCGCAAACAGCCTTTGCGGTTGGTGGCATGCGGGGCCGCAGCAGAACCGCTTTCCGGTGGCGTCTCAACACCGTCCACAAAGAAGCCAGCGATCATGGCGATCTCTTCCTGGGTGTCGGCCTCATAGCCCTGCATGATCTTCTCGGCCGCATCCGGACGCAGGTAGATGTCATCGTCCAGAGAGAACACAATATCTGAACTGGCCAGCCGCAGCGCCTGATTGCGCTGGAAAGTCAGGGACCGCACCTCAGCTGGCACGTAGATCAGCGCAACCTCGCCCCATTGATCGGCAAAACTCTCTTCCATCTGAGCCTTGTGCCCCTGCCAATCATCCGAAGCATCAACCACCACAATTTCAGCAGGCAGGCGCGTCTGCCTCAGCGCATGGCGCAGCGTTTCCACCAGAAAATGGGGGCGGTTGTAGGTACAGATTGTGAGGGTCCAGTTCAGCATCCGGAAATCCTGCATCGGCAAAACATGATCAAGCATTACTCAATCCTTAACGACGCAATAGCCTTTGAGTTTGGCAAAAAAGGGGCAAAGCTGCCGATCTCCAGCGAAAATTCCGTTGATCGCACGCATTTTCATCGAATTTGCTGGCCTGCAGCCACACCAAATCCTAGCGTCGCACTATTCGAGGTATGCAATATCCAAGAACAACAGGCAGGCACGTCATGACGGCACGCATTCTTCTCACTGGTGGGGCAGGGTATATCGGCTCTCACACCTATCTGGCTTTGGTTGAGGCAGGATATGAGGTTGTCATCCTGGACAGTTTTGCCAATGCCGCGCACGATGTGCCGGACCGATTGGCGCAGATCACCGGACAGCCGGTTTCTCTGTTTGAGGTGGATGTGCGCGATCAGTCCTGTCTGGAACAGCTTTTCTCAGCGCAGAATTTTGATGCGGTTGTGCATTTTGCCGCGCTGAAATCGGTGGGGGACAGCTGTGCAGATCCGTTGGGATACATGGATTGCAACCTGGGCGGTTTGATTGCCCTGATGCAGGCGATGGCGGGCAATGGGATCTGGAACCTTGTCTTTTCCTCTTCCGCCGCCGTTTACGGTGCGGCCAAGCAGCTACCTATTCCTGAGGCCACGCCCCGCAGCGCGGCAAACCCCTATGGCTATACAAAACTTGTCGGTGAACAGATCCTAACGCAGGCCGCCGAAGCAGAGCCGCGCTGGCGACACGGGGTGTTGCGCTACTTTAATCCGGTCGGCGCGCACCCTTCGGGGCTGATCGGGGAAGACCCCAATGGCGTGCCTGCCAACCTGATGCCCTATATTGCCGATGTCGCCCGCGGCAAACGGGACCGGGTGCAAGTGTTTGGCAATGACTATGACACGCCCGACGGCACCGGCGTGCGGGATTACATCCATGTCATGGATCTGGCGCGTGGCCATGTGCTGTCGCTCAATGCGCTTTTGCAACAAGGGCAGAGCCACACTGTCAACCTCGGCACCGGACGTGGCTATTCGGTGTTGGAAATGGTCCAAGCCTACGCCGCCGCTTGTGGCCACGACATCCCCTATGACATTGCGCCTCGCCGGGCTGGTGATCCGGCGGCATCTTATGCCGATGTGACAAAAGCGCGGGAGGCGCTGGGCTTCGAGGCGGAACTGGATCTAGATGATATGTGTGCCAGCAGCTGGAACTGGGTGTCGCGCGGGCCGTAAGCCCGCACGCACTGATTTTACATCAGCCGACTTGCCGCCCGTGGCTCCAGACCCCGCGCACCACAGGTGAACCATGGATCCGTGCCACCCGCACCAGATCCGCGTAAAGCCCCTGCTCAATCCGGCCACGGTCCAGCAGACCCACCGACCGCGCTGGGGTGGCGGTGACGGTAGCAATGGCGCGGGGCAGATCGTCCCATAGATCGGCCAGCAGGAAGGCAGAGCTCATCAGCGCCGACGGCACATAGTCCGAAGACACAATGTCCAACCGGTCCATTTCGGCCAGCTCATGCGCCGCCACATTGCCGGAATGGGAACCGCCACGGATCAGGTTGGGCGCACCCATCATCACTTTGATCCCTTCTGCGTGACAGGCCTGTGCGGCCTCTACAGTGGTGGGAAACTCGGCCAGTCGAATGCCGTGAGCGGCGCTGGTGGCCACATGGGCGGCGGTGGTGTCATCATGGCTGGCCAGCACAGCGCCATAGCGGGCAGCCTCAGTCACAGCCAGATGTTCATGCCGGTCACCATTGCGGTCCCGCAGGGCAATCAGATCCGATACATGCACGTCAAAATCTGAGTCACTCAGCCCGTGTTTTCCCTGGAAATAGGTCTTGAGTTTGCTCAGATCGCGGAACTGGCGCTGTCCTGGGGTGTGGTCCATAAGGCTGACAATGCCCACCCGATCGGCGGGGCCAAACTCGGCCATTTCCTCTTCCAGCGTTTCCGAGCACACCTCAGCCCGCAAGTGCAGATAGTGGTTAATGCGCAGCGCACCAGCTTCACGCATTTCCCACAGCTCAGAGGCCAGATTGCGGGCATAGCGGGTGCTGTTGCCTTTGCCGTTGGGGATGGAACCAACCCGCATGGCATCAAAAACCGTGGTGATCCCAACCGAGGCCAGTTCACCATCATGGGCCAGAATGGCTGCCGCATGGGGCCAGTCGACAGAGGGGCGGGGTTGGATGTGGCGTTCCAGGTTGTCGGTGTGCAGCTCGATGAGACCGGGGATCAGGTAGTCGCCGTCGCAGTCAATCGCACCCTCGGGAACCGTTTGTCCCGACAGGATCTCAGCAATATGGCCGTCACGCAGCACCACGCCACCGTGGCGGGTTTCACTTTCCAGGACCAGCGTTGCATTGGCGAGGATCGTCTCGCCCGTCTTAGTGTTGCTCATCTCTTGAGCCTCCGAATGTTTCGCCCGTTCCTAGGGCGCGTATGTCACAGGCGTTTGTCAGCCTGTGTGAATGTCTGTTTCAGGCGGCTGAGCCTGTATTGGCCTGCGGTGCGGCTTGATCCAGCACGGCCAGAACGGTGGCCACCGCATCGGCCAAGGGCCCCGAGTTCACCACCTGTGTCACCCTCAGCCCGGCTGGCAGCGGCATTCGCGCACGTTTCAGCCGGCGGGTGATTTCGTCCTCGCTTTCGCGGCCACGGGCACGCAGGCGTTCTGCCAGCACCGCATTGCTGGCGGTGACGTTCAAGACGTGCAAATCAGGAAAAACCCGCGCGGCTTCGGACAGCATGGCACGGGAGCCATTAAAAAACACGGTCTGGCCGTTGTGCAGCGCGTCGAACACCGACGATGGGATGCCATAAGATAGCCCATGTGCCTGCCAGGACAGGGCAAAGCCGCCGCGTTGTTGTTTGGCTTCAAACGCGGTCTGGCTGAGCGACGCATAGGCTTCGCTGTCTTCGGTCAAAGGCCGTGTGATGCTTCGCTGTGCCAGCACGACCTCGGGGCGGGCCGCCTGAACGGCCCGCATCAAAGTGTCTTTACCCGCGCCAGAGGGGCCGACGATGGCAAAGATCCGTCCGGCTGTGCCGCTCATTGCAGGGCCTCCCGTTTCGGGGTGAAAACGGATACATCCACTTCACGATCTGCCACCCGTTCGCGGGCCTCGACGTCGTGGAAAATGCCAATCACCGCAGCACCACGCGCCTTGGCCTCTTCGATCAGGGTCAAAACGGTGGCGCGGTTGGTGGCATCCAGACTGGCGGTTGGTTCGTCCAGAAGCATCGCCGGATAGGTGTGGGCAAAGCCGCGGGCAATGTTGACCCGCTGTTGTTCCCCGCCCGAAAACGTGGTGGGCGACAGCGTCCAGAGGGTTTCGGGGATGTTCAACCGGTGCAGCAGCTCCTCGGCGCGGGCAAGGGCAATGGCGCGATCCGTACCGATCGCCAGCAGCGGTTCTGCCACAACCTCCAGCGTGGGGACACGGGGCACCACCCGCAGGAACTGGCTGACATAGCCCAGCGTTTGACGGCGCAGCGCCAGAATTTCGCGCGGCTCCGCGGTGACGATGTCGGTGCCATCGACCTCAATCCGGCCAGAGGCGGCCAGATAGTTGCCATAGATCATCCGCATCAAGGTGGATTTACCCGCACCGGAATTGCCGGTCAGCGCCACACATTCCCCCGCCGCAACCGAGAGCGTGGCCCCGGTCATCACCGGAATGGCTGCGCTGCCCTGATTGTGCAGCGTGAAGGTTTTCGAGACGTTTTCTATGTGGATCATGGCTCAGACCTGCAGGATCGAGGAAACAAGAAGCTGGGTGTAGGGATGCTGCGGATCATCCAGCACCTGATCGGTCAGGCCGGATTCGACCACATGACCGGATTTCATCACCATCAGCCGGTCCGCCAGCAGACGCACCACAGCCAGATCATGGGTGACAATGATGGCGCTTAGGCCCATTTCGCGGACCAGCGAGCGCAGCAGATCCAACAGGCGCGCCTGAACAGACACATCCAGCCCACCCGTAGGTTCATCCATAAAGACCAGCCGGGGTCCGGTGACCAGATTGCGGGCGATCTGCAGGCGTTGCTGCATCCCACCAGAAAAGGCTGAAGGGCGGTCATCCACGCGGTCTTCGGAAATCTCCACCCGGCCCAGCCAGTCGATGGCCTGTGCGCGGATGTCGCCATAGTTGCGGGCGCCCACAGCCATCAGCCGCTCGCCCACGTTGCCACCTGCAGAGACTGACATGCGCAGCCCGTCGCGGGCGTGTTGATGCACAAAGGCCCAATCGGTGCGCGACAGCATCCGCCGTTCGGCTTCACTCATCAGGCGCATGTCGCGCAGACCTTCGTGGCGGGTCTGGAACAGAACCTCGCCGTGATCGGCCTCCAGATGACCGGCCAGCGCATTCAGCAGGGTGGATTTGCCCGAACCGGACTCGCCCACAATGCCCAGCACTTCGCCGGGGTAGAGATCAAAGTTCACGCCGGTGCAGCCGATCCGGCTGCCGTAGGACTTGTGCAGATCACGCACGGACAGCAGCGGGGTCATGCCACGGCCTCCTTCTCAGTCTTCAAATCAGGGTCCGGGCTCAACCGCCCGCGATGGCCTGCCGCCTGTCGGCTGGCGCAATAGTCCGTATCGGAACAGACAAACATCCGCCCGCCCGCGTCATCAGTGATGACTTCATCCAGATAGGTGTGCGACGCGCCACAGAGATCGCAATCCGCTTCGGCCTTCATCGGTTCAAACGGGTGGTCCTCGAAATCGAGGCTCACAACCTGTGTGTAGGGCGGGATCGCATAGATCCGCTGTTCACGGCCCGCGCCAAACAGCTGGATCGCGGCGCTTTCAAGCTTCGGGTTATCGAACTTGGGGATTGGCGAGGGGTCCATCACATAACGTCCCTCCACCTTTACCGGATAGGCATAAGAGGTGGCGATATGGCCGTGACGGGCAATATCCTCATAAAGCTTCACATGCATCAGCCCGTATTCTTCCAGCGCATGCATCTTGCGGGTTTCTGTTTCACGCGGTTCCAGAAAACGCAGCGGCTCGGGGATTGGCACCTGATAGACAAGGATCTGATCCTCGGTCAGGGGCGCTTCGGGGATGCGGTGGCGGGTCTGGATCACAGTGGCCTCACCGGTGTGTTCTGTGGTCGCGACCTCTGCGGTGCGTTCAAAGAACTTGCGGATAGAGACCGCGTTGGTGGTGTCATCAGCACCCTGATCGATCACCTTCAGATGGTCCTCCGGCACCAGGCAGGCGGCGGTAACCTGCACCCCACCGGTGCCCCAGCCATAGGGCATCGGCATTTCACGGCTGGCAAAGGGCACCTGATACCCGGGGATTGCCAAGGCCTTCAGCAGGGCGCGCCGGATCATGCGTTTGGTCTGTTCGTCCAGATAGGCGAAATTATAGTCTTCCATCGCGCTCACTCCGCAGCTTCTTGATGGGGTGCTTGCTGGGTGGCGGCCAGGGCCTCGGCACGCAGCTTGCGGATCAGTTCCAGCTCGGACTGGAAATCGACGTAATGGGGCAGTTTGATGTGTTCCAGAAAGCCCGTCGCCTGAATGTTATCGGCATGGGAAAGGACAAATTCCTCATCCTGCGCCGGTGCGCCGACGTTGTCCTCGCCCAGTTCTTCCCAACGCAGCGCCCGGTCGATCAGCGCCATCGAAATCGCCTTGCGCTCGCCCTGACCAAACACCAGCCCGTAGCCACGGGTGAACTGCGGCGGCTCGGTTTTCGAGCCGGTGAACTGGTTCACGGTCTCACACTCGGTCAGAGTGACCTCGCCAATCTCAATGGCGAACCCCAGTTCCGGGATCTCCATCTCAACCGCTACATCGCCAATCCGCAATTCCCCAACAAAGGGGTGGTTGCGGCCGTAGCCACGCTGGGTGGAATAGGCCATCGACAGGGTGAAGCCTTCGTCGCCACGGCTGAGCGCCTGCAGACGCAAGGGACGGCCCGCCGGAAAGGCCATCGGCTGGCGGGTCATATCGGGGGGCGTCTGATCGCTCGGTGTTTCTTGCTGGATCAGACCTTCCTGATCCAACATGCCGGTGACACGGGGCATTTCGGCGTCTACGGCCTTGCCCGAGGTTGCTTCCGACACCTCGCCCTCCGCCGCCAGTTTGAAGTCCAGCAAACGGTGAGTGTAGTCAAAGGTCGGCCCCAACACCTGGCCCCCAGGCACATCCTTGAACGTGGCCGAGATCCGGCGAATGCACTGCATCTGATCGGTTTCAACCGGGGTAGCGTGACCAATGCGGGGCAGGGTGGTGCGATAGGCGCGGATGAGAAAGATCGCCTCGATCAAATCGCCCCGCGCCTGTTTGATCGCCAGCGCCGCAAGATCCGGATCATAGAGCGAGCCTTCGGCCATCACCCGATCCACCGCCAGTGCCATCTGTTCGCGGATCTGGGCTACACTCAGCTCTGGCACCGCGGTGTCGCCACGGCGGGTTTCCTCAAGCCAGCTGTGGGCGTTTTCAATCGCCCGTTCGCCGCCTTTTACTGCAACATACATCAGTCAGCCTCCACTCTTGTGGTGCGGGGCAGAGCCGCCAGTTGCGTCCCTGCGGTGAAGTAGAAATCCAGTCCGAGCGGGAACAGCAACCGGTTGTTCTGGAACGCCTTTTGTTCCGGCAGGTTCAGCGTGGCGCTGTCTTTGATGCCGGGGCCGGTCAGGCGGCCGCCCTGCGAGGTCAGTTCCATCCGTTCCACAATCAATGTGGCCGAGCGGTCGGGGTATTCCTGCGTGCCAATGGCGAAATCGGTGACGGGCAGCAGCGCCTCCCAATGCCCCAGCGCAAATTGCGCTGCCGCGCGTTCAACCAGCGGCGCACCCGTGTGAAAGGTCACCCAATCCCGCACCGCCACGGTGTCATAACCGTCTGCCAGATAAAGAGGGGTTTCATGATCGCAAAGCACCAGCAACAGTGCCGCCGCGGCGGGTGAAACTGGCTCAGGCGCTTCGGCCAGCGCGATTTCCTCAATCGTGCCGGGCCGTGCCATGGCGGTCATCGCAGCCCGGAAGGCATGGGCCGAGTCCTGCGCAGGTTGGGCAAATCCACCTTTTAGCGATTGATCCAGCATCAGTCCTCTCCTCTCACCATGGTGAAGAAATCGACCTTGGTTGCGCCTGCTTTGGCCGCTTTGGTCTGGCGGGTGGCCTCGGCCTCAAAGGCCAGAGGCTCCAACACGGCTTCGCGCAGGGCCCCGGCGTGTGCGGTCTGCATCAGGGCGTCCACCATTGCGGCGCGCTCGGCGTGGTGTTTGTCACGGCCCTGCACATAACCATGTCCCACCTCACCACTGCTCAGACGCAGGGCACAGCGGGTCACGGTCATTTCACCAAGGTTAAACGGCGCGCCGGTGCCTCCGGCACGTCCACGCAGCATCACGCCACCGGTTTCCGGCGCCCGCAGCCAGTCAAATTGCGGCACCTCCGGCTGCAACGCCATGAGCGCCTCCAGCCGTGCGGCAGGGGCTTTCGCCAAAAGGCTTAGCCAGTCTTTGCGGGCCTGTTGCGCCTCGCTCAGTTCGGGGGGGGAATGGTCCATCTAGACACCTTGTCGATTTGTCTAAGAATCTATACAACTAGACAAATGTTAGCGATTCTGACCCCGAGTCGGCAATCGTCGTTTTGTGAAATTTTGGTGAAGCCGCGTTTGCAAAAACCGGTTTGGCGCAGACAGAGGACAGCCATGGCAAGGACGCCAATGTGGAAATCCATCGCGGCAACGATGGAGCAAGACATCACAAACGGGCATTACCGTGCGGGGGACAAATTGCCGACCGAGGCGGAGCTGTCCAAACGTTTCGGCGTCAACCGCCATACCGTACGTCACGCGCTTGCGGATCTTGGGGAACGCGGAATTGTGCGGTCGCGCCGTGGATCCGGAGTGTTTGTCGAAGCGCCGCCCACTGATTACCCGATTGGGCGGCGGGTCCGGTTTCATCGCGCGATTGAGGCGGCGGGGCGGTTGCCGGGCCGTCAAATGCTGCGGCTGGAACGGCGCAAGGCAACCCCGCACGAGGCAGCGCAATTGGCCATCAAACCTGAGGATCCGGTGCTGCTTTATGAGGGGTTAACACTGTCTGGCGACGTGCCGATTGGCCTGTTCATCAGCCTGTTTCCACTGGATCGTCTGCCGGACATGGAGGCCGCGCTGGGGCAGACCGCCTCGATCACCGAGGCGTTGCGGATCTGCGCAATCCCAGACTACACCCGCCGTGCCACCCGCCTGAAGGCAGAGCTGGCAACCGCCACCCAGGCGCTGCACTTGCGCCTGCGTGAGGGCGATCCGGTGTTGAAATCCGACAGTGTGAATATCGACCCAACAGGAGAGCCGGTGGAATATGGCATCTGCTGGTTTGCCGGGGACCGGGTGACGCTGACCCTGACGCCGGACTGACAAACGGGCGAAAGAGGCGGCTTAAGCCGCCTCATGCCGTTCCAGAAAGGCCTCGATCGGCAGCTTGCGGAAATCTGCCAGATGCAAGCGCAGCTTCTCGTGGCTCCAATCCCACCATCTGAGCGCTAACAGCCGCTCGATAATGCTGTCGGGAAACCGCATCCGCAAAGGTTCCGCCGCCACACCAGCCACGATCTGATAGGGGGCAACATCCTTGGTCACCACCGCCCCCGCCGCCACTACGGCGCCAATGCCAATTGTCACCTCCGGTCGGATCACGGCGCCATGGCCGATCCAGCTGTCATGGCCAATCCGCGCAACGCGGGAATGGCGATGGGCAAAGAAGGCGGCATCGACCTCGGCATCGTCCCAGTAGTCACTGGAACGATAAAGGAAATGGTGCAGCGAGGCCTGCGACATCGGGTGATCCGTTGGCCCGATGCGGGTGAAACTGGCGATATTGGCAAATTTCCCTACCACTGTATTGGCAATATCTGCGTAGCGGTCGCAGTAGGAATAATCGCCCATTTCGACATGGTTCAACCGGCTGCCCTGTCCAATCTCGACAAAGCGGCCCATCTGGCTGGCCACAATGGCGCAGCCGTCATGAACAAGCGGGGTGTCGGCGTTGAGGCGGGCCATCAGTGTCCCCCCTCATCGCCACGGATCAGCCGTGCGCGCAGCAGGCCCGACAGCCAATCCATCACCATCACCATCACGATCACCAGCAGGATGTAATAGCTCACCTCTTCCCAGTCTTTCTGTGTGATCATGGCCTGTGTCAGCAGCAACCCGATGCCACCGCCGGTAATCGCCCCGATGATCGTGGCCGAGCGGGTGTTGCTTTCCAGAAAGTAGAGGACCTGGCTCAGGAACACCGGCACCACTTGCGGGATCACCCCGAAGCGGTAGCGTTGCAGCGGTTTTGCACCGGTCGAGCGAATGCCTTCCACCTGTTTGCCGTCGACGTTTTCCAATGTTTCCGAGAACATCTTGCCGAAGCTGCCGGTGTCGGTGATCAGAATCGCCAGCGCGCCCGTCAGCGGACCGGGGCCAAAGGCGCGGGCCAGCACAATGGTCCAGATCAGCGCATCGACTCCACGGAAGAAGTCAAACAACCTGCGCATGGCAAAGCGGATCGCTTGCAGCGGGGCAAAGTTCTTGGCCGCCAGAAAGGCCAGTGGCAGCGCAATCACAGCGGCACCAAAAGTGCCGAGGAAGGCCATCAGGATGGTTTCAAAGATCGCCCAAGCCACCTGACCGTGGTGCCACATCTTGTTGTTCCAGAACCCGTCCCAGATCGCCCCTGCTTCGCCGTTGCTGGCCAGACGGGCCAGTTCCAAAGGGGATTTGCCGTAATAGGGGCTGTCGAGAGTGAAGAAGAACAACTCCCAGCCGGTTTCATATTTGAACACTTCGGCTTTGGTGCGGGTGACGTTCAGCCGGCCTGCCTCGGTGGTGATGGCCAGCCGCGATTTGGAGGTGCTGGCCCAGTCTGGCACTTTCCCATCGGGGAAGGTTGGCTGCACACCTTTAGCGCGGCTGACCTCTACGTTGATGACGCCATAGCCCGGCACTTCATAGCGGATGGTTTCCCCCAGCGTGACCAGATGGCCCGCGCCCAGATCCACCAGGGTCTCTTCGCCCATTGTGACCCATTCAGGGGCCGTGCCCTCCGGATAGGCGCCTTTGCGTTCGCCCTCAATCGCGATGGCAACATCGCCAGCCCGCATGTCGCGGGTCACGTGGGTTTTGTAGCTGTAGCTGTCCGCTACCAGCGTGCGGGCGTTCTTCAGGCTGGCCCGTTCTGCCAGTCCGGGCACGTTGAAGGCAAAGAAAACATAGGTCAGATAGGCCAGAATGACCGCAGGAAATGTAAGCGCAATCAGGCGTTTGCGCGCGATCAGAGCCGTTGCGCGTGGGCGCAGGTCAATAGGGGTTGCAGCGTGGGTCACAGCGTTGCCTCCGATTTGCGATTTCCGTGGGTCAGGCGCTCACGCAGCGCCGAGGAGATTTGGTCAACAAGCACAATGGTCAGGAACAACAGCAGGAAGATCGCCGCCGCCTCGTCATATTTGCCCTTGCCCCAGGACATCGCGTTTTTCAGCTCATAGCCAATGCCGCCTGCACCGACGAAGCCAAGGATGGCGGAGGCACGGATGTTGATTTCAAACCGCAGCAGCGCGTAGCTCAGGTAATTGGGCGACACCTGCGGCATCACCCCCAGCACCATCCGTTGCACCCAGCCCGCGCCAACCGATTGCAGGCCTTCAACAGGTTTCAAAGAGGCGTTTTCGTTCACCTCGGAAAACAGCTTGCCCAAAGCGCCCGCAGTGTGGAACGCAATGGCGATCATGGCGGGCACCGGCCCGCCACCCAGGACAAAGATCAGCACCAGAGCAATCACGATCTCCGGAATGGCCCGCATGATGTCCATCACCCGGCGAAACAGCGGAATGGCCCGCGGCCACAGCGCCAGACCTCGTGTCGACAGCAGCGACAGCACAATCGCGATCAGCGCCCCAACCAAGGTGGCGGCCCCTGCGATGTTCAGCGTTTCGATCAAAGCGGGCAGGAAACGGGCAAAATGGGCCGGAAACTCGGCCAGTTTCTGGGCCGCTTCGCCCAGCACTTCGGCAGGGAAGTCAAACAAACGGTGCAGACCATCGGCAAAGCTGCCCGCGTTTCGGTCATCAGCCGTGGCAAAGCCTGCCACCATCAGCGCAATGAACAGCACTAGAAAGATACTGTTATACATGCGTTTTCGCCGCGTCAGGGCGAAATAGGCAGAACGGGTGTCTGGGCAAGTGTCGGTCATGGTAGCAGTCATGGCAGGCCAATCCGGGCAGTCAGGGCAGAGGCGCGTGAGGGCAACCTCTGGATATGAAAAGGGCGGACCCCGGCATCCCGGGACCCGCCTTGGGGGACAAGTGAAATCAGTTGGATTTCAGCTTGCGGGCTTCGATGATCACTTCGTAGGCGTCATGGGTGATCGGCATGAAACCTTTGGCTTCACCTGCGGCCACGCCGTAGAAGCATTCGGCATCCATCGATTCCAGCGAGGCCATCAGACCGGTCATTTTGATCTTCACGTCCGCGGGCAGGGCCTTGCGCAGAACAACAGGGCCTTCGGGGATCGGCTTGGACTGCCAGATCTGCACCAGATCGTTCATGTCCACCAGGCCGGCATCCACGGCGCGACGCAGCGCGCCCGAGTTGTAGCCATCTTCCCAGTCACCCAGACCGTCCGCCCAGGTCACACCACCGTCGATGTCGCCGTTGTTCACGGCAACAATGGTCTGCTCGTGGCCACCGGTGAATTTCACTTCGCCGAAATAGTCGCCCGAGGTCATGGTGGCACCGGTGGCTTCGGGGATTTCGATCGAAGGGATCAGGAAGCCCGAGGTCGAGTTCGGATCGCCAAACCCAAAGACCTTGTCTTTCATGTCTTCCAGCTGAGCGATGCCGCTGTCCTTGCGGGCAAAGCCGATGGAGAAGTAGCCGTAGCCGCCATCGGTGTTCACTTTCACCAGGATCGGCTCTACCGCTTCGGGGTCCGACAGGTAGGTTTTGGCATAGCCCGAGGCGCCCAGCCAGGCCATGTCGATGGTGCCGCCCAGCAGACCCTGGATCACACCGTTATAGTCGGCAGGGGCGAACAGTTTGGTTTCAACACCCAGCAGCTCTTCGGTGCGGGCACGCAGGCATTCGTTGTTGTTCAGACGGTCCTGGGCGTTTTCGCCACCCAGAATACCAATGCGGAACTGGTCAATGCCTTCTGCCGACACAGGGGCGGCAACAGTTGCAGTCAGGGCGGTGGTTGCCAGTACGGCAGCAATCAGCTTTTTCATCGTTTCTCTCCGGTTTGATGTTGTCCCGAAGCGATCCCGCTTCAGGATGCTGAAGTCGGTTCAGGCGTTGGCTGGCGCAGGCTGCGCTGGCGTGGGCCGTTTCAAAGTGTCCAGGCTGGTGCTGGTTGCCGCTTCCGAGAAGCTGGCATCGGCGCCATAGATGTCGCGTGCCACTCCGGTAGTCAGCTGATCCGGCGTGCCGTCAAACACCACACGGCCCAGACGCATGCCGATCACGCGGTCGCAATACTGCCGCGCGGTGTCCAGCGTGTGCAGGTTGGCGATGACTGTGCGGCCGTCCTCTTCGTGAATGCGGCGCAGCGTGTCCATCACGACTTTGGCATTCATCGGGTCGAGCGAGGCAATCGGTTCATCCGCCAGAATGATCCGCGGGTCCTGCATCAGAGCGCGCGCAATGGCGACCCGTTGCTGTTGCCCACCTGACAGCGCCTCGGCACGTTTGGCGGCATGGGCTTCGATGCCCATACGTTCCAGAATGTCGATGGCGCGGTGAATGTCGGCGCTGGGATAGAGGTTGAACATTGTCGACAGGGTCGAGCGCCGGTTCAGCGTGCCATGCAGCACGTTGGACACCACATCCATACGCGGCACCAGATTGAACTGCTGGAAAATCATCGCACATTGCGACTGCCACTGGCGCATCTCGGCACCCTTTAGCTGCAGCACGTCACGGCCCTCAAACAGCAGGCGCCCTTCGGTGGCGTCGGTCAGCCGGTTCACCATCCGCAGCAGGGTGGATTTCCCCGCACCGGAGGCCCCAATGATGCCGATCATCATCGGTCGGTCCACCTCTAGGCAGACATTGTCGACAGCGGTGTTGTTGCCAAAACGTTTGGTCAGCCCTTGGAACGCAAGCATCTCTATCCCCCAAAATTCTTCTCGGCGGATATGGCCCTGCTCTGCGACGCTAAAACGACGGATTCATCAAAGTTTTGCGACAGGGGCGATTGCTGCCCCGCATTTGACTGCTGCAGCGACGCAGACGTATGGAGTGTTGCGCCGCTACACAGATGCTAAAAAACACGTCGTGATTCCAAAGGACTATTCCTTTGCGCACCAAGCTGTGCCAAGGGTGGCTCGTTGGGGTTGGGTAATTTCCGTTTTCGTTGAAAGAGCGACTTACCTGCATGCGGGGTGCGACGGCACGCCTGTAACAGAATTATGAGGGGAGGCAGGCAATGCTGTCGATTGGGCGCAAGATTGCGGCACTTGGGGTAACACTTGGCTTTGGCGTTTTGGCGCAGGATGCAGCGGCGCAGGATGCGTTGAGCTTTAGCAAAGGGTTTTCACCAAGCACGGTCGGTGTGAACGCCGGGTCGGTTCTGACCTATACCATCACCAACCCCGGTGCGACGCCCAATTCTGCAGTGCAATTCACCCACACATTGCCGACGGTGCCCGGCCAGATGACAGTTGCCTCTGGTGTGCTCAGTAACACCTGTGGCGGCACTGTGACGGCTGCAGCAGGCGACACCTCGCTGTCCTTGACCGGCGGCCTGGTCGGGGCGTTTCAGACCTGCACCATCGAGGTTTTGGTTTCCCTGGCCACACCTGGGGTGCATGCCAGCACCACCGGTATTTTGAACTCCTCCGAAGGGACCACAACGCCGGCCAGCGCGTCGCTTGAGGCAGATTCGGGCCGCTCTTCGCTGACCAAGACGTTTTCTACCAACACACCTGCCCTTAACACGGTGGTGACGCAGACCTATTCTTTCGACAACACGGCAAATGGCGCTGCGGTGAACTTCATGTCTCTCTCCGAGACGTTCCCTGCTGGTATCACCGTTGCAAGCCCCAGCAATCTGGTTACAGATTGCTCGGCGTTTGGTTCGCCCACTCTGACGGCCGCAGAAGGCGGTCAAAATTTTGCCATGAGTGGCTATACAGTCGCAGCCGGAAGCACATGCACGGTCAGCCTGGACCTGCTTGTCGGCACATCGGGGCAAATTGCGCTTGTGTCGGAAAGCGGCTCGTCCTCGGCAGGCGACTTGGGGGCTGCGGTTGGCAATCTGACCGTCGCCGCTCCGGCTGCAGGCGAGGTGTCGATCTCCAAACTGTTCAGCGGCGACCCGGCGCTGCCTGGTGAGACCGTGACCCTGTCGTTTGCCCTGCGCAACCTCAGCCGCACCGAAGCGGCGACCGACATCACCTTCGCGGATGATCTGGATCTGATGCTGAGTGGCACCACCGGTGGCAACTTCCCGTCCGATCCATGTGGTAGCGGCTCGGCCCTGTCGGGCACTAGCACCGTCACCCTGTCGGGCGGTGCCCTTGCGGCGGGCGCAGAATGCCGTTTTGACATTGACGTTGTGTTGCCCAGCGTGGCCACTGCTGGTGATTATGACAACATCACTTCGGCAGTGAGCGCCAATATTGGTGGCACACCGGTTGTGGGCACTTCGACTGGCCAGGACACCCTGACCGTTTCGGCTGTACCTGCCGTTTTGGCCGCCGGTACTGACCAAAACGATCCTGACCGATCCGGTGACACCGGGCGGAACCATCTCGATCCGCTATGCATTGAACAACCCCAACGCGGCAACCACCCTGACCGGCGTTGAGTTTGTTGACAACAACGCCAGGGTTCATGACGCGGCCGGGGCGGAGTTGGATGTTGGTTTCGCCTCCGTTGCCTTTGCAGGCCAGATTGCTGCCTGCGGCGGCAACTATATCAATACCGCCAACCGCCTATCGCCCAGTCCGGACTTTGCCGCCCCCGGCATTGACTTCGAGGGGGGCAGCCTTGCCCCGCTGGAGACCTGCGAATTCACCGTGACCTACAACGTCGGGAACAATCTGGCATCGGGTGTCTACCAGTCGATTGCCGATCCCATTCTGGCCAGCGGCCCAAGTGCACTGACCGGCAATACGGCCGCAGCCAGCTTCAACTACGGGTCCGGCGCGATCGAGCTGGCCATGACCAAGGTCTTTGCCGAGGATCAGGTGGTCCGTGGCGGCACCACCAACGTGACCTTCCGGCTGCAAAACGGTTGAAACGGCTGCGGCGAGTGACATTTCGTTCACCGATCCGCTCGACAGTTTCTTCACTGGCACCACCTACAGTTCCACCGTCAGCGATACCTGTGGCTTTGGCATCAGCGGTGCCTCCACCATTTCCTTCACCGGCGGTGCGCTGGCGGTGAACAGCAGCTGTGAAACCACCGTGGCCCTCACGATGGGCGGCAGTGGGACTGGATCGGCCACCGCAACCAATACCACCAGCGATCTGACCGCTGCGATGGGGGGGCTTGCGGCAGCCGTGCAAACCAATACAGCCGCTAGTGACAGCATTGAGGTGCTGGATGCCCTGCCGGCGGAGCCTTTGAGCTTTACTCATGAATATCTGACCAACCCGAGTTTCCCCGGTGAAGCAGGGACGCTGCGCTATACAATCGCCAACCCGCATCCGACGGATGATGCAACGCTGACCTTTTTCACTCACAGTTTGTCCTCCGTTGTGTCCAGCCTAGCGGCAACCGGACCCGCAACTTTGGACACCTGTGGCGGCACCGCCAGCGCGGGAAGTTTCCTGACTTACGTCGGGGGCGCGGTCACTGCGGGCACCAGCTGTGTGATCGAAGTTCCGATCTTGATGCCAGCGGGCAGCAGTGATGGTGTCTACAGCAGTCAAGGTTCATCTCTGGCGTATTCGCGCAGTGGTAGCAGCGATGCGGCTGCGATGGAGACCGCCTCGATTGAAGTCCGCAGCGACTACCTGTCTGTAATCAACAGCTTCGACACGCCAACCGTTGCACCGGGAGACGTTGCTCAGCTTCGTTTAACCCTGGGCAATACACATCCCACCTTGGCGGCCACGGATCTGGCGATCTCCACCAATGTTGGCGCGATGGCCTTTGGCTCAACCGCAGCAACGGTGGATTCGATTGCCTTCAATGATTGTGGCGGCACGATCACGGGCGTTGGCACCGGCACGCTTAGCCTGACCTCGGGCAGCGTGGCCGCTGCTGGAACCTGTGCAATTGTTGTCAATTTCAATGTGCCAGCCGACGCTGGCTCTGGCAGCGTGAGCAACCTCACGGGCACGGTCAGTGGCACGGTGGGCGGTTTTGCCCTCTCCGGTCCTGCAGCAAGCGCAAATCTGGATGTGTCCACCATTGGCACCACCTTCAGCGCAGGGTTTGATGGCCCGGCGCTGCCCGGAGAGACCGCGGTGCTTAGCTTCACGCTCACCAACCCCAATGCGGCGACAGTGAACAGCTTGGCCTTCTCCAGCGATCTGGACGCTGTGTTGTCGGGCCTCAGCGCCTCGGTCCTGCCTGCCACGCCCTGTGGCGCAGGGTCCGCCCTTACCGGCACCAGCCTGCTGACCTTCACCGGCGGCGAGTTGGCCGCAGGGGCAAGCTGTAACTTCGACATCACCGTTCAACTGCCGGCCAGTGGCACCCCTGGTGATTATGTCAGCACCACATCTGACGTCAGCAGCGGCGGCCAGTTCTCGGCCAGTGGCGCCAGCGCTACGTTGACCGTTTCGCCCCATGTGGATGTGTCGGTTACGGCAACAGATGGCCTCACCAGCACGTCGCCCGGTCAGAACGTGGTCTACACCACGGTTGTTGCCAACGCCGGCCCGTCGCTGGATCCGGCGGTGACGCTGAACGCACCGTTCCCGGCCAATCTGACCTGTACCTTTACCTCGGTCGCAGCCGGGGGCGCCTCTGGCAACACCGCCGCGGGCACCGGCAATCTGGCCGAAACCCTGTCAATGCCTTCGGGCAGCTCTGTGACCTATACGTCCAGCTGTCTTGTTGGGCGCGATGCAACAGGTCCGCTGTCCTACACGGCCACGGCCACCCCCTCGGTCATCGATATCAACACCGGCAATGAAAGCGCCAGTGACACGGACACCGATGTGGTGGCGTTGAGCCTGTCGTTCACCAAGGCCTTCGCTCCAGCGGCTGTGGACCAAGGTGAGGTCACAACCCTGACGCTGACCATCGACAACACGGCCAACCCGGTGGCCGCCACCGGGTTGAACTTCAGCGACCCACTGACCGATGGGGTGACCATTGCGGCCACGTCCAATGTCGTGACCACCTGTACCGGCGGCACATTGACCGCTGCACCTGGGGGCAGCAGCATCAGCTACAGTGGCGGCACTGTTCTTGGCGGCGCGATCTGTACTGTCAGTGTTGATCTGGTGACCTCCACCAGCGGCACGTTCAATAACGTGACCTCGGCGCTGACCTCGGATTACGTGGATGCGACGGCCGCCACGGCCAGCCTGTCGATCGCTTCGGTCCCGCTGAGCCTATCGGCCAGCTACAGCCCCGATACGATCGAGCAGCAGCAGACCTCGACCCTGACGTTGACGCTGACCAATACCTCACCGGTTGCAGCGACTTCGGTGGCTCTGGGCAACACATTGCCGGATGGGGTTACTCTTGCAGCGACGCCCAATGCCTCGACAACCTGTACCGGTGGCACTTTGACGGCGACCGCAGGGGCAAGCAGCCTCAGCTACAGCGGCGGCAGCCTTGCTGCATCCGAAGTGTGTCAGGTTGCTGTCGATGTGACGTCTTCGGCGATCGGCAACTATGTTGATGTGATCGACAGTGCCAGCTCCAGCCTGGGGGCCAGTGCTTCGGTCAGTGCCTCTTTGACGGTGGAGCCAGCCACAACCGGTCTGGTCACCTTTGTGCAAAACACCGAGGTGGACGGCACCTTTGCCTTCACCTCAGCGGAAGCAGCACTGACCTTCAACCTTGTGACTGCGGGCGGCACCGGGACCGTTGGGCCCATTCGCCTGACCCAAGGCAACTACACGGTCACGCAGAGCAATCCGACCGGTGTGGTGACCAGTTCAATGGTCTGTAGCGACGGCAACAGCACCGGGGATGTCAACACAGGTGTGATTGCGCTGGCCATTGATCCGCTGGACGATGTGACCTGTACCATCTCTGCTGTGTCGTCAGTGCAGAGAACCATCGACACCATCAACCGTTTCCTGACCAAACGGGCGGACCTTTTGCTGTCGACCGAACCCAGTGCCGGTCGGCGTCTGCAGAGGCTGCAGAGTGGTTTTGGAAATTCCACGCCCACCCGTTTTGCCACGGGGGACCTCCAGTCGTTGCTGCCCTTCTCGGCACAGATTGACCAAAGCGCTGGAGCCTACCTGATGAGCACCAGTCTGCACCAGATGCGGAAAGCATCGGCACAGATGTCGCTGGCGCATAGCCCGGGCACCGAAGAGCTGTTGGTGGATAACAACCGTTTCGACGCCTGGATGGAGGCCGAGTACAAGCAGTTCGATTATGGTGCTGATGGGGAAGGGCATTTTGCTGTGGCCTACTTCGGCGCGGACTATCTGGTGAACGATGACCTGCTTGTTGGTGCCATCCTGCAGTTCGACAATATGGAGGACCGCTCCAGCGTGAATACCTCCACCGCCAGCGGGACAGGCTGGATGTTCGGCCCCTATATGACGGCGCGTCTGGGGCAGAACCTCTACTTCGATGGGCGGATTGCGACGGGCAGCTCCAACAACTCCGTTAGCCCGTTCAACACCTATGTGGACAGCTTCAACACCCAACGTCTGTTGGCCTCTGCCAGCCTGTCTGGTGAGTTCCAGCAGGGGGCTTGGACCATCCGCCCCAACGCCAGCTTCTCTTACATTCAAGAGAAACAGCAGGCCTACACCGACTCTTTGGGCGCATCCGTGCCAGAGCAGACGGTGAAACTGGGTCAGGTGAAGATTGGTCCAACCTTTACCGGTCAGTTCATGACCGACGGTGGCACAGCCTATGCGCCGTACTTTGGTTTCGATGCGATCTACAATATCGACGAAACCTCCGGGGTGACGCTGACGTCGGGCGGCAACGCCAATTCGGACAGCTGGCGGGGCCGCGTCCATGGTGGGGTGCGCTTTGTGACCAAAGAAGGCACCGAGCTGAGCTTCGGCGGTTCCGTTGATGGTCTGGGCCAAAGCGGTGCTTCTGCCTGGGGTGTCAGCTTTGACGTGAACATGCCGTTCTGATCCTGCGCCCCGTTTGGCAACAAGAAAGCCCCCGCATCTGCGGGGGCTTTTTGCTGGTGGGGGACCAGAAGGGGTGGGGTTAGCCACGGCCACTGGTGGGATCCCGGGTTTCACCGCCGGTGCTGCGGCCCGTATCCCGACCCGTCTCCTGGCCTGTATCGCGACCCGTTTCACGATCATCATCGTCATTCGGCTTGGGATCGGTGGGGCGGCTGTTGGGCAGCACCAGTTTCGCTTTGAACTTGCCATTGCCGCGGTCAAAGATCTTAATCTGCGCCCCCGGCACCGAGGCGCTGGCTGCATGGTATTCGTCACAGGCATTCATGCCCGCTTCGGCGCAGCTTTCGGGGTGGTTTGTCTGGTTACAGGCCGAAACAACGTGGGCGTAGCAGGCCGGCAGCGAGGCACCGGCGTTGCCAGCCTGAACGGCAGGGGCGGTGGTCAGGGTCAGAACGGTGGCGAAAGCGGTGAAAGCAAAAATACGGGTCATAAGAAGTCTCCTTGGTTTGATTTGATGTCGTGACGCTCATCTGCGCCTTACATTCGTGGGTCGTCTGACCGGCCAAGAAGGTTCAAAGTTTTTTGCGATTTTTGTGAGTTTTTGTTAAGTGTATGTATTTATTGAGTGAATTGTTCCGATTTAACAGTCGGGTGCTTGAACCAGCCCCCAGCCGTAATTCACATCCCGCCCATTTTCGCCCAGATCCTTGGATTTCCGGCGCAGGCTTTGGCGGATTGCTTTGGCACCAGATGCCCCGCGCGCCATCGCCTGAGCCGCCAACGCGGTCACAATTGGTGCCGCAAAGGAGGTGCCAGAGGCGTAGCTGCCCTTGCGCCGCTTGGCGACATAGAGGTCGACACCGGGGGCGGCGAATTCAATATGGCTGCCCCGGTTGGCCTTGCGGTAGCGCCGGCCGGCGGCGTCTACGGCGGTCACTGCAATCACATTGGGATGGGCGGCGGGGTAGAGGGCTGTGCTGCTGCTGCCATTGCCCGCTGCAGCAATCAGCACGCTGCCTTTGCGGGCGGCCTGTTGCATCAGATCGCCCATTGCTTCATTCACAGGGCCTGCAAAACTCATGTTGATCAGTCGCACCCGTTGCCCGATCAGCCAGTCCAGCGCCACCGCCACCCGCTCCACATCGGCCGCTGCCCCACGCTTTTCCTTGGCAAAGGCGGCGACGGCAAACAGACGTGCGCCGGGGCTGAAACCGGCCAAAGGACCCGCAGGGTCCTCCCCCACAATCAGCGCTGCGACAGCGGTGCCGTGATCGGCCTTGTCATGTCTTTCTCCGGCCAGAAGAACCGAGTGCTGGGTCACCGAAGCAGCCGCCAGGGCCGGGTGGTCCAGCGCCAACGGCCCGTCAATTACGCCAATCCGCAGGGCTTTGACACGGCAGCGCCCGGCGTCTTGCAGGCCAAGCATCTGCGGTGCGAACAGCCGGGGCTTGCCCTGTGCGTAGCGGTAAAAACTGTGCAGATCGATGGCCGTCTGAGGCGCAGTTGCCGATAGGATGGCGCGGGCTTGCGGCAGCGAGACGGATTGCAAGTCTAGCAGGGAAACCTGACGTCCCAGATTGGGCAAGCTGCGGCTGCGGATCAGCTGCGCCCCGGCCTGCACCAGGGCTGTGGTCGCTGCATTTGCCTGCCCGATCGGGCCAGAGGTCACAAACTCAAAGCGCCGCCCACGGGCGCGGGCGGCGTCTGCATTGCGTGGCACGGTGGGTGCGGCGCGGTCGTCGTCACGCCCGGCAGCGCTGCCGGAACTGCTGCTACCACCCGTGGGATCACGTGTTGTGCCGGTTCCGGTGCCGCCCGTTGATGTCCCCCCTGTTGAAGTACCCCCTGTTGAGGTGCCGCCCGTTGGGTCCCGCGTCTGTGCCTCGGCACTGGGGGGCAGGGCGAACAGCGCGATCAGAAGAACAGGCAGAAGGGCTGGCAGAACGGACCTCAGGACGGAAGACATCATCGGTTTCACTCCTCTGGCAGCGAAAGGCTTTCGATCAGGTCTGAGGCTTCAAGCACCGCGCGGGCCTCCTCCAGGGTCACCCCTTCCAGCAAGCGCAGCTCGTAAAGGCCCAGCGCCGACGGACCGGCAGCGATCTCTACACCCGCCGCAAGCAACATAGCACGGATCGCCCCCTCGGTTGCGGTCTCCACTAGCGTGATCTCAAAGGCGGCTGCCCCTGCCAGCTGATACCCTGCACCGCTATCGTTCAGACGATTGCCAAAGTAGACCGACTGCCCCACCACAAGCGCCAGCAGAACCGCCGCCGCAAATTGCCAGATCACCGGGCGCACCACGGGGGCTTCAACCGGCGCCATTGCCTGCGTTTCGGCCTCAACCCCGCGCATCAACTGGGCCAACCCAACCTCGCCGGGGCTATAGCCCGTGTCCTCCGTGGCCTCGGCCTGCATGACTTCGCGGATGGCCTTCAGGGCCTCGAGTTCTGCGGCTAATGCGGGATCACCCGACACCGCAGCCTCTACGGCGGCCCGCTCGTCCCCTTGCAATGTGTCATTGGCAAGGAAAGGCAGCAGCGCCTCAATCTCTTGACGGGTCATGGCGCGGCCCTCCCACCTGCGGCGCCCGAAAGGCGCATTCTGCCTTCTAGGCATTTCATCAGCAGCTTCTTGGCGTGATAGATCCGCGTCTTGATGGTGCCCTCGGGGGCATCCACGGTCTCGGCAATCTCGCCGTATGTCATGTCCTGATAAAAGGCGAGGCTGATCGCCTCGCGGTGATCCGGTTTCAGATCGTCCACACAGTGCCGCACATGCGCGGCCTCCTGCGTGGCAGCAACACAGAGTTCTGTGTCGGCACTGTCGTCGATCTGTTCGTCGACCGCGTCGGTCAGGTCTTGCCGCCCGCGTTTGCGGTGCAGATCAATCACCTTCCGGTAGGCTATGCCAAAAATCCAGGTTTGCACTTTCGACCTCCCTTCAAAACGTCCAGCAGACCGCCAGACTTCCAGAAACACGTCATGAAGTATGTCGGCTGACTCGAAGGGATCGTTCAATCTTGACTGAATAAATCTGTAAACCGGCTTCTCCAACGCCTGATAAAGCGCGGCAAGGGCGGTTTTGTCACCAGAGGCGATACGAGGCAAAAGTGGGGCGTGGGGGTCCATGTCTCAATAGGGTCGCGCTGAAATCTCTGGCGTTACCCTAGGACAGAAGCGGGCCTGAGGATAGCCTGCTGTCCATTGCGCCCTGATAATCGAGGTCGCGGTCCAGATCATCGCCCGCAGTGACGCCTGAAATCAGCTGATAGGACAGCAGGTCACGAATGTCGCGCGGGTCACGGATTTTGACCTCTGCCTTGCTCCGTAACGCGGCCAGACGCGCCTTGTCCGATTGCCACAGCGCATCTGCAGCGGCGAGGTCCAGCATCTCCAACCGCAGTTTCGCCCCCAACGGCGCCTGCGCCAGCATTGGCAGGTCATCCGGCAGCACCGTGCCCAAACGCGGATAGCCGCCCATCGTCTGGCAATCTGCCATCAGCACATAAGGCACCCCATCGCCGGTCATCTGGACGTCACCTTGCGTGATGAAATCCGACGCCAGCGAAGCCGCGTCATCTGCGGGGAAGGGCGCACCGTCATGGTTCAGCCGCACACCTTGCCGGTTGGCGGCGGCATCGCGGGTAAAGCTGGTGGCAAGCGCGCGTTCCAAGGTAGCCGGATCAAACAGGCCGGTCTGTGGCCCGGGCATCATCCGCAAGGCGCCGCCTTTGAACCGGTCCGCCTTGGGCAGACGGCGGGGCGGCAGGCTGGTGTCAGAGTCCGTGCCCAGCGGCAGGGTGTCCCCTGCCGCAAGCAGCTTGCCGATGCCCAGACTGGCCTGGCTGGCGACACTGCCCAGCCAAGGCGTTAGATCCAGCCCAGCGGCGAAGCTCAGGTAGCCGTAAACGCCTTCGCTCACCCCGCCAAGGTCCAGCACCTCACCGGGTTGCAGCAGGTGGCTTTCGTTCCAGCCCAGGGGCTCACCGTCCAAGGTGGCGCGCATCGGCGCGCCGGTCAGGGCGAAACGGGTGGGCGCGTCAACGGTGAAACTGCCGCCCATGCCCGCCATTTCGATGGCAGGTAAGACGGCCGGTGCTTCCAGTAGTGCCGCAGCCTCGAACAGGGCCAGCCGATCTGCCGCGCCGCCCGTTGCCACACCCTGACCCATGTAGCCGGGCCGTCCCAGATCCTGAACGGACACCGCAGGTCCGGCGCGTTTGATATGAAGGAGGCCGCTCATGTCAGCACCTCACATTTTGCACCGCCCAAGCCCTCGGCATCGTTGCGCTTCAGGTCGCGATAGGTGTCATGACTGACCTGCTCCAGCCGCAGGGCGTCGCCCTGTCGCAGCAGAAAAGGCTCAGCGCGGTCTTGCACGAAGGGGCGGAAACCGGTCTCGGCGATCTGTCGCCAGCCGGTGGTGGAGGCATTGGTGAACAGCACCATCTGTCGCACCGCCGTTGCAATAGCGCCGGCAGGCACACGGGGTGTCAGGTTGCGCTGTCGTGGCACCTGCCAGCCTTCGGGCAGGTAGCCAAGGTAGGGCTGTCCGGGGGCAAAGCCGATGGCCAGCACCCGCAGCTCCGTTTCTTGGGCCTCTTTCAGGATCTGGGCCTCGCTCAGGCCGCTGACCTCAGCAAATTCGCTTAGCTGCGGACCAAAGTCGCCACCAAAAGCCACAGGGATATGCCAGCGCCGCGTTGGGGCAGGCAGCAGGGCATCGGTTGCAGCCTTAGACAGCACAGGTGTGATCGCGGCCACCAGTGTGGCGCGGTCCAGAACGCTGGGATCAAACTGCACCGACACGGAGGTGAGCGAGGGCACCACATCGCGCACACCCGTCAGCGCCAAGGTCTCTACCGCGCGCTGAAACGCCAGACAGGCAGCCGTCGCCTCAAAAGAGGCGGCCCGGGCGAATCGCACCAGCAGGCTGTCTTGTCCCAAAGGCAAAACCTCGGGCGCATGTGCGGCGCGGAGGGGGGATTGTGGTGTGTCCTGTGTCATAGGGCGGAAAACCTTGCAGAAATCGGGCTGAAAAGGACGGTCTGGTGATCTGTTAGCGGGGTGAAACTACGGTGGGAACCAGAAATCTCTTGACCAAACTCACACTTTGCTGACATTTTGTCAACGTAATGCCAAAAAATTACTTCCAACAGCTAAGCCCGACCGTCGGGCCGAGGAGATGACAATGTTGAAATTCGCCGCAACCTTCGCGCTGGGCCTGGGCCTGGCCGGTGCCGCCACCGCAGACACCTGGGACATGCCGACGCCTTATGGCGACAGCACCTTCCACACTGTAAACATCCGCGAGTTCGCCGCCGATGTGTCCGCCGCCACCGATGGCGCGCTGGAAATCACCGTGCATTCGGCAGGTTCGCTGTTCCCGCACCCGGAAATCAAAAACGCCGTTCGCTCGCGTCAGGTGCCAATCGGCGAATTCTTCCTGTCGCGTCTGTCGAACGAAGATCTGGCCTACGGCGTCGACAGCCAGCCGTTTGTGGCCACCTCCTATGACGATGCGGCGAAACTCTGGGCGGCACAGAAACCGGTGATCGAAGCTCTGCTGGCCAAAGAAGGCCTGAAGCCGCTGTTCTCGGTGCCGTGGCCGGCGCAGGGTCTGTACACCAACGGCGAAGTGAAAACCGTCGATGATCTGGCAGGGTTGCGGTTCCGCGCCTACAACGCTGCGCTGGAAGAGTTTGCAACCCTGGCCAAAGCGGCGCCGGTGCAGATCGAAGCCTCCAACATCCCGCAGGCCTTCGCCACCGGTCAGGTACAGGCGATGATCACCTCGCCTTCCACCGGTGCCAACTCCAAGGCTTGGGACTTTGTCACCCACTACACTCCGATCAACGCTTGGGTTCCGAAAAACATCGTTGTTGTGAACACCCGCGTGTTTGACCGTTTGCCTGCAGAGGTCCAGGCGGCCGTGATGGACGCTGCCGCTAAGGCCGAAACCCGCGGCTGGGAAATGTCCGCTGCCGAAGCCGAAACCAAAACCAAGGTCATGGCCGACAATGGCATCACCGTGGTGCAGCCTTCGGATGAGCTGATGAACGGCCTGCTGGCGATCGGCGCCGACATGGTTGACAACTGGATGAACAGCGCCAGCGAAGACGCCATCTCGGTTCTGAACGACTATAAAGCTGAATAAGCCTAACACATTGGCGCCTTGACCCACCGGTCGGGGCGCTTTTCCAAGAGGGAGGTCCAAATGATCCGACGTGTTCTGGATGGGCTATATTTGACGGCAGGCTGGATTGCGGCGCTGTCGATCTTGTTTATCTGCACCATCGTAACTGCACAGGTCAGCCTGAATATTCTGGCCCGTATCGGAGGGCCCGACCTCTCCTTCACCATTCCGTCCTACGCGGATTTTGCCGGTTTTGCGCTGGCCACGGCATCGTTCATGGCGCTGTCCTACACCCTGCGTATGGGCGGCCATATCCGGGTGAACCTGCTGATCCAGCGCCTTGGCGAAACGCCGCGGTGGCTGCTGGAGATGTTCACGCTGGCCCTTGGCGGTTTCATGGCAGGCTATGCCACCTATTATGCCGCCTCCCTTTTGTGGGAAAGCTGGCACTACGGCGATATGTCCACCGGCATCATCGCCATTCCGCTGTGGATCCCGCAAATGTCGATGGTGGCGGGGCTTGGCCTGCTGACCCTTGCGCTGCTGGACACATTGGTCGAGTCGCTGCTGGCCCGCAAACCCATCCTGAGTGACGAAGGGGCGGAGTAAACCATGACCTTCCTATCCGAACTTTCTGATCCCGCCGTATTCTCCGTCCTGCTGGGCGTGCTCCTTGTGATGCTGGCCGCAGGCCTCTGGGTTGCGCTGTCGCTGATCGTCATGGCCTTTGTTGCCATTGCGTTGTTTTCCAACGCGCCCGAAGGTCTGGTGCTGGCCACCACGCTTTGGGGGCACAGCCACAGCTGGCCCTTGGCCGCGTTGCCCTTGTTTATCCTGATGGGGGAGATCCTGCTGAGGTCCCGCCTGTCTGAGGATATGTTCAGCGGTCTGGCCCCCTGGCTGAGCCGGGTGCCGGGACGCCTGCTGCACGTCAATATTCTGGGCTGCGCAATCTTCGCTGCCGTCTCTGGTTCCTCCGCCGCCACTGCGGCCACCATTGGCCGGATGTCGGTGCCTGAATTGAAAGAGCGCGGTTATCCTGACAGTCTGATCCTTGGCACGCTGGCCGGTTCGGCCACCCTTGGCCTGTTGATCCCGCCCTCGATCATCCTGATCGTCTATGGCGTTGCAACCGAGCAATCCATCGCCCGACTTTTTGTTGCGGGCGTGTTGCCCGGCGCCATGCTGGTGGGCCTGTTTGCGGCCTATGTGGCGCTTCGCGCGGTGATGAACAAAGACCTGATCCCCGAAGAAGGCCCTGCGGTGCCCTTCATGGACAAACTCGCCGCCTCGCGCCGGTTGATCCCGGTCATGTTGCTGATCGGCGGCGTGATTGGCACCATCTACACCGGCGTGGCCTCACCCACCGATGCGGCAGCCATCGGGGTGGTGCTGTCGCTGATCCTCGCCATCCTCTCAGGCGGCTTTGATAAGACCCAGTTCAAAGAGGCGCTGCTGTCGGCGACACGGACCTCGGCGATGATTGCCTTCATCCTGATGGGGGCGGCCTTTCTGGCCATCGCGATGGGGTTCACCGGTATCCCGCGCAATCTGGCCACCTGGATCGGCACCTTTAACCTGTCGCCCTATGCGTTGCTGGCGGTGCTGACGGTGTTCTTCATCTTGCTTGGCTGTTTTCTGGATGGGATTTCGGTGGTGGTGCTGACCACTTCGATCATCCTGCCGATGGTTGAGGCGGTGGGCATCGACCCCTTGTGGTTCGGCATCTATCTGGTGCTGGTGGTGGAGATGAGCCAGATCACCCCGCCGGTGGGCTTCAACCTCTTCGTGATCCAGGGGCTGACCGGCTACAACATTTTGAAGGTCGCCAAAGCGGCATTGCCCTTCTTCTTCCTGTTGTTGCTTGGCGTGCTGCTGATCACCGCCTTCCCGTCCATCGTGACGCTTTTGCCCAACGCGATGGGCAACTAGGCCAGCCACTGCAAAAAGGCAGGTGGCCTCTTACAAAGAGGCCGCCGCCCGACTGGCCTGATCATAAAGGCCCGAAAGCGCCCGCAGCGAGGCCGCCATATCGCGCAGCTCGTCGCCTTCAATCCCGGTGCGCGGCAACACCTCCAGCAGACATTGCTCGCGGACTTCCTTGTAGCGAGTACACAGCGCGCGGCCCTCTGCCGAGGTCTGATAAAACACCTCTTTGCCGCGCTTTTCACTGTCCAACAGCCCCATCTTCAGCAGTTTGCGCAGGGCATAGTTCACCGTGTGGGTGTCTTCCACATTCAGCAGGAAGCAAATGTCGCTCAGTCGTTTCTCACGATCCCGGTGGTTGGTGTTGTGCAGCACCAGCACCTCTAGTGGCGACAGTTCCGGCATGCCGGCAGCGCCCATGCAGCGGGTCATCCAGCGATTGAAGGCGTTGTGGATGATGATCAGACCGTATTCCAACTCCGACATCTCCCAGCCGTCTCCCTCGGCCAAGTGGCGGGAGGAAACGATGCGGCGCTTGCCGCTGGCGTCGGGTTTGGGCGTGTCGGTCATTGGGGGATCCTGCGATACGGAGATTTACCCTGACATTTTGTCAACGATGTGCGGGGTTCGCAATGATGCTACGACCTCATTTTGTCAAAATCCTTGAACAGGTGTTTCGCATACGCGCCTTTTTCCGCGAAAATTTTCGCATTTGCACCGGTCACACAAATTTCACTCGCAATGTTAGCGCTAATATGATTAATCCGCGTTAGCGCTAGCAAGGCTTGAGTCGCCTTGCCCACAGCATTTTCGACCCGATGTCCGAAAAGGAGACAGACATGACCACGAAACTTGCCATCAACGGGTTTGGCCGCATCGGCCGCTGCGTTTTTCGTGCGTGGATCGAATCCGGTCGCACCGACATTGAAATCGTTGCCATCAACGATCTTGGCCCCGTGGCCACCAATGCCCACCTGCTGCAGTTTGACTCGGTTCACGGGCACCTGAACGCCGACATCCAAGTTGAAGACGGCGCGCTGGTGGTAAACGGCAAACGCATCCGCGTCACCGCCGAACGCAACCCCGAGGATCTGCCCTGGGGTGATGTGGACATCGCGCTGGAATGCACCGGCATCTTCACCAAACGTGAAGCGGCTGCGAAACATCTGGAAAATGGCTCCAACAAGGTGCTGATCTCGGCCCCCGGTGATGGCGCTGACCGCACCGTGGTTTACGGCGTTAACCATGATGAGCTGACCGCCGAGGATGTGGTGGTTTCCAACGCCTCCTGCACCACCAACTGCCTGGCCCCTGTGGCCAAGGTGCTGGATGACGCCTTCGGGATTGAGACCGGCTACATGACCACTGTGCACGCCTACACTGGTGATCAGCCGACGCTGGACACCATGCACAAGGATCTCTACCGCGCCCGTGCCGCGGCGCTGTCGATGATACCGACCTCCACCGGTGCAGCCCGCGCCGTGTCGCTGGTTCTGCCGCATTTGAAAGGTAAGCTGGACGGTTCCGCCATCCGCGTCCCGACCCCGAACGTATCGGTTGTCGACCTGACCTTCATGCCGAAGAAAGGTGTGACCGTGGAAGAGGTCAACGCGGTGATCGCTGATGCCGCCGCCGAAGGCCCGCTGAAGGGTGTGCTGGCCCGCAATGACCTGCCGCTGGTCTCCAGCGACTTCAACCACAACCCGCATTCGTCGATTTTCGCGGAGGACCAGACCAAGGTCACCGACGGCGGCATGGTGCGGGTGCTCAGCTGGTATGACAACGAGTGGGGCTTCTCGAACCGGATGCTCGACACGGCCACCGCTATGGCCGCCGTGGGCTCCGCCGCGCAAGCCGCCTAAGGCGCGTTGTCTTTATGGGATTGCAAAGGCCGGGGCATCAGCCTCGGCCTTTTGCGTTGCGGGCGGGGGCCAGCGCGCAATCATGGGGCGGAGGCCCTACTGAAACGCTCTATTTCCGCGTCACCTTGAACCGGCTGGTTTGACGATAGGTCTCACCGGGGTGCAGCAGGATCGACGGGTAACCGTTCTGGTTCGGCGCGTCCGGCCAGCGTTGGGGTTCAATCGCCAGCCCAGCGTTTGTCCCATAGGGGTGCGGGTGATGGCCCAGCCCGGTGGACAGGCCAGCGCCATCGTAGACCTGCAACCCCGGCTCGGTCGTGGCCACGCTCAGGCGCAGCGCCTCGGTTTCCAGGGTGCAGACCTCACGCAGCGGGGCAGGTGCGTCCGACAGGCAGAAGTTGTGGTCCAGTCCCGTTTCGCCGCGCAACACCGGCGCCGCCTCGCGGTGGTCAAATTCCGTGTCCGCCACAGAGGCAGCGGCCCCCGTTGGGATCTGTTCCGCATCTACCGGCAGATAGCGGTCCGCATCCACCTGCAGCTGGTGGTGGTGCAGGTTAGGGCTGCCGTCGAGTGTCCAGTAGCTGTGATGCGCCGGATTGCAAAAGGTGGCTTGTTCCGCCTGCGCTTCGATATCCAGGCTAAGCGCGCCATCCTCTTCCAGGGCGTAGCGGGCCTTCAGCGTGACGGGCCCGGGCAGGCCGCCCGTGCCGTCCAACATGGTCAGGATCAGGGTGCAGGAGGTTTCTCCATGCGCCAGAATGCGCCAGTTCTGGGTGCCACAGCCCTGTGTGCCGCCATGCAGGGTGGTCACACCGTTCTCATTGCGCTCCAGCGCGATTTCTTGGCCTCCGAGCGGGGCGCGACCCTTGGCGATCCGGTTGGCCACTGGTCCGACAATGGCTCCGAAGTAGCGCATCTCGTCCAGATAGGGAGCAAAATCCGGCGCCCCAAGGACCAGCGAATGCGGCACACTCTCCAGCCGGAAATCCTGCAGGCTGGCCCCCCAAGTCATCACCCGCGCCGTGACGCCCGCCCGCTGCAACGTGACAATTTCAACGGTTTCGCCCCCGGGGGTGGCGCCAAAAGCGTGGCGGGTGTTCATCTCTTCGGCCTTCATCTGTTATCGCTCACATGAAGGCGTGGGTTCCGAGGGCTGTCAATGCTGCGGCGCGGGAAAGGTGCGGATTAGCCTGTCACAGCAGGTAAATACGGCGTCATCCAGCCGAGCGACGCCTCGGTGGACCCCTGAGGGCGATACTCCGCCCCCAGCGGGGCGGTGTGGCCCAACGCGGCGAGGTGGCGGAAGATATGCGGATAGCGCAGTTCCCCCAGATCCGGTTGGCCCCGTCCGGGGACGGCGGCAAACTGGATGTGGCCGATCCGCGGCAGCAAGCGGGTCAGACGGTTGCAGATATCACCCTCCATCAGCTGCACATGGTAACAGTCAAACATCAGTTTGAGGTTTTCAGCCCCAACCTGATCCATGAGGGCGATGGCCTGATCGGTGGTCTTCAGGAAATAGTTCGGTGCGTCATAGCTGTTGAGTGGTTCAATCAGGATGGTGATGCCATGCTGCGCCGCCGCCGCGCAGGCATAGCGCAGGTTCGCGGTGAAACAGGCCTCGGCCTCTGACCCTGTTGCATCGCCGGCCATCACATGGACATTGCCGGTGCCGGTTGCTGCTGCGTAGTCCAGTGCCTGATCGATTGCCGAGCGGGCTTCGGCAACACGGCCGGGCAGCGCAGCGAGACCGAAATCCCCTGCGGCCAGATCGCCCGGTGCCGTGTTCAGCCCCAGCATTGGCAGGTCGGTTTCGGTCAGGGCGGCGTGGACCTCGGCAGGGTCGAAGGCATAGGGGAAGTGGCATTCGACTGCTGCGAAACCGGCAGCTTTGGCGGCGTGAATGGCGGCGGGCAGCGGCAGGTTGGACCAGAGAAATCCCAGATTGGCGGAAAAAGTGGTCTGTTGTACGCGCATCAACGACTCCTGTGCTGACCCGTTGAATGCCCCGCGAAGGACCGCGAGGCAAGGGGGACAAATCGGGTTGACATGGAATGGGCGCCAAAGCATCTTCGCGCCACGTCGGGGGAGTCCCACCTAGGGGACTGAGAGGCTGACAGGGGCAAAGGCAACTTTGCACCGGCGACGCGACCCTTAGAACCTGACCCAGTTGACACTGGCGTAGGGAGACCAAGGGGTGCATTGCGTCCTTTGGGCCGCTATTGGGCCCTGTTTTCTGGGGACCGGTGCGGTCTCTTTCTACCTCATCGTTTGGCTTGGGTCTTTTCGAGTCTTGAACCTTGAGGAGACACCAAATGAGCACTGAACCGAAAACCTCGGACGCGCCCACCCCGCAGATTTCCACTGGCGGCCTGCCGGCCTCTTCCAAAATTTACATGCATGGTCAGTTGCATGACGTGCAGGTGCCGATGCGCCAGATCCACGTCGGCGGCGGCGAGGCCCCGCAGGTGGTCTATGACAGCTCCGGCCCCTACACCGATCCGGCGGCCGAGATCGACATTCGCAAAGGTCTGGAGGACAAGCGCGGCAGCTGGCTGGCGGCACGCGGCGATGTTGAGGAATATCAGGGCCGGGACGTGACGGATGCGGACAATGGCTTTGCCAAGGGCGATAAGCTGGTGCCTGAGTTCCCCGCTATCCGCCCGCCCCTGCGCGCCAAAGGCGACAAGGCCGTGACCCAGCTGGCCTATGCCCGCGCCGGTATCGTGACCCCAGAGATGGAATTTGTTGCCATCCGTGAAAACAACGGCCGGATTGAAGCCTGGGAAAAGGCCCGTGACGGACATGACTTTGGCGCGGCCATCCCCGATCTGGTGACGCCCGAATTCGTCCGTCAGGAAATCGCTGAAGGCCGCGCAATCATCCCCGCCAACATCAACCACCGTGAGCTGGAGCCGATGATCATTGGCCGCAACTTCTTGGTCAAGATCAACGCCAATATCGGCAACTCTGCCGTCACCTCCTCGATGGAGGAAGAGGTGGAGAAAATGGTCTGGGCGATCCGCTGGGGCGGCGATACGGTGATGGACCTGTCGACCGGTCGCAACATCCACAACATTCGCGAATGGATTATCCGCAACGCGCCGGTGCCGATCGGCACAGTGCCGCTCTATCAGGCGCTGGAAAAGGTGAACGGTATTGCCGAAGACCTGACCTGGGAAGTGTTCCGCGACACCTTGATCGAACAGGCGGAACAGGGCGTCGATTACTTCACCATCCACGCCGGTGTGCGTCTGCATATGGTGCCGATGACCGCGAAACGGGTGACAGGGATTGTGTCACGCGGCGGCTCGATCATGGCCAAATGGTGCCTGCATCACCACAAGGAGAGCTTCCTTTACGAGCATTTCGATGAGATCTGCGACATCTGCCGCAAGTATGATGTGTCTTTCTCGCTGGGGGACGGGCTGCGCCCCGGCTCCATCGCGGACGCCAATGACGAAGCACAGTTTGCTGAGCTGGAGACGCTGGGCGAGCTGACCAAGATCGCCTGGGCCAAAGACTGTCAGGTGATGATCGAAGGGCCGGGCCATGTCGCCATGCACAAGATCAAGGCCAACATGGACAAACAGCTGGAGCATTGCCACGAGGCGCCGTTCTACACGCTTGGGCCGCTGACCACCGATATCGCGCCGGGCTATGACCACATCACCAGCGCCATTGGGGCGGCGATGATCGGGTGGTACGGCTGCGCGATGCTCTGCTACGTGACGCCGAAGGAACACCTTGGCCTGCCCGACCGCGACGATGTGAAAACCGGCGTGATCACCTACAAGCTGGCCGCCCATGCCGCCGATCTGGCCAAAGGCCATCCGGGCGCGCAGGAACGTGACGATGCGGTCAGCCGCGCCCGGTTTGAATTCCGCTGGGAGGATCAATTCAACCTCTCGCTGGATCCCGATACGGCCCGTGACTTCCACGATGAAACCATGCCGAAAGAGGCCCATAAGGTGGCGCATTTCTGTTCCATGTGCGGGCCCAAGTTCTGCTCTATGCGGATCAGCCATGACATCCGCGCCGAAGCCGAAAAGGTCGATGGCTTTGCTAAGATGGCGGCGAAGTTCCAGGAAGGGGGCGAGCTCTACGTGCCCGCCGATCAGGTTGCGGATCAGGTGGAACCGGCAGAATGATCTGCACGGTTTTGGGGGCTGGTGTGGCGGGGCTCTGCGCCGCCACAGCCCTTGCCGAACGGGGCGCAAACGTCACCGTAATTGATCCCGGTGCGGTGGCACCGGCCTCCTCTCTGGCGGGCGGCATGCTGGCGCCGATGTGTGAGGGCGAAAGCGCGCCTGACACGGTGGTCACAGCCGGGCGCGGTGCGGCGGAATGGTGGGAGGCGCGGATTGGGCCGCTCACCCGGCGCGGCACCTTGGTGCTGGCACCCGCCCGCGATCAGGCCGAGCTGAAACGTTTCGCGCGCGGAACATTCGGTTACGAATGGGTTACGCCTAACCAATTGGAAACCGGTTTGGAGGCGCGGTTCGCTCAGGGGCTTTTCTATGCGGAAGAGGCTCATATGGACCCGCGCCGCGCCCTGTCTTTGCTGAAAGAACGGGCCAAGGGGCTGGGGGTGCGTTTCACCGCCCGCGGTCGGGCTGAGGGGCAGGTGATCGACTGCCGGGGCTGGGCCGCGCGGGATTTGCTGTCCGATCTCAGAGCGGTGCGCGGCGAGATGCTGCTGGTTGAAGCGCCCGACGTGGATCTCAGCCGTACCCTGCGTCTGCTGCATCCGCGGTTTCCCTGTTACATCGTCCCGCGTGGTCTGGGCCGTTACATGATCGGCGCCACGATGGTCGAAAGTGACGACAGTGGCGCGATCACAGGCCGTGCAGTGATGGAGCTGCTGTCTGCCGCCTATACCGTGCATCCCGGCTTTGCCGAGGCGCGGGTGCTGGAATGTGGCGCGGGGCTGCGTCCGGCCTTTCCTGACAATATCCCTGCGATCCGCCACATTGGCGGGCGCATTCATCTGAACGGTATGTTTCGCCACGGGTTCCTGATGGCGCCTGCCTTGGCGGAACAATTGGGCAATGACCTTATGGGAGGGCTGCAAAATGCGGGTTGAAGTGAATGGTGAAGGCATGGTGCCGCGGGCGAATACGCTGGCGGAATTGCTGCTGGATTGCGGCTTTGAGACCGCTGCAGTGGCCACCGCAGTGAACGGGCAGTTTGTGCCACGTGGCGCGCGCGTAGGTCACAGATTGGCTGATGGCGACCGGATCGAGGTTCTGTCGCCGATGCAGGGGGGCTAAGCGATGTTTTACGGTGTCACGCTCAACAGCCGCCTTATGCTGGGGACGGCGCAATATCCCTCCCCGGCCATTCTGCAACAGGCCATCGCCGCCTCAGGGGTCGAGGTCATCACGGTGTCGCTCAGACGTGAGGGGCGGGGGGGCGCGGATTTCCGGCGTCTGATCGCTGAAACCGGCTGCCGCATTCTGCCCAACACGGCGGGGTGCCACACAGCGGCCGAGGCCGTGACTACCGCGCATATGGCACGGGACGTGTTTGGCACCAACTGGATCAAGCTGGAGGTGATCGGCCACGCTGACACGCTGCAACCTGATCCCTTTGCCCTGGTCGAAGCCGCACGCACTCTGTGTGCCGACGGGTTCGAGGTGTTTCCCTACACCACCGAGGATCTAATCCTAGGTGAAAAACTGGTTGAGGCAGGCTGCCAGGTCTTGATGCCCTGGGGCGCGCCTATCGGATCGGGGCAGGGGCTGCGCAACATCGAAGGTCTGCGCAGCATGCGGGCGCATTTTCCGGACATCCCCTTGGTGGTAGATGCCGGGATCGGGGCGCCGTCGCAGGCGGCGCAAGCGATGGAACTGGGCTATGACGCGGTGCTTTTAAATACGGCCGTGGCCAAGGCGCTGGATCCCGTGGCGATGGCAGGGGCCTTTGGGCAGGCCGTCAGCGCAGGGCAGATGGCGGCAGAGGCTGGACTGATGCCGCGGCGCGATATGGCCGCCGCCTCAACCCCTATTTTTGGATTGGCAGAACTATGAAGGATAAGACCGTGTTGGATCCGTTCTATTTGATCGTTGGCCATGTCAGCCAGCTGGAGCTGCTGGTGCCGCATGGGGTGAAGCTGGTGCAGCTGCGGCTCAAGGGGCTGTCGGACGCAGAGCTGCGGCGGCAGATTGCCCGGGGGCGCGACCTTTGCGCCGTGCATGGGGCGCAACTGGTGGTGAATGACCACTGGGAGTTGGCGCTGGAGATGAATTGCAATTTTGTGCATCTGGGGCAGGAGGATCTGGATCAGGCGGACCTGAAGGCCCTGCGCCGCAATGACGTGCGTTTTGGCATCTCCACCCACGATGAGGCCGAACTGGAGCGGGCGCTGGCCTGCGATCCCGCTTATGTGGCATTGGGGCCAGTATATGAAACCAAACTGAAAAAGATGCCCTGGGCACCGCAGGGGCTGGGGAAGCTGAGCCGTTGGAAACAGGCGGTGGGCGACCTGCCCTTGGTGGCGATTGGCGGGTTGACGCCCGCGCGCTTGCCGGGTGTGTTTCAGGCCGGGGCGGATTCAGCGGCGGTTGTCACCGACATCCAACTGGCCGATAACCCCGAGGCACGCACGCTTGAATGGCTGGAGGCCACCAGATGAACCGATATGCCCGCCAGGAACAATTACCCGAGGTCGGCCCCGAAGGACAGGCGCGGTTGCGTGCTGCGCGGGTGCTGGTGGTGGGTTGTGGCGGGCTGGGCTCGGCGGTGATCCCGGCGCTTGCGGGCGCAGGGGTGGGCCATCTGCATCTGATGGACGCCGACCGCGTTGAGGAAAGCAACCTGCACCGCCAGACGCTTTACCGGATGGAGGACATCGGCCGCGCCAAAGTGGTGGCTGCGGCGGGGGCGATCTTTGCCCTGAACCCTGACCTGTCGGTGTCGATGCAATGTGCGCGGCTGGATGCGGGCAATGTTGCTTCGGCCTTGGAAGGGGCGGATCTGGTGGTGGATGCGGCGGACAGTTTTGCCGCGACCTATTGCCTGTCGGATGCCTGCCGCACGGCGGGGGTGCCGATGATTTCGGCCTCGGTTCTGGGGACATCGGGCTATGTCGGTGGGTTTTGCGGCCCGGCCCCGTCTTACCGTGCGGTCTTTCCAGACCTGCCGGTGCAGCACCGCAGCTGCGCCGAAGCGGGGGTGATGGGACCGGCGGTGGCCACATTGGGCGCGATGCAGGCGCAGATGGCGCTGTCGTGCCTGCTGGGGCTGGATCCCGCGCCATTGGGGCAAATGGTGCAGGTTGATCTGGGCTCTTGGCGGCTGTCCTCGTTCCGGTTTGACGGCGCAGAAGAGGTGCCTGGCCATGGTTTTGTCGCCCTGTCGCAACTGACCACGGCGGACCGTATCATTGAGCTGCGCCCCGAGGATGAGGCCGCTCTGGCGGCGCCAGGGGCGGAGCGTTGGTCGATTGAGCGGCTGGGCGCTTTGCCCTCTTATGCGGGGCGCACGGTGCTGGCGTGCCGGTCAGGCTTGCGGGCCTGGGCGGCGGCGGATCAGCTGGCAGCTTTGGGCCACCGCGATCTGGCCTTGATGGCGGCAGGCGACAGCTAAATGGCCGTTTTGATGATCGGCGGCATGGACAGTTCTGGCGGCGCGGGGCTGTTGCGGGATTGTGCGGTGGCGGCGCGTTTTGAGGTGCCAGCCCGTGTAGCTGTCACAGCGGTGACGGCGCAGACCGACAAGGCGGTTTTACAGGCCGACATTTGCGCCCCTCAGATGGTGCAGGCCCAGATCCGTGCAGCGTTTCAGCTAGGCCCCGTTGCGGCTGTCAAAATCGGGATGTTGGGCAATGCTGCGGTTGTGCGGGCTGTGGCCGAGGCCTTGCGCACGGAATTGTCTGCCAATGCTTCCACCTCTGTGCCAGCGGTGCTGGATCCGGTGATCGAGTCCTCTTCCGGCAAGGCGCTTCTGGACGGGGCGGGGCTCGGAGAACTGACCCAACTGTTGCCGCAGGTCGATCTGGTGACGCCGAACCTGCCGGAACTGGCCCGATTGGGGCAGGTGCTGGGCGCGGAGGATCCGGTTGCGGCCCTGTTGCAGGCTGGCGCTGGGGCAGTGTTGGTCAAAGGCGGCCATGACAGCGGCGCCGAGGCGGTGGATCGGTTGGTCACGTCGGATCAGATCACAACTTTCACGGCTCCGCGCCTGCCCGGCACTCGCCGTGGCACCGGCTGCACCCTGGCGGCGGCGATTGCCTGTGGGCTGGCCGTGGGGCAGAGCTTGCCTGGTGCCGTGAAACAGGCCAAGGCCCATGTGACCTCCTATCTGCGGGCGGCCTGATCCGGCCCACGCCTCAATGGAAATCGCGACTGGGAAACAGCCGTTTCGCCTGTTCGCGTGGGTGCCTGGCCCCAGAGCGTGGCGGTTTGCCTGCGCTGCGGCGCGGGGGGCGTGGCGCGTCGTCCGCCTGTGGCAGCGTTTCGCCAATGTCGGGCGCCAGCGGGTGGCCAAGGGCGGTCAGCCGGTGCGATTCATCGCTGATGTGATGGGCAATGAGATGGGTCACAATGCCTTCGCGCTGCAAATGCCCGCTGACCCGCAGCAACCGCCCGCCCATGACAACGGCGCGAAACTGTTCATACATCTTGGGCCAGACAATCACATTGCTGACCCCGGTTTCATCCTCCAACGTCAGGAAAATCACCCCCGAGGCGGTGCCGGGCCGTTGCCGCGTGATGACCAGCCCGCAGACTGTGCAATTGCCCAGAGGCGCGCGGTGCAGATCGGAATGCAGCGTCAGATCGGGCATGTCGGGGCGGATCAGCTCCATCGGGTGGGCCTTGAGGCTGAGGCGGGTGGTGACGTAATCCTCCACCACTTCTTCGCCCAGATGCATCTGCGGCAGCTCCACATGCGGCTCGACAATGCCTTCGCCATCCAGGGGATCGTTGAACAGCGGCAGCGGCGCGGGGGAGCGGATGGTTTTCACCTGCCACAGCGCATCGCGGCGGTTAAGGCCCATGCCAGAAAACCCGTCCGCCTCGGCCAGCCTTTCCAATGTGGCAGGTTTGATCCCCGCCCGTAGCCAGAGGCTTTCGGGGTCGGGGTAGCCATTGCCACGGGCGGCAACGATCCAGCCGGCGTCTTCTTCCTTCAGGCCCTTGATCTGGCGAAATCCCAACCGCAGGGCCAGGCTGCCATCGGGGCGGCGCTCCAGCGTGTTGTTCCAGTCGGAATGGTTCACACAGATCGGCCGCAGTTCAATCTGATGCTCCCGCGCATCGCGTACGATCTGGGCCGGGGCGTAAAACCCCATCGGCTGGGAATTCAGCAGGGCGCAGGCAAAGACCGCCGGGTGATGTCGCTTCAGCCAGGCCGAGACATAGGCCAGCATGGCAAAGGCGGCGGCGTGGCTTTCGGGGAAACCGTATTCGCCAAATCCTTCGATCTGGCCGAAACACTGCAGGGCAAAGGCTTCGTCATAGCCGCGGTCCAGCATGCCGTTTACAAAACGGTCGCGGAAGGTGCCGATGGTGCCCATCCGCCGGAAGGTGGCCAGTGACCGGCGCAACCGGTCGGCCTCTTCGGCGGTGAAGCCTGCCGCCACCACGGCAATCTGCATCGCCTGTTCCTGAAACAGCGGCACACCAAGGGTTTTGCCCAGAACCTCGCGCAGCGCCTCAGACGGGAAGCTGACTTTTTCGCGGCCCTGACGGCGGTTGATATAGGGGTGGACCATATCGCCCTGTATTGGGCCGGGGCGCACAATCGCCACCTCGATCACCAGATCATAGAAGGTGCGCGGCCGCATCCGGGGCAGGAAGTTCATCTGCGCCCGGCTTTCGACCTGAAACACCCCGATGGCATCGGCAATGCACAGCATGTCATAGGTTGCCGGATCTTCCTGCGGCACCGAGGCGATGGAGAGCTGCTGGCCCTCATGTTCGTGCAGCAGGTCAAAGCTTTTGCGGATACAGGTCAGCATGCCCAGGCTGAGAACGTCGATTTTCAGGATCCCCAGCGCGTCGATGTCATCCTTGTCCCATTCGATGCAGGTGCGGTCGTCCATCGCCGCGTTTTCGATCGGGCACAGCTCATCCAGCCGGCCCCGGGTGATGATAAAACCGCCGACATGCTGGCTGAGGTGGCGGGGAAAGCCGATGACCTCCCCAATCAGCCGCACGGTCTGGCGCAGGCGCAGGTCCTGCAGATCCAGCCCCAGCTCCTGCATCCGGTCCGGATCCGGCCCCTTGCCGGACATGCCCCAGATCTGGCTGGACAGGCCAGCGGTCACGTCCTGGCTGAGCCCCATGACCTTGCCCACCTCACGGATCGCCGCGCGGGACCGGAAATGGATCACCGTGGCACAGAGGCCCGCCCGTTCGCGGCCGTATTTTTCATAGATGTGCTGGATCACCTCCTCGCGCCGTTCATGTTCGAAATCGACGTCAATATCCGGCGGTTCCCCGCGGTGTTCCGAGATGAAACGCTCAAACACCATCGTGATCGTATCCGGCCCCACATCGGTGATCCCCAGCGCGTAACACAGGACCGAGTTCGCCGCCGAACCGCGCCCCTGACAAAGGATATCAAGGCTGCGGGCATAGGCGACGATATCGTGCACGGTCAGGAAATAGGCGGCAAAGCCCAGCTTGCCGACCATGCGCAGCTCTTTGTCTTTCAGCGCGGTGACATGATCTGGCACACCCGTGGGGTAACGCCGTTGCAGGCCTTCCGTGGCCAGCCGCGCCAACCGGTCCTGCGGTGCTTCGCCACTGTCGCTGACCTCATCGGGGTAGCTGTAGGACAGTTCGCTCAGATCAAAGGTGCAGCGGTTGGCAATTTCCACCGCGCGGCGGATGGCGGCGGGGTGACGGCGGTAGAGGCGGGCCATATCGGCGGCGCCTTTCAGGCGGTGTTCGGCGTTGGGCAGGGCGCGGGTGCCGATCTCATCAATGGTGATATGGTCGCGCATGCAGGTCAGCACATCAGCCAGCTGCCGCCGCGACCCGTGGTGCATCAGCACATCGCCCACCGCCACCATCGGTGTGGCGCAGTGGTGGGCCAGACGGGCGCAGCGGTCAAACCACATCTGATCGCTGCCATCATAGCGTGGGGCTGCGCCCAGATAGACATGGCCGGGAAACTGCCGCGCCATCCGTTTCAGCGGGCGACTGGCCTGCGCAAGCGGCTGGTCCTTGGGCGGCAGGGCAATGAAGATCATGTCTTCGCCCGCCGCCAGCACATCCTCCAGATCGAGATGGCAGTCGCCTTTCTCTGCCCGCCGTTTGCCCAGTGTCAGCAGCCGTGACAGGCGGCCATAGGCGGGCAGGCTGCGGGGCAGGGCGATCCAGTCAAGGATGCAGTTGCGCAGCACCAGACGGCTGCCGACAATCAGACGCGGCAGGGCGGGGCTGCCGGGATGTTCCGGGACTGGGATCGGATTGCGCGGGCCAATTTCCTGGCGCGAACATTGATCCACCCGATGTTCCGAGCGGATCTGGATCGCCTCTTCTTGCTGTTTCTCTTCCTGCGCCCGTTTCAACTCCTTCAGCGCTGACCAGGCCCGCACCACACCGGCCAGCGAGTTGCGGTCGGTGATGGCTATCGCCTCCAGCCCCAGTTCGGCGGCGCGGGTGACCAGTTCCTCGGGGTGGGAGGCGCCGGTGAGGAAGGTGAAGTTCGAAGTCACCGCCAGTTCCGCATAGGGCGGCACCGGCAGGGCGCGGGTGGTCTGGCGGTCTGCTGTCTTTGCGGCGGCGGCAGGGGCGGTCATGCGAACTCCCCCTGGACAAACCAGCCGGGGTTTTGGGGCGTATGGTACAGCCACAACCGGCGGCCCTGTCGGGTTTCCACCCGCCAGTAATCGCGCACGCCGCTTTGCCAGTCCTCAGACGGCAGCCACCATTCCGGCGTCAGCCGTTCCGGGCCTTCAACGTGGCCCCGTTCCAGCCGCATCCCGCGCCAGCGGAACTGGCGCGGCGGTTCGCGGCCCGGGCCCACGGCCTGACCGCCAATCGGCTCTGGTGCAAACAGCCGCAGGGGGCGCGGTGGCAGGGCGGTGGGACGGGGCCATTTCTCGACCGGCTCACTAAAGGCGGCGGCAGCCAGAATATGGGCGCGTTCAGGGATATGGCTGTCGGCGGGCAGGAAACGCTGCACGTTTTCCAGCCCAATCCGGGTGCCCAGCTTGGTGATCAGACTGGCCACCCCTTCCTCTTCGCTCTGGCGGATGGCGCTTTGGATCTGGGCGGGCGGCAGCGCCTCGATCCGTGGGGCGCCAAGGCGCAGCTGGTCAATGCCATAGCCGGCCTCGACCGCATCAACGCCGCGTTCAAACAGCGGCAGGATCACGGCGGGGTCGTTCATCGCGCGGGCCAGCCGCAGCTCAACCTGCTGGCTGGCCTGATCCACCCGCCGCAGGGTCAACTGCAACACCCGCGCGCCCATATCCTGCGCGCGCAGCCGCCCGCACAGCCCCTCCAGCAGCCGTGCCAGCCCCGCCATCACATCGGCGCTGAGGCCAATGGGTTCGGGCAGGGTCAGCCGCACGCCGTAGCGTGGCGGGTCCGGCAGCGGGGTCAGCGGTTCGCCCTGCACCCCAAGCGCCTGGTCCAGCCGCATCAGCACCCCGTTGCCAAAACGGCGGCTGAGCGGTGCACGCGGCGTGTCGTGCAGGTCGCCGACGGTGCGCAGCCCCAGCCGTTCCAGTGCCACGCAGGTCGGCCCGTCCAATCGCAGCGCCGCCACCGGCAATGGTCGCAGGGTGGGCAGGGGATCGCCGGGCGCGGCCACCCCTTCGTCAAAATGTGCCAGCGCCCAGGCGGCGCCACGGCTGTCGGCCAGCCCGATCCGGGCCGCAATACCCGCACGGGTCAGCCGCATGCGCATATCGGCCAGCATCTCACTTTCGCCGCCAAACAGATGGGTGGAGCCGCTGACATCCAGCACCAGCCCATCGCGCCCCTCCACCCCGACCCAGGGGCAGTAGCGCCCCGCCCAACGGGCCAGCGCGCGTAGGAACTGCTGGTCCAGCTCGGGTGTGGCGGGGCGGGTGATCAGATCGGGACGCAGAGCGCGGGCATCAGACAGGGTCATGCCCTGCATCAGCCCCAGATGCTGGGCCTGCCCGCTGAGACAATAGAGCCGTTCTGTGTTGCTTTCGCGTAAGGTCAGGGCAAAGGGCGGCTCAGCCGTGGATTGGGCGCACTCCAGCGGGTGCTGGCGTAGCGCGCGATCGCTCGCCAGTCTCGGAAACCACAATGACACGGTGCGCCGCTGCATCCCAATCCGTTACCCAACTTGCTAATGTTCCTGATTTGTTCTTGATAATATCCCACCGTTGCCGAGTCGAGTCGAGTCCCGCATTTGGCTCTTTTTGCGGACGGTCAGCCTGGGGCTGTCCACGTGGGGCCAGAGGGGTGCAATGCCAGCGGGTTTCGGCGGCGTTGCTGCCCATGCCTTCGGGCATCAGAATCAAGCCGGTGGCGCGGCCCGCCTCTGCTGCCAGTTGCAACCGCCGCCCGTGGGTCAGGCTAAGTGGTTCATAAATTTCGCAAATCACCAGCCCCATCGCGCCTGAACGCAGCGCCTCTTCGGCGGCGGCTAGCAGATCTACCTGCGCCTTGGCCTTGGCCAAGAGGAGGCGGGTTGGGTCGCAGTATTGGGCCAGCCCAACCGGATTGAGCTGCTCCGGCGCCCAGTCCGGCGCAATCCACAGCGTCGGTTTTGCACTTTGGTTACAGCAGCTTGCCGCAAAATACGTCGCGCCGGGGCCGCAAACCTCATGGGCGCGGCCTCGCTTCAGCGGGTAGACGGCAGTGAAATCGGCAGACATGTGTTTCCTGTTTGTTCTTTTCTTAAGGATGGCTGAGTCGCGGCAAAATTCAAGAGGGGCAAAAGGCGGTAAGCGGTGCGCTGCGCGGATCAGAGCCGGGCCAGAAAATCCTCGGCCGCAGTTTGGAAAGCTGTGTTGATCTGCCTCGCATCGGGCGTTTGCTGCAGGCAAAGCAGGGTGCCGGTGCCCTCGACCAAAGCCAGAAATTGCTGCGCAGACCGGGCTGCCTGCGTGGCGGTGATCTGTGGTTTCTCGGCCAGAATTTTCTGCGACAAAGCCTGTTGCACGGCCAAATTGCGCGCCAGGATCGGCTGGGTGTCATGGCGCAGCTGATCCCAGAGGAAGGCTTGAAACGCGGGCAGGGGAATCTGATGGTCACAGAGCCGGATCAAGGCCTGTGCGTAGCTGTCCGCGGTGGCCTGCACCATGTCAGACAGTGTGGCGGCGGGTCTGTCCGGATCGGGCAGAAAATCGGTGAAGAAATGGTCCAGACAGGCCTGCAGCAGCGCCTCTTTGCGTGGGAAATAGTGGTGGAACGCCCCTTTGGAAACCTGCGCCGCACGGGCGAGATCCATCATGCTGGTTTTGTCATAGCCCTTGGTCAGAAACAGACGCAGGGCAACGACAATCAGATCATCTCGGTTGGTTTTCATGGGGCGGGTTTCATTCAGATTCGATGGGTGACGGCAAAGCTATAGCTGACTTTCAGCAGAAACATCAGGCCTACAAGTTGGCTGAAGGGATCCAGCTGCAAAACGGGAATTATCAGGAGACCAAGGCAGATTACCGTCCCGCCCAACAGAGGCTGCAGCGGGTTGCGGTGCAGTAGGTTCACCAGGCTGGCCGTCAAAATGGTGTAGACCCAAATCGCCCAATAGGCCGCCATCGGGGCCGCCAGCAGCGCGCCGATGGCAGGCAGGTGAAAGTGCAGGGCAATAAAGCCCCAGCGATGGCGCGGACGCTCTGCGTAGTATTTGTTCGTGCCGGGGGTGAAGTTGGCGGCAGCCCCGGCTGCGATATCAAGGAAAAGCACAAGGGCGAGGGCCTGCCGCCAGAACGCCAGCCCTTCCGGCGTGGGCGACAGAAGAAACCAAGACAGGGCGGCGATCAGAACAGTCAGGGCAACAGCGGTCAGCGAGGCCAGGCTTTGCTGTTCACCAAGGGCTTCGTGCAGTGGTTTCGGGATGGGGAAGGGGTGTTGCAACTGAGGCATTATCGGGTCTCCAAAAAAAACCGGACGGTAGGTATGTTTTGGGACTCAAATAAGGTTGCCAATGTCAGCAGTCAACAAACTTGTGCCAGAACGGGCTATTTCCAGCTGAGGGTCAGCCCGCGGGTGATCCAGCGTTGGGTGACCAGCATCACCGCCAGGGGCGGCAGCATGGCCAGCATCGCAAAGGCCAGGCCGGTGGGCGATCCCGTGCCCACACGTTCGATGCCGCGCACAAGGGTGTAGTGTTCTTCGCTGGTGGTGGCGACCATCAGCGGCCAAAGGTATTGGTTCCAGCCTAGCACGAAGAGAATGGTAAACAGCGCCGCAATCATCGGCAGCGACACCGGCAGCAGGATGTCGCGTAAGAAGCGGAGCGGCCCGGCCCCATCCAGCCGTGCGGCCTCCATTAACTCGGCCGGAATCTGGCTGAGGCTCTGGCGGAAGATCAGCACGCCAAGCCCCGAGGCCACCACCGGCAGGATCATTCCGGCATAGGAATTCACCAGCCCCAATTGGCTGGTCACCAGAAAGGTCGGCAGGATCCGGGTCTCGATCGGGAAAAACAGGGGCAACAGGATCAGGCCAAAAATCACCTCGCGGAAGCGCAGGTTGAAACAGACCAGCGCAAAGGCGGCGAGGATTGAAACCAGAGTTTTCAGCGCCGCAATGCCGCCCGCCACAAGGAAGGAGTTCAGCATCATATCGGAGGCATTGACGCCATTTCCAAACAGATCAGGGGTCAGCAGGATCTGTTTATAGGCGCGAAACGGATCGCCGCCTGCCGTGATGGATCCGAGCAACACCAGCGCCACCGGTGCCAGCATGAACAGGCAGCCAAGGATCAGGATCAAATGGTCGGTGAAGCGGTTTGAAGGCATGGTCGGTCCGTCAGGCCCAAAGAGGCAATGCGCGCAGAGAAACGGCTTCCCCTCAGGATTGCAATGGCCGAATGGCGCAAAGTGGCAGGATGCCGGAAAACTACGGGATGGAGTCAGTCCTCGCGGGCGTAGTCATCCTCCAGCCGGACAATATCCTCTTCCGCCAGATGATCACCGAATTGAACCTCGACGAAGACCAATGGGATGGTGCCGTCATTGGCGATCCGGTGTTTGGTCTCACGCGGGACGTAAATGTGACTGCCCCGTTCAACACGGATCTGGTCACCGCCAATCGTGACCTCGCCACGGCCGGCCACAACCACCCAATGTTCAGACCGGTGGTGGTGATATTGCAGCGACAGGCGGGCACCGGGATCCACTTCGATGTGTTTGAGCGTGTAGTCTGCACTGGCCTCAACAACCTTCCACTGGCCCCAGGGGCGGCGTTCGGATTGATGAGTTTCATAAGAGGTGGCGGTGTCGGTCACGGCTGAACGCTCCTTGCGTGCTGCGAGGTCTTGGGCGCAAGCTTCGGATCAAGCGCCAAGTCAAGGGCCTCGGATGTCAGGGGTTTGGGCAGGCAGGTCACAAGGGGATCCTGCCCGTCGGAATAGGGGTGGATCTGCGGCAGGCGGCCAGACAGCACGATCACAGGCACTGCAGGGTGATGCGCCCGGGATTGTGCCACAAGAGGCCAGCCGGTCTGATCGGTGCCCAGATGCAAATCGGTCAGCAGCAGGTCATAGCCGCCCGTCGCAATCGCCTCGGCGGCGGCGTCAAAACTGGAAACGGGATGCACGGTAAATCCGGCCACCTGTAATTGGCGCTGGGCATGGGCCTGGGCCATGGCGTCGTCTTCGACAAGCAGCGCCCTGCCAGCAGGCGATGCGGGCTGCGTCTCTGCCTGGGCCAGCGGAAACACCAGCCGGATTTCGGTGCCATGTTCCGGCGTGCTGTCGATCTCAACGTCGCCGCCGGACTGTTTCATGAAGCCATAGACCATCGGCAGGCCCAGTCCGGTGCCGGTGCCGTCCGGGCGCGCGGTGAAAAAGGGCTCAAAGGCGCGGGCAAGCGTGGCGGGATCCATACCGGTGCCGCTGTCGCCCACAGTAACAACCGCCTGATCATTCGGGCGCGATTGCACAGACAGGGTGATTTGGCCTGCGTCTTCAATGGCATGGTTGCTGTTAAGGCAGAGGTTCAGCACAGCGCTTTCCAGCTGGCCGGGATCAACGCGCACGTGCAACGGGCCATCGGGCAGCTGCGTGTCGAGGGTGACCTGTTCTTTCAAACCGATGCCGATCAGGTCTGAGAGGCCCGCAACCAATTCACTCAGGTCGATGACCTCTGGCTCCAGCTGTTGTTTGCGGGCAAAAGCCAGCAGGCGTTGGACCAGTGCTGTGCCCATGTCCAAAGCATTGCGCATCCGGTCAACAAAGGGGTTGTCGCAGGTGCTTTGCTGTTCGATCAGATGCAGGTTCGCCGCGACACTGGACAGCACATTGCCAAAATCATGCGCCACTTCACCGGACACTTTGCCAAGGGCTTCGATGTGTTGGATCTGATGCAGCCGTTCTTCGATCCGGCGGCGTTCGGTGGCATCGTGAAACAGCCAGACCATGCCGCCGTCCGGCAGGTGAGAGCGGCGCAGATCCAGCACGGTGCCATCCGCACCAGCCAGTTCGACAAAACCCCCGGGATGCGGGGTGAGGTCCGGCAGGGTGGCAAAGATCGGGCTTTGCGCCAGCAGATCCTCGGGGCGATTGCCGGTCAGAGGGACGTCCGGTGCAAGCCGCAGGGTGGCGGCGAAATTGGGGTTGACGGCAGTGATATTGCCGTGATCATCGGTGATGGCAACACCGTCGGAGATGTTGAGAAACACCTTTTCAAACAGGGCATTCTGCCGGTTCAGACGTCGGTACGAACGGTCCAGACGCAGGGCATTGGCGCGGAACACCCGGAACGAATGGTGCAGTTTGCCAATCTCATCATCACCGGTGCGGCGGCGGCGCAATTCGGTGCTGCGGTCGCCCTCGGCCAGACGCAGCATGGCGGCGGAAATCGCGCGGATGTTGCCGGTCACGTAATTGGAAACATAGATTGCCGAGGTCAGCGCCAGCGCCACGCTGCTCAGGCCCAACAGCAGGATCACCGCTTTGGCAAACGCAATGGTCGAGGCGGTCTCGACCCGTTCACGCGCCAGAAACTGTTCGGCATTGGCGGCAAATTCGGCAGACAGCTCGTTGATCACCGTGGCATTGCGGCGGATGCGGAACAGGGCGTTCTGCGCCTCCAGCTGACGGGCCAGTTCCTTGCGGCGGGTTTCAAATAGACCTTCGGGCGCATTGGCGCGGGTCTGCATCTGCGCCAATGTGCGCCGGATCAGCGGGCTGGCAGGGCGCGACAGGCCGCGCAGCAGGTTTTGATAGTTGCGACGATATTCGCCCACGCTCATCAGGTTATGGGCCAGACCTGCGCGCACCAGTTCATTGGCCATGCCCTGCAAGGACAGCCATTGATGACGCTCAACCTCCGTTAGGCGCTGGTTGCTGGCGTGATTGTGCAGCCGTGCTTCGGTGTGGCGCAGTGACACCAACAGTTCCTGCGCCCGTGACCGTTCCTGGTTAAGCGTCTCGGCTGTCAGCGCCAATTCGCCAATGGCGGTTTTCATCACACTGATGGCGGCGGCGATTTCCTGGGTGAAAGCATAGACCTGCGCGCCTTCACGGCGGGCCTCTGACGGCCAGTCGGTGGCAATCTGATCCAGCGTCTCGGCCAGCATCTGGCCTTCCCGTTCGATCAGATATTGCGAGCTGACGTTCAATAGAAAGGGTGCTGAGGTGGCAATGTCTGAGGACTGTTTGGACAGGCGCAGGGCGCGGGCGACCTCGGCCAGTGTTTGGCGATGCAACTGGTCCAGCCGTTGATCCGCGCGGTCCAGCGCATACCAGGCCACACCGCCGACAAAGAGCGTCGACACCGCCAAGGCCGCAAGGGCAATCCACAGTCGCTGGCGGATGTCCGGGCGCAGGAAACGGGGGCGTTTCATCCCGACGCCCCGGGGGCCTGCACAAAGATATACCCCTGCCCGCGACGGGTCTGCAGATGCGCCGGTTTGGAGGGCACTGGTTCGATTTTGCGGCGCAGACGCAGGATCAGAACATCGATGGTGCGGTCGACATATTGGCTCAGGTCACTGCCCAGTTCCGCCAACAGCTGTGGGCGCGGGATGATCTCACCGGGATGGCGCAGGAAATATTCCAGCAATCGATATTCCGCATTGGTCAGAGCAATTTCATCGCCTTCCGCGTCGCGCAGCTCTTTGCGGGTCAGATCCAGGCTCTTGTCCCCGAATTGCAGCACATCAGGTCCCGTGGCCGGGGCAGGGCGTTGGATCTGGGCGCCGTAGCGGCGCAGCACGGCGCGGATACGGGCGACCAGTTCGCGCGGGTTGAACGGTTTCATCAGATAGTCATCAGCGCCGGTTTCCAGCCCGACGATCTTATCCACTTCATCGCCGACCCCGGTCAGCATCACAATCGGCATGTCGCGCTGTTCGCGGATGCGCATGGCCAGGGTCAGACCGGATTCGCCAGCCAGTTTCAGATCGATCAGGGCCATATCGGCAGGGCAGTCCTGTTCTTTGGCAAAAAAGGCCGCCGAACCGTCATGCGCCACCGGATCAAAGCCGTTTTCATACAGCAGATCCTGCAGCGATTGCCGCACAACCGGATCGTCATCCACGATCGCAATCCGTGATTTTCGCGTGGTCTCCTCCACCTCGCGGCCCTCCCAAATGTAAACGCCTCCTCCAGCGTTCCCGGCCTCACCGGTGCCGCCATGTTGCCACGGCGGGATGTTTCAGTCTTGCGGAATTTGGTTTTAAATCCGAGCCTTGAAAACAAGAATTGTAACACTGTTAACAGTTATGGTGGTGAGCTGTAGGTCTGTTAATCTGTGGGTTGTCGTCAGGAAGCGGTGGTCGGATTTACCCTTTTCCCATTCCTGATGCCGCGCAGAGGAGGTGCGGCACGGGTCATTTCTGGGAGGAAATCATGAAGAAAACGACTTTGAGTGTTCTGGCGATCACCGCAGCTTTCGCGACACATGGTGCGCAGGCGGATGAACTGAGCGTGGTGTGTGGCGCCGAGCAGGATTGGTGTGACCTGATGGCCAATGCCTTTGAGGCCGAAACCGGCATCGACGTGGCGCTGGTACGCAAATCGTCAGGGGAGATTCTGGCGCAGGTGCGGGCCGAAGCGGGCAACCCCAAGATTGACGTTTGGTGGGGCGGCACCGGGGATCCGCATCTGATTGCGGCCTCCGAAGGGCTGACCGAACCATCAGGTGTGGAGACCGGTGATCTGCTGGGCTGGGCTAAGAACATGGCCGATATTTCCAAAGGCAAGTCCGTCGGGATCTACGCAGGTGCGCTGGGCATTGCCTATAACGCGGACATTCTGGCTGACAAAGGCATTGAACCGCCGGCCTGTTGGCGCGATCTGACCAACCCGGCCTATGCGGGTGAAATTCAGGTGGCGAACCCGAACAGCTCGGGCACGGCTTACACCGAACTTGCCACCTTTGTGCAGCTCTTTGGCGAGGATGAAGCTTTCCGTCTGCTGGCCGAGATAGGTGAGAACGTGAACAGCTACACCAAGTCCGGATCAGCGCCTTCCAAGGCGGCAGCGCGGGGCGAAACCGGCATTTCCATCGGCTTCATGCATGACATGGTGAAACAGGCCTCCGCCGGTTTCCCGCTCAAGGTCGTCGCCCCCTGTGAAGGCACCGGCTATGAGGTTGGCGGCGTCAGTGTGATCAAAGGGGCGAAAAACCCTGAGGCGGCGAAGAAATGGGTCGAGTTTGCGCTGCGTGCCGACATCCAGTCCCGCGCACCCGAAGTCGGGTCGTTCCAGGTGCCGTCCAACGCCAATGCTTCGGTCGCACCGGAATCGCCGAAGCTCGAGTCGATCAAGCTGATTGACTACGACTTTGCCACCTACGGCGCACCGGAAACCCGCGAACGTCTGCTGACCCGTTGGGACGCGGAAGTGAAACCCAAAGGCAACTGATCCCGTCCCGTTTCATGGGATGATCACGGTTGGGGCAGGGTTCGTTCTGCCCCGACCACAGGCAGAAATGCCGGGGCGCGCCGCGCCCGCGGGGAGATTTAAGGAAGACTGAAATGACACGCACCACGTGGCTTTGGCTGCTTGTGGGCCTGATCGGATATGCAATTCTGCCGTGGTATATGGTGGACGGCGGTTTCTGGTCCTTCGAGTGGCTTAGCGAAACAGTAAACGGAGAGGCGGCATCGGCGTTATGGGCCGTCCTGGCACTGGGCCGCAGCTGGTTGGCACCAACGGCCTTGATTTTGCTGGGCATCGCAGCGGCAATGTTGGCCCCGTTGCAGGCGGTGGGCCGTGCACGGTTGATCGTTGGGCTGGCGCTGGTTGGCTTAGGCTACACCATGGGGCAGGGCCTGTTTGTGGTGCGCGACGGACCGCGGGCCTTTGAGGCGCTGTTCCTGACCCTTGGGGCCGAGGATGGACAGCTGGGTTTTGGTGCGGGGGCGATGGTCACGCTGCTGGCGCTGCTGTTTCTGTTTACCACCAACCTGTCCGCTATCGGCAAGGGGCGCGGCGACGCCTTTGTGACGGGGATGATCGGGCTGATTGTGGCGATGGTGGGGATCTTTGTTTTCTTCCCAGTCGCCCATATTCTGATCCGCGCTTTTGAACTGAAGGGCGGCGGCTATTCCCTGGCGGGTTTTGGCGGCAGGTTCTTTGCCTCGGACATCTGGGGGCTGGGCTGCCTGATCGGGCAGGGGGCCTGTGGCTCTGCCATCAATTCGGTGGTGCTTGGCATCATGACCGGTGCGGGTACCACCGCGATGGGGCTGGCCTTTGCGCTGATTTTCACCCGCACGCGGTTCCGCGCCAAACGCCTGTTGCGGGTGCTGACGGTGCTGCCGATCATCACGCCTCCCTTTGTGATCGGTCTGGCGCTGATCCTGCTGTTTGGCCGCACCGGCACGCTGACCAATTTCTTCGCTGACCTGCTGGGCTGGGAGGCCACACGTTGGATCTACGGTTTTGGCGGGATTTATCTGGCGCAGATGCTGAGCTTTACGCCGATAGCTTTCTTGGTGCTGATTGGCGTTGTCGAAGGGGTGAGCCCCTCGATGGAGGAGGCGTCACAGACGCTGGACGCCAACCGCTGGCAGACTTTCCGCTATGTCTCGCTGCCATTGATGCGGCCGGGGTTGGCCAATGCTTTCCTGTTGGGCTTCATCGAGAGCATTGCGGATTTTGGCAATCCACTGGTGCTGGGCGGCAACTTCAATGTTCTGTCGACCGACATCTACTTCTCCATCGTTGGCACCGTGGCCGATCCGGGGCGGGCCGCTATCCTGTCGCTGGCGCTGCTGAGCCTGACCCTGTCGGCCTTCTTTGTGCAGCGCAAATGGCTGGGCAAAAAATCCTATGCCACCGTCACCGGCAAGGCCGACAGTGGCCAGCATGCGACGTTGAATCCAGCGCTGAAATGGACCTGCTACCTGACGGCATTGCCCTGGGCCGCCTTCACGCTGGTGGTCTATTCGATGATCATCTTCGGCAGTTTTGTGAAGCTCTGGGGTTACAATCACAGTTTTACACTGGACCACTATAAACGCGCCTTCCGCATTGATCTGGAGAACTGGCGCTGGACCGGCGTGGCCTGGGACAGCTATTTCACCACGGTGAACATTGCCTCCATCGCAGCGCCCCTGACTGCGGCGGTGGGGCTGGCGACAGCCTATCTGCTGGTGCGACAGAAATTTGTTGGCAAGGATGCCTTCGAGTTTTCCACCATGCTGAGCTTTGCCATTCCCGGCACGGTGATCGGGGTCAGCTATATCATGGCCTTTAACTTCCCCCCGATTGAACTGACAGGCACCGGTGTGATCCTGATCATCGTCTTTGTCTTCCGCAACATGCCGGTGGGGGTGCGTGGCGGGGTCGCGGCGATGGCGCAGCTGGACAAGAGCCTGGATGAAGCCTCGCTGACGCTGGGAGCCAACAGTTTCACCACGGTGCGGCGGGTGATCCTGCCCTTGATGGGACCGGCGATCATGGCGGCGCTGACTTACAGCTTTGTGCGCGCCATCACCTCGGTCTCGGCGGTGATCTTTCTGGTCTCGGCAAGGCACAATATGGCCACGTCTTTCATCGTCGGGCGGGTGGAAAACGGCGAATTTGGCCTCGCCATCGCCTATTCGGCGGTGCTGATCCTGACCATGCTGACGGCCATCCTGTTGCTGCAGGCGGTGATTGGAACACGAAAACTGCGCCGGGCAAACCGGCTGCAACCGGCGGAATGAGCCGCGATTTCTGGAGTGAGAACATGAACATGCAACAAGATGTGCAAAACAACATGCAGACCAAAGGCGCGGTGGAGTTTCAGGGTGTGGTCAAACGCTACGGCGCGGTGACAGCGTTGAAACAGCTGGATCTGTCCATTGCACCGGGACAATTGGTGACGCTACTTGGCCCGTCGGGCTGCGGCAAGACCACAACGCTGCGCCTGATTGCCGGGCTGGAAAGCGCCAGTGAGGGGGGGATCCGCATCGGCGGCGCGGATGTGACCCATCTGTCCGCAACCTACCGCAAGGTGTCGATGGTGTTTCAGTCCTACGCGCTGTTCCCGCATATGAGCGTGGTGGAAAATGTGGCTTACGGCCTAACGGTCAAGGGCATCGCCAAACGTGAGGCCCATCAAAAGGCCGAACACGGGCTGGAGCTGGTTGGCCTGGCGGGCTTTGGCGCACGCCTGCCCAGTGAATTGTCCGGTGGCCAACAGCAACGTGTTGCGGTGGCGCGCGCCATTGTGCTGGAACCTGAGGTGCTACTTCTGGATGAGCCCTTGTCGAACCTCGACACCAAGCTGCGCCGCCATGTGCGCGAAGAGATCCGCCAGATCCAACAGGAATTGGGGCTGACGGCGGTCTATGTGACCCACGATCAGGAAGAGGCGATGGCGGTGTCCGACCGCATCATCGTGATGAAAAACGCCGAGATTGCGCAGGCCGGCTCGCCGCGGGATCTTTATGACAGACCCAATTCAGCCTTCATTGCGGATTTCATCGGGGATGCCAATCTGGTGGGTTGTGAGGTTGTGGGCGCGGATGGGGACGTGGCCATGGTGGATCTGTTGGGGCGGCGCCTTGCGGTGCCAAACCGGACGGGATGTGCCGGGGCGGCGCAACTGGTATTGCGCCCGGGTGATCTGCAACTGGTGGCGGCTGGGGCCGAGGGCAGCTTTGCCGGTTCCGTCACCTATGCCGCCTACCTGGGCAATCAGATCCAGTATTCGGTGCAAAGCGATCTGGGTGAATTGTTCATCATTGCCGATGCCCGCGCTACGCCTTTCAAACGCGGTGATGATGTGGGTGTTTGCTTTGCCGCAGATCAGGCGCGTCTGGTTCCCGCCTAATCGATTTCACTGCTCCACAGCCACATCTGTGGCACCTGCACCCCGAGACGTCGTGTCGGGGTGCAAATTGCCGATCACCTACTTAGGCAGCAACGTGCAATGGCTGACCGGTGGCACCGCCCAAGGCACTGTTGCAATAGACCTCTGCCACTTTCGCAACCGGTGCCAGACCTGCGCTGTCCATGTCGAATTTCTCGGCCGCTTCTTTGACCAGCGACAGGCTGACTGCATTGATCCGTTTGTTGTCTTTGAGCTCCAAGGCAACGGTGGCAACAAAGGCATCAATTGCGGCGGCGCCCATTGAAATGGCGGCGGTCTGGGGCATCGGATGTTTGGCGGCCGCGCCTGAGGTCAGGGTGATCGAGCCGCCGGCTGTCAGATATTTCTGGCCCACGCGGGTCAGGTGCACCTGCCCCATGATCTTGCTGTTGAGGGCGCGTTCATAGGCGTGGTCTTCTGCGGCATCAAACGGGCCCATCACCCCGTCACCCGCAGCGCTGAGGATGGCGTCTACCGGACCGATCTGGGCAAACAGGGCTTCTAGCGCGGCCTTGTCCTCGATGTCGACCTGCAGGTCGCCGCTGGTCTTGCCCACTGCAATCACCTCATGTTCTGGGCGCAGCTGTTTTACGATTTCAGAACCGACAAGGCCGGTGCCTCCGATAACGACGATCTTCATTGTTGATCTCCTTTGATTTGAAAACTGACATCGGGATAGCGCGCGATATGGTCAGTAAAAAGAATAGCTTTCTGATCAACTTGTTCGTAATAACTGAACATGATCCATCTCGACAACCTGCATGTCATCCGCACGATCATCGAAACGGGCAGCTTTCAGTTGACGGCTGAAAAGCTGCACAAGGCGCGCTCTGCCGTGTCCTATTCGGTGAAGCTGGTTGAAGAGCAGTATCAGTTGCAGCTGTTTGACAGATCCTCCTACCGGGCCGAGCTGACCCATGAAGGGCGGCTGTTGCTGCCGCGGATTTCCCACCTGTTGCAGCAGGCCGAAGCCTTTGACGCCTATGCCGAGGAACTGCGCGGGGTGGTCGAGGCAGAGCTGCGACTGGGGGTGAGCAGTATCTATCCCGTGGAGCGCCTGACCGAGATCCTGCTGGCAGTGCAAAAAACGTTCCCCAACACCGTTTTGCATCTTGATTGCGACGTTGAAACTGGGGCGCATGATCTGCAGGAGGGGGCGGTAGATCTGGCCATCTTTGGTGCGCCGAAACGGGACAGCGGGCTGGACTACCTGGCCATTGAAACGATGGAAATGCCCCTGGTCATTGCGCCCGCGCTGCTGCCGGAAACCGCGTTTGGGACAAATGCGGGTCTGCGCCGGATCACCCGCAGCGATCTGACACGCCATCCGCAGATTGTGGTGAAATCCTCCGATGCGCAGTTGCCGGACACGGGGCTGCTGCAGGAAACCCAGAAATGGTTTGTCAGCGATCTGCACGCCAAGAGGACGTTGATTGCCGCTGGGATGGGATGGGGACGGCTGCCGCGCCACATGATCAACGATGCCGTTGCAGCCGGTCAGGTGGTGTGTCTGCCCACCTTGGGTGAGGTCGCGCTGCCGATTGTGATGGCCCGCCCTGCCAATCAGGCGCTTGGTCCGGTGGGGCGCCATATCTGGGCCCATTTTGACCAGCGCGCAGCGGTTTAATAGTCCCGTTCGATAAACAGGCCGATACCCGTTTCGCCATCTGATCCCAACCGCCCCTTGGCCGTCACCGAGGGGGAGAGTTGCAGGTTCAGATCAATCTGGCTTTTGCCGGCAGAGTCGGCGGTGACCTCTGTGTAGATGTTTTCGTTGATGTATTTGCCCAGTCGCGCCTCTGTGGTGCCGTCGTCCTTGGTGGTGACGTCCAGATCATCCAGCGCCAGCCCCTGCCGCAGCCGTCCGGTCAGCCCCTCGCCGCCCTGACCCGCCAGGGTGCGGATGGCAGCGGCCAGACGTACCGCCTGCAATGGCGAAATCGTCGTCAGGTCACGGCCAAACAGCAGCAGGGCCAGCACCTCATCCTCGGGCAGGTCAGGGCTGGAAGCAAAACGCAAGGCAGGTGCGCTGGCGGGGCCTTCGATGGTGATCTGCGCGGTGACATCTTCGGCCTGGGTTTCCGCTACAAAACGCAGGAAGGGATCAAAGGCTCCCTGCAACTGGATCAGCCCTTCGGTCAGGTCCAGCCGTTTGCCCAGAATATCCAGCCGACCGCGGATCAGATCGAACTGGCCGTCGGGGCGCACCGCATTGGTGGTGCCTGAAATGTTGAGACTGCCCCCCAGTTCCGCGTCCAAGCCACGTCCCCGCACAAAGATTCTTGAGGGGGCATTCACCGTCAGGTCCAACGCAATAGCCGGCCCCGAGGCGGAGGTGCCTGTCTCGATCAGGCCTGCCCAACGGCGGGTGCGGCGCGTGTTTGCGGGTTCAAACTGGTGTTTCAAGCCCGGCAGGCTGGCAAAGCGGGGGGCGGCATTGGCCGGAATGCGCAACTCCGTCTCGCCCAGCGTAAGTGTGCCACGGACCAACCCCGCACCGCTCAGCGGCCCAGTGATGACCAGCGCACCGTCCAAAGTGGTGCTGTAGAGGCTGGGGTCCTGCGCTTTGATGTCTTGCAGCTCCAATAGCAGGTCGGCTGTGTTGCCTGCGGTCAGAGAGACAGGTCCGTTGAGGGCGATCCCCCCCCCTGCGGCAAGGCGGGCAGACAGATCGAGAATAGCGCGGTTCTGTGCCAGCCGGATCTGGCCCGAAATCTCCTCCACAGCCTGACGCAGGGTCGGCAGGGCCAGACGGGCACCGGCCAGGGAAACGCGCCCGCTCAAGCCTTCCGGCCCAAGCGGGCCATCCAGACGCAGGTCCAGCGCCGCATTGCCCTGCAGGCTACGCGGCTGGATCAGCGGATTGGCAAGGCTCAAAGGTACATCGCCCGTGATCGCCAACGCGGCGGTGGTGAAATCCTGCGCCAAGGTGCCCGTGGTTGTCAGCTGGGCGCCCCCCGGCCCGGTCAGGGCGCTGTCTACTTGCCAGTCTGTTCCCAGCATCACCGCGCGCCCGATGGCTTCGGCGGCACCGCTGATACCGGCGCCAAGCAGGGCAAGATCACGCAGGCGGGCGGTGTAACGCACATCGGCAGAGCCAAGATCGCCGGTGCCGGTCAGGCTGGCGGTCAATTCGCGCCCGCTGAGGTCAAACTGGCGCAGCACAATCGGTGAGGTCTCGGATTTCTCGGCCTGCATCACGACGGTGGTTTGACCGCGCAACAGGGCGGTGACCAGCGGGTTGGCCATAGCTGGGTCAATGGACGTCAGTGTTGCCGTCAGATCAAAGGCTTGTTGCAGCGGTTGAGCTGAACCCGTGGCCTCTAATGTGAATGCCCCAGTTACCTTCTGCCCTGCCAAAGCGGCATAGGCGGCTAGGTTCGGCATTTGCAGCGTGCTGCTGCCGGTGATCACCGGTGCATCAGAGAGCGCTGCCTCTATCGTTCCGTCGAAGGCAAAATGTGCATCCGCAGGGGCCGCCAGCGAGGTAGCGATCTGCCAGATGTCCACTTGAGTCTGTGTCGTTTGCAATGTCAGCTGTGCCGCGCCCGCCATGTCCGGATGCACCGGGCTGAGGTCTTTGACCGTTGCGGTGAGCCGGGCGTGGCTGTTTGTGCTGTGCAAGGCGGCTGTGCCAGTCAGGTCGACCAACGGGGTCGAGAGCGCCAGAGGTGCAATCTCGGTTCCGGACTGGTCACGGCGGGCCGTAAGCGATAGATCCGCGCGGCCTGTCAGAAAGGGATCTAGACGGGGCTCCGCAAGCGCCAGATCCTGCGTTGCGCCTTCGATGGTCAGGTCAAAACTGTCCGCAAGCGGGGCGATGGTGCCGGTGATCCCCAACTCCCCCGCGCCTGAAACCGCAATGCCCGCAAGGTCTGCAAAACGGCTGAGATTGGCAGCGGTCAAATGCAGGTCCGGCGCGAGTGCGCCAGAGGTGAGGTCCAATGTCAAAGCCCCGGAGAGGCCATAATCCACCCCGGTCATCCGTAGGTCGCTAAAACGAAAAGGGCTGTCGGACCCGCCTGAAAAGCGGGTGCTGCCCTGCACGCTGGCGCCAGCGGCCGTGGCAAGGGCAGGGTCGCTGGGGGTGAGGCCGTTTACCGAAAACTCCAGTGCACCGTCGTAATCCGCCGCTGCGATTGTGCCGCGACCGGTCAGCTGAGCTTCCGTGATCTGGGCCGCAGCATTGGAAAACCGGTCCAGCAGCGCGTCCAATTGCCAGTCCGGGGAACGGCTGGCGTCGTGGTGCAGGGTGAAACTGGCCGACTGCACCGTTGTTGGCGCCCCGCTCAGGGGCAGGCGCACCGGTGATCCTTCGGCGTGGGCCAACTGGCCTTCGATGGCGATCAAACGTGGCCAGCCCGCCTCCAGCCGCATTTCGCCGCTGACGGCGATGGCCTCTGCCTGCAGATCAAACCGGGACAGGGCCAGCACGTCTGCCTCTGCGTATCCGCGGGCTTCAAGCGTCAGGGCGTCGCCAAAAAACGCGCGGTGCTCTGGGGCAAACAAGGTGGTCAGGTCCCCGTTAAGCGTCGCATCGAAGGTCTGGCGTTCGGGCTGTGTGGCATCGGCGGAGAGGGTGAAGCGTCCATTCAGCCGTTCCTCCCCATCCGAGAGCAGGGTCGTGGTGGCGTTGAAATCGCTAAGGGGGCCTGCACCGTTCAGGGTCAGCGCGAGGGCAGGGGCATCGGGCAGGTTCAGGCTGGTTGCAACCAGACCGCCCGTCGCCTCTTTCACCGATAGGTCAATCCGCGCTTCGGTGGTGACGTTGGAGTAGCTGGCACTCAGGGCGATCTGGCCTTCAGGCCCGTCGGTGCGGGTGACGTCCAGACCGGCGTTGCCTGCGCCCTCGGCCAATGCGGCAGACCCTTTCAGACGCAGGGTGACAGGCTGGCCCAAGACAGGTGCGCCAAAGCGTGCCTCGGCAATTGCCAGATTGGCGATGTCGATCGAGACAGGCAATTCCGGTAGGGCAAAGGGCTGGGCTTCGGCGCTGGGCAGGGTTGTGGCGGTGCTTGGCGCGGGCAGTCGTGGCAGATCGACCAGATCCGCAGTCAGCGCGTTGACCTCCAGCCGGCCCGATAGCAGGGCGGTGCGGTTCCAGTCCAGTGTGACCTCTTCCAGCCGTAGCCAGATGCCTGCGTCATCGGCAATCGTCAGCGTGTCGATTGTGGCGGTTGAGGACAGCGCGCCTTCAAAGCCGATGATATCAACCGACCGGCCTGCATCTGACAGCGCATCTTCTAGCAGCGCTTCCAGATAGCCGCGTTCGTCCTGATCCTGCGCTGCAAGAGGCGCTGCAAGTGGGGTGAGCAGGGAGGCGCCCAAGAGAATATGGCGAAGGTGACCTGTCATCAAAACGCCTGCCCTATCCCGATATAGACCTGCACCCCGTCGCCGGTATCGCCTGAAATCGGTGCCGCAACGTCCAGCCGGATCGGGCCCACTGAGGTGTCATAGCGCAGGCCCAGACCCGCGCCTGCGTGCCAGTTGCCGCTGCCGTTATAGAGGCTTTCGGCCCCGATGTAGCCAGCATCTGCAAAACCGACGAGGCTTATGCTGTCGCTGACCCTGGCGCGCAATTCCCCCGAAAGGCCCAGGAAACTGCGCCCGCCCGAGGTGCCGCCGCCCGAGGCAACGCCCAGCGATTGATAGGGCTGCCCGCGTACAGTGCCGCCACCGCCGGACTGAAACAGAAAATCAGGGGCAGTGCCCGCCAGCGAAGAGCCGACAACAGACCCAAGCTGCAGCCGGCCCGCTGCCACCAAGCGGTCACTGCCGAGATTGCGGTACAGGCGGCTGTCCAGTTTGAACTGACCGCCGCTTTCGGCGCCAGACAGGCCGAGGTAGGGCGTGAAACTGGCCTTCACCAAATGGCCCGAGGTCGGGTTCAGTTCAGAAGAACGGTGATCCCAGTCCAAGGTCAGTGGCAGCTGCGCAAGGGTGAAATCGCGGGTGCCAAAGGCGTCGGTGGTGCGGGCGTGGCTGAAGGCCAGTTCCACCGACCCAGTTACATGGTCACTGAGGATGCGGTTGGCGCCAAGACCCAATGCGACGGTGTCCAGATCATAGAGCGGTTCCTGTTCAGAGCTGAGATCAAAGCGCAGGAAGGCGGTGGTGTCTGGGCCAAAACTGGCAGGCCGGTCATGGCGGGTGCCAAGCCGGTAGTCGATCTCATTGCCGGTGCCGGTGATGTCGCTGATCTCACCCGCAATCCGAAACCGTTCCGCGCCGCCAAAGAGGTTGCGATGCAGCCAGAAGCCCGACAGCTGCAGCCCCTGCTGGTTGGACAATTCCACCCCCGCGCCAAACCGGCGCTGCGGTGCATCAACCAAAGCGGCCGCAATATCCAGCGTGTTGTCTGGTCCAAGTGTGTCGGCCTCGGAAAGCGCCACCGAGCGGAAAGCACCGCTGCGGCGCAGGCGATTGGCGGCTTTTGTCACCTCAGCGGGGGAGAACTGTTGCCCCACTGGCAGCCCGGCGATTTCGTGAATACGCGTGGGGCGAACTTGGGTGCTGCCTTCGGGCAGAAGGCTGCCAAATCGCACCACTGGGCCGGGATTAAGCCTGATGGCCACATCAAGACGGTTGGTGGCGTGATTGGCTGACAGGTCCTGTGTGCTGACCCGAACCTTGGCATGGCCTGCGTCCCGCCATGCGGTCTGCGCGGCGGTGCTGGTGGCCAGCACCGTTTCCGCACCCGCCCGCGCGCCCGCGCGGAACCCCTCGGGCAGGGTGGCGGTTTGAGGCAGCGGGCTGATCTCGGCGCGGCCAAAGGTGAAGGGGTGGCCGGGGGTGACGCTGATGGCGATGGACCGAACAGCCTGCAAACGGGCCGTTGCGGGGATCAAGGCTGCCTCACGCCCGTCGATCCGCACATTGATGACACCGGAATAATAGCCATTGGCATAGAGCACTTCGGTCAAACGACGATATTCAGCCAAAGCGGCGGAGAAGAGGTCTTGTGGATCTGTGCTGCCATCCCCCTGAGCCTGCCGCACCACAGAGGCAGCCCGGAGTTTCCGTTCCAACCCGTCTTCATCGCCATCTGGCAGAGTCAGGGTGAAGGTTTCCAAGGCAGCAGCACCGGTCGCGGATAGGATCAGCGCGGCCAGCACGCCAGAGACGGCAGATCTGAGGCCCACGCAACAGCGGGCAGAGAAAGAGCGAATAATTGTCACGGGCGCAGCAGTCGGTCCAAATCAGATAGCGCCACCTTAGGCGCTTCGCAGTCGGATCACTATTGCCGTTTGGTTTATTGCCGCGTGAACAGGCAAAAAAACGCCCGCAACCGATTGGCGCGGGCGTTCAGTGCTGTCCGGCGAATGTCCGTTCGTCAATCCAGACAGGAAACCACTTCGTTTGCCAGCGCTTCGATCAGCGCGGGGTAGAGGGTCGCGCCAGGCGCGAGTTTCAGGCCAATGGGGTCAATCTCAGCCGTTTTGGCCTGAGTGCCGGCAAATACGGTCTGGATCAGACGCGGGTTGTACTGCGGCTCAGAGAAGGCGCAAACCACGCCGCTCTGTGCGACGGCCTCTTGGATTTCGGCAATCCGCGCTGGGCTGGGGTCAGAGGCGTCCGACAGGCGGATCGCCCCAACAGCCCGCAGGTGGAAGCGGGTTTCAAAGTACTGGTAGGCATCGTGGAAGACGACAAAGGGCTTCCCCTCAAGCGGCTCCAGTTTTGCCTCCAGCGATCCAATCATGCCTGCAAGCTGATCCTGACCCGCTGCGGCATTGGCACGGTAGGTAGCAGCATTTTCGGGGTCAAGCGTGGCCAGTTGTTCGGCAATCAGGCCCAGCCAGATGCGACCGTTTTCCGGATCAAGCCAGGCGTGCGGGTCCAACCCGTCGTGGTCATGGGCGTGGTCATGACCGTGATCTTGCTCATCGGCATGGTCGTCATCATGTGCGTCGTGATGGTCTTCGTGGTCTTCCGCCGCATGGTCCTGATGGCCATCGCCATCATGGTCGTGTTCATCGTGCTTTTCGGCGTGGCCATGCTCTTCTTCGTCATGTTCCGCATGATCGTCGTGATCGTCGTGATCGTCGTGATCGTCGTGATCGTGATCCGCATGGTCTTCATGCTCTTCCGCGTCATCCGAATGGGCAAAGACCACCTCTTCGCGGAACGCATATTGGATGGTGCCGTCCGCTTCCAGCAGCTCCAGCTGCGCGGCGCTGCCGGCCAGGGTCTCCAGCGGATCATGCAGCCAGGGGGTCAGCGGCTCGCCGATCCAGACCACCAGATCAGCCTTGTCCAGGGCGCGTGCCTGCGACGGGCGCAGCGCGTAGGAATGCGGCGAGCTGCCGGGGTCAACCAGCAATTCGGGTGCGCCGAGTTCGCCCATGACTGTCGCGACCAGCGAATGCACCGGCGCAATGTCGGTCACAACATTGGGGACGTCCGCCATGGCTGGGAAGGCGGCAAAAGCGGTTGCCAGAGCGGCAGAAGGGAACAGAAAGCGCGGCATTGGGATCTCGTGTGTTACTTTATAACATTCGGTATGGCGGGCTTGTAGATCGTATAGTATAACAATACAAGTCCAAAGGTGGGGTGTTGCCCAATTTGCCAGCCCATCTTGTCCGTTCAGCGCTGCAGGAGCTTTCATGACCCGTTCCCCCACCGACACAACGCAGGATGCCGCCAAGGGGTTTGCGCATCACGATCACGCCCATTGTGTTAGTGACGGTGTGGCGGCGGTAGCGGCGCAATGTGCGGAAAAGAAGCTGCAGCTGACGCCGGTGCGGCGGAGGGTGGCAGAAATTCTGCTGTCCGAACATCGTGCGATGGGGGCTTATGAGATCCTTGATATCCTGCGCGAAGAAGGGCTGGGGTCGCAGCCTCCCGTGGCCTATCGGGCCCTGGATTTTTTGGTCAAACACGGCTTTGCCCATAAGGTGGAACGGCTGAATGCCTTCGTCGCCTGCGCCCATCCCGGCGCGGCGCATACCCCCGCCTTTCTGATCTGCCGGACCTGCAACAAAGTGGCCGAGGCCGAAACCCGCCCGGCCGAAGGGCTGCTGGGCAAAGCGGCCGCTGCGGCAGGTTTTCAGATTGAACAGGCCGTGGTCGAAGCCGAAGGGCTGTGCCCGCTCTGTGCAGATGATGCGGAGACGGGTAAGTGACACGCCTCATCGAGATCAAGGGGGCTGCGGTGCGCCAAGGGGCGACCGTGGCGCTGACCGATGTGGATTTCCACATCGACAAAGGTGAGATTGTCACGGTGGTCGGGCCCAATGGGTCGGGCAAATCGACCTTGATGAAAACTGTGATCGGCGCGCTGAAACCGTCCAGCGGGTCTGTGACGCGGGCGCCGGGGCTGCGGATTGGCTATGTGCCGCAGAAACTGCAGATCGATCCGACACTGCCGATAACCGTTGCCCGTTTCCTTGGCCTGCCGCGCCGGGTGGACCGCGCAACCGTTGATCGGGTGCTGACCCGATCCGGCGTGCCGGATTTGGCTGATCGACAGATGGCGGCCTTGTCCGGCGGTCAGTTCCAGCGGGTGCTGCTGGCGCGCGCCATGCTGGAAAAGCCGGATCTGCTGATCCTGGATGAGGCGACGCAGGGGCTGGACCAACCCGGGTCCGCAGCCTTCTACCGCGAGATTGAAGAGATCCGTCAGCGACAGGGCTGTGCGGTGCTGATGGTCAGCCATGAGCTGCATGTGGTGATGGCGGCCAGCGACCGTGTGGTCTGCCTCAACGGGCATGTCTGTTGCCATGGCACACCGGAACTGGTGGCCTCGGCCCCGGAATATCGGGCGCTGTTTGGATCCGGCACGGGCGGGGCGTTGGCGCTCTACCGCCATGACCACGATCACGAACATGATGTGGAGGGCAACTGTTTGCACGACCATCCTTCTGATCATGCCCATGATCACCCCCATGAGAAAGCAAGCTGATGGCCATCCTGGATGATTTCATGATGCGTGCAATGCTGGCGGGTCTGGGGGTGGTGATCGCTGCCGCCCCACTGGGCAGTTTTGTGGTTTGGCGTCGCATGGCCTACTTTGGCGATGCCACAGCGCATGCAGCCATTCTGGGGGTGGCGCTGGCGTTGAGTTTCCAAATTTCCGTTTTCGCAGGGGTTTTGCTGGTGGCCTTGGCGATGGCGATCACGGTCAGTTCGCTGACCGGGCGTGGGTACGGGATGGACACGATGTTGGGGGTGCTGAGCCATTCGGCGCTGGCCTTTGGTCTGGTGGCGGTGTCATTCCTGCAAGGCGTGCGGGTGGATCTGATGGCCTATCTGTTTGGTGATATTCTGGCCGTTGGGCATAGCGATCTGGCCGTAATCTGGGGCGGCGCGGCCTTGGTGCTGGGGCTGGTTGTCTGGCGCTGGTCGGCGCTGCTGTTGTCAACACTGAACCCGGACTTGGCCTATGCCAGCGGCTTTGATCCCAAACGGGAACAACTGGTGCTGACATTGGCGCTGGCGGTGGTGGTGGCCGTTGCAATGAAAGTGGTTGGCGCCCTGCTGATCGCCGCCTTGCTGATCGTGCCACCTGCCGCCGCGCGTCCACTGGTGAAAACGCCTGAAAGCATGGCCTTTGTTGCGGCCGCGATTGGGGCCTTGGCGGTGATCGGCGGATTGCAGGGGGCCTTGATCCTCGACACACCGGCGGGGCCCAGCATTGTCTGCGCGGCGGCGATTGTTTTTGCGCTGGTGAGCCTGGGCGCCAGCCTCAAGGCAGGATTTGCAGCCAGATCCAGACCGTAAAGATGCTGAACACGGTACCGATCAGCACGGAGGAGGCTGCGACACGCTGCCCGACGCCATACATCGAGGCAAAGAGGTAGGTGTTGATCCCCGGTGCCATCGCGGCGGTGATCACAGCCGAGCGCAGAGCGGCTTCGCCTAAATTCAGCACGGTGCCAAGTGTGATGACAATGGCCGGATGCAGTACCAGCGACATTGACAGCACATAGGCAATCACCCGCAGATCGCCTGCCAGCTTGTACCGGACAAGCACACCGCCAAGCCCGAAAAGCGCTGCGGGCAGCGCTGTGCGGGCAATCAGATCCAATGCCACCTGCGCGGGCTCTGGCACGGCAAAGCCAGTGAGATTTACAACAAAGCCAAGCGCTAGGGCCACCACCAGCGCATTGCGGAACATGGCATTGCCAACGTTAACCGCCATGCGCCCCACCCCTTGGCCCCGGCCGCGCACCACCTCCATCACAGTGATGCCGAGGAAATAGCAAAACGGCGCATGGATTGAGACAATGGCGAAATTCGCCGCCAGCGCTTCCGCCCCATAAGCACGTTCGGTGATCGCCAGCCCCAAAATGACGGAGTTGGAAAACAACCCGATGAACCCGATGGCAACCGAATCCATGCCGGCGCGTTTAAACAGGCTGCGCGTGCCCAGTGCCGCCAGTGTAAAGCTGGTGCCGGCACCAATGTAGAACGCCAACAGCAGCCGCCAGTCAAAGCTCTGCCCCAGATCCAGCCGTGCAATGGCGGTGAACAGCAGACAGGGAATGGCGAAGTTCTGGGTGTATTTCATCAACCCGTCGATCTGATCGCCGCTCATATAGCCGCGCCGGGTGCCGATATAGCCGATCCCGATCACCAGGAAGACGGGCAGGATGATGTTGAACAGATCTTGCATCGGGCGCTTTACACTCAGCCTTGGCGTTCAGAGGCCGGGGCAGATGCCTCCGGCGGGGATATTTTGGCCAAGAAGAACGCGATCAATCGGGCAGAGAGATCACCATCCCGTCATAGGCCACGGAGATATGGTCGGCGGTTTCCGCCTCGATTGTGTCATAGTCCAGATCGACGTGCATATTGGTCAGCACGCCGCGCTTGGGCTGCATCCGGTCGAGCCACTCCAGCGCCCGGTCCAAATGGAAATGGGTGGGGTGCGGGCTGCGCCGCAGCGCGTCGAGGACCCAGACGTCGAGCCCTTCGAGATGCGGCAGGGCGCTGTCGGGGATCTCGGCCACATCGGGCAGATAGGCGAGGTTTTTGATCCGGAAGCCCAGCGAGTCGATGCTGCCGTGGTTGACCTCAAACGGGGTGAAGGTGATGGGGCCACCGGCGCCTTCTACCGTGACGTCGCCGTCGATGGTGTGCAGATCCAGAATTGGCGGATAGGGCGAGCCTTCGGGCTGCACAAAGGCATAGCCGAAAGAGCTCAGCAGGCGGGCCTGGGTGGCCCCATCGGCCCAGACTGGCAGGCGGCGGCGCATGTTGAAAACCACCATGCGCAGATCATCCAGCCCGTGCATATGGTCGGCATGGGCATGGGTCCAGAGCACCCCGTCGAGATCGCCCACACCCGTATCCAGCAGCTGCTGGCGCATATCCGGTGTGGTGTCGATCAGCACGCGGGTGGTGCCCGCGTCGGTCACACGTTCCACCAACATCGAGCAGCGTTTGCGGGTGTTCTTGGGGTTGCTGGGGTCGCAATCCCCCCAGATGCCGCCAATGCGGGGCACTCCGCCGGAGGAGCCGCAGCCCAGAATGGTGAAGCGCAACTCGGCCATCAGGCAGCGGCCTCATAGGCGGCGGCTTTCCAGAACAGCCGGTCGAAGTTTTCCTGCGTGCGGGCCGCAAAGTCAGCGTAGTCGAGGCCAAAGACCTCAGCCCCGACTTTGGCAGTATGCACCGAATAACCCGGTTCATTACGTTTGCCACGGAAGGGTTTCGGCGCCAGATAAGGGCTGTCGGTTTCCACCAGAATGCGGTCCACCGGGGCGGCGGCAAAGATATCACGCACCTCTTGCGATTTCGGGAAGGTCGCGATGCCGGACATCGACAGGTAGAACCCCAGATCCAGCACCGATTTTGCCAACTCTGGTCCCGAACAATAGCAGTGCATCACACAGGAAAAGGCGCCGTTGCGGAATTCGCCTTCCAGAATGCGGGCCATGTCTGCGTCAGCAGAACGGGCGTGGATGATCAGCGGCAGTTTGGTGCGGCGGGCGGCCTCGATGTGGATCAGCAGGCTGTCCTGCTGCACCTTGGCGCTGTCGGCGGTGTAGTGGTAATCCAGACCACTTTCGCCGATGCCGACAAACTTGGGATGATCGGCCAGTTTCACCAGATCCTCTACCGAGACCAGCGGCACTTCGGCGGCGGACATCGGGTGGGTGCCAGCGGCGTAGAAGACCGGCGCGTAGGCCTCGGCAATGGCACGCACGCGGGGCTCGGCCTCCAGCTTGGTGCAGATGGTGACCATGCGGGAGACACCGGCCTCAACCGCGCGGGAAACGATCTGGTCGCGTTCCTCGTCAAAATCGGGGAAGTCGAGGTGGCAGTGGCTGTCGGTGATTTGAATGGTCTCGGTCATCTTCATCTCTTGCCTGCGCGGGCAGGGTCAGCCGGCGGCGGTTTTTTGGATCTTGAAAACCGTATCTAGGATGAGTGCGGCAGGGTCAAGATTGACGGCCCGACCGTGGCGGGTGCGGGCCCCGATCTCTTGTGCCAGATTGGCCCAGATGCGGGCTTTGTGCGGATCAGGTGACAGTCGGGCAATCAATGCGGCTTCGCCACGCGCGGCCTCGATGGCAGGGGGCTGGCCGATGGCGCCGGAACGGGCGAGCCGCGCCAGCAGCGATTCGTTCAGGGCAAACAGCAGGTCCAGCTTGGCCTCAGCCCCACGGGCGGCGGCGCTTTCGGCCAGTTTGAGGGCGCGGGCGCGATCCAGACGGGGCAGGGTGCCGTAGAGGTCCACCAGTTCCTGATAGATCGCCAGACCGTTCTGGTTCATCAGCCGCAGTGCTTCACCGACGGAGCCTGCGGAAAGTTCAGCCAGGGCGGCAGGGTTGTTGGTTTCGGGTGCCTCTGCCTGTGCCAGCGCTTGCGCCATATCCTCCGGCCCCAACGCGGCAAGCCGCAGTTCGCGACAGCGCGAGCGGATGGTGGGCAGCAGGCGCGAAGGCTGGTGGCAGACCAGCAGCATCACGGTATTGGCAGGCGGCTCTTCCAGCACTTTCAGCAGGGCGTTGGCCGCCGAGACATTCATTTCATCGGCCGCATCCACAATCACCACGCGGCGCCCGCCATCAGCCGCCGAGAGCGCAAAGAAGTTCTTCAGCTTGCGGACTTCCTTCACGAGGATATCGCCTGCCAGCTTGTCACCCTTTTCATTCGGGCCGCGCCGCAGCAGGAACAGCCCGGGTTCCGACATGGCCTGAATGCGGGCCTCGACCGGATGATCCGGCGGTGTCGCCAGACTGCCGGGCTTTTCGGGTTCGCCAAACAGACCTGCGCCCTGATCCACCGGTTGGGTCAGCAGGAAACGGGCGATCTGCCAAGCCAAGGTGGCTTTGCCGATGCCCTGCGGGCCGGTGATCAGCCAGCCATGGTGTAAGCGACCGGAATTGAAGGCCTGCAGGAACTCGGCCTGAGCCGCGTCTTGGCCAAACAACGTGCGGGTTTCGCGCGGGTGCGGCGCACCTTCGACACGGTCGGGTTCGGGCAGCTCAACCTCGGCCATCGTTTAGGCCCCTGCCAGTGCGGCCTCGGCCGTCGCCAAAACATCCGCCGCCACCGCGTCCATATCGCGGGCTCCATCAATGATGCGGAAGCGATCGGCATATTCCCGTGCGAGCGACAGGAAGCCCGCCCGCATCTGTTTCTGCAGGTCAGCGCCGAAACTTTCGAACCTTTCCTCCACGCCCTGACGGGACAGCGCCCGCGACAGGCCAATCTCTGGGTCCATGTCGATCAGAACGGTCAGATCCGGTTCACGGCCGATCATCAGGGTGTGCAACTTGTCCACGGTTTCACGCAGGTCGCCGCGGCTGAGGCCTTGATACATGCGGGTGCTGTCAGCAAACCGGTCGCAGATCACAACCTTGCCTGCCGCCAAGGCGGGCAGGATGGTGCGTTCCAGGTGGTCGCGGCGGGCGGCGGTGAACAACAGGATTTCGGTCTCAGCCGACCAGCGGTCGGGATCGCCCTGCAGCACAAGGGCGCGAATTTCCTCGGCCCCTTCCGAACCTCCCGGTTCGCGGGTCAGGACAACGTCATGGCCCTTGGCCTGCAGCGTTTCTGCCAGACGGCGGCACTGGGTGGACTTGCCCGAGCCATCAATGCCTTCAAAGCTGATGAACAGGCCGGATTGGCCTGCCTTGCCGGTCTTGGATGAGTTGGTCACGATGCGCCCTCAGGCCCCTGTTCCAACCGGCGCAGCAGCGCAGATGCGGCCGTGGTCACACGGGTCAGGAAACCGCCAACAGCCACGTCTTTGTCAGCCACCAGCGGGTAAGAGATTTCTTCCAGCCCTTCCGGTTTCAGGATCAACTGTCCCAGTTCCTGCCCTTTGGTGATAGGGGCCTCTACCGGGCCATCATAGACCACCTCGGCGGCGATACTGTTGCCGTCCAAAGCAGGCAGCAGTGCCAAGATGTCCTGTGCCGGGGCCAGACCCACGCTGGGCACTGCCCCCATAAAGACCTCTGCCTCTGCCACTACCGATCCTTCTTGGGCGACGTTGCGCAGCACAAATTGGCGAAACGACCAGTTCACAATTGTCTCAGCCTCCTTTGCCCGCGCTTTGGAGGTTTCCAGTCCAGAGATCACAAAGACCACCCGCCGGTCGCCTTGTTTGGACGATCCAACCAGCCCATAGCCCGCTTCCTGTGTGTGACCGGTCTTCAACCCGTCCGCACCGATGCCCAGACCCAGTAAAGGGTTACGGTTACGGGTGTTCTGCGGGGCACGGCCGTCAAAGGCAAAGGTCTCTTCCGCGAACATCGGGTAATACTGCGGGAAATCTTCGATCAAACGCGTTGCCAGCAGCGCCAAATCCCGCATCGACATGCGGTGACCCGCAGCAGGCCAGCCGTTGGAATTGGCAAAGGTGGAATTGGTCATCCCCATCTTCTGCGCCCGCTGGGTCATGTAGCGGGCAAATCCGGCCTCGGTGCCATCGGGGCTAAGCGCCTCGGCAATCACGGCACAGGCATCATTGCCGGACAGGACAATGATCCCGCGCACCAGATCCTCGACCGTTACACGGTCAGTGGTGTCCAGAAACATGGTGGAGCCACCGTAGCTCATGGCGTGTTCTGACACCGGCAGCTTTTCGGTCAGGCTGAGGCGGCCATCGCGCAGGGCTTCAAACGCAATATAGAGCGTCATCAGCTTGGACATCGACGCCGGTGGCAAGGGCACATCGGCGTTTTTGTTCAACAGAACGGTGCCGGTGTTCAGGTCCACCACATAGGCGGACTTGGCACGGGTTTCAAAAGCATAAGCCGGTACTGAAAGCAGCAGGGCCGCCATGGCGCCGGTCACGGTTTTGCGCAGAAGAGAGAGCATGGGGACGCTCCTGTCAGGTTTTGCCGGGGCCAGTGTGGCCCCAATGATGTTCAGGGCGATCAGTTGCGAACCGCATAGGCGTCAGCGAAGCCTTTGGCCTTGATCTGATCCAGCAGGCTTTTGCGGGCGGCGCTGGACTGGGCCGGGCCAACCAGCACGCGCCAGTAGGTTTTGCCTTTCAGGCTGGCCTCTTTGACCACAGCGGGCATGCCGGCGCTTTCCATCTGTTTGGCCGCGCCTTTGGCATTGGCTTCGACCGAGAAGATGCCGATTTGCAGGTAGGGTTTTTCCAGCGACGAAGCGGTAGGTGCTGCCGGTTTTGGCGCAGGTGCGGGGACGGCAGCAACAGCTTTGCCCGTGGCCTCCGCTTCCACCGCGTCCAAGGCGGCGGAGGCCGAGCTGATCGGGTCCAGCGTTTCGGTTTCAACCGGCGCGGCGGCTGCCGCCACCTGATCCGCAGGGGGGGCAACAGGCGTTTCACTGGGCACTTCTTCGCGGCGCAGGGCGGTCACATTCAGCTCCACCGGTTGGCCCGCCAGCATCGACAGCGCTGCTGCCGCGTCTGAGGAGACCTGGAACCGTGGGCCGGGGTTTTCCCGTTCCCGGCGGAACAGGGCGCCGATCACAAACTTGCCGTTTGCCTCATTGCGGATGATCACCCGTTCGGGATCGGCCACATCAGGATGCGCCACCCAGACGCCCCCCAGCGACGGCCGCCCGTCCCAAAGCCCGGCCTCAGCCTGCTGGAAGACGTCGGGCGCTTCGATGTCACGCTCAACCAATTTGACCGAGGTCGCGGCCTCGCCTTCTGGTTTTTTCTGGAACAGGTTGAAGCCGGTCCCCTGTGCACCGGGCTGACAGGCACTGAGGAGCGCTGCGGCGCTGCCAATCAAAAGAGCTGTCTTGATCCGGGAATTCTGTTGCTGCATCCGCGCCTTGGGGCTGCGATCTGCCTGCGTCATCTGCTGTGCCGCCTTTTGCAAAGCCATGGTCCTCTCGCCTCTGTCTGTCGCCCGTTGTCACGCGCCGGTTTTCCGGTCTTCGCAAGCCTAATGGACGGCCACCTCAAAATTCAACTTAGCCCGATGTGGTTCATATTGAAAGCGATACTGCGGTTGCCGTGAATTGATCGGCGAAATTCCCCAACGGCGGCCCTTTCAGAATCAAATTGTTGGGGGTAAATGGGGGGCAACGGAGGTTTGGCAGAGTGGTCGAATGCACCGGTCTTGAAAACCGACGGGCGTGGAAGCGTCCCCAGGGTTCGAATCCCTGAGCCTCCGCCATCTTACATTTTTGTTTGATCTGAATAGGCCGCTTTTAGTGGCCTTTTCGTTTGTTTATCTGGTCTTGGCGCGATTTGCGGATTTTCTTGAATTGTTCTCGCTTCTGCGTAATCCTGTTCGTTGAGTGGTATAAAATGTGGTATGGATTTGGCACTCTCTGGCAAGCTGACAAAGAAACTCGTGGAGAACCTCGGCGCTGGGCGGCATGGCGATGGCAACGGGCTTTACCTGGTTGTTGACCCTTCCGGTGCCCGGCGCTGGATCGTTCGGGTGGTTGTTAAGGGGCAGAAGAATCGGCGCGGCGGGCCGCTGCGAACTGACTTTGGTCTGGGCAGTGCCGAACTGGTAACCCTGCCTCAGGCGCGGGAACGGGCGCTGGAATATCGACGGATGGCGAAGCAGGGTCTCAATCCTCGCTACAATGCCACGCGGGAGATCCCAAGTTTCGAGGAAGTGGCCCAACAGGTGCATATTGAACGGCTGCCCACCTGGAAGAACGCCAAACACGGCGCGCAATGGATCAACACGCTGCGCGACTACGCCTTCCCCAAGATCGGCCGCATGCCGGTGGACAGTATCGGTCAGCCTGAGGTGCTGATGTGCCTTTCCCCGATCTGGACGGAGAAACATGAGACCGCTCGGCGGCTGGCACAGCGGATCAAGATTGTCTTGGATGTTGCCAGATCTAAAGGGTTCCGGTCTGGAGAGAACCCGGTGACCGCCATCAAAGAGGGTCAGGTCCTGCCCAAGGTGAAAGCCAAGCCCAAACACCATGAGGCGATGCGCTGGCGGGATGTGCCTGCTTTCTACGCCGCGCTGAAGCGAAAGAAGGCCATGTCCGCCAATGCGCTGATGTTCACATGTCTTACCGGATCGCGCACTGGCGAGGTTCTGGGCCTGCGCTGGGCGGAGTTGGATTTCAAACAGCGGCTTTGGATCTGCCCTGCGGAGCGGATGAAGACTGGTGAAGAACATCGTGTACCGCTGACGGATGAGATGTTGGCGATCCTGGAACCGCTCAAGGCGCTGCAGTCAGACTATGTGTTTGAGGGGCAGAAGCGCCATCAGCCGCTCTCCAACATGTCGATGCTGATGCTGCTGCGGCGGATGCAGGTTGAGGGGGTGACGGTGCATGGCCTCCGTTCCACCTTCCGCGATTGGGCAGCCGAGGTCGCCAATGTGCCGCGTGAGGTTGCGGAGAAGAGTCTGGCGCATACGGTTGGTTCCGAGGTTGAGGGTGCTTACGCACGGTCCGACCTCTTGGACAAACGGCGGGACTTGATGCGCAAATGGTCTCAATTCGTCACATCCGGGATCAGCAAAGAGCAATCTAATGCAAGTACGACTGAATGAACCTGAATGCGCCGCTCTGGGACTGTTTCGCATGGCGCTCAGTGAGGAGACGGCAGAAGATCGTCTGAGCGCAATAGAGGTGATGCGACACGAGGTGGTCAGCATGGGATTGGAAAGCTATCCGATCACCGGGGCGTCGAGTCCTAAGTTTGTGCGGTGGGCCGCAACCACGGCACAGCCTCGTTATGAGGCGGCCCATGCGTTCCATGAGATTGCCCAGAGGTATGAGGGCAAGCAGGAGCGCCAGTTCAATATCGCGGAGTACATTGGCAAAAAGGTCTGGGACAGCATAGAGACTGGAAAGTTCCAGGGTGTGCAGGTCGCTGGTGGCTTGTTGGAGCAGACCTCAGAGTACGCCCGGGAGATGGGTGTCCGTGGCGCAAAAGACCTCGATGTTCTGCGTAAGATCTGGAAACGGTACCGGGGCGTCGTGCATTTGGGCATGGCTATGGACTACATTGAGGACCACCCATGGACACGCGCGCATGTGCTGCAACTGGCTGAGCGCTTTCGATCAGGGCTCAGCACCAACTGCCCAAAGGGCACAAGTGCTTCATATGTCGATCCGCAAGAGCAGATTTCTTTCTTATATGTTTCAGACCGTTAGGGTCCCCGATTTGTAAATCGGGGACTGCTGGGGCGGAGTGCAGGACGTCAATTCATTCGCTGTAATTCAAAACAGCGAAAGGAAATCCAGCCGTGCCGAACCTATTTGAAGACGATCGTTGCTACGTCTTGGGAGATATCGAACTCGAGATTTTGGGGGATCGCGATAAACTGGCGCAGTGGCGCCATAAGGGCGTTGGTCCCGCCTATTACAAGATCGGCCGCAAGGTGATCTATCGTGGCTCCGACTTGAATGCTTGGTTGGCGGCCAATCGCGTTGAACCTGCAAAGCGGGGTTAGTGGCGATGGGCCGATTCAAAATTGATCCCCACGGCGCTGTCCGTGACATGTTTGACTCTGGGCATTCGTCCAAATTGAAGCCGCAAGACGTGAAGGCCCAAGGTCGCAAACCTGCTGCCAAGTCGCCTTCTGCAAAAGCTGGTCCCTTGGTCAGCTTCATGACCGTGGACGAGGTGGCGAAACGCTACAGTGTTTCCAAAGCAACGGTGTGGCGTTGGGTAAAAAACGATCCCAGCTTTCCCGAGCCGATCAAGCTATCCGCTGGAACGAGCCGCTGGGCGGAAGAGCAGCTTCGCGCGTTTGACGTTCGCGCGCTACTGAGGGAGGGCGCGTAATGAACCTGTTGCTCCCCCCTTCCCTGCCCAAGAGCGGCTTGCGCCTCAAGGGAGGCGCCAATGGCTAAACTCAGTGATAACTCGGCACAGGGGGATCTGTTCCCGGATCCCCCGGTTGGCGTTGAGGCACAGGTTGCCCCCATAAACCGTCGGGCCAGTGATCAGCAGCAGCCGAAAACTGACCCTCCAGATCTGACCCCGCAACAGCTTGCGGCACTTGAGGGCCAGAACGCCGACAACCTCGGTGACGGTGAGCGTTATCTGAAAGACACAGAGGTCGCTGAACGCTTCGGCATTGCCCGCCAAACAGTGTGGAAACGCGTCAACCAGGGCTATCTGCCCGCCCCCGTCAAACTGCCGCCAAACAGCACACGCTGGCGTTTGTCGAGCCTGCTTGACTTTGAGAAGGCACTCACGGCCACGCTGCAGCCTATTCAAGAGATCTGCCGTTCGGAGACCGAGAAATGACCCGGGCGCACTACAAGATAAAGCTTTGCCAGGATCAGGTCTTCTTGGTCGAGGAGCTGTGCAAGATCTATAAAGTTCGGCGCAATGCCGTGACTGACTGGATCAAGTCGGGGCTTCAAAAATCGGATGAACAAGTTCCCTACGTCTTTCGTGGCGCAGAGGTGCAACGCTATCACAATGGCCAGAAACGCAAGCAGCGGGCAAAGCTGAAGCAAGGTGAGTTCAACTGTTTGAGCTGCGAAAGCGCGGGCTATCCAACCCCGCATTCCGTCACGTTCAGCACAACCTCAGCAGGCGTCCCCATGGCGCAAGCTATTTGCCCAACCTGCGACGCTAAGGTGTCGAAGTTACTGAAAGTGACAGAATACGACAGCCTCAAAAAATGTGTCATGTTAGGTATCAGCCTTGCCTTGATAGACGAAAGTAATGGGGACTCCCAAACTGGTACCGGGAATCTTCCCACATCTCGCGGCGCGGTTTGTTATCTGGCGAATGACCGGATCGTGCATAAGTGGCAAGCCTATGCTGGGCGCTTCGAAACCGTGACCGTCCGGGCCCACCTGCGCAGCATCCGTATGTTAGAGGTTCATCTTGGCGGCAAAGCTTTCGACAAGGTCACCCCGACGGACGCGGCCGCTTTCCGCGACCACTTGGTTAAGCTGGGGCAAACTCCCAAGGAGGATGGTGGCTTGAGCAACTCCACCATCCGCCATCACGCGTCTCAGGTGCGTCAGTTCTTCGATTGGCTTCGCATACAGGATGGCTATAAGCGCCTCAGCCAGAACATCTTGCTCAACCTCGAGCTGCCTAAAGCGGTGCGCGCAAAAAACACTGCCGCGTGAAGACCGGGACTATCTCACGATCGAAGAAGCAGAAGGGATGTTGGCGAAGATGCCCGGCAGCACGATCGCAGAACGTCGAGACCGGGCCATCATTGCTTGCGCCTATACCTGCGGACTGCGCGCAGCGGCCCTTACCACGCTTCGCCTGAAGCACATCGACATACAGAAGAAGGAAATGTTCCAGGACGCCACCGAAATGCGGGCCAAGAACGGCAAGAGCTTTCGCAGTTTCTTCTTCCCTCGCACGGAAGCCTTCCAGCAAGTTCTTGGTGAATGGCTGACCGAACTTGGGGCCCTTGGGTTTACCGGGGATGACGCGGTCTTCCCCAGCTTGAATGATCTGACCGACCACGCACCCGGTGCCGCCCCGGTGTCTCCAATGCAATCCTCCGCCGCGGTAGGCAAAGCCTTCAAGGCCGCCACGGCCCTGATTGATCGCTGTTGCACACCGCACTCTGCACGCGACACACTGGTCTACCTAGGAAACGAACTGACGAGCTCACGGAAAGAAGAAAGGGCCTTCTCCCTCAACCTTGGACATGCGAGGCCGCAAGTCAAAGAGACCTACTATGCCAAAATGACGGACGAGCAACGCCGCAGCACGATCGAAGGGCTTTGTGCAGGCACCCAGTTTACCGCCAAGGAGCAGTCAATGGTTCTCGACTACTACGAAAGCCGCTTCGAACGCGGTTCCAAAGAGTTCAACTACGCCAAACGGTTGGCCGACAGGCGCGCCGCCGCGCGCGATGGGGAGGATGTATTGGAATAGGGTTGGTATCGGCGAGCGCACGTTCACTCACCTGGCCTCTGGGGAACGGTCATATTTTCTTTGTGGCACACCCTACAGAGGAGGCGGTTTCCAACCCAACCCAGCCTGCCTCCCTGCTGACTGATTGCAAGCGCGCAGACGCAGTTTTGGCGGTTTGCCGACATTCGCTGCACTTTTCACCAATGGCAGCTTCGAGAAAGAGGTAACGGTCAAAAGCTCGTTCTTCACGTAAAGCGGCGCCCATAAGTGCTTTCGGAACAATCCCAAACCCAATCCGCTTACTTGTCGCCCAACGTAAGCAACTCATCCGCCCCATAAAGCCGAAACTCGATCATCTGGTCGATTAAGTCGAGTATTCGTTTGCGCCTTTCCACGTGCCCTTCAGACGCAAGGTATTCCAAACGCAACAAGTCTTGAAGTTGATGAAGGTCGAGGCCCCGCGATCCCATGTGATCGCCTTTTGCCGCAATGTCAGTGATTAGTACCTCTGCTGCTCTCAATACCAGCTCGCTGACTTCACCATTTGCTTTCTCGAGCAAGTGAAAGAAACCAAAACTGCCGTCCAGCAGGGCCCGAGACGATACAAAGCGGTTTGCCAAGTCTTTAAAGTGTCGAAACTCTTCTGGTTTGATCTGTCTAAACACTCCCGAGGCGGTTTTGCGTATCTCCTCATCTTCGTTTTCAAAGTACGCACCCAATTCATCGATTGCGAAGTTCCGAAACTCGGTGGTGGCCGCACATTGTGATAGTAGCGCTACCCAAAGCCGTAGATGCTGTGGTGATCTGGATTTGATCGTTTCGATCCATGTCGTGTCCAGATCATGGTTTAGGGAGTGAACCATTGCCCACCACGATCCGACATGATCGAGAAGGTCATCGCCTGACGCGATCATGCGTTCAACAAATTCGCGCGCAGAAGCAGGGCTATTGTAAGAAATAAACCTAGCCAGGTCGAAACCGGTGTATCCCGCCAGTGGATAGAGCTCTTGCCCGTCATGATCCGCGCCCCGGGCGGTCATCAGCCTTTGGAGAGCTTCATCGAAATATGTCCTGTTTAGATTATACAGAGGACCAAAGACTTCGAGCATTCGCATACGAACAGTCAAGGACGGCTCGACGTCCACTGCTTCCGATAAAATCGGCCAAACAATATCAAGTCTCGGCGGTTCCAGCCACAAAGCCCGCATGATGGCCACCCATGCACAGGGCTTCGTATGTACATCACCGCTGACGATCAACCCCATCCCAGAGTCCACGATTTGGTCGTGTTTGATCACGTGCTCTCGCGCTAGTTCGAGATCATCTTCTCCTGGTTGAGGACCATCGCCATGCTCCGCATACCAAAGAACCATCCGCAACACGGCTTCATCACGAACGAAATCGGGGTGGCGGGAGGCCAGCTCACAAAGCTGCCGCCCACACGAGTCGCGGCGGGTATCGTGCAATTCCAGAACCAAAGGAATTGCCAAATCAACGTTGATCTCTTCTGCGCGGCTTACACCTTCGATGCATGATGTAAGATATGAGGAATAAGCGTCTTTTGGTATCTGAACAGCAAGGTTCAGGAATCGGATCGGGTCAGATCTTGCGGTCTCAGATAGCATATGCGCCAGTTCTCGTGCGCCACCTTCAATAGTATTTTCGGTTTCCTTACCTCGCCAATTGTCTGTGTCATACTTCAGGATAGCTGAAAGCCACTGCTCATCTGACATCGCCTCAGTCGCAGTCTTTGAAAGAGGTGACACTACTCGCCGTGCTCGAATGCTTCGCGGCTCGATAGGGGGCAATTCTGAGAACTTCCGTTGCAACTGCTCGAATGCAACTTTGCCAAGCTCAGACAGGTTTTCCCATCCCATCATACTCATGATGGCCCACTCAGTTTTCCCAGACTCGCGAAGACTTTCAATGGCCCAGCGATTATACACGGAGTGATCTTCGTTTTCTTCTCGCGCACGCGCCAAATACTGCGCGGCGCGTCGATGTTCCGGCTTAAAACTGCGAAATACAGCTTCGACTTGCTCGGCCGGACATGCCTTTGACTCCACCAGTGCTTTCGCCGCTTTTGCAAATGCCGTGTGCTCTGCACCATGATAGCCGCATGTAAGCAAGGCATCGCATTTTCCCAGTTCATCCAGATACTTGGCCAGTTGCATGGGAGCTCGAGCAACGCAAACCAACCAGAGATGTGTAACCACCTGATGACGACAAGGCTCAAGTTGGATCAAAAGCTCCTCGCAAACTTCCGGTTCATTTTCGGCAAGAGCACAGAATGCTGAGAAAATGATCGTGAGAAGATCGTCCAGATCATTCTTGTACCGTGAAGAAAATCGCCACTTGTCGGCGGGATCATCGCTCTTTTCAAGGAATTCCAACGTTTTGAGAACTGTCGGCATCATACCCTTGAGAAATGCGCTTGGGTCTTTTTCAGCTAACTGACTAAAATGGTGCAGGTCCAGTTCCTTCACCGCATCAAAGACGAAAGGATGCGAATTGGGGTTCGCGTCAAACCAACAAGCCATTAATTCTGCAAGGATCAGGTCGACACCTTCGGGGACACCTTCCACCCAACCCACTAAAAGCATGCCGATACGATCGCGTCGGCCCTGAAACAGTTGCTTGGGTCGCGCTGCCAGAACATCGACAAGGAGCTGAGCTAGTGTCGCGTCACCTCCCTTGCGGTCCACCAGGCCAAACCAATCCACAAGCGCATCCGTGCGTGCGTCATCTTCTTGCCACCAGCCGCGCATTACCTCAGCGGCAATTTCGGGATGGTGTCCAGCATTGCGGGCAAACCACCAAGATATGTGGTTGGATCTATGCGGCACATCTGACGTTAGGGCATCTTGAATGAAACCGCGTTCAACCAGCATCGGCATCCAATGCGCCTCGTTTAGAAAAGCATTGCTGACAACGGTGCTGAAAAACACTGCGGGATTGTCTGTTGCCAGCACGATTTCATATTCGTCGGTTGTCGGATCGGGAAGCTGAGACAGCCACTTGGCAACCGCCAACTTGATGTGAGGCCTAATGCCCGGCGAAGACAGAATTTCGCGCAAGTTTTTTAGATACCAAGCCCAATCAAAGCTTCTAGCCTGTTGAAGGATTTGTCGGACCTGCGTCCTCCTAAAAAGGCTTTGCTCAGACTCCATCAGGAAATCAACGAGTGCTCTGCCTTGCTGTAAGAATGCTGCGGCGAAGAGATGGTCAAAAAGGCTTTCATGCATAAAGAACAAGGCCCGACCGTCTGCCACGACCAAGCCTTCGGACGCCAGCCAGTCCTTCAATCCAGCAAAGGGTCTCAGCACGAAGTCAGGACAATGTAACTGGTGCCTCTCATTCATCCAGTCCACCATTGCCTGCAACCCTTCAATCAGCGCCATGACAGGGTTCTTTTTCTGTATTTGGTCGAGCAGTGTGTCGAAAAGTTCAGCCTGTGTATCAGGGCGAAAATCATTCTTTTCGATTGAGAGATACAGGGACAAATTAAGTGGTGATGATAGCAAACGTTTCTGACTTTGCGTCATGACCTCGCCGAAGCCGCAGGCTGAAAGCAGTGGAGCGACTTCACTCTCCCAGTCCAGCGGCTCGATCTGCACGCGTTCGGTGTCACGGTTCTCGTTCGTCGTTGGACTGCGACCCAGCAAGGCACGAAATTGGTCGTCGCCGTCAAGATCGTAGTCTCGGCAAACAAGTACTTAGTGAAGATTAGGGTGCAGTGCGGCTTCTCGCAAGGTCGCGAAAAGTGCGTCCCGCACACTTGCATTGCGCCCCGACATTTCACTAACGGCGTCGACCTGGTCGATGATCAAAACGGACCGCGCACCTTGTGCCAAACGTGCCAAAAAGGATACCGGGCTTTCCGGCAAACCGTTTACTTCACCAAGCTCTTGCGGAGTGCTTGCGTCAAGGCGCTTGTCCAATCGCAACGCAAGCGAATGAACCCCAGCAAGCACCGCTTGGTTTAGTATCTGACGCACTGCCACGGTTTTTCCAGATCCAGCAGTCCCGCTGACAACGATCAAAGATGTGCCTCTGCCTAAATGCTCCAGAACCTCAGAAGCGTAGCCTCGTTCAAGCTCATCCTTCCCAAAACGCCGTGTCGAATGGCTCGCGAGATATGCTGCATTCGCTTCTTCCAACCGTTGAAAGGCAGTAGGATCAAGTTCTGGCCGAAGACCAAGGATATCCGTATTCCTCGCCCAATTGCGCGCATCCTCTGAAGTGACTCGGCGATTGATGCTCTCCGCAAGAAACCCAGCCGCAAGGTCTTTCGCGTGCTCAGGAGAACGAAACAAAAAGTTGGTCAGATCAACGAGCGTGCTTTCCAGAAACGCCATGGACGCATTCTCAAAGTAGCACCGCGACATATGATCGAATGCAACGCTCTCAGCGTTCTCACCGGTCAAGTTCCCTGTAAAGGTCTCGAGCGCTAAAGTGCGATCTTCAGACGCATTGTCCTTAAAGGCATCAAGCTTCCCGGCCACGCGAGCATCATTGCAGGCCTCGCGCAAAAGATTGGTTCCGTCCTGAGACACGAAAAGACATTCGCAGTTGGGGTCCCGTAGGCGGGTTTGGAACGCGCCCAATACCCCAGCCGACTTCAATGCATTGGGCGTCCAATTTCCCCCACGTGCATTGATCTTGGATTGCAACCACTGCTGCTTTCCGTCGTTGCCTTCGATGTGAAATTCGAAGCCATCGTTCTCTTTCCCGAGTTTCTCGACTGTGATTGCCAGATAATCACCCCTCAGAACGCGTAGAAAATGCAGAATTGTCCATATTTCTTCATAGCGATTGCCTTGCTTGTCGCTGATTCCACCTGGATACAAATCGAATCCCTCAAAACAATAATTCTATTTCTGTTTGTGCAGATCACCGTAGCTTGAGGACACACTTTATCCAAGCTCGTGTAGCGCCTTCTAAAGGCCACTCCGTTGCCTTCCAAATTCCTATCCTGCACAATCGGACATTCACTTCGGACCTCACGAACAACCGCTATGGGCCGTTGGCGTCGCATGGCACAATGGGCGGGAAGCTGACGTTGGCTGCGGAAGCGCAGACTCCCCGCTCTGGACGCGGAGCTGTTATTTGCGAACCCACTTGCTCGACCTTTGCGGGCTTTTCCTATTGAAATAAGTTGTTAAGGTTGTAGGTATGGATCATCAGTTTAAACTTTGAATTGAGGCCAATCGTGCATCTCTCCCGAATAAAAATTGAGAACTTTCGGAACTTCGCCGACTGTCCGTCGTCAGAGTTAACATTTCGTTAACTCCACACCTCTTCACCTATGATTTCGTTTGCAACGAACGCCGCAGCTGATTTGCTCGCCAAAATTTTTCGTCCATATCGAGCGGGCATTTCTGGGCTGGTCCAACGTCCAGCAATCATGATCGAGGATAGGTCACAGCCACGCTCAAATGCATCGTGTACGCCTCCGACCCGTGTACTATGGCAGGAAATATCTCTCCTACCCATCGCTCGCTTCATTATCCGGGAAATGGTGGTCTTGTGTAGATGGGTCTTTAGTGCATTCGGCTGTGCCTTTGTTAAGAGTGGATCGTTCTCGTTCAACCCAGCAATCTCGGTCCATCTTAGAACAGCTTCGGTGCCTGGTTCGGACAGGAATGCATATTCTCCTTCCCCGTAGGGATCCGTCTTGGAGCGGGCGACAAATAGTAAGCTGCTTCCATTGGGTTGCCTGTCCGTCGTCAGAGCTTTTGGAACCAATTGGTGCTTAAGCTAAGAGAGAGTTTGGCTCATCTGGTTGGTTTGATTATGCGGCGCGCTGGCTGTGATGCAAGCGTCGCGTTTCGAGCGTCTTTTGTTTGATCCTTTCTCGTTGTTCCAGAATGGCTTTGTCACGGCCGAAGTAGACATCGGCTGGCGTGACGTTGTTCAGGCTCTCGTGATAGCGTTGGTGGTTGTAGTGATCGACAAAGGCTTCGATCTGAGCTTAGAGATCGCTGGGCAGGAAGTAGTTTTCCAGCAGGATGCGGTTCTTCAAAGTCTGATGCCACCTCTCAATTTTACCCTGTGTCTGGGGATGATAAGGTGCGCCCCTGCTGTGCTTCATTCCTTTGTCCTGCAACCATTCCGCCAGATCACCAGAGACGTAACTTGACCCATTGTCGCTCAGCAGGCGCGGCTTATGAACAACGTGAACCTGATCACATCCCGACGCCTCAAGCGCCAGATCCAGCGTATCAGTCACGTCTTCAGCCCTCATGTTTGTGCAGAGTTTCCACGAGATGATGTAGCGGCTGTAATCGTCCAGGATCGTGCTGAGATAGAACCAACCCCAGCCCAAAACCTTGAGATACGTGAAGTCGGTTTGCCAGAGTTGGTTGATGGCCGTAGTTTTGTCTTTGAACTCATTTGCCGCCTTGATGACGATGAAGGCGGGGCTGGTGATCAGGTCATGGGCTTTCAGCATCCGGTATGTTGAAGCCTCTGATACAAAATAGCTTTCTTGATCCGTGAATGTGACTGCCAACTCCCGTGGTGATAGTTCTGTTTCCTTCAGAGCTAATTTGACGACCTTGCGCCGCACCTCATCAGGGATGCGGTTCCAGACGTGTTTGGGCTTGGGAGATTGATCTTGCAAACCAGCCTCGCCGCGCTGCCGGTATCGGTTATACCAACGATAGAACGTGGTGCGCGGGATACCCAGTTTGGCCAGCGTTTGGCGCGCTGACAGATGCGAGCCTTCCACCAACCGGATGATCTCCAACTTCTCTGATGCGGCATACCTCATTCTTGGTCGCCCCCATTGTCGATCATGCTTTTTTTGAGAAGACGCAATTCCAGCGTTTGCTCGGCCACGACCTCCTTCAGATCGCGGGCTTCACGACGCAGGTCTTTGACTTCGTCGGTCGTGGCCGCGCGGGCGGTATCGCCAGCCAATCGCCTTTTCCCGGCTTCCAAGAAGTCTTTCGACCACTTGTAGTAAACACCCTGGGAAATCCCCTCACGGCGGCAAAGCTCAGCAATGCTATCTTCGCCACGCAGGCCATCCAGCACGATCCTGATCTTCTCTTCAGCTGAATACTGTTTGCGGGTTGCCCGTTTGATGTCTTTGACGATCTTCTCGCTAGGGCTCTTAGTTGTCTTTCTCATCGTCCACTCCTCGGTGGTCACGATGAGCCAGAAACACTCTCTTATCAAATCGCCCTATTTGGACCCATAAGCGCTGACGTCAGACACATCCGTAAGGCTAAGGTCGGAATTCCGTAACCACGCTTGGTCCTATCACTTCGTTCATTGCCGGACAGATGATAGCAAGGTCTTTCGCACGTTGAACATTCTTGATGAACGCAGCCGTGAATGTTTAGCGATCAAGGTACAGCGCAAGCTGAAATCGTCGGATGCCCCATGACCTACAGACCTAATCAGACAAATCTTCCCGACCTGCTATGTTCCAGAATTCGTGGCCAAGGCCGTTCGGGATTGGATCGCTGCGGTTCGTGCAAAGACTGCGTCGATCGAGCCAGGATCACCCTGGGAGAATGGATATTGTGAGAGCTTCGTTAAGCTCCTGAAGCGGGAGAAGGCCAGACGGCGGAAATATCGAACACGAGATTAAGCCAGTCGCGACGTTTTTGAGTACATCGAACTGCTCTACAACCCGAAGCGCAAGCATACGAACAATTGCATGCTGTCGCCCGTTGACTATGAAAACAGCCAGCGAAATCTGGAAAAGGTTGATGTCTAGGAAACTAGGGGCCCTTCAGCACAAACCATTGCTATTGATGAAGATAATCCCGCCCAGAACACGCCGGTATCAACACGTGGCTTACCGTGGGACTTCAGAAAATAAGGCTCAAGACGGGCCATCTGCACGTCCGTCAGCCAGAAAAGATCAGACATTTCAACGCTCGTTTTTCGAACCCTGGAGCACGCCACCCACCGGAAATCAATGGGTCCTGACCCTAGGCTTGGGTCGTTAAGGAAAAAACGGAAGGTAATTGGCACTAGCCAAGGTTCTGGAAAAGAGTTTGCTAGTTTTGACCCGCCGCAACGATACGTCTAAGCAGATTGTCAATTTCCGTTTCTAAGGCGGCATAATCTAGATCGTCCTGAATGCGATATTCGCCACATCGAAATTCATTACTATTCCAGTCTACAAAGTCGAAACCCTGTTGTGAGTAGCACGTGATCTCCTGTGAGAGTACTTTCGCTGATACTGAATGGCGCGACGAAGTTGAACGCCATGCCTGCACGCCCGCAGGTATTGTTGCTTCATGCCTTTCAATTTCGTCTGGGTAACCTGCTTCGTTATAAACAAAACGATGTTCTATTTGAGTATGAACTTCGTATGCGCAATTGTTCATTAAAGTGGTTGTTGCGATGCCATCCCTCATGTTGATTTCGCCAGACAGGCATTCTGCGGCTGGATTATCAGACTGATGTTTCTCAAATTTGCCTAGCCGATAGCCTTCGAGAACATAGTTTTTGGTTTTTTGCCAGTAAAGCTTGGCGAGCTGGCTGGCAGCCTCGCTCGATTGATTAGGGAATTGATCAGAAAACGCTTCGAAACGTGCGTTCAGGGCAGGCTCCAAGTGGGCCGCAAGTGCGTCAAGGCGCCTTAAGTCGTCCGTCATTTCAGAGTTTGGGTCAAACCAAAGCAAGCTGGCAAGGATGGCTTCCCCTTTGGACAAATCTGCCATTTCACTTACAATTAAGTAAATGTAATAGTTGTGAGATATCGCGTCTAACCCGTCACGGAATTCGGAAGCTAACTCTAATAGATCGTCGAAAACGGCGGCTTCATAGTCCAAATCATTTTCTTTATAGAAATTATAATTTCTTACCAGGAGACGAAGCAGGCCACCTTGTGCCGAGCTCCAATCCCGAGATTTCGTTTCAATGGCGCGCTCGTAGTAATCGGCGGCAATTTCGTTGGAAGCGTCGACGTGGAGGCCGTGTTCGTACATATAGCCGAGCGCATAATAAGCATCAGTTTCGCCTGCGTCTTCCACTTGCTTAAAATAGTGGTAAGCGCCTTCGAAATCGCTTGTGCCCGAAGCCTCACCGGTCGCCAGAATCCATCCTGCGTAATAGGCGGATCCTATGTGTCCTCGTTCGGCGTTTCTCTGAAATTCAGCAAGCGCTTTTTCTGCATCCATTTCAACAGGGATTTTCGGGACGTCCTGCGTGACACCGGAATTGCCGTTATAGTAGGTCAGCCCTAAACGGTAAGTTGCGCGCTGGTGACCTGATACCGAGGCGTGGACGTACCAGTTCCATGCGTTGGTGGCGTCGCCGCTGGCCCAAAATGCGCGGGCAAGCTGGTAAGTGTAACGCGGGTTGTCGCTGGTTTGCCGTGCCGAGTTGCAAGCATCAATGGCTGCTTGCGCGTGGGTCATCAGGTCGCTCAGCGATGTGGGAGCGACGGTTAGGGTTTCGTCCCCTGCATGGCCTGCAAGGCGGTCGCAATCTTCCTGAGCCTGAGCATTTGTGACAATTGCTTTCTTTACGGCGGCACCTTGGATTTCCTTGATCTGGATTTCGGCGAGCGCGCGATAGATCCCTTCGGGAAATGCGTCGATGTAGGCCTGAAGTTGTTCGGCGCTGCCGCTGCCGCTTACGGTTTGCCAGAAAACCACTTCGGCGTTGTCCTGGGCAAAGGATGGCGTGGAAAGGCAGGCAGCAAGTGCTGCGTATTTCATCAACTTAAAACAACACAAGTGGTTGAAGAATGCCTTTTTCATTCGAAAACACTCTCGTCTTTCTCGCAAAAACACGTCTTTCGAGACGAGCAAAACAAAATTGTTCACGTCCGTCAAGTTGATGAAATTGCTCAGGTGACCTCGGTATCAACTTGTCCAGCGTCAAATCCGATACGGCTCTTCTGAGCCGTTCCCTCACCATTGTCTCTCGGACCAATGGCGCTCTCAATGGCTCCATTCTTTCGTCAGTGGTAATAGGTTTGTTCAACAACACCGATCTGCCGTCTTGCATCAAGACTGGACATACCTTGCCCCATCAACACCTCAACTTGCCGTAACTTAGAAACCATCTCTATCGGCTTCGGTCGCTTGTTTGCCATTCTTGGTCCTCTATTTCCTAAACAAAGGTAAGGACCAAATCAGTTGGGAAGGCTCAGTGGCGAGACGTCGTTCCGAAGCTGCAACTGTGATAGAGCGAGCTTAAACGCTGGTTTACAGATCTCCGCGAGGGTCAGTGAATTCGCGAGCGAAATTTAAGGAAAACCTATGCTTGGACAGGATAAATCCTTCATTTTCTCCGCGATTGGCGCGTGCCTGTTGTGCTTCAGCTCATCCGATCAGGCCGTGTCGCAGGGCAACGATCCGATCAAGTACCGCTGATCCTCCCCCACTGAATTGGTCCACCCGTATAGTTAGTAAACGGAGGATCAAATATGGGAATCAAACGACACAAGCCGGAAGAGATTGTCACGAAGTTGCGGCAGGTTGAGGTGTTGTGCGGTCAGGGAATGCCGCGCATTGATGCAATCAGGCAGGTTCAGATAACGGAACAGACATTCTATCGCTGGCGTAAGCAATACGGCGGAATGGGAACTGACCAACTGAAGGAACTAAAGAGGCTTCAGAAAGAGAATGATCGGCTGCGTCGAGCCGTGTCGGACCTTACGCTGGACAAACTCATACTTTCGGAAGCTGCACGGGGAAACTACTAAGCCCTTCGCGCCGTCGTGCCTGTATCGATCATGTTTGCAGCCAGTTCAGGGTATCAGAGCGGCGAGCCTGTCGTGTCCTGGGACAGCACCGATCCACACAACGGCGTTTGCCGGTTGGCCGTGCTGACGAAGAGCGTCTAGTGGCTGATATGATCGAACTGGCCCGCCAGTATGGTCGGTATGGCTACCGCCGGATCGCAGCATTGCTCAGAGACGCCGGATGGCTTGTGAATGACAAGCGTGTCGAACGTTTGTGGCGGCGTGAAGGGCTCAAAGTGCCAATGAAACAGCCGAAGAAAGGGGGGCTCTGGCTCAACGATGGCTCGTGTGTTCGTTTGCGACCGGAGTACCGCAACCATGTGTGGTCGTATGACTTCGTGCATCATCGAACCGATGACGGGAAAGCGTTCCGAACGCTCAATATCTTGGATGAACACAGCCGGGAATGCCTAGCGATCAAGGTGAAGCGCAAGCTCAACTCGACAGAGGTTATCGATGCGCTGACGGACTTGTTTATCTTGCGCGGCGTTCCTGCCTTCATACGGTCGGACAACGGCCCGGAGTTCATTGCTCAGGCCGTCCGCAATTGGATTGCAGCGGTCGGCGCTAAGACCGCCTACATTGAGCCGGGATCACCTTGGGAGAACGGATACTGCGAAAGCTTCAACGCAAGGCTTCGGGATGAACTACTTAACGGAGAGGTCTTCTTCTCGCTAAGGGAGGCGCAAATCCTGATCGAAGAATGGAGAAAACACTACAACACGAAACGACCACACAGTGCCTTGGGCTACCGCCCACCGGCCCCAGAAACCATCGTCTTGATGGAACCCAGGCCAATAATGCACTAACATTCAAATTGGACCACTTGGGTGGGGCTGATCAGGAGCATCAGGTGGGGTTTGTTTAATACAACTATGTCGCTGGGATGGTGTCAGCGATGCAGCCTTTCATGGGGGTCGGTCAATATATTGCGGAAGGTGCCTCATGCGGTTGGTTGCGGTTTACAAGGAGCACAGCATCCAAATCAAAAGCCAGCTGCATACGTGTAAGCCCGATCGTTTATGCGATCTGCACCGCATTTTGGGGGAATTCTTCCCACCGTCTCAGCCTGATAGTTCATCTCCTTGGCTGCAACAGGTTCTACATAAGAAGCGGCATCAAACTGTGACAGGTCGAGATCGGAGGCGAGCCGGCCATGAGTTAATTGAGTTTTCCGTCCTAGTATTCCGACTAAGACCACCGATGTTGCAGGCTCGCATGCTGATACATGAGCCTGGGACGAATGTGAGCAAGCCTACGATAGCTGGGGTGTTAGCAATTGCGACGAACGCTGTGTCTACTGACATGATGTGGTATTTTTTGTGGTATAGGGAGGAATCTTTGTATTTTTTTTAAATTAATCAAAATTATTGGCTGACTTATTTGGCGGACTGAGCCTCCGCCATAATAAATGTTTAAGATGTTGATTTTGAATGTATATATAATGGGATCTGCTGGCTGGCCCCACATCTGGTCCCACATCCCAACAATTACTCAAAAAAGAATTTGACCTTTGTATCGCGACGCGTATCAGATGGCCTCGATCCCTTTGGATCCGTCTTTCGAAGATTCGCAAGGCGCCTTCTAATCGTTTCCAGACTTATGACGGGTCAGGAAAACCTACACTTTCAGGTTTTTCACTATGTCGTCACGTCTGGACTCCGTCTCCACTCCTGTATCTTTGTTCGACCACTCTGGCGTAGATGCGCCTAAGGTGGCGCCTCTCGAGGCAGCAAGTCAGCGCTCTGTCGGGGCGCTCGTTCCACAGTCTGAGGCCCCACCGTGCGCCTTGCCTATTCGTGAACCTGCCGGTGCAGCTTCTTACGTCGATTGTGGCGCAGATCAGCAGAAATATCTGTCTGTTCAGTCTGTTGCGCAACGCTATGAGGTGTCTGTGGCCACTGTGTGGCGCTGGGCGCAGAAGAAACCTGGCTTTCCCAAGGGTGTGCAACTTTCGCCTGGAACAACGCGCTGGTATCTCCCGGACCTGCTGGCCTTTGAGATGATGCTTCAGCGGGAGGGCGGCTGATGCCCAAATCATTTAGCCACATCCGCCCCAAAGAGCATAGCGTCTATTCCGTGCCTCAGGTCATCTCGCTCTACGGCATCCATCGCAATACGTTGTCGAACTGGGTGCATTCTGGTTTGCGCCCTTCGAATGACAGCGGGCTGCAGCTGTTTCGTGGCCTTGAGCTCATCCGATTTCACAAAGAGCGTCGGGAGCGTAGCCGTCGCCGGTTGCGTCAGGGAGAGTTCAAGTGTTTCGGTTGCAAAGCTGCGGTCTTTCCTACTCTTGAAGGCCTGTACATTGAGCCTGCGATCAAACACGCGGGTATGGCCTTTGCACGCTGCCCCGACTGCGATGCGGCCCTTCACAAGCTCCTGAATGAGACTGAATGCAACATGCTTCGTGACGCGCTGGAAAACAACATCACCTTGGGTATCTCAGATGAAGGTAGCCCCCATTTCTTGGGTGGTATTGTGAAAACTGAGGAAAATGAGTCCGCCGACTGGCACATGTGTAATGACGCGGTGATCCACCAATGGCAGATCTATGCGCGCAAGTGGGATGGTAAAACCATCGACAAGTACCTCGCTGCGATCCGCGAATTTGAGCATATGATCGGGGGAAGACCTTTTCAGGAGGTCACTCAAGAAGACGCCGACTGTTACCGCGACTTCCTGATCGGGAAGGCCCTACTGCCAAAAGAGCAAGGAGGGTTGAGCCGCAGCACGGTCAGCAAAAAGGCCGGCCAATTGGCGGCATTTTTCGCCTGGTTGGTTAAACAGTCTGGCTACCGCCGCATGAACCAGATGTTGCCGGAGTATTTTGAACTGCCGCGCAAGGCGTTGGCCAAGGCGCTGGAGTTGGCGCCCCGGGCCTATCCCAAGTTCTCAGAGGTGCCCCTGATGCTGGCCGCTATGCCCTTTGCAACGCTGCAACAGCGCCGGGATCGCGCGATGGTGGCCTTCGCGTTTATCACTGGCTTGCGGGCCGCAGCGCTGACCTCGCTACGGCTCCGTCATCTCAACATGGAGCGGCGTGAGGTGTTCCACGACGGGGCGGAACTGCGCGCCAAGAACAGCAAGAGTTTTATGGTGGATTGGTTCCCGAAAACCGAAGCGCTACAGCCCTATTTCATCGACTGGGTCGACGAATTGCTAGCAAAGGGCTTCCGCCCTTGTGATGCCGTGTTTCCCGCCTGTGGTGATTTGCCAGAGGCGGGTGGAGAAATCCCGGGAAATCACCCAGAAATCGTGCCAATGCGTTCCCAAGCTGCCGTATCACAAGCCTTTGAGGACGCTACCGGCGGCCGCTTCACGCCACATGCTGCGCGTCACACGCTAAAGGCACTTGGCGATACGGTCTGCACCACCCTCGAGCTGTGCACCGCGTGGTCCCGCAATCTCGGTCATGAGACACTGGAAATTACCCAGCGCAACTACGCACAAATGACCAATGAGGCCAAACGTAACCTGCTGACCAAATTCAAGCACCAAACCGGCTTCAGTGCGGGGGACCTTGAGCTGATGTTGCAATACCACAATCACCAGCTTCACCCCGGTACCACCGAGTTCAACCGTGCCCGAAAACTGGATCGCCGTTACAAAAGGCAGCTGCCGTCGGAGGACGATGACGATTTTGAAGTGGTTGAGTAAGGGGGGGGTAGTGGTTGGGGTATGGGGGTTTGGTACCAGCCCCTGCGACGCAGTGTTTCCTGTCACTAGCATCTGCCTGGGGCCGGGGGCGGTCTCAGCAAGCCTCTCCGAGATCGTGCTGATGTGATCCCAAGGCGCTGTCACGCAGGTCATTGAACTGGCGATCGGGGGCCTCTTCACGCCATATGCTGCGCCACACTTTGAAGACAGTTGGTGATGCGTCTAGGCAATACTTAGGGGGTGCGCGTCTGGCTGCAAACAGACCTAAGCGGAAATACGACCGCCCAACAGCCGCAAGGCGGACAAACCTGCCGTTCCGCCTTCGGCACCAATTAATCTGTTCTAGTCCAAAGCAGACATGTCCGTTCCCCAAATCATGCGAAGAGTTGCCTTTTTCTACGGTTGCGAAGGTAGAGCTTCCACCTGGCTAAAGCGGCCACTTAGACACTGCCAGAGTGGCACCCACTCGCTTTGCCAATCACCAAGGGCCGCAATGTGCAGTTCCTTCAACCGGTGAGCATATTCGTATGACTTCAAGCCAGCGAGGCTGGAGTGAGGCTGAACAACCTCCAGCCATTCCAATTCGCCCCTGTGGTGGCCCGGGCCGCGCCTGAGAGCGTCTTGTATCGGCGGCCCGGCTACTCAAAGCCCTTTGGCAAAACTGTGTCGGCGTGTTCGACGCCATTCCATTCTCGGACCAGCTTGTTGCCCAGCAAAAGAAGTAGACGGGCGGTCATCACCTGACCGGTTTCGCCGGGATCAAACTCCGTTGCCAGCGTATCCAGCGTCCGCGGGATGTCACGGCCCATGCAGTTATTGGCACCCGTTTGATTTGATACGGACCGGGAACGAGTGGCTTGTGAATGAGGCCAAGGCCATGCAAACCTGTCAATCCAATTGTCCACACAGGAGTGAGGCCCATGCGGTTGTTGCGTTTTTTGTTGAAGACCCTTGCCGTACTGACGATCGCCATTCTTGTCCTGCGGTGGACCCACCCCCTGCCTGAACGTCCCAAAGGGGATGCGGCCGTCTCCGCACCCGCGGGGGATGACACTCGTCTGGGCCAAGCTCTTCTGCCACTGATCACTACCAACCCGGATAGAACCGGCGTAATTCCGATTGCCGACGGTCGGGATGCTCTTGTCGCGCGCATCTTGCTTGCTCGCGCGGCGACCGAAACGATCGATGTCCAATATTACATCTGGCAGACTGATACGACCGGATGGCTTTTGCTGGACGAATTGCGCAAAGCGGCAGAGCGCGGCGTGCGTGTGCGCATGCTGCTCGACGACAACGGGATCCCGGGGCTTGACAACGTTCTGGCCGATCTCGCCGCGATGGAAAACATCGATATCCGTCTGTTTAACCCCTTCACGATGCGGAAGCCGAAACTGGTATCGTATGTGTTCGACTTCTTTCGTCTGAACCGCCGGATGCATAACAAATCGATGACTGTGGACGGGCTTGCTACTGTTGTCGGGGGGCGCAACATCGGCGACATCTATTTCGCTTACGGCGATGGCACCGCATATTTCGATTATGATGTGCTGGCTGTTGGTCCTGGTGCGGCGTCGGTGTCTCAAAGTTTCAAAGACTACTGGACCAGCGGATCCTCTTACGACGCGCTGGACATTCTGGCACCCTCAATTGACGGCATTGCAGAGATGGACGAGGCTGTTGCCTTGGCGGCACAAAGTGCACGCGGCTCTGAATATGCAAAAGCGCTGGACAATGCCCCTGTCATATCGCGCCTCATAGCCGGAGAGGACCTGCTGGAGTGGACCACGGTCAAGCTGTTCAGCGACGACCCGGCCAAAGGTCTTGGACGGGCCACAAGCGGGGATCTGCTGATCACACGCCTGACACAGGCCATGGGTCAGCCGAAGCGCAGTCTCGATCTCGTCTCTGCCTATCTTATCCCGGGCCAATTCGGAACTGCGCTGTTTCAGGAATTCCTTAGCAACGGCGTCAAAACCCGTCTTGTTACTAATTCCCTTGAGGCTAACGACGTTCCAATCGTCCATAGCGCCTGGAAAGGCTATCGGAACCAACTGGTTCGTGCAGGGGCCGATGTGCTGGAGCTTCGGGCGCGCCCCGGACAGACTGACACTTCCTCGCTGGCACAGATCTTGACCAGCTCTCAGTCCAGCCTGCACGCCAAGACGTTTGCCGTGGATGGAGAGCGGATCTTCATCGGGTCGTTCAATTTTGATCCGCGGTCTGCTGCGCTGAATACGGAGATGGGGTTCCTTGTCGACAGCCCAACGATTGCCCGCTCGTTGTCCGCAGCACTTGACGAGTCGCAGGTTTTCTATCGTGTGTTTGAGGACAAAGATGGCAAGATCCGCTGGTCTGGGACAGAGGATAACGCGCCGAAAGAATGGATGATTGAGCCGAACACAAGCATGTTCCAACGCACCCTTGTCAACATCATGAGCTATCTTCCGCTTGAATGGATTTTGTAACAAAAATGGTCAAAACAACCATGAACCAGTGACTTGAGCGCTGTTCCGGGACCCGGATTCTTGCAAACCTCACGCAGACTGAGGTGCTTTTAGAGCGGACGCTATGCCTATGAGCAGGATTGGGCTTAGCAGAAATGACCCGATGTCACGCAATATTGTACTGGGGGGAATCGCGCCCAATATACTTGGGGTGTTGCCGAGGAGTTAAGAACATGATGTTACGAAACTTGGTCTATGGCGCCCTTGTGTGCTGGTGTACTCCTGCGTTTGCGATAATTGATGGCGTCAAAGCGGACGTGGATGCGTATCGTTCTTATGTATCAATCCGCGCCACCAGCCCCTTTCCCAGCCAGAACGGTAAGGAAATCAACGCCTGCGGCGGTACGTTGATTGCCTCGCACTGGGTTCTGACCGCTGCCCATTGCTGGCCTTCCTACGAAGCGGCCCTCACAGGAGATGGGCCCGTCTTTGTCGGCGTGAACCTTGGCCCGGATGGGTTTTTTGAACAGAAGCTGCACATCGTGGACTATGTTCTGGCACCCACCAAGCCCGGCCATGAACGGCTCGACGCGGCACTTTTGAATCTGGAAGAGGATGCAACACGATACGGCGCAGAGATCGCCAGCGTTTTTGAAGGCACCCTTGCGATTGGAACAGCAACAACCACCGTCGGCCTCGGGCAAGGCCACGAAGGCGACCCGCTTTTGTACTATGAGTCTCGAGTGACCAACTCCGATATATGCGATTCACCGCGTGTGGATTACGATGGCCGGCATGACTTTTGCGTAGGCATTCCCGGGTCCACCCAACGGGCCGGCTATGGCGACTCCGGCGGGCCTCTGTATATCCTCGGGGGGACCGATGGTGATGAATACCAAGTGGCCGGTATCGTCAAAGGCGGCGTCAAGGCGAATGCATCCGGCATCGAAGAGACAGAGAATATCAGGTATACAGATGTCAACAAACTGCAGGATTGGATCAGTGCGACGACCGGCTGCACATTTGGAGCAAGTCAAAATGGGGCTTCGAATGGAGGTGAACTGATCTGCGCCAGTTCCACACCCGATGCGTCTTTGACCGGGACCTATTGGAAAATCAAAACAATCTTTGGAAATGAGATTGGCGTTGTCAATAACAAGCGTAAGCCACAAATCATTTTCCGCGGTGGCGATAACAACACACTGATGGCCACTGTCGGATGCAACCAGATCACGGCCAGCTTCACGCAAGAAGAGGGCTTCCTGTCCATCGACCCTGTACTAGCAACCAGGATGGCTTGTTTCGGTGCTGTGGCAAAGGCAGAAAACGACCTGCTTAGCCTGCTAGAGCGAGTCGCGCGTTATAAGATCCATGGCGATACCCTTTTGCTTTTCGGCTCTGGCGGCACCGTTCTGGCCGAGCTATCCGCAGTTTACCTTTAGCGGTCTACACGGAACGCAAAAGGCCCTCAGCGTCTTGTACGGCGCCTCCATCTACTTTGGTCTAAACGGCGGGGCGAAACTCGGCTACCCACACCATCCCTACAGTGTGGTGATTGTACTGTGCAAAGAAAGGTAGTTGCCCGAAGTTTAGCTCGATCGCTATGCTTGACCGCTACTTGGAAAGAATCCGGCGAATTAGGCTCGCAGAGAATAACCGGATTTTCGCACACGCTGCGTTTCGCTGCAGATGCAGTATTTGAAGAACAGTCGTTATCCTAGCGGACGGCAATGTAGGTTTGCGCTCAAAGCCGCCTTACTGCGGTGCAGCGGCACATCTGCAACGAAATTTCATGCGACCCTTAGGTGGACAATGGCTGGTGCCAGCCCAAACCTGACACACAGATCTAGGCGGCCCAACAGCCGCTCGGCGGACAACGTGTGAATTCGCTGCGGTTGCGTGGGTAGCTGCCTTGATGCGCTTTTTGGACCGTCACTTTGGACCTCTCAAAAGCAGTAAACCTCCGGTGGTTAGAGCCCGGATCGAGAATCGCAATCTGTCCTATCCACCAATTCTGGTATGGATAAACGCCACACCTGCGTCGCTGCTCTAGGCATGACAGCTGGCAATTTAGGTCACAGTCCCTATGCCATCGTCGTTGCAATGGCCTGCCCACCGTGGGCCGGCGTAATCACATCGAAAGGCTGTGCAGGACCTTGGACCGAGTCTTTGAACTCGGATCAGCTGCGTTGTTGATTGCAGACATGAGGACTTGTAGCGCGGGGATCGTCGTGATTGCTATGGCTATGAGAATAGCGCCTGAAACTGGATCGAATGCGAATGCGAATGCTATGGCAGCAGCAACAGCAGAACTTACCAACACGAACAGATAGAAGTGGGGAAAGGCGCGGCGGATGAGGGGGGCTACTATTTCTGCCGGGAGTGCGTTGAAAACAAATGCTGCGAAGCTTAAGGAATAGTGGACCATTTCGCCAAACAGCAGCGCGGTGACAAGAAAAGGAGATTTCAAACATTAGTGGTTTCCCGGTTTGAGGGCGACGCCCGTGTAGATCACGGTTCGGATCGGAAGTGGGCCAAGCGTGAAATCACCGTTACGGTTAAGTCCCAGAGGTTCAAGGCCCGTCATCGGACCGGACACAAGGCTAGCTTTCTCTAGTCCGGCACGCAGCTCTGCGGGTCGAACGAAAAGCGTCGGATCGTGCGTGCCTTTGGGCAGAAGGCGCAGGGTATCTTCGGCAATGGTGATCGTCGCAAAACACGACAAAAGATTGCGGTTGATCGTGTCGAACAGAAAGAGGCCGCCGGGTTTGAGAACCCGCGCCATTTCAGCGAGGACTTTGGTGAGGTACCCCACATGCTCCAGCACATCGACGCACACAACAACGTCGAAGTTACGTTTTCATAGGAGAGCTCTTCACCTACCCCAACATCGTATTGGATTTCAATACCGGCTTCGGCCGCATGGACCCGCGCGGCATTGATCGCTTGTGCCGCTGGGTCGATCCCTGTGACCTTGGCACCGCGTGCGGCGAGCGCTTCGGCCATGCCCCCCCCGGGGCGCATCCCAGATCGAGAATGGTCAGACGGTTCCAATCCACGTGTTTGTCGAACCACCCGAGCCGGCCCGGTACGAGGTCTTTTGAGCTATGGACCAAACGGATGTCGTCGTACCACCAATTGGCGGCGGCACCGTCATAGATGGTCAGGTCATTGCGGCTGTTCTCAGTCATGTCATATATTTTTTCCTATCGCCGGGACTGCATAGGGCACTCGACGCTTGTAGCTTTCGAAGCGGTTGCCGTACCGGGCCGCGAACCGGCGTTCTTTCAGCTTGGGGCTGCAAAGCAGTAGGCCGTGGGGCCAATCGCAAGAGCCATTTGGTCCGGCGTCCATGTCGGCACGGTCCAAAACGTAAGGGCAAAGGCGACGTACATTGGCTGTCGGATGATGCGGAACAGACCGCCATTGGGCATATTGGGAAACTTTGGCGTGGCGTTACGCATGAGGGACATCCAGCCCAATGCGCCGGATTGGACTTCGGCGCCCGCATCCCAGCTTGTCTTGATCAACAACCCCCAGGTCGTCGCGCAAACCGCAGTCACCATAGAGAGCGCCGCGCCTTCGGCGCGCCACGAGATGATGCCTGAGGGTGCCCAAAGTGCAAATAGAACCAGCAGCTGGAGCTATGCGACCAGTGCGTAGGTTGTTGTGCTGAGTTTTCGCCCGTGAGGGCCCGGTATCAGACTTAGCAGAACGCGACCGCCGGGATCCGTCAGTAGAAGCGAGTGGACCAGCGGAAATTGCAGAATGAGCACAGCGTTGGCCGCAATTGCGTACGGCCAAGGGACGTTACCCAAGCTGCGGCTCATCCCGAAATACATCGCCAGGATCATCGCCACGACGGCCACCGCAAAGATCAGATGCACAGCCACGCCGTAGGTCAACGCCAAAGCGATACGGCCCGCTCCGGGTGGCGGTGCTAATGCGCCGCGCACAAGGATTTCAAGCCGTTGGGGATAGGTCTCTGATGCCATCGCTAAAGGTCCGATCCGTGCTTTGGCATCGGCTTGGCGCCAAACCACGTAGCCCCTTTGGACAGCAGTGGCCGAAACGGAAGAAAACAGACTGTAGCCCAGTTCCAGAAGAGGTGTCACGCCGGGTATTCGGGCAATCCGTGCCGCCCACCGCCAGCCCGGCAGGGTGTGCCAGATGATAGTGAAGGCGCGCGCGCCCGACACCAGCGTTCCATCAGGCAGGCGCACATGGAACCGGCGCTTCGCGGCGTCCACGTTCAGGTCTGGGCCAAGCTGTGCATCCGCCTGCGAAGCATCAACAAAGCAGATCTGATCTCCGCCGTTTCGCGACTTGTAGTGACTTATCTCCGCCGTGCATAACGGGCACGCACCGTCAAAGTAGACGGTCGCCTTGGCGGGTGTTTCACCGATTGCTCGCATAATGATCGTGTCGGTCTTTGCATGTTGCATCTCAGACGATCCTGTACCGTTTGAGAAGGCGCTGAAGTGTGCGCCGATGCATGTCTAGGGATCGAGCCGTTTGCGTTACGTTTTCATTCATTTCGTGATAGACATGCGCGATATGCTCTTTGCGGGCGTCTTCGGGTGAGATTGGGTTCGTCGGAGCCGGGGCATGTTCGTTTCTGGGCCTCGTAAGCGCATCCACGAGTTCGTCGGCAGTTGCTGGCTTGGCGATGTAGTCGATGGCACCAATACGCGCTGCCGCAACGGCAGTCGGAATATTCCCGTAGCCGGTGAGAATGATTGCACGGATGTTGGGATCGCGTTTTTCAAGCGACTCTATAATGGACAAACCGCTGCCATCCTGCAACCGCAAATCAACAATCGCATATCGCGGTAGGCCTGCATCTGCCTGACTCATCGCCTCTGAAAGACTACTGGCAACACGCACCGAGTAACCTCGCCGCTCCATAGCACGGACAAGGCGGTCCCGCAGCGCGTCGTCATCTTCAACAATCAAAAGCGTGTTTTCATGGGTTGCGTCTAACATTTGATTTCTCCTTTTTGAGGCGCGCCGGGCACGTCGGCGGCAACGTGACCACAGGGTTTAGGTGAGTCTGTTTTCAGGTGGGATCAGCGCAGGAGGGCGCGCAGTATCCATGCAAATTTTTCGTGCGTCTGTCCGCGCGCGATGCACAAATCTTCTGTAAGCGTATCGCCGTGCTCTGCTGCCAGCGCGCCAGACGACTTGAGGGTGGCCGCCAGCGTCTCTTCCGCGTCCAATAGTGCGGCAATCATATCCATGGGCATGCACCCCCTGAAGTTCGGCAATGCTTGAGCGCTTGAGTGCGCGCGCAAGTTTACCATAGGCATACCCATCAAGGGCCTTGATCCGCTCAGCCAGATCGTCCTGTCCGACGAAGTGATCCTCGTAGACTTCCTGAAATTGCTTGTGCAACGAGTCAAAATTCATGCCGGTCACATTCCAATGGAACTTCTGCGCCATCATTGTCGCAACGGCTGTCTCGGCGAGGGCAGTGCTCAGAACGACGCAGATCTTCGGCCGTCCATTTGTTTCCAGTTTTTCAGCGGCGACACGCATGTCTGACACCTCTTTGTATTGATTCGTTTACTAGATTTACGTCCCAACCCCCGCTCCGGATTACGGTCGCGACGTTCCGCCGCGCTGCGTGGCGCCGCGCTGACCTTGTGATGTGGGGGCTTTGCGAACAGGGCCGTCCGTCGGCAGCACTGCGTCGCGCACGCGATGCGAGCCAAGTGTTTGGAGCTGAGGCTAGTCTGGACCCGGGTGCGGGCCCGGGCGTGCACTGGCGGCCCGATCACACGGCCCATCAGCTCGTCCCGCGCGTTAGCTGCTCTGATCTGGCGACGTGTCGACCAACGGCGCAGTCGCGTGCGTTTCTTCAATCAGCGCTTAGATCTTTGTTTTACCTTTTCCGGGAATGCGCGCACCCAAGATTTGTTCGGCATTGCTGAGGCATTGCCAAAGACAACGAGCGCCACCATCCCCATCGCCTGATGAGCGAAGAGCATTCTCTTATCAAATACCGCTATTTGGTCCCAAAGGCGCTGACGTCAGGCAGAACAGGTCTGTTAATGCATCCAACACATCGGTGGAGTTGAGCTTGCGATCAACGTGGATATGAGTGGCTCACTTGTGTATTCGATGATTATGTTCAGCGTTCGACAGACCCGACCATCGGCGGTGCAACCCTGAACAAAATCATAGGACACGACATAGTTCGATCGTATTGGCCGCTGGCAAAAGCAGGAACCATTGTTCAGTCAAAGCCGCCCTTTCTTCTGCTGCTTCTGTTAAACCTTCAACCCTTTGCGCCGCCCTATCCGTTCAACTCGCTCGTGTCCTACACGCCATCCCGTTTTGCTCAGCAGGCCAGGCACCATGCGATATCCATAACGTCCGAATAGGTCGACCAATCCGATGATGCCATCAGTCAAACGCTGGTCGTCAGTCTGGTCCTGAGGAGCCTTGCGCTGAGTGGATCGGGGCTGAGCGGGAGCGCGGCAGGGACGGCGCTCGGAAACGCCAGTTCCAACCGCACATAATCGATATTTTCACGGCTACGAGAGGGACTCAGAAGTTTCCCTTTGCCACCTCGGTAAAGATGAGTTTGTCCAGCGTCAGAGCAGCCACCGCACTCCGCAACCATTGGCTCTTGTTATCAACCTCTGTCAGCCGGACAAGCTGTGTACCGCCATCGAGTTTTCGCCATCTAGGGAACGTCTGCTGCGTCTCGCCAATCTGGCGCACCGCCTCCGCGATCGTTGCGCCTTTTCCCTGCAGAAACTCAACCTACCGAAGTTTCGATACGATATATTCTGGTTTCTTTCGATTGTCAGCCACCGCTGATCCTCAAATTTAGGGGACAATTTTCACAGTTGATGGACCATTTTCAGGCAGATACTCAAGCCTACAAAATGCCAAATGATCGCACGGCAATTGCATGTAAGACGATGGCTAGCTTCCCCAATCGTTGAACGACAAAAGGATGAGCGCATAAAGAACTAGTCGAAAGCCAGCAACAAGCCCAACCAAATATGACGAGCACTGGTACATATGGTAATGCCAGATCCAGATCACGCCCGGCACGCCCATGGTCTTTAGCATATCAAAGCACAGAAAGACCGCTGCCAAAACAAATTTCTCTCGGCCATCGCCAGTACAGCTATCTAAGCGTATATGACAAGAACGTTGGGGTGAAGATTCTACCAAGGTGTGTCGAAGCGCAGGCTGCACAACCATAACCCAATATTTTTTCTATGCAAAACCCTGAATGTGTGATAAAGTTGCACTACGTATACAGAGCTGGGTCCTTTTTAAGTTGAAACAAGTATCACTAACATTAGCCGCTCAAGTTACCGCGCTGTTGAAGGCGGAAATACTGTCGGGATCACTGAGGCCTGGTCAGGTTCTATTACCCAAAGACATTTCGGAGAGGTTGGGCATAAGCCGTGTCCCCGTGAGAGAAAGCCTCCAACATCTTGCTGCTATGGGCCTAGTCCAGCAGAAGCCCAATAAGAGCGCCTTCGTTGCTACATTAAGTTTTAGCGAACTGATTGAGCTGGCTGCCACAATCTTTTCCCTGGAGCATACTGCTTCGATTAAAGGCCTTAACTACATCACAGATGAGGAAATTTCAGAAATGGAGGAAACTTTAGAAAAAATGAAGAACCGCACTTTAGATGCGAGCGATTGGTACGATCTAAATCAAACCTTCCATGGCTTCTTGTTCCGTGCAAGTGGCTGGCCAAAGATGGTCAAACAGATTGAGGACGGACGTGAAAACTTGAAGCGATTTCAAGTTGATGATGAACTCATATGGCTTAACTTTGACGAATTTGACGCGGAACACCGAGCGATTTTTGCGTGTGTAAAAAAACGCAACCACAGAACTACCGCCATCGCACTAAAGAAACACTTTGACAGCAGCATAAAGCTGCTCGAAGGAAAATTTGGTGGATAAAGTGTTCTTTTTCCATGTCAGCTTCAATGTTACTGGTTGGGCTGTGACGTGGTCGGTCTGACGACAGCGCCTATGGGTCTAATTAGCGGTATTTGATAAGAGAGTGTTTCTGGCTCATCGTGACCACCGAGGAGTGGGCGATGAGAAAGACAATCAAGAGTCCTGGCGAGAAAATCGTCAAAGACATCAAACGGGCGACCCGCAAGCAGTATTCCGCAGAAGAGAAGATCCGGATTGTTCTGGATGGCTTGCGTGGTGAAGACAGCATTGCTGAGCTTTGCCGTCGTGAGGGGATTTCCCAGGGCGTTTACTACAAATGGTCCAAGGACTTCATGGAAGCCGGCAAGCGAAGGTTGGCGGGTGACACTGCACGTGCTGCTGGAGTAGCCCCCTGAAAGTGATCCACCAACTGGGATAGATTTGTCCCACAATTTGGAGGATCAGCGATGGCTGGAAAGCGAGAAAAACCGGAAGAGATAGTATCGAAGTTTCGGCAAGTTGAAGTTTTGCAAGGACAAGGAATGACGATTGCTGAGGCGGTGCGCCAGATCGGTGTAACGCAGCAGACGTTCTATCGATGGCGCAAGCTGTATGGCGGCATCGGTCGATCTCAGCTCAAGCGTCTGAGGGAGCTTGAGAAAGAAAACCAGCGGCTGCGGCGTGCGGTTTCCAATCTGACATTGGACAAGCTCATATTGACTGAAGCAGCGAAGGGAAACTTCTGAGCCCTTCGCGTCGCCGAAAGTGCATCGACCATGTGCAGCAGGAACTCGGCGTGTCTGAGCGTCGTGCTTGCCGCGCCTTGGGTCAGCATCGTTCGACACACAGAAAGGTCCCGCAAGGCCGGGCCGATGAGGAGCGGCTGATCGATTACATCGTCGCACTGGCCGCCCAATATGGGCGATATGGTTATCGCATGGTGACGGGTCTGCTGAACAACGCTGGCTGGCATGTGAACCACAAGCGGGTCGAGCGTATCTGGCGACGTGAAGGGCTGAAGATCCCACAAAAGCAAAGAAAGAAGGGGCGGCTTTGGCTGAACGACGGGTCTTGCATTCGGCTCAGGCCAGAGCGGCCCAACCTCGTCTGGTCTTATGACTTTGTGCAGGATCGCACCCATGATGGCCGGATCTATCGAACCCTGAATATCATAGACGAGTTTACCAAGGAGACACTGATGATCCGCGTAGATCGCAAGTTCAACTCAACCGATGTGCTGGACGCTTTGATGGACCTGTTCATTCTGCGCGGGCCAACAGAATACATCAGGTCCGACAATGGCCCGGAGTTCATCGCTCAGAAGGTGCGGGACTGGATCGTCGCGGTCGGAGCCAAGACCGCCTATATCGAACCGGGCTCACCCTGGGAAAACGGGTATTGTGAAAGCTTCAACGCCAGGTTCCGCGACGAACTGCTGAACGGCGAAATCTTCTACAGTCTGCGGGAGGTCAAAATCCTGATCGAGCAATGGCGCATTCACTACAACACCGTCAGACCGCACAGGTCATTGGGTTATCGTCCGCCTGCACCGAAAAGTATAGTTCCGATGGACCAGAGGCCCACGATGCACTAACAATTAAACTGGACCACCCGTTGGTGGCATACCAAGTGATCCTCATAGCGCAGGTGCCAGGTCATCTGGCGCACGCCATAAAACGGTGTTTCCAGAAACTGCTTGTCGATCAACTGCATCAGATCGAGGTTCATCTCACTTTCGCCTGAGACTCGTAGTAAAATGATGACCGCGAGATCGACAACATCTTACACTATTTCCTGATGGACTGGTTCGTATTGGCAGCCTCAATCATCTTGCGCCTCACTTTCCGGTCCAGGGTTTGAGCTTTCTGGCCAAAAAATGGTTGGCGACGGCCAGCTCCCCGATCTTGGCGTACGCTCTTTGACCTGCTGTTCATTGACCTCCGGCGCCTTTCTACCGCCGCGCTCAAATACGCCAAACGCGCCTTCAAGCAGAGCGCGCTTCCATTGATGGATCATCGTGGGATGCACGCCAAACCGACTGGCCAGTTTGCTGACCGTCTCCTCACCCTTCAGCGCCTCCAGCGCCTCCAGCGCCTCCAGCGCCTCCAGCGCCTCCAGCGCGACCTTGGCCTTGAGCTCCGGGTGATGTTGCTTCCGTTTCGACATATCTGATCTGCTTCGTGTTGAAGATCAGCAGACAATAAATCGCAGCTTGCGTAGGTATCCTAATTTCGGGGGGTAGCTCAGAGCACCTTTAAACTGCAGCACATCGAGTGTGTGCCTGCCAGTTATTGACCTAAAAATTGTCAACCCCAGAGCAAGGAAATGTTAGCAAGCTTTCGCTCGATTTTTGCACGAATCTCCCTCGTTAAGAGAAGACTTCAAATGCTCATTTAGTCGCCCTCAAGCCACCAACGCCCTCTCCTCAAAGTATACCCCTTTGAGGTTCAGGACCGCGTTGATTGAAATGTTACAAAATATATTTATTTTAAAATCAGATGCTTATGGCCTTTTTCTAAAGTTGCAATTCAAATGTATAAATGAATCTGAAATTGTATCGTACTATAGCAACGAGATATTTTATCTCATGAAATATATTTGGGCTCTAACGCTCAAGACAGGACAAAGTTGGAGTAAGGTAATGAATGTTAAGTTTATGATAGCTATGATCGGAGCGTGTTCAGCCGCGGCCTCACATGCCGAGGAATCGCCGCTGAGAATTGCGGGATCGACCACTGTCTATCCCTACGCGGTGATGGCAGCTGATGTGCACGCAGAGGAGCCATCGGTGCTCTACCCCGAAATTGAAGGCATAGGCTCTTCTAAGGGAATAGCGAAACTTTGTGATGTTCAGATGAAACCAGAAATTGACATTGCGATGGCCTCGCGGCGCATCAAAGAAAAAGAACTGGTTGCATGTGCCGAGTCGGACGTTGGCCCACTGCTAGAGGTTGCTTTCGGCTTTGATGGCGTTGTCTTAGCCACTCGCGCGGACATCAAGCAGTTGACGTCCGCGCAGCTCTTCAGGGCTCTCGCACCGCTCGTAAATGACGGCTCTGGTCTTGTTCGAAACTCAACAACGCACTGGAGCCAAACTGACAGTTCGCTTCCTGAAATTCCAATTTCTGTCATTCTACCCGATACTTCGCATGGTACGCGAGAGATCTTTGACAAAAAGGTTATGCTGGATGGGTGCCAAAAGACAGGTGCATTTGAGCATTTATTGCGCAAGGTGGACGGAGACAAAAAGGAAGCTACCAAACTTTGTACTCGTGTCAGAACGGCTCCCTTCACTATTGAACCAGTGGGCGGCAGCAAAGCAGCCTGGACGTCATTGACTGCCTCACCAACTGCAATTGCGTTGGTCAGCTTTGGTATCTACAAGGCCAATAGCGAAAGTGTTGCAGCTGTATCTTTTAATTCTGCAAATCCAACATTAGATAGTATTTCAGATGGCTCGTACCCGTTGTCCAGGCCTCTCTATCTTTACCTCAGTAGTACCTCAAAAACCTCAAAACCAGCGGTAAGCCAATATGTCAAAACAATCCTCTCCGACGAACTGTCAGGTGAGAATGGATTTTTGACCTACTTTGGTCTGATTCCCAATCCGGATCTCGCACAAGTTAGGAAAGACTTTGAAGAAGGTTTGGGCTTAGGAGTGTCCTTCTAGGACTAGCGGGGTTTCTTCGTACAATTATATGATTCTACTGCTGCCTGGCGATCTCATTTTGCTCGCCAGGTCACCAAAAATGCCAAGCTGTACATCCAAATATTGGCGATTTGAGGTCGGGCAAACAGATCCAAACGTAGAAGAGGTCATTGGTATCCTCCAATAATACCAAGCACTACGATCGACTGTCTGAAAGGTAAATCTAATGACTACTGGAAATTTTCGATTGGTATACTCAAGCGTGGCGAAACACTCGACCGGAGGCATTAGTGACCAAGAAATTCTTAAAACTTCCATAAAAAACAATCGGAAGAGCGGTGTCCGTGGAGTTCTGGTTCGGTCTGAAGTAGGTTTTACTCAAATATTGGAAGGAAGCAAGTCAGCAGTGTGTGCAACATTCTCAAGAATTTCAAGAGACTCCAGACACCATTCCATAAAAGTATTCTCAGAATGCTGGTCAGAAGTTGTACTCTTTCCAACATGGGAAATGAAGTATATCAACATTCCAAGAAAGGCCTTGGGTGATATCGGGTGGGGAGCAAAGAACAACATTGCATCCGATCGCTTAGCGATCGCGACGCATCGCTTGATACATGCCAACTTCGGAATCGCTGAGATCTCTTCACACTTTCAAAAGATGCGCGCCGCCCCCCCTCTCAAAGCGGGGCAAGCCCATATGCCCCACAACCCAAAAATGATCTTACGCTAGGGATGCCTCAATCGAGCCGTGTGTCCGGCTTGAGGCCGCACAAACAAAAAAAACAAAGTTATTTGAAAACAGCAGCTTAAGCAATGCTTTGACCAATCGCCGTACTATGCTTTTGGATAAGTTATGCTCACATATCCTCAACGCGTAAAGCTTTGTCGGTGTTCCGTTAACATAAAGAGTGATTCCCATGGTCGACGATGAAGATCTAAGCCACAAGAAGAATGTGTTGCCCTGCCAAAAAGGCGCTGACGCTTTCAACCGTGTTGCACTTTTGAAATGCTCCATGACAATTGTGGTGTCTCTGGCATTTCCATGGTCCCTTTGGCTAACATACTTGGGAGAACATGTCCCTGCAAAAATTGTTATTAGCTCCGTGCCGTTAGCTTTCTCTTGCTTCTGTTTGGTTCACCTATCAAAGGTCGAGATTTCAAAATTTATTTGGGTCGCGGGAACGACCACTATCATGGTGGTTTTGTCGTTAAACTCGTCGACGCAAATTGGTCAAGAAGTTATGTATTTCGTTCTTCTTGGGCTTCCTTTTCTTTTCTATTCACCACGCACAGAATCTGTTCCGTTCTGGACAACACTCATAATCATCTCACTGTCAGCACTCTATGCCTACTTGGATATGTCCTTTGGTGTTAGCCACCTAATTGGAATTCCTCCTCGAGAAAACACGGTTCCTAGCTCCTATGTAAAAGTTGGCATTTACATTACGGTAACTGCAGCAATCGTGGCACAGCTTTGGTTCTTCAGTTCGAAGATCGAGAACGCTTCTAAGCATCTAATAGCCTCAATAAAGAGAGCCCAGGAAAGCGAAGAAGCCCGAGGCAAATTCATTGCAGACATGTCACATGAGATCAGAACTCCAATGATCAGCATACTCGGCGCATTGGAACTTATCGAGGATGGACAAGTCGATAAAGAGGCGCTTGCAAAACTGCGCACGATTGAGGCTTCAGCAAAATGTCTCATGGAAGTGGTAGACGACATTCTCGACAGCAGCAAGATCGACGCAAATATGGTGTCAATCAATCCACGAGTTACCGATCTGGGCGAGCTTTCTAGAGCAGCAGCGATGACACTTTCTCCGCTTGCAGAGAAGCTTGGAGTCAAGCTGAGCCTATTTGTGGACGACAATTTGCCAATAGAAGCGATGATTGATGGGGTCCGAACAAGGCAAATACTACTCAATCTGATCAGCAATGCGGTGAAGTACTCTGATAAAAATTTGACTAACAGATTGGGCGAGGTGAGTGTTTATGTTCGCTCAGGAGCGAGCAACTCTGTTCAGTTCGAAGTGAGAGATAACGGTGTTGGCATGTCTTCGCAACTAATGGAGAGCTTTCTTGATCCTTATGTGCAGGCTCCCAAAGCACAAGATTCCCAGATACGGGGGACAGGACTGGGTATGTCCATCACGTCCCGGCTTATTCAACTGCTGAAGGGGCACATTTCGGTTGCCAGTTTAGAAGGGCAGGGAACAAAAATCTGCGTAGAGCTTCCGATTGAGGTCAACGCATGCCCTACAAATCAAATTATGCTGCCTCGCAGTATTTATGTGGGCACACCAACTGAAGACATTCGAGAGGGCCTAAACCTTATGTTCGGCGATCGACAGACAGATATCAAAGTCGTTAGCCATATCGACTTTGTGAATACCGAAGTTGTGCGAGGAATGAACCCTGAATGCCTAATATTATCCTCTGAGATTCTGGAAACGGACAGTCATTTACTTGACAAGGCCAGCAATAGTTTTCCTCAGCTTTCGATACTTTGCCTGGGGCCCGCACAACTTGACGGGCGTACCCATCGAGGCCTTGCAGACAGAATAATATTCACGGATCCAGTAGGCTTTCAAATCGACCTTATGTCGGCCAAAGCTAGCGAAACAAGTCAACATGGCCAAATTGACCTCGAGGCTGCATCACCGCCAGATCCAAATCTAAGTGGAAGTGAATCTCCAATTCTAGTGATCGATGACAACGTAGTTAACTGCGAAGTACTTTCTACTCAGCTCGCTAGATTGGGCTACCTCGTCGAAACTGCAAATAGCGGTGAGCGTGCCTTCTCACTTTGGAAGGAGCAAGAGTTCTCAGCTGTAGTAACCGACCTCAATATGCCCGGAATGTCGGGGCTGGAGCTAATCCAAAAGATCAGAAAATTCGAAGCTCGAACTTTCGGGTGCAGAACCCCAACAGTCATTTTGTCGGCGGGCTTTTCCCAGCAGGATATTTTTGACTTTGAACGACATGGGGTGAACGAATGGATGATTAAGCCATGCAAAATAGAAACCCTGGAGAAGGCTCTACAGGATCAAATGGTGCATCGACGCACAGCGGGCATCACTCCGGAGCCCGAAATGAAGAGGAAGATGAACTAGTGAAGGGTGATTGAGGTGCCCCAGATTCGTAGACGCTTTACTTGGTGATTTTGGAAGCAAAGTGCGATGCAAATATCATTGCAAGTGCGTTTCTTGAGTGCGTTTAAGATCGACTCGGTTGCGCAGGTCACGTGGCGAGAGCGTACTCGGTCGAGGAAATGGCTGGGCGGTTAGGGATCCGTACCAAGCCGCTTCGCACGTGGCTGTCGCAGCGCCATGCGCCGTGAAGGCAGAACGAACAGGAAGCTGCGTCTGATCAGCCCCACCTAAGTGGTCCAATTTGAATGTTAGTGCATTATTGGCCTGGGTTCCATCAGGACGATGGTTTCTGGGGCCAGTGGGCGGTAACCCAAAGCACTGTGTGGTCGTTTCGTGTTGTAGTGTTTTCTCCATTCTTCGATCAGGATTTGCGCCTCCCTTAGCGAGAAGAAGACCTCTCCGTTAAGTAGTTCATCCCGAAGCCTTGCGTTGAAGCTTTCGCAGTATCCGTTCTCCCAAGGTGATCCCGGCTCAATGTAGGCGGTCTTAGCGCCGACCGCTGCAATCCAATTGCGGACGGCCTGAGCAATGAACTCCGGGCCGTTGTCCGACCGTATGAAGGCAGGAACGCCGCGCAAGATAAACAAGTCCGTCAGCGCATCGATAACCTCTGTCGAGTTGAGCTTGCGCTTCACCTTGATCGCTAGGCATTCCCGGCTGTGTTCATCCAAGATATTGAGCGTTCGGAACGCTTTCCCGTCATCGGTTCGATGATGCACGAAGTCATACGACCACACATGGTTGCGGTACTCCGGTCGCAAACGAACACACGAGCCATCGTTGAGCCAGAGCCCCCCTTTCTTCGGCTGTTTCATTGGCACTTTGAGCCCTTCACGCCGCCACAAACGTTCGACACGCTTGTCATTCACAAGCCATCCGGCGTCTCTGAGCAATGCTGCGATCCGGCGGTAGCCATACCGACCATACTGGCGGGCCAGTTCGATCATATCAGCCACTAGACGCTCTTCGTCAGCACGGCCAACCGGCAAACGCCGTTGTGTGGATCGGTGCTGTCCCAGGACACGACAGGCTCGCCGCTCTGATACCCTGAACTGGCTGCAAACATGATCGATACAGGCACGACGGCGCGAAGGGCTTAGTAGTTTCCCCGTGCAGCTTCCGAAAGTATGAGTTTGTCCAGCGTAAGGTCCGACACGGCTCGACGCAGCCGATCATTCTCTTTCTGAAGCCTCTTTAGTTCCTTCAGTTGGTCAGTTCCCATTCCGCCGTATTGCTTACGCCAGCGATAGAATGTCTGTTCCGTTATCTGAACCTGCCTGATTGCATCAACGCGCGGCATTCCCTGACCGCACAACACCTCAACCTGCCGCAACTTCGTGACAATCTCTTCCGGCTTGTGTCGTTTGATTCCCATATTTGATCCTCCGTTTACTAACTATACGCGCGGACCAATTCATTGGGGGAGGATCACTGAATATCACAACCATGTCTGGTCCTATGATTTCGTGCATTGCCGGACAGAGTTGCCCATTGTAGGCGCCATTGGTTCGAGCCCAATGGGCGACGGCAAGGTGTTCCGGACGCTGAACATCATTGATAAGCACAGCCGGGAATGCCTAGCGATCAAGGTGAAGCGCAAGCTCAACTCGACCGACGTAATTGATGTTCTGACAGACCTGTTCATCCTGCGTGGCTCGCCTGCCTTCATTCGCTCAGACAACGTTCCTGAATTTGTGGCTCAAGCTGTCCGGGACTGGATTACGGCCGTGGGGGCCAAGACCGCCTATATCGAGTCTGGCTCACCTTGGGAGAACGGATGCTGCGAAAGCTTCAATGGCCGGTTTCGGGACGATCTGCTCAACGGGGAGGTCTTCTATACCCTGCGTGAAGCCCAGATCCTGATCGAAGAATGCAGAAAACACTACAACATAAAACGACCACACAGTGCATTGGGCTATCGCTCGCCAACGCCAGAGGCCACAATCACGATGGAACACAGGCCAATCATGCACTAACAATCAAATTGGACCAGTCAAATGAGGCTGCTCAGGCCGGCGTTGGGAAATGGATCGATTTCTACAACCGCAAACGCCCACACTCCGCACTTGGCGGCAAACCCCCAGCCGTGGTCTATTGGCTGAGAAAAGAAGAGACACAAACCGATCAGCAGGAGCAAAGAGTAGCTTAAATTACGTCGAAACCTGTCCAAACATTGGCTCATAAATGCAAGAAGCTGAACAAGCGTTGGTTTCTTGCGAAAACAACCGTTCCGTTGGCACAAGCTTCGTGAAGTTGAAGTACGCGCTTTGCAAGGTCTATGCCGATTATGCTAGCTTCCGACATGTATGCTCTCCCTTTGAGTGATGTTTTCTCAAACATCACAGTGGCACAATACGATGCCGATAGGTGTGGGCATAAAAGCCATCACCAAAGTCGTTGGGGAGGCTCAGGAGTAACCGTAACACGGCCGCTACGAAGCTGGATTAGGATGGGCCGCAATGCTGGTAAACCCGCTCAACCCTGACAGCCCCTGCGTTGGGGTGACCCCAAACAAAGTTGCCGCAGTCCTTGTCAGGTGTGCCGCGTCTGAGAACCCTGCCTGTATGCCCGCAAGGCCGACTTTCTCACCATTAAATGCAGCATCAACTGCACACATCATGGCAGCCCATATTTTGAACTTTCGAAAGGTCTGGCCCGTTGTCGATTTAAAGTGGCGCATTGCGAGCGTGCGCTCAAGTTGCAATTCTTGAGCTAGGTCCAGCTGGGACAGCCTTTCGAAGGGGTCTTTGTAAAGGCGCTCAACGATCCGCATCACACCAGCGTCCGCCGGGGTATCGTCGCGGTTGACCACTTGCCGAAAACTTGCCAAAGCACTGTGGTCGCGCACACGAATTGCCGTAGGTAAGTCTTGCCAGGCCTCGGGCAACTCTCTAAATTTGGGGGCATTCCCGTCCAGTTTGACACCGTCCAAATACACAATCTCTGCACCACCCTCTCGGATCACGACTCGATGTCGTACATCGGGTTTGATACAGATCGCATGCGCTTCCGTTTGGTTGGTGTCATCGCAAACAAGAACTGGTTCTCTGCACCCGACAATGACGCAAGTCATCAGGTTCTCATGCGAACCAAGTTCGCCTTTTGCAAAGGAGAACTTGTGGTTGCGAAAAGCTGGGGCACTTGAAGGCATAACCACTTCACCTGACGTTTGGGCAACTATAGCGCGGCCCTGAGAATGCGACGCCGCATTTGCCGAGAATGATGTAGCAAAGTTCAAATGTGAAGAACGCAGCAAAGTAACTTGCACGTTTCTTCAAGAGAGGCGTCTGGAGCGTGTGCATAATAGGGACAACTCGCTTCGAATGAATATTCCGAGGATACATGACACGTATTTTTCGCAAGATGGCCATCGCATTTGGTCTGTTAACTTTCTGCGCCGTATTGTCTTGGTTTGCGCTCCCATCTCAGGTTGCAAAAGGTTTGATCTCCTTAAACAACGCCTCCGCCGGGCTGCGCGCTAGGGTGGCTTCAACAGAGGTGGGAGACATCCACTATTTGGAAGGTGGCCGCGGCGAAACCGTTTTGCTGGTGCATGGCATTTATGCGCGCAAAGAACATTGGGCCGAAGTGGCGCGTTCCCTAACCAAACACAACCGCGTCATTGCCGTTGATCTCCCCGGTTTTGGGGACAACAACCTTCTCCCGGACGGCGAATACTTGTTGGATCAGCAGAGGGCAAATTTACTCGCTGTGATGCGGGCTCTAGATCTGAAGGCTGTTCACGTTGGGGCAAACTCCATGGGGGCCTATGTTGCAGCGCTGTTGGCCGAAAAGGATCCAGAGCGAATTGCTAGCCTTGCCTTTATTGGCAGTCCACTCGGGGTGCCGACGCCGATACCAAGCGACATGGACAAGGCACGAGATGTCGGAATAGCCCCGCTGGTTGTCCAAACACCCGATGACTTTGTGAGACGGAACAAGTGGCTGTCTCCAAATATTCCATACGTCCCCGGCCCGATCCTTCAGACTTGGTCAGAGGAAGAGGTTGCAAACGCAGATCATAACGCCCGAATTTGGGATGTCGTGCATGCAAAGTCAGACGTGCCAACAGTCTTAGACCTGGCCCCGTCACTAAAAATGCCGACGCTTGTAATCTGGTGTCAACAGGACCGAATTTTTCATATCAGTGGTGCAAAAATACTCGCCCAGAGTTTACCCGCCTCTCATCTAGCAACACTGGATAACTGTGGACACGTTCCAATGTTGGACAAGCCCTCAGCTGTGGCCTCAGAATATCTGAAGTTCTTGTCGTCTTTTTCTGATCCTAGATCACAATAACTGGCAGTTGCGGACACCGACAGGATGCGATTGCCCAACATCGGTTTCGAAATTGCCCGCCACAACCGTTCATTCTCCTTATGAAGCCGTTTTAACTTCAACAGTTGGTCGGCTCCATACAGCCATATTGCTTTCGGCGGAGGCAAATATCTGTTCGGTCAAGCACAGCAAATGATACTAGACCGGCCACTCGCCGGTGTTGCCTCCCCGTTTGCCAAATTCTTCACACATTGTCGCGGGCACAACAGCTCGGCAGCAGGTGGGATGTCGATTCTGGCACCAAACTTGTCCGAAACCGCACAAGTAACTTGGATCAAAATCGACCTTCATAAGGGCAGACAAACAGGGGGCCACATGCGCTATTCTGCTCTGAGATTGATTAAGGAAAGTCTGACGGGCCACAAAGGATGGCAGCCGCAATGGCGAGACACCGAGCCTAAGGGTGCCTATGACTACCTCATAATCGGTGGTGGTGGGCACGGGTTGGCCACAGCTTATTATCTGGCCAAAGAGTTTCAGGGCGCACGTATCGCGGTTCTGGAAAAGGGCTGGATCGGTGGCGGTAATGTCGGGCGGAACACCACGATCATCCGTTCCAATTATCTGCTAGTTGGCAACGAACCCTTCTATGAGTTTTCGCTGAAGCTGTGGGAAAACCTGGAACAAGAGCTGAACTATAATGCGATGGTCAGTCAACGCGGGGTTCTCAATCTTGTGCATACCGATGCGCAGCGGGATGCGGCGCGGCGGCGTGGCAATGCGATGATCCTGAACGGATCAGATGCCGAGCTTTTGGACGCCGATGGCGTTCGTGCGATCTATCCTTTCCTCAATTTCGACAACGCACGTTTTCCGATCAAGGGCGGGCTACTGCACCGGCGCGGAGGAACCGTACGTCACGATGCAGTGGCCTGGGGCTATGCGCGGGGGGCGGATCAGCAGGGCGTGGACATCCTGCAAAACTGCGAGGTTACCGGTTTCAAAATCGAAGGCGGGCGCGTGCTGGGCGTCGAAACGTCGCGAGGGTTTATCGGAGCCAGGAAGATTGGCGTTTCGGTTGCGGGCAGTTCCAGCCGGGTAATGGCCATGGCGGGAATGCGTCTGCCCATCGAAAGCCACGTGTTGCAGGCCTTCGTTTCGGAGGGGTTGAAACCGATCATTCCCGGCGTGATCACCTATGGTGCCGGTCATTTCTATTGTAGCCAATCCGATAAGGGTGGCCTTGTTTTTGGCGGGGATATCGACGGGTATAATTCCTACGCTCAACGCGGAAACCTGCCCGTGGTCGAAGATGTGGTTGAAAGCGGCCTGTCCCTGATCCCTGGCCTTGGGCGTGCGCGGCTTCTGCGCAGCTGGGGCGGCATTATGGACATGTCCATGGATGGCTCCCCGTTCATCGACAAAACTCATATCGACGGGCTCTATTTCAACGGCGGGTGGTGCTATGGCGGCTTCAAGGCCACGCCTGCTGCAGGCTTCTGCTTTGCCCATCTTCTGAAAACCGATCATCCGCACGAAACTGCTAAAGCCTATCGGCTGGATCGTTTCAGGACCGGGCACATGATCGACGAAAAGGGCCAGGGCGCCCAACCGAATCTGCACTAGTGCTGCTGTGATTTGAGGAATAGAACCGATGATGATCAACCATCCGCTTCTTGGACCGCGCGACGCGCAGGAGTTCACCTATCTGGGCGACGCGGGCCTGATAAACCGTCCCGATTGGCAGTCCGAAACCGCACAGAGCGAGTTTCACGACTATCTGCATCTGCGCGATAACCCCGCGGGGCTGCACCGCGAGCTGTGGTTCCACGAGCAAGGCGATCGGTCCTGGCTGGTCGTGACCCGCAACACCGTCACCCATGAGATCACCTCGGTAGAACTGGCCCGCGACGTGGCGCGCCGCCACAAAAGAGAGGGGCGTGCGCAATGACGCAAGTGAACCGCCTTTCCGGCGGGTTGATCGACAGGTCGGTCCCGCATTCCTTTAGTTTCGATGGCAAACGCTATCATGGTCATGCAGGCGATACACTTGCCTCCGCACTGCTTGCCAATGGTGTGCGCCTGATGGGCCGTTCGTTCAAGTATCACCGCCCGCGTGGGGTGCTGACCTCTGGGTCTGAAGAACCCAATGCCCTGGTCCAGCTGCGTTCGGGTGGGCGACAGGAACCCAACACACGCGCCACCGTGGCCGAGATCTACGACGGGATGAGCGCAGACTCGCAAAACCGCTGGCCGTCGCTGGAACACGATGCCATGGCAATCAACGATCGCTTCTCGAACTTCTTAAGTGCTGGGTTTTACTACAAAACCTTCATGTGGCCCCGCGCCTTCTGGGAAAAGCTCTACGAACCGATCATCCGTAAGGCCGCTGGATTGGGTCGCCTGAGTGGGGAGGCTGATCCTGACCAATATGACAAAGGCTTTCTGCATTGCGACTTGCTTGTGGTCGGAGCTGGGCCTTCAGGGCTGGCGGCTGCGCTGACGGCAGGCCGTGCGGGGGCGCAGGTGATCCTCGTCGATGAAGATTTCCGGCTAGGGGGGCGGCTGCTGGCCGAAACCGGTGCCTTGGCGGATCAGTCGGGCGCCGCGTGGGTGGACACGGTGCAAACCGAGCTGGCGTCGATGCCCAACCTGCGTGTGATGCCGCGGACCACTGTTTTTGGCGCTTACGACCACGGTATTTACGGCGCGGTTGAGCGCAACGCTGATCATTTGGCAGTCCCAGAGATGCATAAAACCCGTCAGACGTATTGGCGGATCCATTCGAGACGCGCCTTGATCGCCACCGGCGCAATCGAGCGCCCGATAGCCTTTGAAAACAACGACCGGCCGGGCATTATGCTGGCGGGCGCAGTGCGCAGCTATATCAACCGCTATGCCGTTACCCCTGCAAGATCTGTTGTGGTTTTTGCCAACAATGATGACGCTCACCAGACCGCTCGCGATCTGATTGCCAAAGGGGTCGAAGTGCCTGCCGTCGTGGATATTCGTCCCGATGCGCCCGCGGTTATCGGGACCGAGGTTCTGGCTGGCGCGCAGATCATCGACACCAAGGGCGGCCTGGGGCTGAAGCGCGTTGCCGTACGACTGGCAAACGGCAAGACCCGTGTGATCCCATGCGGTGCGCTGGCGATGTCGGGCGGATGGAACCCGAACCTGGGCCTGACCTGTCACCAACGAGGGCGACCTCTTTGGGACGATAACATCCACGCATTTGTGCCAGCGCAGGGAGGCGTGGCAGGTCAAAGCGTTGCCGGTGCTGCAATCGGCGAGATGTCCACCCACGCAGCGCTGTCATCGGGGGCGACAGCGGCTGTGGAAGCGCTTTGCGATCTCGGTCTGAAAACTTCCAAACCTGATCTGCCACAGGCCGAAGATGCGCCCGTTGCGCTCACGCCCTTCTGGCATGTCTCAGGGGCCAAACGCGCCTGGCTGGATTTCCAGAACGATGTCACCGTGAAGGACATCAAGCTGGCCCATCAGGAAAACTTCACTTCCGTTGAACACTTGAAACGATACACCACGCTGGGCATGGCGACAGACCAGGGCAAGATCTCGAACATCGGTGGCTTGGCAGTGATGGCTGAACTGACTGGCAAATCGATCCCCGAAACAGGCACCACAATTTTTCGCCCACCTTACACGCCTGTTGCCTTGGGCGCCTTGGCCGGACGTTCAGTTGGGAAAGAGTTCCACCCTACCCGCCTGCCCCCAAGCCACACTTGGGCCAAGGAACAGGGGGCCGTGTTTGTCGAGGTTGGCAACTGGATGCGCGCGCAGTGGTTTCCGCAAGAAGGCGAAACACATTGGCGTCAATCCGTGGATCGAGAAGTTTTGGCGACCCGTAACTCCGTTGGGATCTGCGACGTGACCACCTTGGGCAAGATCGACGTGCAAGGCGCGGATGCAGCGGAATTCCTGAACAAGATCTACGCCAATGGCTTTGCGAAATTGCTCGTTGGAAAAGTGCGCTACGGGTTGATGCTGCGCGAAGATGGTGTGGCCTATGACGACGGCACTGCCGCCCGATTGGCCGAGGATCACTTCGTGGTCACAACCACAACGGCAAATGCGATCTTGGTTTATCGCAACATGGAATTTGCCCGCCAGTGCCTGTGGCCGGATCTGGACGTGCAGGTGATTTCCACCACCGAAGCCTGGGCACAATACGCCGTCGCCGGCCCTAATGCGCGCAGGCTCTTGCAGAAGATCGTGGACCCCGCGTTTGACATCTCTAACGAGGCATTTCCGTTTATGGGCTGCGCCGAGCTTACCGTTTGCGGCGGGTGCCGCGCACGTCTGTTCCGGATCTCATTCTCGGGGGAACTGGCTTTTGAAATCGCTGTGCCGACCCGTTACGGCGATGCTTTGATGCGCGAGATGATGGCCGCTGGTGACGAGTTTGGGGTGACCCCTTATGGGACCGAAGCGCTTGGGGTGATGCGGATCGAAAAAGGCCATGCTGCCGGTAACGAGTTGAACGGAACGACAACAGCGCTGAACTTGGGCTTGGGCCGTATGGTCTCGACCAAAAAGGATTTCATCGGAAATGTGTTGTCTCGTCGCGCCGGTATGAATGCTGAAGATGCGTTTAATCTGGTGGGGTTACGTCCCCTAGACTCCACGAAGCCCTTGCCTGCAGGAGCGCACCTTATGAGCCTTTCCGGGCCCGTAGACGCTGCACACGATCAGGGCTACGTCGCCTCGGCTGCCTATTCGCCGAACCTTCAAACCGCAATTGGACTTGGTTTCGTGAAATCGGGTTTTGCGCGGATGGGGGAAAAGCTGCGGCTGGTAAACCCGTTGGAAGGGCAAGAGGTTTTGGTTGAAATCGTCAGCCCCCATTTTATCGATCCAGAGGGGGAGAAGCTCCGTGCATAAATTGAAACCGATCACCCCCCTTGGCGGGCACGCAGCACACGTCGATCAGATTGGAACCCTGACCATTATTGAGGTTGTGGATCAGGCACTGGCCTCCTTGGCGGCCCGCAACGGACAACGAGAGGTACTTCAAAAGGCGCTGCCGCTGCGCTTACCCGATGTCGGAAAATCGACATCTGACGGTGATTTCACTGTCTTCTGGATCGGACCCGACCAATGGATGGTTTCTGCAGCTCACGATGCGCATGAGCTTCTGGCCGCAGAGCTGAAACAGATGGTTGGCGCCGCCGCATCTGTCACGGAGCAGACGGATGGCTGGTGCCGGTTCGATGTGTCAGGCGCGGCGCATTGCGGCCTATTTGAACGGCTGTCCAGCGTCCCAATTCGGGCCATGCAGCCCGGCGAAGTGCAGCGCGGGTTGATCGAACATCTGGGAGCGTTCATCTGGCGTATCGAAGGCGATCGCATGGCCGTTCTGGCACCGCGATCAGCGGCGGCGTCATTGCATCAAACCTTGGTGGCGGCAGCACGCTCAATCTCCTGAACCGCATCGATCACGAGGGCAGCGCGTCGCTGCCTTCGACCCGCATGGAATTCTTGGCCCGCCGATCCGCAATTGGGGTCATTCCGAAGCTTTCACGATAGTGACGCAGGAAGGCACCTGGGGTCGCATAGCCGACCATAAAAGCCACCTCGGTCACGGGGGTGTCCGAATACAGGACCAGCTGACGCGCCTGCTTCATGCGCATTTTGCGGTAATACTTCAGCGGACTTTGGCCTGTCGCCTCTTTGAACACCCGTTCTAGTGATCGGGGGGAGACCCCCACCGCTTCGGCCACTTTGTTGATCTGGATCGGGGTTTCAATGTGTTCGGCAAAATGTTCAATCGCCCGCCTGACCTGACGCGGCAACAGATCGCTGCTTTTAGCGGTGTCATGCGCGGGCGTTTTCTGATTGGCGGCAGCGCTGCGGATGTAGGGATGTTGAAACCAACAGGCGACCTCAGCCATGATATCCTCACCAAGGTGGGCCTCGATCAAGGTAAGCATGTGATCAAAGGCGGCCGAGGCGCCAGATATGGTGGTGTAGTCGCCATCCTCACAGATAACGGTGCTTTGCATGGGAATCTCAGCAAATTCGGCCTGAAACGCAGCCTCGTAGCACCAATGGACCGACAGCGCGTTGTCGCCTGTAAGACCTGTCCGAGCAAGTGCAAAGACGCCTCCGCTGATCGCGCCCAACCGTGTGCTATGGCGTTGATAGCGCCGCAAAGCGGCATTGGCGCGTGACGGTGCTCCAAAACGGGCAGTGGGGCTGGCGGTCAAAAGCAACAGATCCAAGTCACCCGCTTGGGACAGGGTGCTATCCGGTGCGAAACTGACCCCGGCCGAGGAGCGGACGGGACCGTCTTGCTCGGCAATGACCGTCCAGCGAAAAGCGTCTTTCCCCGAGATTTCATTGGCCGCTCGCAATGGTTCGATGCAGGACGTCAGGCAGGCCATCGGAAAGCCCGGAAATATCAGAATTCCCAGGCTCATCGGAGTTTCACTGGAGGCAGCGAAGGTCACTTCGGCGTCCCCTTTATGGAGTCTTCCGCTATCTCGGTGGAGATTTCGGATATGTGCTGTTCCAGCAACCGAGCGACGGTGGATTGCGTCGAGTCGGCCCGTCTCAGCATGTGAATTTCACGTTTTGCCTGCGGGTCTTCAAGCGGTCGGAAAAACAATCCCTCTGTATTAGAGGCCCTGACTGCCATTTCAGGCAGAATGGTGACACCAATGTTGGCCTGAACCATCGCCGTGAGAGATGTCAGGTTATGAGCTGAGAGCCTGGCTTGATCATGAAGTAAAACCGACGCGTCGGCCTTGATCCCCGCCGAAAGCGAATTTGCGATAAGGCGCTCATGGCTCAGCGCCTGCCAAGGGATCGGTCCGGCGCTCTGCGCCAAGCCGTGGACCGGTGCGCAAATCACGCCAAATGTGTCGGTCAACAGGTGCTTGCTGATAAGGCCTGTGGTTTTCTGGCCCACCGTAGCGATGCCAATGTCGATCCGGTCGCGGGACAGCTCGTGCAGGATCGAACTCGAATCCATGTCCCGCAGTTCGATGTTTACGTTGCCGTAGTCATTGATATGGCGGGAAAACACCTGCGGAATGATTGTCCCGGCGACCGAAGGTACCGTGGCGATGCGCACATGCCCGTATGTGGCTTTTGCAAAACCCTCGATCGCCTTGACGGTGTTGTCAAACTGCTGCAATTCGCGCTCGGCCTGTTCCAGTACAAAGCTCCCCAAGGCGGTTAGTTTGCTTTTGCGGTCAGTCTCGAACAGGGGCTCACCCAGATGGGATTCCAGCTGTTTCAACGTCATCGAAACCGCCGAAGGGGTGCGCCCCAGCATTTGGGCAGCGTCACTTAGATTTCCCCTTCGCGCGACCGTGGCAAAACCGCGAAGCATCTCGATTTTCACAACCATCAACATTCCTTCAGAAATACTGAATCGGAGTTCAGAAATTTGAGTTTGAATGAAGTTGGCGGCGGAGTCCATAGTCCCCGAAACTGATTTCTACACGAGGCGAGACCCCCATGACCGATATCCAAAAGAACCTGATTGCCGGTGAATGGCTGGGGGGTACCGGCGAGATTGAAAATCGCAATCCTTCGGACCTGTCTGATCTGATCGGTGTCTTTGCACAGGCCGGTGGCGATCAACTGGAAGCAACGTTGGATCAGGCCAAAACAGCGCAACGCGAATGGGCCGCCTATGGCATGGAGCGCAAGCAAGCGGTGTTGAATGCCATTGGCAATGAGATGATGGCTCGCTGCGAGGAGTTGGGAACGCTTTTGGCCCGAGAAGAGGGTAAGCCTTTTGCCGAAGGCAAGGGCGAGGTCTATCGGGCGGGTCAGTTCTTTACCTATTACGCCGCGGAATGCCTGCGTCAGGTCGGTGAAAACGCAGACAGTGTGCGCCCCGACATTGAGATCGATGTGCGTCGCGAGGCCGTTGGCACCGTGGCCATCATCTCGCCCTGGAACTTCCCGACCGCGACTGCTTCTTGGAAAATTGCGCCAGCGCTTTGCTATGGCAATGCCGTTGTTTGGAAGCCTGCGAATGTGACACCCGCTTCGGCCGTTGCGCTGGCCGAGATCATCAACCGTCAGGATATCCCCAAGGGCTTGTTCAGCCTGGTCATGGGGGCGGGCCGTGAAATTGGTCAACGCCTTGTGGAAAGTCCGAAAGTGAACGCCATCTCCTTCACCGGTTCGGTTCCGGTGGGCAAAGGGATCGCTGCGGCGGCCATCCAGAACCTGACCAAGGTGCAGATGGAAATGGGATCCAAGAACGCGTTGGCCGTGATGGATGATGCCGATCTTGATCTGGCGGTGACATTGGCCTTGAGCGGCGCTTTTGGAGGCACCGGGCAGAAATGTACCGCTTCGTCCCGTCTGGTCGTCCATGAAGCGATCCACGACGCCTTTGTTGAAAAGCTGGTCGCAGGGGCACAGGCGATGAAAGTGGGCCATGCGCTGGAGGATGGCACCCAGATGGGCCCTGTTGTCAGCCAACAGCAGCTGGACGAAAACCTTGAATACGTCAACCTCGGCAAATCGGAAGGCGCGGAACTGGCCTGTGGGGGCACGCGCCTTGAGATGCCGCACAACGGGTTTTACATGGCGCCCGGCGTGTTTCTGAACACCACCAACACCATGCGCATCAACCGCGAAGAGATGTTCGCGCCGCTGACGGCCGTGATAAAAGTGGGCAGTTATGACGAAGCGCTGGCGACCGTCAACGACACCAACTTTGGTCTGACGTCCGGCATCGTGACCAAATCCTTGGCGCGTGCCACCCATTTCCGCCGCAACGCGCAGACGGGTGTTGTTACTGTGAACCTGCCGACCGCCGGCACGGATTACCACGTGCCCTTTGGTGGCCGCGGAGACAGTTCCTATGGTCCACGCGAGCAAGGCAAAGCTGCCGCGGAATTCTACACCACCGTCAAGACCGCTTACATCAGTGCGGGCCCGGTCTGATGCGGATCGACGGTCTTCAATACGCCAATTGGTCCGAGAAGATCTTTCGCCAGCTGCGTGAAGGTGGCGTGGATGCGATCCATGTCACCATCGCATACCATGAGAACTTCCGGGAAACGGTTCTCAACTTTGAAAAGTGGAACCGCTGGTTCGAACAATATCCCGACCTGATCATGAAGGGGTTAAGCGCTTCGGATATTGACATTGCGCGTGAAACGGGTCGAACGGCTGTGTTCTTCGGGTTTCAGAACCCGTCGCCGATCGAGGATGACATCGGACTGGTGGAAATCCTGCACACGCTGGGCGGACGCTTTATGCAGCTGAGTTATAACAATCAGTCGCTTCTGGCGACCGGCTGTTACGAGGCCGATGATATGGGCCTCACCCGCATGGGCAAGCAGGTCATCAAAGAAATGAACCGCGTTGGGCTTGTCATCGATATGAGCCACTCGGCGGACCGGTCTACAATCGAAGCGGCCGAGGTCTCGCAGCGCCCGATCGCCATCACCCATGCGAACCCGCACGCCTGGGCGCCCGCATTACGCAACAAACGCGACGCTGTGATCCGTGCCGTGACCCAGAATGGCGGCATGTTCGGTTTCTCGGTCTATCCCCATCACCTCAAGGACAAGTCCGCCTGCACGTTGGAAAGTTTCTGCGAGATGGTCGCGCGCACCGCAGACAGCTACGGCGTGAAACATCTGGGGATCGGAACGGACCTTTGTCAGGACCAGCCTGACAGCGTTGTGGAATGGATGCGCGTGGGACGCTGGACCAAGGAAATCGACTATGGCGAGGGTTCAAAATCCGCACCCGGCTTCCCGCCAATGCCCAAGTGGTTCAAAGACAACAGACATTTTGGAAGCATCGAAAACGGCCTGAAAGCCGTGGGGATGAGTGACCCCGAGGTTGCCGGCATCATGGGGGGGAACTGGTACCGCTTTTTCGCAGAGAACTTTGGTCCGCAAGCGGGAGGCTAACGGATCAGGGCACTGAAAACCAAGGCCAGTACCGAACGGGGACGGCCAGATTAAGGGAGGGAAAGATGTCTGTCACATCTATGAAAGGACAAAAGGAGAGCGGGGTAAACAAACCGCTTTTCATTATATCAGGCGGCTTTATCGCGCTCTTTTGTATCGCCGCGCTGGTCAATCTTGACGCATTATCGGCGGCGGTTGACTGGGGCTTTAACGTCTCAGCAACCTATTTCGGTCTCTACTGGCAGGTGCTGCTGCTGGCGACGTTTGTGATTGGTCTGCTGCTCTGTGTTCTGCCCGGCGGCAGGGCGATCATGGGCAATCTGGCCGCACCAGAATTTACCACGTTCCAGTGGGGGTCGATGATCATGTGTACCCTGCTTGCGGGCGGCGGTGTGTTTTGGGCTGCGGGTGAACCGATCGCACACTTCCTATATTCCCCCCCGCTTTATGGCGGCGAAGGCGGCACGGCGGCGGCCGTAAACCCCGCAATCGCGCAGAGCTTTATGCACTGGGGTTTTCTGGCCTGGGCGATCCTCGGCTCGCTCTCGACGGTTATGCTGATGCATTACCACTATGAGAAAGGTCTGCCGCTGGCACCGCGCACGCTGCTCTATCCGGTGTTCGGCGACAAGGCGATCCACGGACCGATTGGTCTGATTGCGGATGCATCATCAATCATTGCGGTGGTTGCGGGGACCGTTGGGCCGATTGGCTTCCTTGGTCTGCAGGTGAGCTATGGACTGTCTGATCTCTTTGGCATTCCAGATGTATTCGCCACGCAATTCATGGTCATTGGCGGTCTGGTTGCGATCTATACCATTTCGGCAATGACGGGCCTGTCGCGCGGCATTCAGATGCTATCCAAGATCAACGTCATTCTGGCCGCTGCCCTGCTGATCTTTGTGCTGCTGGCCGGTCCGACCGGATTCATCTTTGGATCGTTCTTCTCGGGGTTCGGCACCTATCTGGGCAACTTCTTCCAGATGGCGCTTTACCGTGGGGATGCTGGCCTCTTTGGGGCCCCCGGTTGGTTGGGCTGGTGGACCGTGTTCTTCTGGGGCTGGTTCATGGGGTATGGCCCGTTGATGGCAATGTTTATCGCCCGCGTGTCCCGCGGTCGCTCAATCCGGCAGATCGTCATCATGCTCTCTGTCATTGCCCCGATTGTGACCAACTTCTGGTTCACCATCATCGGCGGAACGGGCATTTCAATGGAACTGGCGGAACCAGGTGCGATTTCCAAGGCCTTTGAGGGGTTCAACCTGCCGGCGGCGCTATTGGCGATCACCAACAACCTGCCAATGGGCTTCCTGATCTCGATCCTGTTCCTGATCTTGACCACTATCTTCGTGGCCACAACCGGTGACTCGATGAGCTACGTGATCTCGGCCACCATGAGCGACGGAGAGCATCCGCCCGCAATGGTGCGCGTTTTCTGGGGCGTTGCGATGGGCGTCATGGCGGCAATCTTGATCTCGGTCGGATCGGGGGGTGTCTCCAAACTGCAGAGCTTTATCGTCGTAACTGCGGTGCCGGTGTCGCTCATATTGCTGCCTTCCTTGTGGGATGCGCTACGTATCACCTTGGCCAAAGGCAAAGAAAGCTAACCAAGCGGGGCGTCTTCGGGCGCCCCGTCATACCCCGCCGTCCGGCAAAATTCGACAGATTGCCGGAACTCCTCTACCGTGCTGATTTCAGAGGTCTGGAAAATGAACTCGATTACGCGCCGTGATCCTAAACTTGTGATGCGCCTTGCGCGTCTTGGATCCATTCATCAATCGCGCTTGTCTTTCATGCGCATTTTGACGCGCCGCATGGCGCGCGAAGGCTGGCGGTTTGAGCAAACCGAATTTGAGGTAAACGACGCGGGCGAAGGTCACGCGGTCTATACCGCCCACGGACCGGATCATGCCTATTCACTGATCGCATTCGCCCATGACCTGCCGGCTGAGAAACGGTCGGATAGGGTCATTGCCGAGGCTTGGGATGCTACGTTTACATTGTTTGACGGGGTGCCAAGCGCCGAGGACATCAAGCGCTTGTCACGTAACATCCCTGTCCAGGAAGCCGGACGGGTGAGCGGGTCCGAACTTTCGGTTTCACGCGCAAACCGTTCCGTGCGTCTGTGGGAACATGTGGTCTCTTGTCTGGTCGAAGGGCGTCAGCCCGACGCTGCGCAAATCGACGCTGTAGGCTATCTGATGCGCACAACAGCTGTGTACGGATCTGGCAAGCTGGGTGCTGCGGACCGCGAAATGATCGCCGGCCGCCAAGAATTTGCCGCCCCTTTTCAGGTCGAGATGCTCTCGGTCTTTCTGACCCGTTGGTTCGTTCTGGATCTGGTGCAGCATATGGCCAACCGCCGCGCCGCCGCTTGTGGCCGCAAGGCTGCGCCCCTCTCGCCGAAGCTGGCGCGTTCTATGGGTATTGGCAATTCGACGGGTCTGGGCATGGCCCCATTCCTGCTCAATCACCCGGTGCTTTTCAACAACTGGATCGCGGCACGGGAAAACGCAATTCAAACCGTGCGCAGCCTCCCGGCTGCCAGTGAAGACGAAGTTGCCTTGTTCCGATCCCTGGTCGAACGCAGCAATTTGTCAATAAGCCGATGGCGGTCTGAACATCCGATCCAAGTTCAAAAACTCGCAGACCTTCGTGCAGATGTGGTCAAGCTGAATAGCTACCTAGCGCAAAACGACCTGCAGGGGCAATCTCCTTGGGATGTGCTGCATCGCTGGGCAGAAGGTGCCTTGTCGCTCGAAGGTCAGGAATGGGTCGCATCGCTGATGCTGGAACCCTATGGCGCGTTGGTCGATCGGCTTGCCGAAGAAATGGCAGCCGATAACACCGCCACCTCCCGCATTGCAGGAGCAATGAAGATCAAGGACCTGAGAGCTCTGCTCAAGGATGTTTATGCTTGGGCGCTCGACACCGACTGGCAGGCGCCTGAAAACAGTGCGCGCGCCTGGTATGTGTCCGAGGAAAAGCTTGAGCCCCGCCTGGGGGAACGCTTTGAAGAACCGATTGAAGAATATGAGCAGCCGTTGGCGCCGGGTCGTGATGCGGCGCAATTGTTCACGGCAATCACTCATTGGCCAGATGAGGCGCAGGTTGCCGATTTCTTGCTGCGCCACCCGGAACACCGCCACGTCCTGCGTCGAGCGCAGATCGCGGGGCAAGCGCCATATGCAGAGATTCGCGACAACACGATTTCGGACCAGGTGCTGCCGATCGACATGCTGCGATGCAAACTGGCGTTCTTTGGGGCCACACAATTTGACCCGCGCTCGGACCGTTGGGTGCGTATTTGTATGTATGGCAATGCGCCACTGCCCACTGAATTGACACAGGAGAACGCCGACTTCTGGGTTTTCCCAGACGTGCCACCGGCACTTGAGGGGGGCATTGTATGAGCCATTCTCTCAATGAGATTGAAGCCATGAGCAAACGCGCCAGCCGCGGTGCCGGCCTGCCCTGGGGACTAGCTGAGGAAGCTGCCAAAGGCACGCGCTGGCTTTCTGCATTCGGTTTCCCGGGCACTGAAATGCTGGCCGAACTTCTGGAGCTGAATGATCAAGTCCCGCCGATTGATGTCTCGCCTGTGTCTCTGAGTGCAGAAATTTGGCACGCTCCCGCGCGTCGGATGAGTCCGCTGGTTGCCGGGGCTGCGCTGTCTGACTGTGCGGTACGTCTGCTGGAGCGCGGCAACATCACCATGCAAAACGTCAACCTGCCGCTTTTGGCCGTGCCTTTTATGGGCGGCGCTGCCCTGCGTTTGGGGGTGCCAGTGGCGGCGCAATGGGACGGTGCGCGGGTTGCAACCGACGGTAAAGAGCTATGCGTGCAAGGGGAACCTCAGGCCCTTCAGATCAAACATGCCGACAGGTTGGTTTTCTCCGCTCCGGCCGCAATGACCGGCAAAAGAGAACCCGTCATGCGGGCCGAAGTTCGTGAAGACAGTTGGGAAAACCTGAGCAGATTTGCCCATCGTACCTTCGCCCCAGCGACCGAGGTAAGCCGTCTGCGTGGTGCCGGCGCAGGTCTCAGCGACAATGATTGAAAAGACTGACGGTTGCAGCGTTGATCGCTGACCAGAAACCGAACTTGTGACTGAATAATAAGAAAGATTGATATGGCCACCACAGAAACCCTTTCCCTTGCAGAAATCGAAACCCTGGCTTTTGAAGCACTGGTCAAAGCGGGTACCTCGGAAGAGAACGCGCGTCCTCTGGCTGTGGCCACCGCGATGACGGAAGCCGACGGCGTCGCCTCTCATGGGCTCGCCTATATCCCGATCTATGCCCAGCATGTTGAATGCGGCAAAGTTGATGGGCAGGCGAACCCAATTGTTTCGCAGCCGCGCCCTTCGGTTGTCACCGTGGATGCGGCGACCGGATTTGCCCATAGCGCCATTGAGCGTGGCTTTGAAAAGCTGATCCCGCTGGCGAAGGAAATGGGGGTCGCGGTTCTTGCGGTGAATAACTCCTATAACTGCGGTGTGCTTGGAGTACATACACAGCGTCTGGCGCAGGCGGGTCTGATGGGCATCGGCTTTACCAATGCCCCCGCCTCTATTGCCCCTTCGGGTGGCGCAAAACCGGTGATTGGCACCAACCCGTTTTCGATCGCGGCCCCGGATGGCCAGGGTAACTCTGCGTTGCTGATTGACCAATCGGCCAGTACCATCGCCAAAAGCGAAGTCATGAAGCACGCCCGCGAGGGCAAACCTGTGCCCGAAGGCTGGGTGCTCGACGCAGACGGTCAGCCCACAACGAACCCTGAGGCCGGACTGAAGGGCTCGATGGTGCCCTCAGGTGGTTACAAAGGCGTAGGGATTGCGCTCACCGTGGAACTTTTGGCTGCGGTAATGGCGGGTGCCACGTTGGGCTCGGTCGCAAGCCCGTTCTCCGGCACTGCCGGGGGGGCACCCAAAACCGGTCAATTCTTTATTGCCATCGCCCCAGACGCCACTTCTGGCGGTCTGTTTCAGGAAAAGCTGTCAGAGTTGATCGCTTCGTTCCACAATATCGAAGGCGCGCGTTTGCCGGGGGATGGTCGCCAAGCCAGCCGTGTAAAAGCCGCAAAAGAAGGCGTGCCCGTAAATGCCGCTCTGCTTGAGAAAGTGCGCGCGTTGACCTGACGTGCCGACCTTTCGAGGGTCAGGCCCCATTGGTTTTCCATGGTTGACGTGCTTCATGGTTCGAAAAATGAGCGGCGAATTGTCTGACTTTTCTGGCTGACGGACGTGCAGATGGCCCGTCTTGTGTCATATTTTCCGAAGTCCCCGGTAAGCCACGTGTTGATGGCCGGTTCGTTCTGAGCGGGATTATCTTTATCAATCGCAATGGTTTACGCTGGCGGGATTCACCCAAAGATTTCGGCCCGCATAAGACCTTGTACAACCGTTGGAAGCCGTGGAGCGACAAGGGTAGCTCGGCTGCGTAATTGGCACATTCTACAGCGTCGCTCGGTGTTGCAATTTGCGTTCCTGTTTGGATGAGGATGGGAGTAGCCGTTGCAGGAGGTCTATTTTGAAGAGTATTCGTGGCTGGTCGGCGGGCCAAACAACTATGTTCTGAATATGCTGGAAACGACGTGATCCGCCCAAGCTTGCATCATCTGTCGGCGTTGCTCTAACAGGTCAGTTCGATGATAGGCCGCTTCGGTTGTGTTGGCGATAGTGTGAGCGAGAGCGCGTTCGGCGAGGTCACGAGGGTATTGATGCTCAGAAGCCCAATCGCGGAATGATGAGCGGAAACCATGTGCGGTTGCTGTTCTTCCTGCAACGTCGCTTGGGACGTCGTGATCGCGCAAGATTTTGGTGAGCGTCATATCGCTGATCGGCGCTTTTCCGGAATTGCTAAAGGCAAGATTCAACGGGTTTGCGAGTTCTAACCGCTTTTGTAGAACCATTATTGCCTGCGTGCTCAACGGAACCCGGTGTTGCACGCCAGCTTTCATGCGCTGGGCAGGGATGGTCCAAATCTGGTTGGCAAAATCGAACTCCTGCCAAGTTGCGCCACGCACTTCGCCAGATCGTGCGCCAGTCAGGATCAAAAACAAAAGGGCTTGCCTGCCGGTGCTTTGGCGCGGGGCACTGAACAGCTGCTCCGCTACTACGGGCAGCTGTCGCCACGGAACAGAAGGGAAATGTTTCACTCGGTCCCGCTTTCCGGGTTGCTTGGGCAGGAGGGCCGTGGCTGCATTCACCGCATTGGTCGCCGCATAGCCATGGGCCACACACCAAGTCATCACCCTTTCACAGCGTTGGCGCACGCGGCTGGCGGTTTCCGCTTTGGCAAGCCAGATGGGTTTCAGAACCCGAGCGAAATCGGCGGTGGTCAACTGATCAACCTGCGTCTGACCAATGTAAGGAAAGGCATAGGTTTCGAGCGTCGTGATCCACTGCGCACTATGTTTCTTGTTACGAAATGCTGGGGCGATATCGGCATACACCTGCCGTGCAGCCTGTTCGAAGGTTGGCGTGGCTCGCAACCGGTCGGCCTCAAAGGCCGCGCGTTGACGCTCGTCAATCGGGTCTGCGCCACATTGAATGCGCTCGCGGGCTTCAAATGCCATCTTCCTGGCTTGGGCGATGCTCAGGGTTGGGTAGGTGCCTAGACCCATGTCCCGCCTCTTGCCCGTTGTAGGGCTCACAAAGCGCAGGACAAATTTGCCAGAGCCCGCCTTGGCGCCGGGTCTGAAATACAGTCCAGGTACGCCACCAACGGCGGTTGGTTTGTCATCGCGTTTAGATTTTCTGGCCTTGACATCTGTCAGCATTAATTACCTCACGAGGTCACTGTAGAGCAGTACTAGTCCCACATCTAGTCCCACATGAGCGCTGAGATTGTCTGATGCTGGTTGCGACGGATCAATAGTGAAGCGAAGATTAAATTACTGATTTATATTGGTAAAACTAAAGTTCTTGAGGGTGATTGAGGAATTTTGCGACCAGTATTTGGCGGACTGAGCCTCCGCCATTTTACATTTTTGATTGATCTGATTGGGCCGCTTTGAGTGGCCTTTTCTTTTTGAACTCTGACTCCCGAGCCGGTTAGCGTAAGTGGTGGCTCAGGTCAGCAGAAACCGCCGGACGAACCCCTGCGGCCATATCTGGGCCGGCGTCGTAGACCTGCGGGCACGACCTCGGTCTTTCGTCCACGACGGTGTCTGCCTAAAGCGCGATGGCCTGAGTGGCACCGGATCGAGAAATCGCGGGGCACAATTCTGTTCCGGTCTGGTGTGGGCCATCGCAATTGCTCCGATCCTTGTGCTTGGGTAGAGCTTAGGAGATAGTTTGTCGCACCGCAGTGAAGGGGGCAGTGTTGAACAAGTTTGGGCATCTTGAAGACGTTCCAAAAGGCCCGTTTCGGTTTATCGCTTTAGACTTAGAGACGGCGAGCCGGGCCAGCGGTTCGGTTTGTCAGATTGGTCTTTGCTTTGTCAGCGACACCGGGGCGTTGCAGACGTTCTCTGTTCTGGTTGATCCAGAAGTGCCTTTTCAGCCCTTTAACACCGAGCTGCATGGAATCTCGGCAGAAACGGTCAAGGGGGCAGGGCGGTTCCCGGAGGTCTATGAGGATCTGTTTGAAATCCTGAACTCCCATAATCTGGTGCAGCATAGCAGCTTTGACGAAAAAGCGATTGCTGCGGCCTGTGCCCGCTATGACGTGCCGATGATCGCGTCGCATTGGACTGACAGTGTCAAAGTGGCACGGCGTGCCTGGCCGGAATTGCGCGGCGCAGGTGGGCATGGGCTTGCAAACCTCAAAAAACACCTGGGGCTGCAGTTTCATCACCACGATGCTGGGGAGGATGCCCGCGCTGCGGCGACGGTGATTTTGAAGGCAGAAGCCGCACTTGGGGCGCCACTTGCCCATCTGCGAACCCAGCGGCAAATGGCGTTTGATTTTGACACGCCGCGCGGAGCGAACCCCTAGGCGGCTGCCCTCCGGGTGGCGAAATTGGATTCGTTTTGTCAGAGCGGCAGGGCAAAACGGCCGGCATTTTTCCGCAATCACCGCCAAATTTGTCGGCAAGAGACAAGTTTTTCGCGAGTTGTGAACAAATTTTCGTCCATGGGTCGACATGTGAGTCTCCAATTTTTTATATTGTTTCAACGGCTTGCTGCGATTTTTGCTCTGTTTGGTTTTTGACAACCTTTTGAACTTGTAAATATTTGTAACTTAGCTAACTCTTGGACGCAGATTTCAAGGGAGGAAATCATGAACATGTTTTTGAAGGGCGCATTGGTTGCGTCTGTAGCAACTGTAAGCTTCACCGGTGCCGCATTGGCAGGGGATTGGCGTGGTTGGAACATCCACGTTGAAGACTATCCCGTGTCGCATGGGATGGAGGCCTTCTTGGCTGAAGTCGCAGAAAAGACCGATGGCGCTCTAGGCGGTAAAGTGTTCCACGGCGGTGTTCTGGGGTCGTAGCCGGATGCGATTGAGCAGGTGCGTCTGGGCGCAATTGACTTTGGTGTGTTCAGCCTTGGGCCGATGGGACAGGTGGTTCCGGAAGCCAATGTTGTCTCGCTGCCATTTATCTTCAAATCGGTGCCTGACATGTATCGTCTGATGGATGGCGAAGCGGGCGCTGCGCTGAGTGCAGGTCTTGAAGCCAAGGGCATCAAGGCGCTGGGTTTCTATGATGCAGGGGCACGCAGTTTCTACAATGCCCACAAGCCCATCAACACACCGTCGGACGTCGAGGGCATGAAGGTGCGCGTGATGAACAACGACCTGTTTGTTGGAATGATCGAAAGCATGGGCGGAAACGCCACGCCGATGGCTTTTGCCGAAGTGTATCAGTCGCTGAAAACCGGTGTGGTTGATGGCGCGGAAAACAACCCGCCGTCTTATGAATCCACCAACCACTTTGAGGTGGCGTAGTATTATTCGCTGTCGCAGCACCTGATCATTCCCGAGTGCCTCTGCATGAGCAAACGCACCTGGGATGGGCTGACAGCTGAGCAGCAAGAGATCGTGGCCGAAGCCGGTAAGAACTCGACCGATCTGCAGCGCAAGCTGTGGCAAGAACGCGAACTGGCCAGCATGAAGATCGTCAAAGACGGCGGTGTCATGGTGAACGAGATTGCCGACAAGGCGCCGTTCCAAGCCGCGATGGAGCCGGTGTACGCCCAGTTCCTGACCTCAAACCCCGACCTGCAAGGACTGGTTGACCTGTTCAAGGCCAACTGATCCCAAACGGGACCGCGCCCCGGCTTTCATTAGGTGGGGCGCACCCCGGAGAATTGTCATGATGACTGCGACTAACCTTGCCGCGCTGCACCGCGGCTTAACCTATTTACAAGATGGACTGGCGCGGGCCTGTATCTTCTTGTGTTCTTTGGCCCTGATCACGCTGGTTGCCACCTTCGGCTGGCTGGTCTTTGGCCGGTATGTGCTCAACGCCACCCCGACCTGGGTTGAACAGCTGGCGCTGCTGCTGGTCTGCTATATTGTCTTCCTTGGCGCCGCTGTTGGCGTGCGTGAGCAAACGCATCTGGGGGTCACGCTGTTTCGGGATGCACTGCCGCCGGCGCTGAAAGGCTTTGTTGTGCTCATCGGCGATGTTGTGTTGATGCTCTTCGGCGCGGTGATGTGCCTGAGCAGCCTGGAGCTGTTTCAGTTCGGCTGGTCCACGCTTTTGCCAATGCTCAACATTCCCGAAAGTTTCCGCACCCTGTCAGCGGTGCTGTGTGGCGGGTTGATCTGCCTGTTTTCCGCCACCCGTATTCTCCTCGGCCTGCTGAACGCACTCAGCCCGAATTCCCAAGACCAAAATGAAATGAAGAGGGCCTGACATGGGTTTGGCAATTCTGCTTGGTGTATTCGCCGTAAGCGTGGTGGCGGGGATCCCAGTCGCCTTTGCAATGGGGCTCTCGACGTTGAGCGCCTTCTGGTACGAAGGCTTTCCGATCCTGATCACCTTTCAGCGGACGATTTCGGGGATCTCGGTCTTTTCGCTGCTGGCCATACCGTTTTTCATCTTTGCTGGTGAGTTGATGCTGCACGGCGGGATCGCGGCGCGGCTGGTGCGGTTTGCCTCAGCACTTGTTGGCCACATTCGCGGCGGCCTGGCCTCAGTCAATATCTTCTCCTCCATGCTGTTTGGCGGTATTTCGGGGTCTGCGATTGCAGACATCTCGGCCCTTGGGTCGCTGTTGGTGCCGGTGATGAAAGAGCGTGGCTACCGCGCAGACTACGCGGTGAATGTGACCGTCACCTCCTCGATCGCCGGGATTGTGATCCCCCCCAGCCACAACATGATCATCTTTGCGGTTGCGGCAGGCGGCGGCATCTCGATCTCCAAACTGTTTTTGGCCGGAGTGCTGCCCGGGATTTTGATGTGCTCCACCTTGGCCCTTGCAGCCTATGTAATTGCACGAAAACACAAATACCCGGCCGAGCCCTTCCCCGGTTGGGGCATGGTGTTGCAGTCTGCAGTGGCGGCGGTGCCGGGGCTTGTTACAGCCATCATCATCGTGGGCGGCGTCCTGTCGGGCGTGTTTACAGTGACCGAGTCCGGCGCGTTTGGGGCGATCTATGCGTTGTTGTTGACGGCCTTTGCTTATCGCACGTTGAGCTGGGAAAAATTCGTCATTTCTGTCACCTCGGCTGTCAGAACCACCGCGATGGTGATGATCCTGATCAGTTTCGCCAGCAGCTTTGCCTATCTTCTGGCGCTCTATCAGGTGCCGGACAAACTCAGCAGCCTGTTGATTGGCGTGTCGGAAAACAAGATTGTCATCCTGCTGATGATCAACGTGATCCTGCTGATGCTGGGTATGATCATGGACATGGCGGCGCTGATCTTGATCTGTACGCCGATTTTCCTGCCCATTGCCAAATCGATCGGTATGGACCCCAACCAGTTTGGTATCATGCTTCTGGTGAACCTTGGCCTCGGACTGTGTACGCCCCCTGTTGGAACCTGCCTGTTTGTGGGCTGTGCGGTGGGCAAAATCAAAATCGAGGAAGCACTGAAATCGATCTGGCCGTTCTATCTGGCCCTTCTGCTGGCACTGATCCTTGTGACCTATGTGCCTGCCATCTCGCTCTGGCTTCCCTCGATGCTGAGATGAGATCTGCGGGGCAGTGTTCTGTTTGGAGGTTGCAAATATTTACAAATCTTTGACAGCTTAGGAACACTGCCCTAGCGTGAATATTCTAACCGGCCTTCGGGCCAGATTGTGTGGTCGAAATGAAAGACGAAACAACCTCATTGATGGCTTTGCCACCTGCCTTGAGAGCGCTGCTGATGCAGGTGAGCTGCGCGACGCTGACCACAGTGTTGTTCAAGATGGGATTAAAAAACGTCTTCCTTCAGGGGCCACAACGGCTGCGGCCCGGGCCGAATATGGTCGGCTTTGCCTACACTTTGCGCTACATTCCGGCTCGCGAGGATCTGGATCGGATCGAAGCCTTCGAGGATCAGAGCAACCCCCAGCGCAAAGGGGTAGAGGAGTGTCCCGAAGGGGCGGTTTTTGTGATTGATGCGCGCGGTGACGCGCGGGCGGCCTCTGCTGGTGCGATTCTTGCGACACGGCTGCAGCAACGGGGCTGCGCGGGTTTGGTGACCGATGGCGGCTTTCGCGACACGCCTGAAATCGCCGCCTTGGATATGCCAAGCTATCACTGCCGTCCGAGCGCGCCCACAAATCTGACCCGACACCATGCTGTGTCTATCAATGATCCAATCGCATGTGGTGAAGTGTCTGTATTTCCGGCAGATATTCTAGTAGGAGATGACGAAGGGGTGGTGTGCATCCCACGTCATCTGGCCGAGGAAGTGGCCAGCGCCGCGTATGAAATGACGGTTTTCGAAGATTTCGTCATGGAGTGTGTGCGGGATGGGGCCTCGATTTTTGGGCTTTATCCGCCAACGGATGCGGCGGAGAGAAAGAGGTTTGAAACGTGGCGACAGCGCAAAAACCGGTAGCGGGCGGGCAAGGGGCCGCTTCCAAGGAACCTAACCTGTCGGATCGTGTCTATGAAACGGTTCTTTCCAAGATCATGGAGGGGGAGTTTCCCGTTGGCAGCAAGCTTCCGACGGAACATGCGTTGTGTGAACAATTGGGCGTGTCGCGTCCGGTTCTGCGCCAGGCATTGAAGCAGCTTCGCGAAGATGATGTGATCGTGTCACGTCAGGGCTCGGGCTCTTTTGTGCGCCGCAGACCCGAAACTGCGGTGCTGGACTTTGCGCCCGTCGGCTCGATTGCGGATATTCAACGTACGTTTGAATTCCGCTCTGCCATTGAAGGCGAAGCCGCGTTTTTGGCGGCAACCCGGCGCAGTGATGCCCAGCTGGCGAAGATGAAGCAGATCCTGCTGGAACTGGATGAAATCGTGGCCAAGGGTGATCTGGGGGTGGACACCGATGAAGCCTTTCATGCCGCCATTTGTGAGGCATCGGACAACCAGTATTTTTCGGCCGCGCGTATGTCGATGAAAACAAACATCATTACGGGCCTCAACCTGACGCGGAACCTGTCGCTGACCAAACCGCATGAACGGATGCAGCTGGTGCAGGCGGAACACTATGCGATCTTTGAGGCGCTTGAGCGGATGGATGCGGATGGTGCACGCCGTGCGATGCGCCTGCATATCGACAACGCCCGGCGCCGGGTATTTGAGGGCGGCTGATATCGCCCCCTTAATTCACAGAAAGTCATCACGCCGCGGCGTGAAACAGTCGATCAACTCGCCTTCTTCTAGGCTGACCCCTGAGTGAACCGTATGGCCAGGGATCATCAGCGTGTCACCTGCGCTGACAGTTTTGGTTTCCCCCGCAATTGTGAACTCGAACTTGCTGGACAGAATGTAGGTGGCCTGCACATGGGGGTGTTCATGCGCTGGCGCGCTGGCACCTTGTTCAAAACGCACGGCAACCAGCATCATGTCTGGGGTCTGTTCCAATACACGTCGACGAATGCCTTCGCTGGCGTAGGTCCATGGGGTGGAGTCTGACATCTCGGTCTCTTTCTGTTTGAAATTTGTTAAATTTGTAAATATATGTAAATTAATTTGTGTCAAGTTGTAATGCAGCGCAAGAAGGGACGTGTGATGGCAAAACTTTTGGGGATCGGTGAATGTATGGTCGAGCTGTCGCAACTGCCGGATGGCACCCTGCGACGTGGCTTCGCGGGTGATGTGCTGAATACGCTCTGGTATGCGGCTCAGCTGACAGACGGGCGCGTGAAACCACAGTTTTTCAGCGCAGTCGGGCAGGACCGTTGTTCGCTGGATATGCTGGCGTTCATTCAGAACGCGGAAGTGGAGTGCCGTTTTGTTGCGCAGGACCCTAAACGCAGCGCCGGACTTTATATGATCCATTTGGATGGGGCAGAACGCAGCTTCAGCTACTGGCGTGAAATGTCGGCTGCACGCGGAATGCTCAATGATATGAGCCGTTTGTGGGAGGCCGTGGCACAAGCGGATCTGGTCTACCTTTCGGGCATCAGCCTGGCAATTTTACCTGCGGATCGTGTGGAGCTCTTGCTGGATGGTCTTAGATCCCACATGCCAGAGGAGGCTGTGCTGGCCTTTGATCCAAATGTCCGCCCGCGCCTTTGGGAGGATCCCGATCGGATGCGACCGGTGATAGAACGGGCGGCGCGTATGGCCGAAATTGTGCTGCCCAGTTTCGATGATGAGCGCCGTTATTTTGGCGATGCCTCTCCGGCGGCAACGATTGCCCGCTATCGCAGCGAAGCAACCCGCTGCATCGTTGTTAAAGACGGCGAAAAGCCCACGCATCTGTGGACGCCTGAGCACGCAGAAACCATTTCCGTTCCACCGGTTCTGAACCTGATCGACACCACCGCTGCCGGGGATAGTTTTAACGGGGCTTTTCTGTGCAGCTATCTGAAAGACAAAGATTTTGTTGCAGCTGTCTTGGCAGGGCAGGAGTGTTCAGCCCAGGTTGTTTCGCAGCGCGGCGCATTGGTTCCTCTTGCAGCGCCAGTCCCCGTTTGAGGTATTTGTAATGCAAATGGTAAAATTTGTAAAAATTTGCATTGATGGTGCCACCCTCCGCCGGTAGAACAGAACTGTCCCCGCGACCCATTGGTCAGGGAAGAAACTCATCGGATCTGCATTGTACCCTCGGATGGAAGGCATGCAGGTCTTCAGCACAGTGACGGACCTGCAAAGGGCCGGCTCCGCTACAGGCGGGGCGGGTGGAGTATTTGCTTGTCTTTTCCTGGCGAATTGAAACGGAGTGAAGGGAGCGTTTCGCATGAACATGCAAGGAAAAACCGCGATTGTAACAGGCGGAGGGCGCGACATTGGGCGGGCCTGCGCCATGCGTCTGGCGGCAGCAGGGGCAAATGTTGTTATCAACTACATGAATTCTAGCCTAGGCGCAGATAGCGCCGTGGAAGAGATCACAGCCGCTGGCGGCAAGGCCATTGCCTTGCAAGGCGATATGACCAAAGAGGCGGATGTAAAGGCACTGGTCGACACCACTGTTGAAACCTTCGGGCAGGTCGATAGCGTTGTGCATGTGACGGGTGGCCTGCTGGCGCGTGTCACCTTGGCGGACATGACCTTGGCGTTTTGGAACCGGGTGATGGAGTTGAATTTCACCTCCTACATGCTGGTGGCCCGCGAGTGCGCTAAACATATGACGGAAGGGGGCTCTATTGTGGCGCTCGCGTCGCAGGCCGGTCGCGACGGTGGGGGGGGGGCGGGAGCCAGCGCCTACGCAGCGTCAGAAGGGGCAGTGATGACCTTTACCCGTGGCCTGGCCAAAGAGCTGGGGCCAGATATCCGGGTGAACGCTGTATGCCCTGGTATGATCGACACTGACTTCCACAACATTCACACCAAGTCCGAAGTGCGCAGCCATGTTGCCAGCATCACACCGCTGAAGCGGGAAGGCAGTTCGGAAGATGTCGCCAATCTGGTGGTTTATCTGGCCTCTGATGATGCGGCGTTCCTGACAGGGACAAATGTGGATGTGAACGGTGGCTTGCTGTTCTCTTAAACCGTCGCTGCCAAGCTGAGGCGGGTCTCTGACAAAAGAAAGGGGCGTCCGGAAACGGGCGCCTTTTCTTATTGGAGCGGTGATCGAGGCTGCTGACTTGCCGGGTTTCTCCGGCCGCACGATTCGGGACGCGGAGCGTCTTTCGACGCTTTCGTGACACACGGGTGAAAATTTTAACCTCATAACTTCAGCACCTTATCTTCTGAGGTGCAGATCTGTGGGGAAATTCGGTTGAATATTGGAACGTTCCAATTTATCTAATTGGAACGTTCCATGGTGATGGGGCAAGACATGGTTTGAAAGGGATGGAAATGAACTGGGGACTGATCGGGGCAAGCACAATTGCGGCTGAACACATGATCGGCGCCATACGGGCGCAGTCAGGGAATGTGCCGGCCATCGTGCTTTCCAGTGATGCGGAACGGGGTGCAGCCTATGCCAAAGCCCATGATGTGGCCCGCGCCACCACGTCTTTGGAAGAGATCCTCGCAGATGACAGCGTTCGGGCGGTCTACATTTCCACTACTAATGAAAAACATCTGCCGCAGGCCCTTGCCGCGATCCGCGCGGGCAAACATGTGCTGTGTGAAAAACCCCTGGCGATGAGCGCTGGTGAGGCAGCCGAGATGGTCAAGGCGGCCAAGGCGGCGGGGGTTGTTCTGGCGACCAACCACCATTTGCGCAATGCCGGGTCACATCTGGCGATGAAGCAACTGATGGATGATGGCGCGATTGGCGACGTGTTGAGCATCCGCATTTTCCATGCGGTTCTTCTGCCGGATCACCTGCGCGGCTGGCGGTTGAACAGTGCCGCTGCAGGCGGCGGTGTGATCCCTGATATTGTGGTGCATGACGCTGACACTGTGCGTTTCTATCTGGAAGAAGACCCCGAGGCGGTCAGCGCCATCGAAAGGACCAGCGCAATGAGCGCCGGTGTAGAAGACAGTGCGATGTCGCTTTGGCAGATGCCCTCGGGCGTCCAGGTGATGACCCATGAAAGCTTCACCCACCCCTACGCCACCACCGGTTTTGAAGTGCATGGCACAGAGGGCTCGCTGCATGCGCGCAATGTGATGACGCAGCAGCCGGTGGGCCAGATCACCTTGGTGAACAAGGACGGGGCACAGCCTGTCAGCTATAGCGCGCATTCCCTTTACGAACGCTCGGTGCAGAAATTTGTCGCCGCCATAGAGGGGCAGGGCACACCTGCGGCGTCCGGCGTGGACGGGGTTAAATCACTGGCTGTTGCGGAAGCGGTGAAATCGGCGGCGCAAACTGGCCAACGCACCTTGGTCACCTACCCGGAGATGGGCAAATGAGCAAAGTCACCTCCCCAGCCGAGGCCGTTGCGCGGATCAAAGATGGTCAAGTGGTGACCGTTTCTTCCTCCTCCGGTCTCGGCTGCCCTGATCTGGTTCTGAAGGCACTTGGCGAACGGTTTGACAAAACGGGCCAGCCACAGAACTTGACCACTCTGCATCCGATTGCAGCGGGGGACATGTATGGGATCAAGGGCATCGATCATATCGCCAAGGACGGGCTTCTCAGCCGTATTTTGGCCGGCAGTTACCCCTCGGGGCCGTCCTCTAAGGAGATGCCAGAAATCTGGAAGATGGTCGTTGAAAATCGGGTGGCTGCCTACAACGTGCCCTCTGGCATCTTGTTTGATATGCACCGGGATGTCGCCGCACGCCGCCCCGGCGTTCTGACCAAAGTCGGCCTTGAGACCTTTGTGGATCCCCACCGCGAAGGCTGTGCTATGAATGCGCTGGCCGAACAGACCCCTGTTGTAAAACGGCAAGATCTGGGCGGTGAGACCTGGCTGCACTTTCCAAATATCGTGCCGGATGTGGCGATCCTGCGGGCCACCACGGCCGATGAACATGGCAACCTGACCTACGAACATGAGGGGGCCACGCTTGGCGGGCTGGAACAGGCCATTGCGGTGCGCAATCACGGAGGCCTTGTCATTGCGCAGGTGAAACGTGTCACGACCCGCGGTGCTTTGCGACCACATGATGTGCGGGTGCCAGGGCATCTGGTGGATCTTGTTGTTGTGGATCCGGATCAGAAACAGACCACGGAAACGCTGCATGATCCAGCCATCTCGGGCGAGATCCAGCGACCCCTTTCTGGTTTCTCGATCCCCGAAATGTCGGTGGAAAAGGTACTGGCACGCCGTGCCGCGATGGAGCTGAAGGCGGGGCAGACGGCCAATCTGGGGTTCGGGATCTCCGCGCAGGTGCCGCGCATCTTGCTGGAAGAAGGCCATGCAAACGCGGTGACTTGGGCGATTGAACAAGGCGCTGTTGGGGGTGTCCCGCTGACCGGTTTTGCCTTTGGCTGTGCCTCTAATGCGGATGGCTACATGCCGTCGCCACAGCAGTTCACCTATTTTCAGGGCGGTGGGTTTGACGTGTCTTTCCTCTCGTTCCTTGAGGTTGATGTCGACGGTAACGTCAATGTCTCCAAACTGGGGAAGAAACCCTATCTGACGGCTGGCTGTGGCGGCTTTGTCGACATCGTGTCCCACGCCAAGAAAATCGTGTTTTCGGGCTACTTTGAGGCTGGCGCCAAGATGCAAATCTCGGAAGCAGGGCTGACCATTGTGGAGCCGGGCAAGTTCACCAAAATGGTGCAGGCGGTGGAACATGTTACCTTTTCCGGCAAGCGCGCTTTGGAGACGGGTCAGGACGTTATCTACATCACCGAACGTTGCGTGATGCGCCTGACCGCACGAGGACTTGAAGCCTTTGAGGTTATGCCGGGCATTGATCCGGAACGCGATATTGTCGCCGCCTCAGCGGGCCGCGTGCAACTGGCCGCAGACCTCCGACCCATGGCGGCAGAATTGCTGCGTGACGCCCCAATGGGGTTGCAGCTATGAGCGCGGTTCATCTGGATATTGCGGGCCCGGTGGCGACGCTGACATTGGACAATCCGGCCAAGCTTAACGCGCTGACCCCAGAGATGTTGCACGATCTGAACGGGCATCTGAACCAGGTGGAGTCGGATCCGGCCGTGCGTGTTGTATTGTTGACCGGAAACCACCCCAAGGCGTTCTGCGTTGGCGCCGATATCAATGCCTGGGCCGCGCTCTCCCCTGCCAGTTTCGCCCGCTCTTGGGTGCGGGACGGGCACCGGATCTTTGACCGTCTGGCCCGACTGGCCAAACCAACAATTGCGGTGCTGAACGGCCACGCCTTTGGCGGCGGTCTGGAACTGGCGGCGGCCTGTGACATTCGGATGATGGCAGAGGGCGCACGGCTGGCGCTGCCCGAAGCCTCGGTGGGTGTGGTGCCCGGCTGGTCGGGGACGCAACGGCTGGCGCGTCTGCTGCCGGAACCGGTGCTGAAGGAAATGGCGCTTTTGGGCCGCCACATCGGTGCCGAACGAGCTGCCAGTCTTGGCTTTGTTGCCGAGGTTTCCGAAGATCCGATGGCCACTGCACAAGAGATTGCAGCCAATGCTGCCAACCTGTCGCCCCGGGCAACCGAAATCACCAAAAACATGATCCATGCCGGGGTGGGCGAAGACGCTGCCGCCCTGATCGAAGCCCTCGGGGGCGGGTTGATCGCTGGCTCTGACGACAAAGTCGAGGGCGTTTCCGCCTTCCGTGAAAAACGTGCTCCGCACTTCTCAGGACAATAAAGATGACTGTTCAAGATTACACATTGATTGCGGCTGCCGCGCTTCCGAAAACCGAAGTGTTGGAGGTGAAACACCTGATTGGGGGCCTCTGGATCGACAGTGCCGACGGCGCCACGTTCGAACGCCACTCTCCTGCCCATGGCACGCTGGTCTCCAGGATTGCCAAAGGTGGCACGGCCGAAGCCGAAGTGGCTGTGACAGCCGCGCGGGACGCTTTTGACAGCGGGGTTTGGTCGGATCTTTCAGGGAAAGACCGTGCAACCTTCTTGCTGCGCGTGGCCGATCTGATTGACGCCAACCGCGCCCGAATTGCCCGTCAGGAAGTGCTGGAAAGCGGCAAGCCCATTTCGCAGGCCGAGGCGGAAATTGAAGGTGCTGCGGACATCTGGCGCTATGCGGCGGCTTTGGCCCGCACCCTGCATGGCGACAGCCACAACAGCCTGGGCAAAGACATGCTGGGTGTGGTTCTGAAAGAACCCATTGGGGTTGTGTCGATCATCACACCTTGGAACTTCCCGTTTCTGATCGTCAGCCAGAAACTGCCCTTTGCGCTGGCGGCAGGCTGTACGGCTGTGGTCAAACCCTCTGAACTGACGCCCTCGACCACCGCGATTCTAGGTGAATTGCTGCTGGAGGCCGGGCTGCCTGAAGGGGTGGTGAACATCGTGCAGGGGTTTGGCGATCCTGTGGGATCGGTGCTGACGACACACCATCGGTGGACATGGTCAGCTTCACCGGCTCCACTGCGGTTGGCAAAGCGATTGAGGCCGCCGCGGCGGGCACATTGAAAAAGGTGTCGTCAGAACTGGGCGGGAAAAACCCGCAGGTTCTGTTTGCCGACGCCGATATCGATAGCGCCATCGACGCCATTGTGTTCGGCATCTTCTTCAACGCTGGCGAATGCTGCAACTCGGGATCTCGGATCATCGTGCATGAAGACATCGCCGAGGAGGTGACCGCACGGGTGGTTGCCCTCAGCCGCAAAGTGCCATTTGGGGATCCGCTGAACCCGGACACAAAGGTCGGCGCGATCATTCACAAGGGACACTTCGACAAGGTTGATGGCTATGTCCGAGCAGCTGCGGCTGCTGGCGCACAAGTTGAATTGGGCGGCGCTGCCCTGGCGGTGGAAGGGCTGGACGGCGACTTTTACGCGCCTACCATTGTCAGCAACCTAACGCCGGATATGCCCATCGCGCGTGAAGAGGTTTTTGGACCGGTTCTGGCCGTGTTGACTTTCCGCACAATGGACGAAGCGCTCTCGCTGGCAAATGGCGCCAGCTACGGGCTGTCGGCCGGGGTGTGGAGTGAAAACGTCCATACCTGCCTTGAGTTCGCGCGGCGAGTGCAGGCCGGAACCGTATGGACCAACACCTGGATGGACGGGTTCCCCGAGCTGCCCTTTGGCGGCGTCAAGGAAAGCGGTCAGGGACGAGAGCTGGGTCGTTATGGCCTCGAAGAATTTCTGGAAGTGAAGACCGTGCAAATGCGGATCGGCCGCACGCGCACACCTTGGATTTGATCCGCTGCGGCGGATCACATGTTCGCGCAATTAGGGAGGATACTATGCGTAAAACAATGATGAAACTGACCACCGCGCTGGTGGTGGCGTCCACTGCGGCCAGCATGGCACAGGCCAATGAAGTGGAGGTGCTGCATTGGTGGACCTCGGGCGGGGAAGCTTCGGCGCTGAACGTGCTGAAACAGGATCTCGAAAGCCAGGGTATCGGCTGGCAGGATATGCCGGTTGCCGGTGGTGGCGGTGAAAGTGCCATGACCGTGCTGCGCGCCCGTGTCACCGCTGGCAACCCGCCAACCGCCGTACAAATGCTGGGCTTTGACATTCTGGACTGGGCGGCGTTGGACGCTTTGGCCAACCTGAATGACCTGGCCGCTCAGGAAGGCTGGGACGACGTGGTGCCGGAAGCGCTGCAGCAGTTTGCCAAATATGATGGTAAATGGGTGTCCGCGCCGGTGAATGTGCATTCGACAAACTGGGTTTGGGCCAACAAATCGGTTCTGGATGCCAACGGCATTGCCGCCCCAACCAACTGGGAAGAGTTCGAAGCCGCCCTGACCAAACTGGCCGCTGCGGGGGTGACTCCGATCGCCCATGGTGGACAGGCCTGGCAGGACGCAACCGTGTTTGATGCGGTCTCCATGTCTACGGGTGGGCCCGACTTCTACAAGGCCGCCTTCATCGATCTGGACCAGGACACTCTGGCCTCGGACACAATGGTCGAAGCGTTCCGGCGCATGGACGTGATCCGCAGCCATGTGGACGATAACTTCTCGGGTCGGGACTGGAACCTTGCTACGGCCATGGTGATCAATGGCGAAGCCGGTTTCCAGATGATGGGCGACTGGGCCAAGGGCGAGTTTCTGAACGCGGGCAAAGTGCCGGGCGAGGACTTCCTGTGTTTCCGCTTCCCCGGCACCGCCGATCAGGTGACCTTCAACGCGGATCAGTTTGCGATGTTTGACCCGCTGGGCGACGTATCCGGTGAACAGTCTGCGCTGGCCAAAGCGATCCTGTCGCCGTCGTTTCAATCGGCCTTCAACGTGGTTAAAGGCTCGGTTCCGGCACGGACCGATGTCAGCGACGAAGCCTTTGATGCCTGTGGCAAACAAGGCATGAAAGACCTGGCTGCAGCGGCTGCTTCTGGCAACCTCTATGGCTCAATGGCGCATGGTCACGCCGCTCCGGCAGCTGTCAAGAACGCGATCTATGACGTGGTGACGGCGCATTTCAATGGCGAATATGACGCCGAGACCGCTGCTCAGGAACTGGCCGACGCCGTGTCGATTGCGCAGTAACTGGCAGCTTGCCTGACGGCTTGACCCTGTGGTCGGGCGCGCTCCACCGCGCCCGACCAACCCCTAAAAGATCCCTCACATTAAAGGAGTTCCGCCATGGCCGGACATGCCCGGGATGCGGATTTCAAAACCCGACTACAACATTGGATCCCCAAGCTGGTGCTTTCACCTTCGCTGACGCTGATCCTGGTGTTTGTTTACGGGTTCATCCTGTTCTCTGTTTACCTCAGTTTCACCGACAGCCGGATCCTGCCCACGTTCGGTTGGGTTGGGTTTGAAAACTACGAAAAACTGTTCCGGCTGCGGCATTGGGACATTGCGGTTAACAACCTGATCGTCTTTGCCGTGCTCTATATCGCGATCTGTACCCTGATTGGCCTGTTGCTGGCGATCCTGCTGGACCAGAAGATCCGTGGCGAAGGCCTGTTGCGCCCGATTTTCCTCTATCCGATGGCGCTGAGCTTTATCGTGACCGGCACCGCCTGGAAGTGGTTTCTGGACCCTGGCATTGGTCTGGAACACACCATGCACCTGTGGGGCTGGGAGAGTTTCAGCTTTGATTGGATCAAGAACCGGGACTTTGCCATCTACACCGTGGTTTTGGCCGCCGTCTGGCAATCCAGCGGATTTGTTATGGCAATGTTCCTTGCCGGGCTGCGCGGGATCGACAACGAAATCCTGAAAGCGGCGCAGATGGACGGGGCCTCAAATTGGAACCTTTACCGGCGGATCATCATCCCGCAGCTGCGTCCTGCCTTTCTGTCGGCCTTTGTGATCCTCAGCCATCTGGCGATCAAATCCTACGATCTGATCATTGCCCTGACCGGCGGCGGTCCCGGCCGTGCCACTGAGGTGCCTGCCACCTTTATGTATTCCTACACCTTTACCCGAAACCAAATGGGCATCGGGGCCAGCTCTGCCGTGATCATGCTGCTGACAATTGTCGCCATCATGGTGCCTTACCTCTACTCCGAACTGCGGGAGAAAAAGTGATGGCCATTGCCTCTTCTGATACCGCGATCCGCACCAGCCGTGTCACACGTACGCTGATCTATCTGGTGTTGCTGCTCTTCGCCCTGTTCTACCTGCTGCCCTTTGCAATCATGGTTCTGAACTCTCTGAAACCTCTGTCCGAAATCACCGGCGGCAACATGATGGCCCTGCCGCAGGAATGGACCTTTGCCCCTTGGGCCAAGGCCTGGGCCACGGCACAGATCGGTGTCGACCCAACCGGGTTGAAACCCTACTTCTGGAACTCCATCAAGATGGTGGTGCCGGCGGTGGCGCTCTCGACCATCTTGGGGGCGCTCAACGGCTATGTGCTGACCAAATGGCGCTTCCGGGGTGACACGCTGTTGTTTGGCCTGATGCTGTTTGCCTGCTTCATTCCGTTCCAGATCGTGCTGATCCCGATGGCGCGCATGTTGGGCCTGGCCGGGTTGGCGGGGTCGACCCCGGGGCTGGTGTTGGTGCATGTTGTATACGGTCTGGGATTCACCACGCTCTACTTCAAGAACTACTATCAGGTCTTCCCGACCGAGCTGATCCGCGCCGCGCAGATCGACGGCGCCGGTTTCTTCCGCATCTTCTGGCGTATCCTGCTGCCGTCTTCTGGACCGATCATCGTGGTCTCTGTGATCTGGCAGTTCACCAACATCTGGAACGACTTCCTGTTCGGGGCGTCCTTTGCAGATCTGGACAGCCAGCCAATGACCGTCGCCCTTAACAATCTGGTGCAAAGTTCAACCGGTGTGAAGGAATACAATGTTCACTTCGCCGGAGCGATCCTCGCTGCTCTGCCCACGCTTCTCGTTTACATCGTCGCTGGCCGCTACTTCGTGCGCGGACTGATGGCGGGCTCTGTCAAAGGATAAGACCATGAGCTTTCTGACAATCGACAACGCAACCAAATCCTATGGCGCCGTTGAGGTGCTGCACAAAGTCGACATCGACGTTGAAGAAGGGGAGTTTCTGGTCCTGGTCGGGCCTTCGGGCTGCGGGAAATCCACCCTCCTCAATATGATCGCAGGGCTGGAGGATATCTCCTCGGGCACCATTTCGATCAAAGGCAACTCGATGAACGGGGTGCACCCCTCGCGCCGCAATATTGCGATGGTGTTCCAGTCCTACGCGCTCTACCCGAACATGACAGTGGGGCAGAACATCACCTTCGGTCTGGAAATGCACGGCACCCCCAAGCCCGAGCGGGAGAAGGCGATGGCTGATGTCGCCAAGCTGTTGCAGATCGAACAGCTGTTGGATCGCAAGCCCGGTCAATTGTCCGGGGGCCAGAGACAGCGGGTTGCGATGGGCCGCGCGCTGGTGCGGGATCCGGATGTTTTCCTGTTCGATGAACCTCTGTCCAACCTCGATGCCAAGCTGCGGGTCGATATGCGGACTGAGATCAAGAAGCTGCATCAGAAACTGGGCACCACCATCGTCTACGTGACCCATGACCAGATCGAAGCGATGACCCTGTCGACCCGCATTGCGGTGATGAACGGGGGCTATGTACAGCAGCTGGGCACACCGGAAGAAATCTACAACACCCCTGCCAACCTGTTTGTGGCAACCTTTATGGGGTCTCCCTCGATGAACCTGATCCCGGCGCAAATCACGGTCACCGCGGATGGTGTTCAGGCCGAGATCACCAATGGGCTGGGGGCAACAATTGCCTTGCCCTTTGCCAATCCCTCGGACGCGCTAAAGGCACAAGCCGGCAAGCGGGTGACGCTTGGCCTGCGGCCCGAAGCTTTCACCGACCCAGGTGGTGCGGATCGGGACGCTGCCAATATTGTTGAACTTGACAGTGAAGTGTTGGTGACCGAACCCGCCGGGTCCGACACCTTTGTGATGACCATGCTCAGCGGTCAGGAGTGCAACGCGCGGATGCGGTCGGGGGTCAAAGTTCGGCCCGGTGACGTGACCCGATTTGCCATCAATATGGACAAGGCCGTGGTCTTCGATCCGGTCAGCGCGCAGCGGATCCCCTGATGCAAATGGCAGCCGACATAGTGATCATCGGAACGGGGATCGGCGGCGCGACCATTGCGTCGGCGCTGGCGCCCTCGGGGCGGCGGATTGTGATCCTTGAACGTGGCGAGGTGCTGCAAGACAGCGCCTTGGCCCGCGATGAGGCGGCGATCTTTCGGGATGGGGTGTTCCGTCCGGATGAGAGCTGGCTTGATGGCCAGGGCCGGACCTTCAATCCGGGCAACTATTACTATGTCGGCGGCAACTCCAAGTTCTATGGTGCAGTCCTGCTGCGCTACCGGGCAGAAGATTTCGCCGAAATGCAGCATCTTGGCGGCACCTCGCCCGCCTGGCCGATCAGTTACGGCGATCTGGAACGGTGGTATCAGAAGGCGGAAATGCTGTTTGATGTTGCGGGGGATGCCTTGCAGGACCCTACAGAGCCAGCTCATTCAGGGGGGTATCCCAAAGGGCCGGTTCGCGATGAACCGTCGATTGCTGCGCTGCGCCGTGCGTTGGTGCAGGCAGGTGTTACCCCGTCGGCTTTGCCGCTGGGGGTCGACGCAGAGGCGTGGTGCCGAAAGGCACAAACCCCATGGGATGCCTATCCGGACACCACTGGCGCTAAACGAGATGCGCAGACCGCGCCCTTGGCGGCAGCATTGGCCCATCGCAACGTGCATCTAGAAACCGGATGTCGAGTCACCCGTCTGGAGATTGGGCCGGAGGGTAAAGTGGCGGAAGTTCACTACCAACAGGACGGTGTCGCGCATCGCATCACACCCCATCAGGTTATCCTGTCAGCGGGGGCGGTGAACTCGGCTGCGTTGATGCTGCAGTCGGCCAACGAGAATGCCCCCAACGGTGTTGCCAACCGGTCGGACATGGTGGGGCGCAACTTCATGAACCACAACTGTTCAGCCGTCATGGCCCTGCATCCTTTTCGCAAAAACCATGCGGTCTATCAAAAGACGCTGTGTTTCAACGATTACTATTTGACCGGTGGGCCCGAGGGCATGCCTTTGGGCAATGTACAGCTGCTTGGCAAAATCTCGGGTGGGATTCTGGCTGCGCAAACCAAATTGCCGCGACTGGCCGCCAATGCCATCGCCCGGCGCTCGGTTGATTGGTATGTGATGAGTGAAGATCTGCCCAATCCCGAAAGCCGGGTAACGGTTGAAAACGGTACCATCCGGCTGGATTGGAAACGCTCAAACTGGGCCACCCATGTGGCCTTGGTGAAAAAGGCCAAACAGGTGTTTCGCAAGGCGGGCTATCCGGTGGTGCTGAGCCGGGCTTTTGATCGGCGCACCCCGTCACATCAATGCGGCACCGCGCGGTTTGGCTTGGATCCGGCAGACAGCGTCTTGGATCTGCATTGCCGGTCACATGACCACCCAAATCTCTTTGTTGTGGACGCCAGTTTCCTGCCGACGTCTGCAGCCGTGAATCCAGCTCTGACCATTGCGGCGCAAGCGCTGCGGGTGGGGAGCTACATCAATGAAAGGACAAAAGCCGCATGAGCAATCTGGCTTTGATCACCGGGGGGCAGAAGGGTATCGGCCTCGGCATTTCCAAGGCGTTGGTCGCCGCGGGTTGGGAGGTTGCAATCGCGTCCTCTTCCGGCGCCGACACGGCTGCCGTCAAGGAGGCGCTGGCCGCGCTTGGCCCTAAGGCGCGCTACTACCAGCATGACCTGCGCGATATCGCTGCAATTGACCCACTATTGGCGCAGATCCAGAACCAACAGGGTCCGATCCATGCGCTGATCAGCAACGCAGGTGTGCCCGCGCGCCAACGCGGTGACATGCTGGACATCACGCCCGACAACTTCGACTTCACGTTGGATATCAACCTGCGCGGTGCCTTCTTTCTGGCGCAGGCGGTGGCGCGGCAAATGCGCATGGGCGGTGCGGAGAGCTATCGCTCTATCGTTTTTGTCACCTCAGTCAGTGCCAGCATGGCGTCGGTGGAACGGGCCGAATACTGCATCTCCAAAGCCGGGGCAGGCATGATGGCGCAACTCTTTGCGGCACGTTTGGCAGGCGAAGGCATCGGTGTATTTGAACTGCGTCCGGGCATTATCGAAACCGGTATGACGGCAGGGGTGCAAGAGGTTTACACAGCCCGGATCGAAGGTGGGCTGGTGCCCGCGCGGCGTTGGGGGCAACCTGCGGATATTGCCGATGTGGTGTTGCCGATGGTGTCGGGCCAGATGCGTTTTGCCAACGGGGCGGTGGTGCCTGTGGATGGCGGCCTGTCGATCAACCGGCTCTGAAGGCTGTGAAGGAAGAGAAAATGGCGGAAGAGTTTGATTTCATCATCGTCGGCGGTGGGTCTGCCGGATGTGTTTTGGCGGCACGGCTCAGCCAAGATCCCACAGCCCGCGTGTTGCTGCTGGAGGCCGGGGGGCGGGACTGGAACCCGCTGTTTCACCTGCCCGCAGGCTTTGCCAAAATGACCAAGGGCATTGGCGCCTGGGGCTGGACGACCGTGCCACAGCGCCACATGAAAAATCGCGTCTTCAACTACACACAGGCGAAGGTGATCGGCGGAGGCTCTGCGATCAACGCGCAAGTCTATACCCGTGGCAATGCGCAGGACTATGACGAGTGGCGCCAGATGGGCTGCGACGGCTGGGGCTACGAAGATGTTCTGCCCTATTTCCGCAAAGCCGAGGACAACGACACCTTCGAAGATCGCTACCACGGGCAGGGTGGGCCGCTTGGCGTATCGCAGCCCATCGCGCCTTTGCCGATTTGTGAGGCCTATTTTGAAGCTGCTGCGGCACTTGGCATTCCGCGCAACATGGATGTGAACGGCGAAACGCAGGACGGTGCGGCCATTTATCAGCTGACCCAGCGCAATGCGCGGCGCTCCTCGGCCGCAATGGCGTATCTGGCGCCAAACAGATCCCGCAAAAACCTGATCCGGCGCACCAATGCGCAGGTGGCCAAGGTTCTGGTGGAACAGGGACGTGCCAAGGGGGTTGTGCTGATGGATGGTACAACGCTGTGGGCTAGCACCGAAGTGATCCTATCTGGCGGTGCGATTGGCACACCACGCCTGTTGCTGCTGTCCGGAATTGGCGCGGCCGACGCGCTGCGCGATCTGGACATCGATGTGGCCTGTGATCAGCCCAATGTTGGGGAAAATCTACAGGACCATCTGGACCTCTATGCCATCTGCGAGGTTACAGGGCCCCATACCTACGACCGCTTTGCCAAGCTCCACCTGAGCGCACTGGCGGGGATGCAATACCTGCTGAACCGCACTGGTCCGGTCGCTTCATCACTGTTTGAAACGGGGGGCTTCTGGTACGCAGACCCTGACGCGCGTTCGCCGGACTTGCAGTTTCACCTTGGTCTTGGCACCGGCATCGAAGAAGGCGTCGAAGAGATGCCTAACGGCGGCGTTACGCTTAACTCTTGTTATCTGCGGCCCCGGTCGCGGGGTTCGGTGAAGCTGGCCTCGGCAGATCCAAGTGCCGCGCCGTTGATCGATCCGAATTATCTGGCAGACCCGCAAGACCGCGAGATGTCGATCCGTGGGCTAAAGCTGACACAGGAAATCTTGGCGCAGGACGCGCTGAAATCTTTTGTTGCGCGGGAACATATTCCGGGCCCAAAGGTCCAAACCGACGACGCGTATTTCGATCTGATCTGTCAGCATTCCAAAACCTCGCACCATTGTGCAGGTACTTGCCGCATGGGCGTCGACGGCGGCGCCGTTGTGGACCCGCGCCTGCGCTTCAACGGGATCGAGGGCCTTAGAGTGGTCGACAATTCGATCATGCCCACCGTCATTTCTTCTAACACAAACGCAGCCGCCATCATGATCGGCGAGAAAGCCTCAGACATGATTGCGCAAGATCACGGGATGAACACATGATCCGCCATATCGTATTGATCCGCTTCCGCAGCGACATCACAGACGTCGAAACCGCAGACATCTTTGCCGAACTTCATGCCATTGAGGATCAGCTGACTGGTCTGCGTCAGATCACCTCGGGGCGAAGTGAAAGCCCTGAAAAGATTGAACGTGGCTATATGCATGGCTTCGTTGCAGATTTCGACAGTTGGGAGGCCTTGCAGACCTATCAGGACCATCCTGCACATAAGGCGCTGGGCGCCCGGTTGGTGGCCAACGCGGTAGGTGGTCTTGATGGTATCTTGGTTTTTGACCTCGACGTTGCGGAATAAGGAGCAGCGACAATGACATTGACACTTCCGACCTACAGTGGGGCGCTGCAGAGCTACACCTTAACGGGCACCCCGATTGTGCCGCGTGCGCCGAAACGAGCTTTCACCCGCACGGCGTTTGCAGCTGCACATGTGGTTTCAGATCCTTTGGCCGAACGCGACCCGTGGTTGGGGCGGCCAGCGGTGGATTGGGAAAACACATTGCGGTTCCGGCATGGCCTTTGGGATCAGGGATTGGGCCTGGCCGAAGCGATGGACACCGCGCAGCGCGGTATGGGGGTGGACTGGCTGACGGCAAAGGAGCTGATCGAGCGGACGATGGTCGAAGCCAAGGCCCATCCCCTGAAGCCCCGCGTTGCCTGTGGTGCAGGGACAGATCATGTCGCCGCAGAAGAACTCAATAGCGAAGCCGCCATCATTGCGGCCTATAGCCATCAGATGGAGGCCATCGAGGCCGCAGGCGGACAGGTTATCCTGATGGCCAGCCGTGCGATGGCGGCTCTAGGCGGGGACCCTGAGGTCTATGCGCGCGTCTACAGTCACCTAATCACGCAGGCCAAAGACCCCGTTGTGTTGCACTGGCTTGGCGACAAGTTTGACCCCGCGCTCAAAGGATATTGGGGCGCAGCCGATCTGGAACGGGCGGCGGACAGCGTTCTGTCGATCATTGAAACCCATGTGAATAAGATCGACGGGATCAAGATTTCGCTACTGGAACAAGCGTGCGAAGAACAGTTCCGCGCCCGCCTGCCTGCCGGTGTCCGCCTCTACACCGGGGATGACTTCAACTATGCAGCTTTGATCGAAGGGGACGGGGACCATTATTCCCATGCCCTGCTTGGGATCTTTGCCGCCATCGCCCCGGCTGCTGCACAAGGTCTGGAAGCCTTGGCCGATGGCGACCGCGAGACCTATCATGCCTTGCTGACCCCTACAGTGCCGTTGTCGCGCGAGATCTTCAAAGCACCAACGCAGTTCTACAAGGCTGGTATTGCCTTCCTGGCCTGGCTGAACGGCTGGCAGAGCCATTTCATCATGCCCGGCGGGTTCCAGTCCGCCCGAGAGATCAGCCATTACGCCGAAGTGTTCCGTCTGGCAGACCAGTCCGGCATGTTGCGGGATCCGGATTTGGCAGCTAACCGCATGCGACAGTTGCTAATTCTCTATGGGATTGGGTAATGATGCCTATGGCCAAACGCTCTACGATCATTGATGTCGCCAAACAGGCAGGGGTTTCCAAATCCACCGTCTCGCTTGTGCTGCAAAACAGTCCCTCGGTGAAGGAAGACACGCGCATCAAAGTACGCGAAGCGATGCAGGCGGTCGGCTATGTCTACAACCGTGGCGCTGCCAACCTGCGAGGCGCCAATGCAGGGCTGATCGGTCTGGTGATTAACAATCTGCGCAATCCCTACTACACCGAACTGGGGGTCAGCGCGCAGATGGCGCTGTCGCAGAAAGGCTTTGCGGCGGTTGTTGGCAATTCCAATGAAGACCCTGATATTGAGACAGATCTGATCAAGTCGATGCTGGAGCATGGGGTTGACGCTTTGATGATCGCCCCCTGTTATGGAGGCGATGGCGCAGGGTTTCAGGCTGCCTTGAAATCGGGGATTCCGGTGATGCAGGTGCTGCGCCAACACGAGACGTTGGGGGAGCAAGCGCCATTCTGCTCTATGGATTACCGTGATGGCAGCCTGCAGGCCGCCCAACACCTGATCGACAGTGGCGCCAAGGAAATCGCCTTTGTTGGCGGTGACGAGATCACGGCGATTGCCGTTGAGCGGCGCAGCGGTCTGGAACAACTCGCCGCGCAGCACAATCTGCGTCTGCATCTGTTCCCGGGGCAGGCGAGCCGGACCTTCGGTTATGACACCGCCCGAGAAATCGTCACCTCTTACCCCAAGATCGATGCGGCACTTGCCTTCAACGATCTGGTGGCCATCGGCATGATCGGCGGGCTGAGTGCTGAAGGCGTGACCCCAGGCCAAGACTTTAAGCTGATCGGGTTCGACGACATTGAAGAAGCCAGCCAGAGCTACCCCCGCCTGACCACCGTGCGGTGTGACGTAAATGAATTTGGTGGCCGCACGGCGAATATGTTGCTGAACTGGTTGGAAAACGGGGTGCACCCTGGTGTGCCCGCGCGAATGAAAGTGGACCTGATCCACCGGGCCACCGCCTAAACAAGGTAGACACATGCAAGATCGGAAATCCTATCTGGAGGCTCTGTTCAGGGCCGCCATCAAATCTGCTGACCCCGTGAACGCTATCCCGCAGCATCTGCCACCTCGACCGGAGGGGCGTGTGGTGGTGATCGGCAGCGGCAAAGCCTCGGCCCGGATGGCGGAGGTTGTGGAACAGGTTTGGGGGCCGGTCGAAGGGCTGATCATCACCCGATATGGCTATGCGCGCCCAACGCAAAAGATACGGATTGTGGAGGCCGCACACCCGGTGCCTGACCGCGCTGGTCTTGAGGCAACCCAACAAATGTTTGATTTGCTGTCCAGTTGCGGACAGGGCGATACTGTGCTGGCATTGATGTCTGGCGGGGCTTCTGCTTTGTTGAGCTGCCCCTCCGCAGGGATGACGCTTGCAGATGAACAAGAGCTACATCAGGCGCTGTTGTCCTCTGGCGCGCCGATTTCGACGATGAACTTGATCCGCAAACATTTCTCTGGGGTTAAGGGCGGGCAACTGGCAGCGGCAGCCTATCCAGCAGAGGTGATTGGTCTGTTGATTTCCGATGTTCCGGGAGATGACCCGGGAGAGATTGGATCGGGCCCCACCGTTGGGGAGGACCGCCCGGAAAGCACGGCCTGCGCAGCCGCACAACAGATTGGTTTGGGGGCGCTGATTGAACGTTTGGGCGGGGCGCGGGCCAGCACGGTTGTGCCAACCCAAGACCCGCGTTTGTCCACAACAACCAACCGGATTATTGCGGCGCCCATGCAGGCGCTCGAAGCGGCGGCCTCCGCAGCGGGGCGTTCGGTGCGCGTAGAGATTCTGGGCGATGCGCTGGAGGGGGAAGCCGCAGAGCTGGCCCGTGCCCAGGTTGCCTTGGCCAAAACCCGGCAGAAAACGCTAGGCAAAGACGAAACCTTGCTATTGCTTTCAGGCGGTGAATGTACCGTTTCAGGCCGCGGGTCCGGTGTCGGGGGACCCAATGCCGAATTTGCCCTGTCGGCAGCCATTGCGCTTGGCGATCACACAGGGATTGCGATCCTGGCTGGGGACACCGATGGGGTAGACGGGGCTGCCGAAGTGGCTGGTGCTTTTGTGGATGGCACAACACTGGCCAGAGCCAAAGCTGCATCGCTTGATCCTGAAGACGCGCTTAAGGCCCATGACAGCCATAGCTTCTTTGCCCAGCTGGGGGACCAAATCCTCACGGGTCCCACCCTCACCAATGTGAACGATTTTCGCGCCATTCTGATCGAGGGTTGTGAGGTGGCTTGAAGTGGCAGGACTTATTTCGCGGGGCAATCCGCGTGTTTTTCACCATCCCTCGGCCGATGGCTGTGTTGCCGTCGCGGGTTCTTTTCTTGGCACTCAAGTGCAGGCATAAGCCCCGGCTTCAGTCAAACGTATCCTGAATATGCGCCGCGGTCTCTCGCAATGCATTTTCGATGGTGCGGCGTTGCATGGGAAACCGCGATGAGGGCACCGGCACAGAGATTGCGTGCAGACCGCCACCCCAGTCGGTGAAACAGAAGCCAATTGCCGACACTCCGCCCGAGTGCTCGTCAAGGTCATAAGCCAGCCCGGCACTGCGGATCTGCGCCAATTCTGCAAGGAAGCTGTTCAGATCGGCCTGCACGCCATTTCGATCCCATTCATTGCGGATCAGCTTGATGGCGTCTTCGGCGGGCAATTGCGCAAGACAGGCTTTGCCATTGGCCGTGGTCGTGAGTGGGAAAACCTCTCCGACCTTTGACACTGTGGTCAACCGGTGGGTGCCAGGGACCTGATCCAGAAACACCATGCCAATGCCGCGCATTACGGCAAGGTCCGTGGTTTCACCAGTTTTCTGGGTCAGTTCTGTCAACAACAGGCGGCAGTGTTCGACGATGTTGTACTGTGCGTTTCCGGCCAGGGCGCCCAACTCGGGCCCCAGACGTAGCCCGCCCCCGTTGGCATCACTGATAACAAACTTTTCCTCAGCCAGGGCACTGGTGATTCTCTGTACCGTAGAGCGGGGCAGATCGACCCGCTCAGCGATTTGTCCCAGGCTCATTCCGGATTGCGCATTTTTCAGAACCCGCAGAATCGCTGCGGCGCGTGTGATGACCTGAATGCCGGCTTTTTCGCTTTTTAGCTGTTTATCAGTCATTTGCTTGGTCTCATCAGGTTGGCGTCTGTTGTTTTGGTTGACCATACCGCAGCACGGAGTGTTTCGCAATACGGTACACTTAACCCACTATGCGAGCCTTTCTGTTGACCGCATTGCGGTGCATGCGCATCATTATGCGGGGCAGGTGGCGCAACCCCCCTGACATTTTGGATGTGAAAAAAACGCCGGAGTCCGGCGAACAGAGGAGATTTGCCCGATGGTTGAAATCCGCGGCATTGAGTTCCAAGGGAACACTGACAACGACATGGGGTTGGAGTTTTACAACCTCAGCCACCGCTTCGGGTTTCAGAACCCGAACTGGCCCTATTTTCAGGACACCAAAATCGAGCGCATCCACTATATGGCCAAGTCTGGTGTGCTGAGCCAACGCATTACCACCACGATGCATGCCACCACCCATATCGACGCGCCGGCCCATGTGGTTGCGGGCACGCCCTTTATCGATGAGGTGCCGCTGCCGCATTTCTTCGGCACAGGTATTGTTGTGTCCTTGCCCAAAAAGAAGTGGGAGCCGATCACCGGTGAAGATCTTGAGAAAGCCTGCGGTCACGCGATCCGCCCTGGCGATGTACTGATCATCAACACCGGCTGGCACAAAGAATATGAAGACGGCGACTACTTCGCTTATTGCCCTGGGTTTGTGCCGTCTGCCGCCGAGTGGATGGTGGAAAAAGGTGTGAAAGTCGTGGGCCACGACACCCAGGCCAATGACCACCCGCTGGCCACCGCCATTGGCCCGCAGCGCAATGGTCCGCTGCTGCCGCATCTGGAAGAAGAATATAAGGAATGGTCCGGCGGCCGCGATTGGAAGGACGACTTCCCCGAATGGGAGCCCTGCCACAACATCCTGTTTAAAAAAGGTATTCTCGGGATCGAGAATGTGGGCGGCGATCTCGATGCTGTCACTGGAAAACGCTGCACCTTTGCCTTCTTCCCATGGAACTGGGACCGCGGTGACGGCTGCATCATCCGTCTGGTGGCCATGATCGACAAAGGTCAGGGCTACCGCATTGAAGCGGGCGAAACGTTCTGATCGCACGCTCACCTGCCGGGGCTGCTGCACAGTGTAGCTCCGGCATCTTCTACCCATAGGAGCGCCCCATGCACCTAAAACGTTTCAGAGACGCCGTGCCCTATGAGGCCCCCAATCACCACGGTTGTTTTGGCCTGCGGTTGCAGGGGTTCGAGGCGGAAGGCCCCCAGAACCAATGGGTTGGCTTCAGCCAGTTTTTGCCAGGGGGCGGCGCGGGGCCGGACAGTACGCCGTTTGAAAAGGTCTACGTCCTGCTGGAGGGCGAAATGACCGTCATTGTGGACGGGGAAGAGACCGTGCTGGCCCCGATGGACAGCTGCACAATCGCGCCGAATGAGGTGCGTATCCTCGTCAATCGCTCAAATCAGACCGCAAAAATGCTGGTCGTCATCCCTTATCCGCCGGAGACCTAAGACATGACTGTAATGGCGAACCCCCTAACGATGTTTGATGTGAAAGGGCAGGTGGCGTTGATCACTGGCGCATCCGGCGCCTTTGGCATGGTGGCTGCACGCATTCTGGCAGGTGCCGGCTGCAAGCTGGTGCTGGCCGCTGGCAATCAGGCCGCATTGGATGAGATCGCGGAGGAGTGCCGCGCGCTGGGATCCGAGGTTATGGCGCTGAACCAGCGGCCCTCGGACGAGGCGGCCTGCCAGTCCCTGATTGACGAGGCTGTGGCCTGTTTTGGCCAATTGGACATCCTTGTGGTGGCCTCGGGCATGAACAAGGTGGCGCTGATCAACGACATGGCACCGGAAACCTTCACCGATGTGATGGACGCCAATGTCACCCAAAGCTGGCTATTGGCGCGCGCCGCGGCGGGCCAGATGAAAGCACAGGGGCAGGGCGGTAAGATTGTTCTGGTGTCCTCAGCCCGTGGATTGCTGGGCCATCCGGCGGGCTACACCGCCTATTGCGCCTCAAAAGGCGGCGGTGGATGGCATCACCAAATCGCTTGGCTGCGAATTGGGGCCCACCGGGATCACTGTAAATGCCATTGCCCCCACTGTGTTCCGCTCACCTTTGACGGCCTGGATGTTCGAAGACAGTGAAGAGGCCACCAAGGTGCGCAACGGCTTCCTGACGCGTGTGCCTAAGGGCCGTCTGGGCGAGCCTGAGGATCTGGCAGGGCCGCTTTTGTTCCTCGCCTCAAAAGCGTCGGATTTCTACACCGGGCATATTCTCTATGCCGACGGCGGCTATACGGCGGGGTGAGCGATGATGGCTAATTCAAAGAATATCGCTGTCATTGGCGCCGGGTTGATGGGCCACGGTATTGCGCTGACCCTGGCGCGGGCGGGGCATCTGGTGACGGTTACCGATCCCATGGCGGAGGCCCGCGATGCCTTACCCGCACGGGTGCGCGCCAGCATGGCGGCGATGGGCTGCGCTGAGGCTGAGATTTCCGAAACCCTGACCCGGATCGAGGTTGCTGATAGCACCGGTGCCGCCGTGGGCTCTGCTGACATTGTGTTTGAGGCAGCCCCCGAGAAGATGGCGTTGAAACAAGCGATTTTTGCCGAGGTGGAGGTCCACGCGCCAGAAGGCTGCATTCTGGCCTCCAACACTTCGGTCATGCCGATCACCGAAATCATGTCGGGCCTCAAACATAAGGACCGGGCCTTGGGCACCCATTGGTGGAACCCGCCGCATATGATCCCGCTGGTCGAGGTGGTCAAAACCGAATGGACACGCGCCGATCTGGCGCAGGAGGTCTTTGACCTCTTGGCAGCGGCGGGCAAGACACCGGTGATGGTGGCCAAAGATGTGCCCGGATTCATCGGCAACCGTTTGCAGCACGCGCTATGGCGTGAAGCGATCAGCCTGGTGGAAAACGGTATCTGTGATGCGGCGGCGGTTGATACCGTTGTGAAATCCAGCTTTGGCCGGCGTCTGGCCGTGTTGGGGCCGCTGGAAAATGCCGACCTCGTTGGCACCGATCTGACGCTCGATATCCATCAGAACGTACTGCACGACATCGAGGCCCGCCAAGGCCCGTCCCCCTATCTGGAGCAACTGGTTAACGCGGGGCAGCTGGGCGTCAAGTCAGGGCAGGGCTTTCGCAATTGGACCCCTGAAGAGGCCGAGGCCGTGCGCTTGACGGTCGCCAATTATCTCAAGGAACTCGAGGGAATTCTGAAACAAAGCAACTGAAGTTTAAGCGTTGTCAGCGGGGAGGCTGGCAAAAGGAGGACGATATGACCAAGACACTGAAACACTTGCCGCGCCGTCGGTTTTTGCAAGCAGGCGCCGCCGCTTTGGCCGCACCTGCGCTGTTGAAAAGCACCCGCGCCTATGCCGCCAACCCCACGTTGCGCATCGGGCACGTCAGTCCGCGCACCGGACCGCTGGCCGGTTTTGCCGAGGCAGATGACTACGTTCTGAAGGGGATCGAACAGGCCTTTGCTGCCGGTTTGGAAAACAACGGTAAGTCCTGGAATGTTGAGATCATTTCAAAAGACAGCCAGTCCAACCCCAACCGCGCCGCCGAGGTGGCTGCCGACCTGATCCTTGGTGAGGAGGTGGACATTATCGTGGCCGCTTCGACGCCGGACACTGTTAACCCCGTTGCCGATCAGGCCGAGGTGAACGAAGTGCCCTGCATCACTACTGATTGCCCCTGGCAGCCGTATTTCTTTGGCCGCAATGGCGTTCCGGGGGAGGGGTTCCAGTCGACTTATCACTTCTTCTGGGGCCTGGAGGATGTGATCTATTCCTTCCTGGAGCTGTGGGATGCGTCCGGCGCCAATCCGGTTGTGGGCGGGCTGTTTCCCAATGACGCTGATGGCAACGCTTGGGGCCATCCAGAGCTGGGTCTGCCCAAGCCGCTGGCGGTGTTTGGCTATGACTTGATTGATCCCGGCCGCTACCAACCGCTGTCGGATGATTTCAGCAATTACATCTCTGCCTTCAAAGAGGCCTGCTGTGAAATCGTGACTGGCAACATGATCCCGCCGGACTTTGCAACCTTCTGGGCGCAGGCGGCCCAGCAGGGGTTCCACCCGAAGGTTGTGACCATCGGCAAAGCATTGCTGTTCCCCTCCTTTATTGAAAGTCTCGGCGCGCGTGGCGACGGGTTGACCTCGGAGGTGTGGTGGACACCAAACCACCCGTTCTCTTCTTCGCTGAACGGCACCTCGTCCCGACAGTTGGTCGAGGGCTACACCGCCGAAACAGGTCGTCCCTGGACCCAGCCGATGGGCTTCAAACACGCGCTGTTTGAGGTTGCTGCCGATGTCATTCGCCGGGCGGAGGATCTGGAAGATCCCGAGGCCATCGTTGCTGCCATTGCGGCAACGCAAATGTCCACCATCGTGGGCAAAGTCGACTGGTCGGATGGTCCCATGAACAACGTCACCAAAACACCTTTGGCCGCGGGCCAATGGCAGAAGGCCGGCGACACGTTCAATCTGGAAGTTGTTGCCAGCTACGGCGTGCAGGGGATCGAACAAACGGCAGATTTGAAACTGCTGTCCTAAGCGTATCGCGGCGCCAGAAATGGCGCCGCATCGGAAAAGAGAGTGCCATGACCACATTGTTAAAGCTGGATCGCCTAAGCAAAGCCTTTGGGGCTGTCACGGTTGCGGATGAGCAAAGTTTCGAGGTGAAGGAAAACGAGGCCGTCGGGATCATTGGTCCTAATGGTGCCGGCAAAACCTCTTTGTTCAACCTGATCACGGGGACCTTGCCCCCAAACTCGGGGTCGATTGAATTCAACCAGCGCAATGTCACCAGTTGGTCGGCGGCGCGAAGGTCTCATGCCGGGATCGCGCGCAGCTTTCAGGTGCCACAGCCGTTTTCCGGGCTCACTGTTTACGAAAACGCCATGGTCGCCGCGACGCAGGCGGCGGGGCTCAGCGGGCGACAGGCAGCGCGGCATTGTCTGGAGGTTCTGGACCAAACCGTGCTGTTGGGCAAAGCCAATACCGAGGCTGGCGGGCTCACGCTGTTGGATCGCAAGCGGTTGGAGCTGACCCGTGCTCTCTGCGCCAAACCCAAGCTTCTGTTGCTGGATGAGATTGCCGGCGGGCTGACCGAGGATGAGTGTCAATTGCTGGTGCAGACCATCAAAGGCATTCACACGTCGGGGGTGACGATCATCTGGATCGAACATGTGGTTCACGCCCTGATGGCCGTGGTCGAACGCCTGATCGTCATCGATTTCGGCAAAAAGATCGCCGAGGGCGAACCGCAGGCCATCATGGACAGCCCCGCCGTCAAAGAAATCTATCTGGGGATCGAAGCAGATGCCTGAACCCGTCCTGAAAACACGTGGCCTCGAAGCTCATTACGGTGACTTTCAGGCGCTCTATGGTCTCGATCTGGAAATCCAGCAGGGCGAGGTTCTGGCAATCATCGGCTCCAATGGGGCGGGTAAAACCACCTTGATGCGTTCGCTCACCGGACTGTTACGCAATGCGCCGGGGCAAATCCACTTTGCTGGTCGCGACATCAGCACCTTGCGGGCGGATCAGGTCGCAGCCCTGGGGCTGGCCATGGTGCCAGAGGGCCGGCGATTGTTCCCATCGCTCTCGGTCAAGGAAAACCTGATGATCGGGGCGCAGGTAGGGCGCAAAGGACCTTGGGATCTGGCCGCTGTTTACCGGCTGTTTCCGATCCTGGAAGAGCGCAAGCACCAGCCCTCGACCTCCTTGTCGGGGGGGCAACAGCAGATGGTGGCCATTGGCCGCGCCTTGATGGCCAATCCCGAGTTGATCCTGTTCGACGAAATCAGCCTGGGGCTGGCGCCGATCATCATCAAGGACATCTACAAAGCCCTTCCCGGCATCATCGGTGAGGGCATGAGCGCGGTCATCGTGGAACAGGACATTGCCAAGGCGTTGTCTGTCTCCAGCCGCCTCTACTGCCTGCAAGAGGGGCGGATTTCGCTGGAAGGCGCCTCTGACACTGTTTCGCGTGATGAGATTTCGCGCGCCTATTTCGGGATCAAATAAATGGATTGGGTGAATGCAATTGTGCAGGGCACGCTGCTGGGAGGGCTTTATGCCCTGTTTGCGGCGGGGCTGTCGTTGATTTTCGGGGTGATGCGGCTGGTCAATATCGCACATGGCGATCTGATTGTGCTGGGGGCCTATTTGGGGCTGACGGTCACCGCAGCAACGGGGCTGCATCCCTTGCTGGCGCTGCTACTGGTGGTGCCGACGATGGGGGCCATTGGCTATGTGCTGCAGCGTGGACTGTTGAACCAAACCCTTGGCGATGATCTGCTGCCGCCGCTGCTGGTGACCTTCGACCTGTCGGTGATCCTGCAAAACACCCTGTTAGAGGTGTATTCCGCCGACCCGCAGAAGATCAGCGCGGGCGCTTTGGAAACGGCAAGTGTGCAACTGGGCGGCCTGTCCCTTGGGGTGCTGCCACTTTTCACCTTTGGTTTGGCCATCGCGGTTATCTGGGGGCTGCAATGGATGTTTTATCGCACCGCCATGGGGCGGGCGTTCCGCGCGGTGTCTGACAATCAGGACATTGCGCAGCTGATGGGGCTGAATCGCCGTCACGTCTTTGGTCTGGCCATGGCATTGGCGCTGGCGGTCACGGCGGTTGCGGGGGTCCTCTTGGGCATCCGCACCAGTTTTGATCCCGCCATCGGCGGAGGGCGGCTGATATTTGGCTTTGAGGCTGTGATCATCGGTGGCCTTGGCAACCTCTGGGGCACGTTGGCTGGCGGCATCATTCTGGGCGTGGCGCAAACCATCGGGGCCAAGATCGATCCCGGCTGGCAGACCCTGTCTGGACACCTTGCCTTTCTTCTTATTCTTGCCATCCGCCCCAACGGCCTGTTCCCGAGGATTTCCGCATGAGCCTGCAGGACTATTCCGTCACCCGTTCCTCACCCGCTGCCCGGATTGCGGCGCTCTGCGCCCTTGTTGGTCTGGCGTTGCTGATCGCTGCCCCATGGTGGGCTGGCCGCGCTGACCTGCGCCTGATGGGCGAGCTGTTTCTCTATCTGTCGTTGGCCTCACTCTGGAACCTGATGGCGGGCTACGCCGGTTTGGTTTCGGTGGGTCAACAGGCCTTTGTTGGTTTTGGCGGCTACATGCTCTTTGCGCTGACGATGTTTGCCGGGCTGCATCCTCTGGCCGCGATTGCGCTGGCAGGTGTTCTGGGGGCGCTGGTTTCCGTGCCGGTGGCGGTTTTGATCTTCCGCCTGCGCGGCGCCTATTTCGCCATCGGCACTTGGGTCATTGCCGAGGTGTTCAGGCTGGGCTTTGCCCAGGTTTCCGCCCTTGGCGGGGGATCGGGATCCTCGCTGCCGGTCGCCATTGTCAAATCTCTGGCCTCAAAACGGGCCATGCGCGAGGCGCTGAGCTACTGGCTGGCACTGGGGGCTGCGGTTCTGGTGATCGCCACGATCTACCTGTTCCTACGCTCGCGCAAAGGTCTGGCCCTGACCGCGATCCGTGACAATGAACTGGCCGCCGGCAGTCTGGGCATCGACATCTGGCGTACCAAATTCACCGTCTATGTTGTGACCTCAGCCATGACGGCGATGATCGGCGCGTTGATTTTCCTGCAGAAACTGCGGATTTCGCCCGATGCGGCCTTCAGCGTGAATGATTGGACTGCCTTTGTGATCTTCATCGTGGTGATCGGCGGCATTGGCACTATCGAAGGCCCGATCATCGGCACGCTGCTGTTCTTTGCGCTGCGCGAAACGCTGGCCGACCTCGGCACCACCTATCTGATCGTTCTAGGCGCCGCGGCGATTGTCATGATGCTGAAAGCCCCCAAAGGCGTCTGGGGTCTGATCCGGGCGCGGTTTGATCTGCAGCTCTTCCCCCTAGGATATCGCGTGGTGAAACGCGCTGAACACAAAGGACAAAACGGCTAATGGCACGTCAAAAGAAAACCATCATCACCTGCGCGGTAACCGGGGCCATTCACACCCCAACCATGTCGGATGCGCTGCCCTACAGCTATGATGACATTGCTCAGCAGGCCGTCGATGCGGCCGAGGCCGGTGCGTCGATCCTGCATCTGCACGCCCGCAATCCTGAAACCGGCGCGCCCTCGGTGGAGCCCAAGGATTTCGCGCCGTTTCTGCCGCGCATCAAGCAGGCCACCGATGCGGTGGTGAACCTTTCGACCGGGGGCTCGCTGACCCTATCAATTCAGGACCGCATCACGCCCGCCAAAACCTTCAGCCCTGAGATGTGTTCGATGAACATGGGGGCGATGAATTTCTCCTTCCATCCGCTGGTAAAGCGCTACGGCGACGACGATTGGAAGTTTGATTGGGAAAAGGATTATGTCGCCAATTCGGATCAGAACATCTTCCGCAACACCTTTCGCGACATTCAGGAAGCGGCGGAAACCCTGGCGCCGCATGACATCAAGTTTGAACATGAATGTTATGATGTGGGCCATCTTTATAACTTGAAATTCTGCATGGATATTGGGCTGTTCAAAGCGCCGATCTTTATCCAGTTCATCTTTGGCATTCTGGGCGGCATTGGCCCTGAGATTGACAATCTTATCTTCATGAAACGCACCGCGGATCGCCTGTTTGGTGATGACTATCGCTGGTCGGTATTGGGGGCCGGGGGATCGCAGATGGCGCTTGGCACCAGTGCCAGCCAGATGGGCGGCCACCTGCGGGTCGGGCTGGAGGACAGCCTGTTCATTTCGCGCGGAAAACTGGCCGAGAGCAATGCCCAACAGGTGCAGAAAATCCGCCGCATCGTCGAAGATCTGGGTTGCGAGGTTGCCACCCCGGATGAGGCCCGCGAGATCTTGGCGCTGAAAGGCGGCGATCGGGTGAATTTCTAGCCCGTGAAAGGGCTGCCCATTAGGGTGCAAGAAAAGGGGGGCAATGCCCCCCTTTGTTTGTTTATCAGATTTTCTGAGGCTTATGGCCCTATCCACTGGCACCAAGGCGTTCTTCGTTGATCACCTTATCGCGGGTTTCCTGTAGTTTTGGATCTGAAACCAATCCAAACAGAGTGAGAAAACCGCCAGGGCCGGACATTTCATCAGAAAGAACGGTCAGAACAAATTCCTTGATCCCCGGTGTTTCGGCGATATTGGCTTGTTTCACATACATAAACAGCGGGCGGGACACCGGGTAGACGCCCGTCGCGATGTTTTCGGCGTTTGCCTCTACACCGTTGATTGTGCCGGCCTGCAGCGCGCTTGCATTGGTGTCAAAGAACCCAAGGCTCACCACGCCAATTGCACTTTGCGAACCGCGAATGCGTTCAAGGATCTCCTTGGCGCCGCCCTCTTGTTCCTGCGCAAAACTGCCGGACCGCAGGCTGGTGCAGGATGCGCTTGCCGCCTTCCGGTCACCACCATTTTCAGTCATGAAGGCTTCGTAAGCGCCGGTGGCTTTGCATCCTTCCAAGAGCATTTTGAGGTCAAAGACTTCACGTGTGCCATGCTGGGCAGAAGGGATGTAGGCGCTGATTTCCACATCGGGCAGGGTGTTGTTAACCTCGGACCAGCGGGTTGCTACATTGTCGCTCAGCACCCCGTTGACCATCACGCGCGCGGCAAGGGCGCCATACCAGTCGGCGGGCACAAAAGAGAAGGAAGGATTGTCTACGCCATTGGCAAAGACCAGCCCGTCATATCCGATCCGCACCTCAATGATGTCATTGACCCCATTGTCTGCGCAATTGGCGATTTCGGTTGCCTTGATGCTGCGGGAGGCCATCGCGATATCGAGCGTGCCAGCACCGACCCCTTCACAAAACATCTTAAGTCCTGTGGAAGAACCGCCCGCTGTTACTTCGGGATAGGCAAAGTCATGGCTCTCGACAAAAGCATCCGCTGACATCGCCGCATAGGGAAACACGGTCGAAGACCCGGCAACAGTCAGCGGATCGTTGGCCAATGCGGCGCCAGCATAAAGAGTGAGAGCAAAAGAAAAGAGAGGGGTAAGTACGGTCTTCACGTCATAATAGGGCATTCGGGAACTCCCTGTTGGTATGCAGTTGAGAAACGTATTTTGGTTTTTTTTTGTGGTCGCTGCGCGGTGCGGCGTGGAAAATTTCGCCGCGGCGCCTTTAAACGTTAGCGCAAACCGCCTGTGAGGCCAGACTGAATTTTGGCTTGCATGCATCTGCGATCGTGGGGGTGATTTTGGCGGGTGGACTAGGTGATTGAACTGGCACCCAAATATCAACTTTTGCCGAGAAATAGGGCAGCAGGTGTGGTCACTCAGAAATGTTCAGAAATGGAAGGAAATAGACCTTGGGAAGGTAATACCGTTGCCATAAAGGGGCGGTTTCACCTCTGATTCTGCTCAGAAGCGGCTGAGTTGGTGCTTTCGGCGGATTAAGAGGCGGGCGCAATAAGTGCCTGCGCCCACAGGTTTGCGGGCGCAGCGCTGACGGTTTGGCTTAGCCGACGATCAGTTGCTTCAGCTGCAACGCTTCATGTTCGACCTCGGTCAGGCGGTGGTTGATGACGTCGCCAATAGTGACCATGCCCAACAGTTCGCCCTCGGAGGCGACGGGCAAGTGGCGGAACCGACCGGCGGTCATCCGTTTCAGGGCGGCAACCAGCGGCTCATCCGGCGTCGCCGTCTCAACCTTTTCGGTCATTACATCCTTGACCAGTTGCGGCAACGTCTGGCCGGGGGTGTCTGCCAGTTTGCGCACGATGTCACGTTCCGACAGGATCCCGCAGAGCTGCCCGGCGTCATTGCTGACCATCAGTGCACCAATGCCTCTGTCGCGCAGAATCTCAACCGCGTTATGCAGGGTGGCGTCTGGCGTGATGGTGAAAACCTCGGATCCCTTGCCGCGCAGAACATCCCCAACCGTGGCGTTTTCGGACTGCATATTGGTCTCCTCGCTTTGGCTGTGGGTACGGGCCTTGGCTTGATCTTTTCGCATCGGTGCCTGATATGACGTTGGCATGGCTGCACGCTCCTCCCAAAAGAAATTCAATGGTTATAAGAAGAGCATAGCGCAGATTCGGAAACGGTGGAGTGAAAATTGCCAGAGATTGTTTTAACCCCGGCGATCGCAACCGTGATCTTCGTTCTGGCCTGCCTTGCGGGGGTGCAATACCGCCGTGTCTGGAAGGCCGAAGGCCCCCGTGTGCAGCTATGGATTTACGGATTGCTAGCGGCTGCCGGGCTGCTGACCCTGGGCTTCCTGCCTTTGGACGTCGGATAAAACCGGAAGGGTAGGCGAAGGCTTTGCCCCAAAATGAAAGAAAGCGCCTCAGGCGCTTTCCATCTGTTCCATCATTTTCTTGGCCCGCGGACATTGCAGCCGCTCTTTCAGCGGGCTGTCAGGATCAATGTCCTTTTTGCAAACAAGACATTGATCCGCGTCGCTGATCGCATTGAGACCGCCGCAACTGCCCTTGATGGTTTTGTTCATCAGGATCACGCCAAGTGCCATGCCCAGCATGATGACAAGAAGAAAACCGAAGGTGAACAGAAACGTGGCCATCTGCGACGTCCTTTGTGATTAGGCGGTAAGGGCTGCGAAACGGGGACTGGCCACCGATTTGAACTGCAGGCCGGTGGCGGCTGCGTCACGTTCGATGAACAGCACGGCAACATTGTGTTTGGCGGCAACTTCCAGACCACGCTCGCGGCCCAGGGTCAGCATCGCGGTGGCCCAGGCGTCTGCCAGCATGGCGTTGTCCGCCAGCACGGTGGCCGAAGCGGTGGTGTGTGTGATCGGACGGCCGGTCACAGGATCGATCACATGCGAGAAACGCTGCCCGTCCTGTTCGAAGTAGTTGCGGTAGTCGCCGGACGAGGCCAGGCCAAGACCCGAAACGCCCACAACATCCATCACGCCGCCGGACAGAGCCGCGGGTTTCTCGATGCCGATCTGCCAGGGCTGACCGTCAGGGTTCTTACCCGAAGCGTAAAGGTCACCGCCGATTTCGACCATATAGTCGGTGATGCCCAGCTTCTCCAACGCCTGACCCACTTTATCGGCACCGAACCCTTTGCCGATCGCGGCCAGGTAAACATTTGCCTCACCTTGGGTCTTTTGCAGAGCACCAGCACCGACGTTCAGCGTGTTGCCGTGACCTGCGCGGGCGGCGGCATTGGCGATTTCTGCCTCAGACGGCATCGACTTGGTGCCTTTGGCGCCGAAGCCCCAAAGTTCGATCAGCGGGCCCATGGTGGTGTCGAAACGACCTTCAGAGGCCAGGTGCACCTCTTCGGCGGCCTGCATCACATGTGCGAGATCGGACGAGACTGCGACAGATTCGGTCGAGGTCTGCGCGTTGAAACGCGAGATTTCCGAGCCAGCGTCCCAGTTCGACATCTGCCGATTCACCAGTGCAAGCGCCTCTTCGATTCGGGCTTTGGCCAGTTTCTCATCCACCGAGTTCGACGGATCCACAGCAACAACATTGTAGTTGGTGCCCATGGTAAAACCTGCGATTTCAAGCACTTTCGAGCTGAATTTGCAGGCGGCCAGTGCCAGCGGCATCAGCATGAAGGAACGGCGGGAGAAGGTGATCGGGTTAGACAAGGTTCGCACCCCTTTATCGCGGTCGATTGGGCATAGATTATGGTTTGGAGGGCTTTTCGGCGACATTTCGGGCCAATTCAAGCCAAAAACGGATGCAATGAATCAGAAATTTCTACTTTCGTCTTACTCCGAGTTGTCGCATAAGCCCCTCAAAACTCCGCCAGAGGTCCATCACGTGAAGCGCTTTCCGCTAAAGAAAGGCCTAAATGTGCCCATTCAAGGCGCACCAAGGCCAGAGATTGAAGCCGCCCCCCAGGTTGGGACGGTTGCTATACTGGGTGACGATTATATCGGCCTGAAACCGCGAATCCTTGTTGCCGAAGGCGACACGGTGGCTGCGGGCACCCCTGTCATGATCAACAAAGATCTGCCCGAAGCGCAGATCGTCTCGCCGGTCGCAGGCCGGGTGAAGGCGGTCAACCGCGGTGCGCGGCGCAAGTTGGTCAGCATCGAAATTGAGGTTCAGGATGGCGCTGCGGAAGCGGTCGACTTCTCCTCGGTTGGGGATGTTGCCACGGTTGAAGGGCTGACAGAACGTCTGTGTGCTGCAGGTCTTTGGACCTCGTTCCGCACCCGTCCCTACTCAAAGGTGCCTGCGCTCGGCTCCAAGCCGAAAGCGATCTTCGTAAACGCAATGGACACCGAGCCACTGGCCGCTGATCCCGCAGTGATCATCGCCGAAGAGGCCGAAGCTTTCGCCAAAGGTCTTGGCGCCATCGCCATGCTGACCGACGGTGCAACCTATCTGTGCCACGCTGACGGCGCGAGTGTTGCTGGCGGTGATCTGGCCGGTGTCGAAGCCGCCGCTTTCTCGGGTCCGCACCCCGCAGGTCTGGCCGGCACACACATCCACTTCCTCGCACCGCCGAAAGCGGATGAGACGGTTTGGACCATCAACTATCAGGATGTTATCGTCATTGGCCGTCTGTTGCTGACTGGTAAATATGACGCCTCCTGCGTGATTTCGCTGGCCGGCCCGGTCTGCAAGGATCCCCGTCTGGTCCGCACAATTGCCGGTGCGTCGATGACTGATCTGGCAGCAGGCGACCTGCCGCAGGATCTGCCGGTGCGTCTGATCTCTGGCTCGGTCCTCAGCGGCCGCGCGGGTGAAGGCGAAAGCGCCTATCTGGGCCGCTACGCCCGTCAGATCACCCTGATCGAAGAAGACCGCAAACAAATCCCGATGGGCTGGATCCGTCCGATGTTTGCAAAATACGCGTTCCAGCCGGTTCTGGGGTCGATGCTGTCGAAGCGGAAGTTCCCGCTGACCTCGAACTTGAACGGTGGTCGCCGTGCGATGGTGCCGCTGGGCACCTTCGAAGAGCTGATGCCGCAGGACTTCCTACCGACACAGCTGCTGCGGGCGCTGCTGGTGATGGACACCGATCAGGCTCAGGCGCTGGGTGCGCTTGAACTGGACGAAGAAGATTTGGGCCTGGTGGGCTTTGCCTGCCCGGCGAAATACGAATACGGCATCGCCCTGCGCGATAGCCTGACGAAGATCGAGAAGGAGGGGTAACCTTGGGCTTGCGTAACTTCTTCGATCGGATCGAGCCGCATTTTCTCAAAGGCGGCAAATGGGAACAGTATTTCCCAATTTACGAGATGGTCGAGAGCTTTATCTACACGCCAAAAACGGTGACCACCGCGGCACCGCATGCGCGTTCCTATGTCGATATGAAGCGGATCATGACCTATGTTGTGATCGCGACGATCCCCTGTATCCTGATGGCGCTCTACAATACCGGCTACCAGACCAACCTGGCGATTGCCGAGTTTGGCGCATCGGGCTGGCGCGCAGCGATCATCGAGACACTGGGCATCGGTTTCAACGCAGCGAACCCGCTGGCGAACATGCTGCATGGGCTGCTCTATTTCCTGCCGATCTATATCGTGACACTAGTTGCAGGTGGCATCTTCGAGGTGGTCTTTGCCACCGTGCGCAAACACGAGGTGAACGAAGGTTTCCTTGTGTCTTCCATGCTTTATGCGCTGATCGTTCCGGCAACAACACCGCTGTGGCAGGTGGCTTTGGGCATTATCTTTGGTGTGGTGATCGGCAAAGAAGTCTTTGGCGGCACCGGCAAGAACTTCCTGAACCCCGCCTTGACCGGTCGTGCGTTCCTTTACTTTGCCTATCCGGCTGCGATGTCGGGTGACAGCGTCTGGGTGCCTGTGGACGGTTTCACCGGTGCAACGGCACTGGCAGTTTCGGCCTCTGACGGCTTCCAGGAACTGGCTGCGCGCGGCATGACCTGGTGGGACAGCTTCCTGGGCTTCATCCCCGGTTCGATGGGCGAAACCTCGACCCTGGCGGCACTCTTGGGCCTTGTCTTCCTGCTGATCACCAAAATCGCCAACTACCGTATGGTGGTGGGCTGTATGGCAGGCATGATCGGTTTCTCGCTGCTGTTGAACTGGATCGGCTCCGACACCAACCCGATGTTTGCCATGCCGTGGTATTGGCATCTGGTTGTTGGTGGCTACGCCTTTGGCCTGGTCTTCATGGTTACCGAGCCGGTGTCCGGTGCGCATACCAACATGGGCCGTTACATCTACGGGGCGCTGATCGGTTTCATGGTTGTGATGATCCGTGTGATCAACCCGGCCTTCCCCGAAGGTATGATGCTGGCCATCCTCTTCGGTAACGTCTTTGCGCCGCTGATCGACCACTTCGTCGTGCAGGCCAACATCAAACGCAGGGCAAAACGCCATGTCTGAAAACGAACAGAACCAAAGCGAACCTAAAGGTTTCATTGGCCGGTTCCTGGCGCAGCCGCCGGACACCGTGGGCAAGACGCTCTTTGTGGCGATCACCCTGTGCCTCGTTGCCTCGATGATTGTATCGGCCGCCGCTGTTGCGCTGCGTCCGCTGCAGGAAGTCAACGCGCTGAAGGATAAGCAGGTCAACATCCTGCAGGTCGCAGGCATCTACGATCCGTCTCAGGACGTGCTGGAAGCTTTCGCAGCCTTTGAACCGCGTGTTCTGGAGCTGGAAACCGGCACCTTCACGGATCAGTTCGACGTCGCAACCTTTGACGACCGCGCCGCTGCAGACGATCCCGCAACCTCGGTTGCGCTGGATGTGGATCCGGCGGGCATTGGCCGTCAGGCCAAGTTCGTCACCGTCTACCTGCTGCGTGACGACGCGGGCGCCATCGACAAGGTGATCCTGCCGCTGCATGGCTACGGTCTGTGGTCGACGCTCTATGGCTTCATCGCACTGGAAGAGAACGGCAACGACATCTTCGGCCTGCAGTTCTACGAACATGCCGAGACCCCGGGTCTGGGTGCAGAGGTCGACAACCCGCGCTGGAAGGCGCTTTGGGCTGGCAAGAAGCTGTCGGATGAAAACGGCGAGCTGCAGATCAGCGTGACCAAAGCGGCCCCGGCAGCAGGGGCCGACTACCACATCGACGCGCTGGCAGGGGCGACCCTGACCACTGTGGGTGTTCATAACCTGGTGAACTTCTGGATGGGCGAAACCGGCTACCAGCTGTTCCTGGAAAATCTCAAGGCGGGGAACGTGTAATGGCGCAGAAACGCAGAGAAATGCTGATCGACCCGCTGGTCGACAACAACCCGATCACGCTGCAGGTGCTGGGCATTTGTTCGGCGCTGGCGGTGACCTCCTCGTTGCAGGTGGCCTTTGTTATGTCGATCGCGGTGACTTTTGTGACGGCGTTTTCGTCGATGTTCATCTCGATCATCCGCAACCAGATCCCCGGCTCGATCCGGATCATCGTGCAGATGGTCATCATCGCTTCGCTGGTGATCCTGGTGGATCAGATGTTGAAGGCCTACGCCTTTGAAATCTCCAAGACGCTTTCGGTCTTTGTAGGTCTGATCATTACCAACTGTATCGTGATGGGCCGCGCCGAAGCCTTCGCCATGAAGAACCCGCCAGTGGCGAGCTTTATCGACGGTGTTGGCAACGGTCTGGGCTATGGCCTGATCCTGATGTTGGTTGGTGTGATCCGCGAACTCTTCGGCGCGGGCAGCCTGTTTGGCGTGACCATTCTGGAAACCGTGAACAACGGTGGCTGGTATGTCCCCAACGGTATGCTGCTGCTGCCGCCTTCGGCGTTCTTTATCATCGGTCTGATCATCTGGGCCTTCCGGTCGTGGAAGCCTGAGCAGGTCGAAGAACGTGAATATAAAATCCAGACGGTGGAGGGTCACTGATGGAAGGGCTGCTTTCACTCGCGGTCAAGGCGATCTTTGTTGAGAACCTTGCCCTCTCCTTCTTCCTCGGCATGTGTACCTTCATCGCCGTATCCAAGAAGATCTCAACCGCACTTGGTCTTGGCATCTCGGTGATGATCGTTCAGGCGATCACCGTGCCGGCCAACAACTTGATCCTCACCTACCTGCTGGCGCCTGGCGCGCTGGCATGGGCCGGTTTCCCCGACGTGGATCTGACCTTCCTGGGTCTGATTTCCTACATCGGTGTGATTGCGGCGCTGGTGCAGATCCTTGAGATGGTGCTCGATAAATACTTCCCGCCGCTCTACAACGCGCTGGGTGTCTTTCTGCCGCTGATCACGGTAAACTGTGCGATCCTTGGTGGTTCGCTGTTCATGGTGGAGCGGGGCTACAACTTCACCGAAGCGGCCACCTATGGCCTGTCCTCGGGCTTTGGTTGGGCGCTGGCCATCACCGCGATGGCCGGTGTGCGCGAGAAGCTGAAGTATTCCGATATTCCCGATGGTCTTCAGGGCCTAGGCATCACCTTCATCACCGCAGGTCTGATGGCTTTGGCCTTCATGTCCTTCTCCGGCGTGAAACTGTAAGGGGTTTATGTCAATGGCAACTTTTGGCCTTGGTATCATTCTGTTTACGCTGATCGTGATCGCCCTTGTGGCAATCATTCTGGCCGCACGTTCGCGGCTGGTGTCCAGCGGCAACGTCAACATCACCATCAACGGTGAGAAAACCATTTCCGTCCCTGCGGGCGGCAAGCTGCTGCAGACGCTGGCGGAACAGAAACTGTTCGTGCCGTCGGCCTGTGGCGGCGGTGGCACCTGTGCCCAGTGTCGGGTGAAAATCCATGCGGGTGGCGGGTCTATCCTGCCGACCGAAGAAAGCCACATCACCAAGCGTGAAGCGGCCTGCGGCGACCGCCTGTCCTGTCAGGTGGCTGTGAAGCAGGACATGGAAGTGGAAGTCCCCGAAGAGGTCTTCGGCGTGAAGAAGTGGGAATGCACCGTGCGTTCTAACGATAACGTCGCGACCTTCATCAAGAACCTCGTGCTGGAACTGCCCGAAGGCGAGGACGTGAACTTCCGGGCTGGTGGCTACATTCAGATTGAAGCGCCCGCGCACAAGCTGAAATACACCGACTTCGACATTCAGGAAGAATACCGCGAGGACTGGGACAAGTTTAACCTGTGGCAGTATGACTCCACGGTTTCCGAACCCATTGAACGCGCCTATTCGATGGCCAACTACCCGGACGAAAAGGGCCTTATCATGCTCAACGTCCGTGTGGCCTCGCCGCCTCCGGGCTCCGAGGGCATCCCTGCAGGTCAGATGTCTTCGTTCATCTTCAATCTGAAGCCGGGTGATAAGGTGACCATTTCCGGTCCGTTTGGCGAGTTCTTCGCGCGCGAGACCGATAAGGAGATGGTTTTTGTTGGCGGTGGTGCAGGTATGGCCCCGATGCGGAGCCACATCTTTGACCAGCTGAAACGTCTTGAGAACCGCGACCGCAAGATCACTTTCTGGTACGGCGCCCGTTCCAAGAAAGAGATGTTCTTTGTTGAGGACTTCGACCAGCTGGCGGCAGAGTTCCCGAACTTCACCTGGCATGTGGCGCTGTCCGATGCCCTGCCCGAAGACGATTGGGGCGGCTACACCGGCTTCATCCACAACGTGCTGCATGATGAATATCTGAAGGATCACCCGAACCCTGAAGATTGCGAATACTACATGTGTGGCCCGCCCATCATGAACCAGTCGGTGATCAACATGCTGGTGGAAATGGGTGTTGATCGCGAAGATATCATGCTGGATGACTTTGGCGGCTAAACAATCGCTGAGAGATATAGAAAGGGCGGGAAGTGTGAACTTCCCGCCCTTTTTCTGTTTGGATTGATGACCGCAAGAACGACTGCAGTTAGGTCCTGAGCGCCTCAGCATTTGCAAGGAACCACTGATAGGTTTCCGCCACTCCGTCTTCCAGCCCGATCCGCGCACGCCAGCCCATCTGGTCCAGTCGCGACACATCCATCAGCTTGCGCGCTGTGCCGTCTGGTTTGCTAGGATCGGTGGCGATCCGGCCCGCAAAGCCCACCACATCGGCCACCAGCTGCGCCAGTTCCAGGATCGAGACATCGCTGCCGCAGCCCACGTTGATATGAGACAGCATCGGGTCGGTGTTGGCATCATAGTTGGCCTTATCCAGCCCCAGCACAAACAGCGAAGCCGCGGCCATATCATCCACATGCAGAAACTCGCGTCGGGGTGTGCCGCTGCCCCAGATCGTGACCTCCTCCAGCCCTTGCTGCGCCGCCTCATGAAAGCGCCGCATCAGGGCCGGCAGCACGTGGCTGTTTTCGGGATGGAAGTTGTCCCCCGGGCCGTAAAGGTTGGTCGGCATCACCGACCGGTAGTCCACACCATGCTGACGGTTGTAGCTTTCACAAAGCTTGATCCCAGCAATCTTGGCAATGGCATAGGGTTCGTTTGTCGGCTCCAATGTGCCGGTCAGCAGGGCGTTTTCCTGCATCGGCTGAGGCGCCGCCTTGGGGTAGATACAGGAGGAGCCAAGCTGCAACAGCTTGCGCACCCCTGCTGCAAAGGCCTGATGGATCACATTGCATTCGATCATCAGGTTCTTGTAGATGAAATCAGCGGGGTAGGTGTTGTTGGCGTGGATCCCGCCCACCTTGGCAGCGGCCAGAATGACCTGATCGGGCCGTTCCGCCTGCATGAAGTCGCGCACCGCTTGCTGATCGGTCAGATCCAGTTCAGACGAGCTGCGGGTGAGCAGCGTCAACGCTTCCCCCGTTGCCCGCCGCGCCTCGAGTTGGCGCAAGATCGCGCCACCAACCATGCCGCGATGGCCCGCCACAAAGACCTTGCTCATGGTTTCAGCCTTCCACACTAACGGCCACTTCCATGCCGTGCGATTTTAGCAGGGCGTGGCGTTTGGCCTCTTTCAGGTCTTCACGTACCATTTCGGCGCACATGTCCTGCACAGTGATTTCCGGCACCCAACCAAGTTTTTCTTTCGCTTTGGTCGGATCGCCCAACAAAGTTTCCACCTCTGCAGGGCGGAAGTAACGCGGGTCTATCCGCATGATCACGTCGCCAACCTTCAGCGCCGGTGCCTCGCTGCCGGCTATGGCTGCTACAGTGGCGATCTCATTGACACCTTCACCGGAGAACTTCAGCGTGATCCCCAGTTCGGCTGCCGACCAGGTGATGAACTCTCTGACGGAATATTGCACACCGGTTGCGATCACATAGTCCTCCGCCATGTTTTGTTGCAGCATCATCCACTGCATCCGCACGTAGTCTTTGGCATGGCCCCAATCCCGCAGCGCGTCGATGTTGCCCATGTAAAGGCAGGGTTCGAGCCCCTGGGCTATGTTGGCCAGACCACGGGTGATCTTGCGTGTCACAAAAGTCTCACCACGGCGCGGGCTTTCGTGGTTGAACAGGATGCCGTTGCAGGCGTGCATGCCGTAGGCTTCGCGGTAGTTCACAGTGATCCAATAGGCGTACATTTTGGCGACGGCATAGGGCGAACGGGGATAGAATGGCGTGGTTTCGCGCTGAGGGGTTTCCTGTACCAGACCATATAGTTCCGAGGTTGAAGCCTGATAGAACCTTGTTTTGCCCTCGAGCCCCAGAAAACGGATTGCCTCCAGCAGACGCAGGGTGCCAATGGCATCAACATCGGCCGTATACTCGGGGCTTTCGAAGGACACCGCCACATGGCTTTGCGCCCCGAGGTTATAAACCTCATCGGGTTCCACCTCGCGCAGGATACGGGTCAAGTTTGATGTGTCGGTGAGGTCGCCATAATGCAGCTTGAAGTTGGCGTTGTCGACATGGGGATCCTGATAAATATGGTCCACACGCTGAGTGTTGAACGACGAGGCGCGGCGTTTGATCCCGTGCACCTCATACCCTTTTTCAAGAAGAAACTCGGCCAGATAGGATCCGTCCTGACCGGTTACGCCTGTGATTAATGCACGTTTGTTCATATCTGTCTCACTAAACTTAAAGTACTATTGGCTTAACATTCTCAGATGCTGTGTTGCCGCTGCTTAGAACAGCGATGTGAAACCGGCCGAATATGCGGCGTTTCTCCCCAACTCAGCTGATCTTTTCCTACAGAAGCGCGCACACAAATCAAAGCGGCTTTTCTCGTTAAACTGAAGAGTGGTGCATTGATGATGAATGGGCCTGTTTGTTGCGCAAAGTGCTCATTCGCCGAACACGACAGTGCCGTTCTTTGACGACCAGCAGCTTGGCAGCGGCCTAACTGTTCGGTGGCGGCGGCGCTTCCTCTACGTCAGCTTTGCCTTGTCGAAATGGTTGGGTCAGCAGCCTGTCCAGCCAGAGATCCCGACGTGTCCGGAACCGGTCCGTGCCGATTTGCATGCCTTGATGTCCCAGCCCCGGCGCGTCGATGTAGGTGCCCAGCAGCCGGTCCCACCAAGGCAGATTGAAGCCAAAGTTTGAATTGGCCTCCCGCGGGTTGGTGGAATGATGCACACGGTGCATGTCCGGCGTGACCACGATGAGGCGCAACACGCGGTCAACCCCGACCGGCAGCCGGATGTTGCCGTGGTTGAACAAAGCGGTGCCATTGAGCAGGATTTCAAACAGCAAAACAGCCACAGCAGGTGGCCCGACCAAAGCGACTATTGCCAGCTTGATCGCCATCGACAGCAAGATTTCGAGCGGGTGAAACCGCAGTCCGGTGGTGGCGTCAAACTCTAGATCTGCGTGGTGCATCCGGTGCAGCCGCCAAAGCAGCGGCACGGCATGAAACATCACATGCTGCAGATATATCGCAAGATCTAGGATCAGGAGCGAGGCGACAATCGCCAGCCAGTTCGGCACAGCAAGGATATTGAACAGCCCCCAGCTGTTCTGTTCGGCCCACTCCGCCAGCCCCACCGCAAGAACGGGGAAACTTAGCCGCAGGATGACTGTGTCCAGCACCACAAGCGCGATGTTATTGGACCACCGTAGTACTTTCGGGATCTCTTGCCGTCGTTTTGGCGCTGCCAGTTCCCAAAGCACCATCGCCGCCAAAATGCCAAGGAACGCGGTAAGCCGCAACTGTGGTTCATACGCAAGCAGGGTGGCGGGCAGGTCGGACATGGGGTGACAACAGCTCCTTCAGGCATGCGCAGATGCCTCCACACAAATGGTTTTTTGAATGTATTTGGGAGCGCCGGGCCGTCCTGTCAACCGGCCGCTGTCGGGGTGTCTTTATGTGTGGCGGGACCGGGGTTGGCGGCTTTGTCGCAGCGGTGCGGATCGCGTGGCTCAACAAAGACCTACAACGTATTCGATTTGCGTCGTTTCTTTGATCAACCGCGCCGGAGATGACCAGAGTGAACAACCTCGACCAAGACGAAGCCCGCATCCAAGAGGCGGAGCTTAACCGAAGTGTAAACTTTGGCCGTTTTGTTGCGGGGTTGAACGTGGTTCTGGCGCTGCCTTGGGTGCTCTATTTCCTCTATCAGAACGCTTGGGTCAGCCTGCAGCAACTGGCTGTGGTTCTGCTGCCAACCCTGTTCCTCTTTGGGCTTTTGTTCACGCGCTACCACTATCTTGGACGGCTCACCTGGCTGTCGATGTTGATCATCGTAATGCTGGACCGGTCCTATGCCCGCGGGATCTATGTGGATTCCGAACTGACCGTGCTGGTGCTGCTGGCGCTGCCATTGTTGCTGTTTTCCTCTTTCAAAGAACGCCGCACCCAGGTTGTGATGTCGGTTGTTGTGGTCGGCGCTGCTGTATCGGCATTGAGCATGGATCTGGCAGGCTGGCACCCGAACCGCCCGCCATTGCCCAATATTGTGCCGGTCGAAAGTGATTTTGGCATCCGCATGACGCTGGTGGCGGTGCTGATGGCGCAGATGGTCTATTTTGTCTACCTGAACCGTCGCCTTTCGGATGACCTGTTGAAGGCAGTGCGGGGCGCGCATCAGGCGGCCAAAGCCAAAGGGGAATTTTTGGCCAATATGAGCCACGAAATCCGCACGCCCATGAACGGGATGATCGGCATGATCGAAGTGCTGGAGGCGGAAGGGCTGAAAGACACCCAGCGTCCGCTGGTCGGCACCATCCGCAACTCGGCACTGTCGTTGTTGCGGATCATCGATGACATTCTGGATGCCAGCAAGATCGAAGCCGGTAAGATGGATGTCACCTATTCCCGGATGGAGTTGATCCCTGTGGTGGAAGGCGCGGCGCAAACGCTGCGGGTGATGGCGGATGAAAACAAAGTGCGGATCCGCCACCATCTGGATCCGGATATCCCACATTGGATTGTCGGAGATTCTGGCCGATTGCGACAGATCCTGCTGAACTTGCTCAGCAATTCGGTGAAGTACTCTGCTCAGAAACTGACCGGTCGCGAAGGTGTCATCTGGTTCCTTGTCGATATGGATGAAGAGGGCCGGTTGCGCTTTGCGGTGCGTGATAATGGCATCGGCATGAGCGATGAGTTGCAGGCCGCGCTATTCCAGCCGTTTGTGCAGGGCGAAGGTCCGGCCAAACGGGAGGTGAATGGCACCGGTCTGGGCCTTGTGATCACCCGTAATCTGGTCTCGATGATGGGCGGTGAGATCACCGTGCGCAGTGTTGAAGGATCAGGGTCCGAGTTTCGCGTAACCCTGCCGGTGACTCGGTTGGAGGGGCCTTCCAGCATGCCCGGTGTCGCGGGGCGTCAGGTTATCTGCCTGGCCGATCCGCAGGCCAAGGCCGATCCCTATCTGAAAAAGATGCTGGCGGGCATGAAGGTGGAGGCCACTTTTACCCGCACGGTGGCGGAAGCCATTGCCGCAGGTCAAGGGCGGGACGCGCCGTTTTTCCTGATGCCAACCATCAACACGGTCGCCACGGATGCCGCAATTGCGGAGCTACGGGCCGCGTGTCCCGGGGCGCGGTTCCTGCGGTTCGGGGCAGAACGCGCCGAACGTTATGGGCGGGTGTCAGAAGATACCTACCGGCTGCAGGTGCGCCCGATCATGGTCTCAGCCTTCATCAAAGGTATCGAAGAGATGAGCCGCCCCGTTGGCGATGGCACCCATATTGATGCGCCAAAGCCTGAGCCAGTGCAGGCGCCGCCCAAACCCGAGGCATTGGGGCTGGACAAGCGGATCCTTGCGGTTGAGGACAATGAGATCAACCAGGCGGTTTTGTCCAAGCAGCTGGAGCTGTTGGGGGTGAGCTTCGACATCGCTTCCAACGGGCAAGAGGGCATGGCGCAGTGGCAGGGCGGTGGCTACGACCTGATCCTGACCGATTGCTACATGCCAATCATGGACGGGTTCGAGATGACCTCGGAGATCCGCGCCCAGGAGCTGCAACAGGACCTGAAGCGCACACCGATCGTCGCCATCACCGCCGATGCGATGGAGGGCAAACGCGAGGATTGCATGGCCGCCGGCATGGATGAAACCCTGACCAAGCCGCTGGAAATGAACGCTTTGCGGCACACGCTGCAGCAGCTTTTGTAGCCCCTTCACATCAGGATCGCGTTCAGTGTTGTGTTAACAATGTTGGATGCGCCAAAGTTTTTGTTGCATTAATTGCGATTTGCCACAGACTTCTGGGGAGATTCTGTCTTTTCACACAGGTTTGGGGGGTGTTGTGCCGCAGGGGGACACAACCACAAAAGAACAGCCGCAACGTTTGCGTAAATCTGCCCGGCAGGAACAGATCCTGTCCGAGTTGAAGCTCAGGCCACATGTACGCATTGGCGAGATGGCACGCCGCTTTGGAGTGTCTTCGGAAACCATCCGGCGCGATATGGATGAGCTGGGGCGGGACGGTCGGCTGTCGCGGGAACATGGCGGCGCCTCGTCCTCGAGTTTTGCCAATTTACCGGGCTACGGCGAACGCAGCCGCGAACGCACTGCCGAACGCGAAGCCATTGGGCGCGCGGCGGCAAGCCTGGTGCAGGACGGTCAGCGCCTCATGATTGATAGCGGTGCTACGACATTTCAGATGGCCCGCGCCCTGACCGTGTCTGGCACGCGCTGCACCGTGGTGACCAATTCGCTGGAGATTGCACTGACCCTCAGCACCAGCAAGGTGATTGAGGTGTTCCAATGTCCGGGCCAGCTGTTGCCCTCTGAGGCTGCGACCACTGGGATTGATACTGTTGATTATTTGAAAGGCTTTCGGGTGGACGCCTGTTTCATTGGCGCCTCTGCACTGAACGTGCAGGGCATTCAGGAAACCGTCCCCGGATTTGCCGATGTTAAAAAAGCGATGATCGCAAGCGCCACACAGGCGCATCTGCTGATCGACTCGCAGAAATTCGACCTCCCTGGATTCCGTCATGCCGGCGATCTGGTGAGTCTCGATACCGTTGTGGTGGACCGGCGCCCTGAGGAAGCGCTGGCGGAGGAGTTGGAGGCCGCAGAAGTCTCAGTCCTTGTCGCCACGTGATCATTTCAAACTTCTTGGGAGGAAGAATTATGAAACTGAAGACGTCTTATTTAGCAATTTTGGCTGCTGCAACTTCATTGGTGGCAGGCGCTGCACAAGCGGATTGTGAACGCGGCACATTGGATGCGATGTATTGCGATGCCGATGGCGATCTGATCGCGGATATCCCCACCGACGCCAGCAAGCAGGTGGATCCCTCCACATTGGTTTTTGCCTACACTCCGGTGGAAGATCCCGCCGTCTACAAAGAGGCCTGGGCTGATTTCCTGACCTATCTGGAAGAAAAGACCGGCAAAAAAGTTGCCTTTTTCCCGGTGCAATCCAATGCCGCCCAGATCGAGGCGATGCGATCGGGCCGCCTGCATATTGCGGGCTTCAACACCGGCTCAAACCCTCTGGCGGTCAACTGTGCCGGTTTCCGCCCGTTCACCATCATGGCCGGGGCAGATGGATCGTTCGGGTATGAAATGGAAATCCTGACCTATCCGGGGTCCGGCATCGACTCGGTTGAGGGGATCAAAGGCAAGCAACTTGCCTTCACCTCACCCACCTCGAACTCGGGCTTCAAAGCGCCTTCTGCGATCCTCAAGGCCGACTATGACATGATCCCGGAACGGGACTTCGAGCCGGTCTATTCGGGCAAACACGACAACTCGATCCTGGGGGTCGCCAACAAGGACTATCAGGCGGCGTCCATTGCCAATTCGGTTCTGGCAAGGATGATTTCACGGGACGTGGTGCAAGAGGATCAGTTGGTCTCTCTCTATAAATCGCAGACCTTCCCGACCACCGGTTACGGCGTGGCCTATAACCTGACACCCGAGCTTCAGGCTACCATTCAGGACGCGTTCTTTAGCTTCCAGTGGGAAGGCTCCACCCTTGAAGAAGAGTTCGGTAAGAACGGCGAAGCGCAGTTCATTCCGATCACTTACCAGGAACACTGGGACGTGATCCGCAAGATCGACAGTGCCAACGACGTCAGCTACGCCTGCAAATAAGCACGGGTTCGCAACACCGTGGCGGGGTCCTTTGTGGCCCCGTCGCCTGCAATTGAAGAGGCGGCCATGCTCAGGCTCAAGAAACTACTCAAGACATATAAAACAGGCGACCAGGCACTGAAATCGATTGATCTGGAAATTCCGGACGGCCAGGTTCTGGCACTTATCGGCCCATCGGGAGCTGGTAAATCCACCATGATCCGCTGCATCAACCGGCTGGTCGAGCCGACAAGCGGTGAGGTTTGGTTGGATGATGCTGATCTGACCAAACTATCTTCGGGCGGGTTGCGGCAGGCGCGGCGTCAGATGGGGATGATCTTTCAGGAATATGCCCTGGTAGAACGTCTGACCGTGATGGAAAACGTTCTGTCCGGTCGTTTGGGCTATGTCGGGTTTTGGCGCAGCTTTCTGCGCAAATACCCGCAGAAGGATGTCGACGAGGCGTATCGCCTGTTGGACCGTGTCGGCCTGCTGGCGATGGCCGACAAACGGGCGGATGAACTGTCTGGCGGCCAGCGTCAGAGGGTCGGAATTTGTCGCGCTCTAATTCAGGACCCCAAGTTGTTGCTGGTGGATGAACCCACCGCTTCGCTGGATCCAAAAACCAGCCGCCAGATCATGCGTCTGATCTGCGAATTGTGCGCCGAGCGCGGCCTGGCCGCGATCATCAATATTCACGATGTGGCACTGGCACAGATGTTCGTCAGCCGAGTGGTCGGTTTGCGGTTTGGCGCAATCGAGTTTGACGGCACGCCGCAGGAACTGACGCCGGATGTGCTGACCACGATTTATGGCGAGGAAGACTGGGAAGCGACCATCGAAAAGGTTGAGGATGAGGAAGACACAGAAGGGGCCGCCGCATGAGCAGCGCAACTTCTCCTGAACTACAGGCCCTTATGGGGCAAAAGTGGCAGCGCCCGCCAATGGTCAAACGGACCTGGTTGCGTTGGACCTTGATGATCGGATTCGCTGCTTATCTGGTGGCCTCATACCTGACCATCGATGTGAACTGGACCCGCGTCTACGAAGGTCTGGACCGTGGCGCGGCCTTTGTGATGGCCTTCACCAGCCCCGATTTCACCGGCCGCGCCGGAGATATCTGGGACGGCATGGTGGAAAGCATTGTGATGACCGTTGCGGCCTCGGTGGTGGGCATCGCCATCTCGATCCCGATCGGTCTGGGCGCGGCCCGAAACATCGCCCCGATGCCGGTTTATCTGATTTGCCGCGGCATCGTCGCGGTCAGTCGCGCTTTGCAGGAAATTATCGTTGCGATCCTACTGGTGGCGATTTTCGGCTTTGGGCCGCTAGCGGGGTTCCTAACCTTAAGCTTTGCGACCATCGGCTTTCTGTCGAAACTGCTGGCCGAAGATATCGAAAGCATGGACCGCGTGCAGGCAGAAGCGATCAAAGCCTCAGGCGCGCGTTGGATGCAATGGATCAACTACGGGGTGCAGCCGCAGGTCATGCCGCGCCTGATTGGCCTGTCGATGTACCGAATCGACATCAACTTCCGCGAAAGCGCCATTCTGGGGCTGGTCGGGGCAGGGGGCATTGGCGCCACGCTGAACACCGCCTTTGACCGCTACGAATACGACACTGCAGCGGCCATCCTGATCATCATCATCGGGATCGTAATGGCGCTGGAATACCTGTCGGGCATCATCAGGGCGAGGGTTCAATAATGCCACATACGGATGTGAATGGAACCCGGATCTGGCACCGCCGTACCCGATCCGAGAGCCTGACACGCTGGTTCGGCTGGCTGTTGGGGGTCGCGGTCTTTGTCTATTGCTGGCAGCAGATCAGCGCTGCAACCACCTGGTTCTTTGTCACCGATGCCCCGCGCATTGCTACGGACATATGGGACCGGGCCACCCCTCCGAAATGGGCGTACATCGCCCAATTGGGACGCCCCATCTGGGACACTTTGAACATCGCCACGCTCGGCACGATCATCGCGCTGTTTCTGGCGGTGCCAACGGCGTTTATGGCGGCGCGCAACTCCACCCCCTCGGCAGTGTTCGTGCGCCCCATTGCGCTGTTGGTCATTGTGTCGACCCGTTCAATCAACTCGCTGATCTGGGCGCTATTGCTGATCGCCATCATCGGCCCCGGTGTCTTTGCCGGTGTGGTGGCGATCGCGATCCGGTCAATCGGGTTCTGCGCCAAGCTGCTTTATGAGGCGATCGAAGAAATCAACGAGGTGCAGGTTGAGGCGATCACCGCCACCGGTGCGTCGCGCTGGCAGGTTATGGTGTACGGCATCGTGCCGCAGATCCTGCCCGCCTTTGCAGGCATCGCGGTGTTCCGCTGGGACATCAACATCCGCGAGTCTACGGTGCTGGGGCTTGTCGGGGCGGGGGGCATCGGGCTGCAACTGTCGGCGTCGCTCAACGTGCTGGCCTGGCCGCAGGTCAGTCTGATCCTGATTGTCATCCTCTTTGCGGTTGTGATCAGCGAATGGGTCTCGGCCAAAGTGCGCGGAGCCATCATCTGATGTCAGCGAAATTCCGGACCACGGATTATCAAACGGCATTTGCCGGATATGAAGCGGTCAGACACAGACTGCCCGAGGCGGGGCCGCCTCGGGAGACCGAGGTTGCCGCGACTTTGGCGGAGGTCGCGGAGCACTATGATAGTTTCCTGCTGGATGCATTTGGTGTGCTGAACATCGGCGAAAGTCCGGTGCCGGGTGCCCCGGAACGGCTGGCCGCGCTGCGCGCGCAGGGCAAGAACTTGCGGGTGTTGACCAATGCCGCCAGCGTGCCGGTGGAAGATCTGCTGGCAAAGTATCACCGCCTTGGGTTCGACTTCACCATGGACGAGGTGATTTCCAGCCGGCAGGTCTTGCTGGCGGAGGCAGCCAAACACATCGGGATGCGCTGGGGCGTGATCCTGCCGGAGGGCGCGGCGGTCACGGATCTGGCGGCGCTGAACTTTCATCTGTTGGCGGACAATCCCGCAGACTATGACGCGGTGGATGGTTTTTTGTTCCTTGGCAGTGCTGGGTGGAGTGACACTCGGCAGGCGCTGCTGTGCAGGGCGCTTGTGGCGCAACCGCGCCCCTTGTGGATCGGCAATCCGGATATCGTGGCCCCGCGGGAAAACGGGTTCAGCATCGAGCCCGGTTACTTCGCGCATCAGGTGGCAGAACAAACTGGGGTAGAGCCGCTGTTTTTTGGCAAACCCTTCGGGAATGCCTTTGATATGGCGCTGGCCACATTGCCGCAACCCGTTGATCCGGCGCGAGTTTTGATGGTCGGGGACAGTCCGCACACGGATGTTTTGGGCGGCAATGCCGCCGGTGTGCGATCCGCGCTTCTCACGCCATATGGCTTTCTTGCCGGTCAGGATGTGGGCGCAGCGATGCTTACCTCTGGCCTCTATCCCGACGTGTTGCTTCAAGCCATCTGAGAGCCACCACCCGCAGGCCTCTTGCGGGTGGTGCCCTCGGCTTCAGGTCACAGTTCGCCCATCTCTTCCAGCACTTTGCGGGCCACACGGAAACATTCCAGCGACTGCGGCACACCGCAGTAGATGCCAACCACATGAATGATGGCGCGAATCTCTTCCTTGCTGACACCGTTGTTCAGCGCGCCACGGCAGTGAATTTCCCATTCGTGCATCTTGCCTAAGGCGCCGATCATGGCGAGGTTCATCATCGATCGGGTTTTGGGCTCGATCACATCATCGCCCCAGCCAAACCCCCAGCACCAGGCTGTCATCGCTTCCTGAAACGGGCGGCTGAAGTCGTCCGCTGCGGCGAGGTTTTTCTCGACATATTCAGCACCCAGAGTGCCCTTGCGCTGTTCCAGACCTTTTAGGAACAGATCCTCGTCAAATGTGCTCATTTTTTACCTCTCTAAAATCACGGGGTTGTCGGGCGGCGTTTCACCCAGTGTCATCTGGTGGCCCACTCTTTCGGGTGACCATACCCAAAGGCGAGCCGCGCCCGAAGGGGATTTCGTAAAGGCGCCCCGAATTTATGTGGGTGCTTTTGACGTCCTGCTCGCGATCCTGATGCTGTGTCACGCGAAAACGGGGCGTTTGCAGATTCTGATTGCAATGCTGTGCATGGGTAATTGGGTTTTCTGGTCATTGAGTGCGTAAGGGTTGGTGGAATTTGCGCCAAATTGTTGATATTTTGCAGTTTTTGTGAAATTGCACAGCTGTGCAAAATTGCGTTGACATCGAAGGGGCTCTTGCCGCAGGCTAGGGGCAAGCCAAAGAGCGGCGCCGTCGGGGAGGCGGCACGGCTCTTGCTGGTCCCGAGGACTGAATAAGACAGGAGGAGCACGTCGTGGGAGGACGCGCGCTGCGTTGCCGGAATGAGGGCACGCTGACATGAGTAATCCGGAGATGCTGAAAGGGGGCGATGCGCCCCGTCTGCAGCGGTTGAAGTATCGGCTTCGCATTGGTTGGAGAGAGCCGACTGCACTGATCGGCGTTTTGCTGACCGTGTTGTTTGCCTATCTGATTGTGGTGCCGATTATTTCGTTGCTCTACGACTCGATTGAAATCCAGTTTGGCGATGGACGCCGGGCCGGTGGTCAGATGGGAGACCTCACCACCTACTACTTCAATCGCGCTTTGTTTTCGCCGGTGGCCAGCGATCTGTTCTGGGAGCCGCTGTCGCACACCCTGTCGGTTTCGGCGGGCGCAATCACCCTGTCGCTCAGCATCGGCTGTCTGCTGGCCTGGCTTCTCGCCCGGACCGATATGTTTGCACGGCGCTGGTTCGCCACTGCGCTGATCGTGCCCTACATGCTGCCCAGCTGGACCTTTGCCTTGGCATGGCGGACCCTGTTCAAGAACCGTGAAGTGGGTGGTCAGCCCGGCTGGCTGGAGTCGATGGGCTACACGCCACCGGATTGGCTGGCCTATGGTCAGGTGCCGATCACGGTCATTCTGGCGCTGCACTACACGCCCTTCGTAATTCTGCTGTTTGGCAACGCATTGCGTCGCTTTGACAGCCAACTGGAAGACTCGGCCCGTATCCTGGGCGCGAAACCCGGTACTGTGGCGCGCCAGATCATTCTGCCACTGATGCTGCCGGCGCTGATGTCGGCCACCGTGTTGATCTTTGCCAAATGTCTGGGCGAGTTCGGCGTGTCTTATGTGCTGGGCCTGCCAGTGGATTACGACGTGCTGGCGACCTCTCTTTATCGGTCGATCAGTTCACGCCAGCCCGGTGTGGCGGCGGTGATTGCGATGGCGATCCTGTTGATCGGTGTGGTTTCCCTGCTGATTGACGCCCGTCTGGTGCGCGAAAGCCGCAAGTTCGTCACTGTTGGTGGTAAAGGTTCTATGAACCGGAAAACCAGCCTTGGGATCTATCGCTTGCCGGCCACGGCCGTTGCTGCGATCATCTTCTTCCTGAGTGTTGGTCTGCCGCTGTTCGTGCTGATGGCATCGACCGTGATGAACGTGCCGGGGGTCTTTGCCTGGGACAACTTCACGCTGGATTACTGGATCGGCGAAAACCTTGATACGGTCGCCTATACGACCGGCATTCTTTATACTTCCGACCTCTGGAACGCCATGTGGAACACCCTGCGCATTGTGGGTTTTGCCTCGATCTGTTCGGGCATCATGGGGCTGTTGGTCGGCTACGTTGTGGTGCGCTCGCCTGTGCGACCGGTCGGCAGCTTCCTGCGTCAGGTGACGTTCTTCCCTTACCTGGTGCCGGGAATCGCCTTTGCTGCCGCTTACCTGTCGCTCTTTGCGGTCCCGCGCGGCCCGATCCCGGCGCTTTACGGCACGGCAGCTATTCTGATCCTTGCCTTGATGGCAGACCAGATGCCCTATGCCAGCCGCGCCGGGATCTCGGCCATGATGCAGCTGGGGAAAGACCCTGAGGAAGCCGCGCAGGTGGCGGGTGCCGGTTGGTTCCGCCGCCTGATCACCGTGGTCATTCCGATCCAGAAGGGGGCTTTGGTGGCCGGTGTGCTGCTGCCCTTCATCTCGGGGATCCGGGGCCTCAGCCTCTTTGTGATCCTTGCGGTGCCGGGCACGGATGTGCTGACGACCTTCTCGCTGCGTCTCTTGGATTACAACTACACACAGGCCGCCAACGCGATTGTGCTGATCATCTCGGCCATAGCCTACTTCGGCACGCTGGCGGCGCAGAAACTCACAAAAACCAACCTCGCTGACGGATTGGGGGGATAACCGATGCCGACGATCAAGCTGACTTCGGTCGATAAACAATATGACAAGAGCAGCCCCGTGAAGGCGGTGGATGACCTGAATCTCGAAATTGGCGATGGCGAGTTCATGTGCCTCTTGGGCCCTTCGGGCTGCGGGAAAACCACAACACTGCGGATGATTGCTGGGCTGGAAAACCTGTCCGAAGGCGCCATTCAGGTGGGGGAGCGTCTGGTCGACAGCGCCAATGACGGCGTGTTTGTGCCGCCGGAAAAACGTGGCATGGGGCTGGTGTTTCAGTCTTACGCCCTGTGGCCGCATCTGACGATCGAACGCAACACGGATTTCGGTCTGCGCCTGCGCAAGGTGCCGAAAGCCGAGCGGGAAGAGCGCGTGAACCACGTGATGAAAACGCTGGGGATCGAGCAGTATCGCGATCGCTACCCTTCGCAACTGTCAGGCGGTCAGCAACAGCGGGTGGCTCTGGCGCGGATGCTGGCGGTGAACCCCGAAGTGCTGCTGCTGGATGAGCCGCTGTCGAACCTTGATGCCCGTCTGCGTCTGGAAATGCGGGCCGAGCTGAAGCGTATTCACAGCGCCTTTGGCACCACCATTGTCTTTGTGACCCACGATCAGTGGGAAGCGATGACATTGGCGACCCAGATCGCGGTGATGAACCAGGGCACGTTGCAACAGGTCGGCACGCCGGAGGACATTTATGATCGCCCCGCCAACCGGTTTGTGGCCGAGTTTGTCGGTAGCCCGCCGATCAACATAATTGAAATGCATGACGGCGGTGATGCCGGTCTGCGGCAGGCGCTGCGGGCGCATTTGCAGGGCGATTATGCCGACGGGGCCGAAATTGCCTCGGTCGGGCTGCGTCCCGAGAACATTCAGATCGCAGCCTCGCCTGCGGCCGTGTCGGACAGCGATTTCCAGCGTCCCATGGTCGTGACCGCGGTGCTGCCGACGGGTGGCAGCTGGATTGTCGAGATGGAGGATAACGGCAACCAGCTCTTTGCAACCACCAACCAGCCGCCAGTGCTGAACGCAGGGGACAAGGGTGTCTACAGCCTCGCCCCTGGTGCGATGCACAGTTTTGACGGCAAGGGCGTGCGGTTGCAGCCGCTAGCAGAGGAGGCCAGCGCCAAACAAGACGTCCGAGAGGCGGGTTAACCGCCTCCGGATCACCAACGTGGAGGAGAAGAAAATGAAGAAGATGACCAAAAGTATTTTGAAAAACAGCTGTCTGGCTGGCGCCGCATTGGGTGCAATGGTTGGCGCAGCCCAAGCGGAAGAGTTCAATCTGGACGCTCTGATCGAGGCGGCTAAGGCCGAGCCGGGCATCACGATCTACGCCAGCACCGGCAAGATCAAAAAGGCCGCGGCAGCCTTCACCGAGCTTTACGGCATTGAGGCCACCGGCACCAAAGTGAAGGGCGCGGCCCAGATCGAACTGGTGGTACGGGAAGCCCAAGCCCGCAACATCGTCGGCGATGTGGTGATTTCTTCCGATGCGGGCGCTGCACTGGCGCAGCTGCTGCCTTCGGGCATCGTGGCCAGCTGGACCCCGCCGGATATGGCGGGTGATATTCGTGATGACAGCAAGGACCCGCTGGTGGTCTGGCGTGACCCGTCAATGTGGACCTACAACAACGAAGATGGCGGCGCCTGCCCGGTGTCCAACATCTGGGAGTTGACCGGCGAAGAATGGGCCCGTCGTGTGACAATGGAAGACCCGCTGAACAAACCGTCCTTCATTGACTGGTTTAACCAGATGGAAATGCACGGCGACGACAAGATGGCGGCAGCCTATGAGGCGTACTTCGGCAAGGCGCTGGTCACCAGCGGTCAAAGCGCAACCAAAACCTGGGTACAGATGATCGCCGCCAACGCGCCTCTGCTGACCGACAGCTCCTCTGGGGCGGCCGAAGCGATTGGCACCCGTGGTCAGGACAAGCCGTTCTTTGGTCTGGTGGCCTCGGCCAAGTATCGCGACGTCAGCCCCGAAGGTCTGGCAATGGCGCCTTGTGAAGGCATCCAGCCCTCGATGGGGTTTGCCAAGCCGGGCTACGGCCTGATCTCGGACGGCACCGACAGCCCCAACGCGGCCAAGCTGTTCCTGCACTACATGATGACCGCCGAAGGTGTGATGCCGATGACCTCGGACGGGAAGCTGTCGGGCAACGGCGCGGTGCCGGCGAACCCGAAAGACATCTCGAACGCAGCGGCACATGTCGACAACCTGACCCCGCATATCGCGGCCACAGGCATGGATGACTTTGATCTGCGCCAGGACTGGCAGGATTTCTGGCGCATCCACTACAAGCGCTGATCAACGCCAAACGACGGAGACGGGCAGTGTGCTGCCCGTCTCGCACCCTCTGAATTCTTAGATTCCCCCGCGAAGGACTGACAATGACCGCCGTCCGCTCCGAAACCTTGCAGGATGATGCTGTGCTCAGCGCCCGTTTGCGCGGCGTGGCAATTGATGCGGCACGCGCCGTGGAAATGCCGCTGCGCACCGCGTTCCGGTCGGAAATGGCCGTGGATTTCAAAAAGGACCTGCGTGACATCGTCACGCAACACGACAAGGCTGCCGAAGAAATCATCGTGGCCCAATTGCTGGCAGCTGTGCCCAACAGCGAGGTTGTTGGAGAGGAAGGCGGCAGTCGCGGGCAGGGGGCGATCCGCTGGTATGTCGATCCAATTGACGGCACAGCCAACTTTGCCCGGGGGTTGCCAAACTGGTGTGTCTCCATCGGGGCGGTGATTGCAGAGCAAATCGTGGCCGGTGTGATCCTTGATGTGATGGGCGGCAACCTGTTCAGCGCCGATCTGAACGGAGCCTATCTGAACAACACCCCCATGCAGTCCAACGCGGCAGCAGAGGCAAAATACGCGACGTTGATTTCCAGCTATCCGGCGGAACGGGATTTCCGTGCGGATGGGCGGGCAGCAGCACTCGAGACCTTTGGGGATCTGGTGGAAGCCTTTTCTTCGGTGCGGCGCAATGGCAGCGCGGCGCTGGGACTGGCCCATGTGGCGGCAGGCTGGGCGGACGGTGCGGCCGGGTTTGGCATCAACCCTTGGGATGTGACCGCTGCCATTTTCATCCTACGACAGGCGGGTGGCTCTTATCACCCGGTGGCTTACGGCGAAGGGGTGGCAACTGAGCCGGCTCATGAACACCCTGCTTATGTCGCGCTTGGCAAGGGCGCCGACTATCCGAAACTCATTGCCCGTTGGGATGCGATCGCACGGGCGCGCAAATCGTGAAATGACCTTTGGCCCCGCGTGGGCCGTATCAGAAAAGTGACCAAGACATGAACGTAACTCCGGTCCCCCAGCCCGAACTGGATGCTGTCTCTGCGCGGATGGCGTTTTGCGCCGGTCTTATCCGCGATGCGGGTGAGCTGGCGCGCCAAGGGTTTGAAAAACAGGCCCATAGTTCTGTGATGACAAAAGGGCCGCAGGATTTCCTGACCGAAACCGATCTGGCTGTTGAGAAATACATCCGGGCCAAGCTGGCCGAGACCTACCCCGAAGATGGGTTCTTTGGCGAAGAAACAGGGCAGGTTGAAGGCGAGGCGCTATGGATTGTGGATCCGATTGATGGCACGGCCAACTTTGCACGTGGGGTGCCGCATTACTGCATTGCAATTGCCTTTGTGCAGGCGGGGCGGGTGCTGTTTGGAGCGATCTATGCGCCCTCCACGGATGAGCTGTATCTGGCAAAGGCGGGCCAAGGGGCGACACGCAATGGCCAGCGGCTGCAGGTGGCGCCAACCGATAAGGCCGAACATGCAACTTTGGAGCTTGGCTGGTCAAACAGGCGGGGCAATGCGGAATATCTGCAGATCCTTGCGGTTCTGCTCGACGCCGGGGTGAACGTAAGGAGAGCTTCCTCTGGTGCGCTGGCGTTGGCCTATGTGGCGGACGGGCGGTCTGATGGCTACGCTGAAATGCATATGAACCCCTGGGACTGTCTGGCCGGACAGCTGCTGGTGGCTGAGGCAGGCGGGGTTGTTGGCGGCACCGCTCTTACCGGGGATCTGACAGAAGGGGGCAGCGTTCTGGCCGCCGCGCCGGGCATTGCCCCGCTGCTGACAGGGGCCAGCGGGATCAAACAGGAAAAAATGCCTGGGTGATGCGCCTCAGCGGGGACGCACGGAGCCGCGCCAGACGGGATGGGCAATAAAGCGGGTTGGTGTAACCTCGGTAACACCCCCCTCAGCCTCTTCGTCCTGGTCTATCAGGGCAACAATATGGTCGGTGATCTCATCCAGCGGCTGGCGGAAGGTTGTCAGGTTGTAAGAGCTCCACCCCGCCTGTTCGATATCGTCAAAGCCAACAACACAAAGTTCATCCGGAATGGAGATGCCAAAATCGTTTCTTGCAACGTCCATAAAGCCACAGGCCAGAAGGTCGGTGATGCAGAACGCCCCGTCGGGGCGTTGGGCGCTGCTGTAGAGGCGGCGCGCAATTTCGGCACCCGACTGGTAAGAGGTCGATCCCGACCGCGTTACGGTTACCTCGACGCCATGTGCCGCGGCCTCGGCCACAAAAGCCTCTTCCCGCGCCATCAGACTGGGGGTGCCAATCTCAGAGGTCACCACGGCTACGGACTGGCAGCCCACACGGTGCAGCATATGGAAGGCGTCGCGCGCACAGGCGCGGTTCGACACCACAAGGTTTTCGGTGCCGTCAACGGTCTGGTCCCGGTTGGCCACAATCACCCGCTGGCCGCTTTTCACACAGGTTTCGATCAACGACTGCTCCGGCTGACCCGACAGCACAACCGAAGCATCCGCGCGGTAGTAAAGCGTCTGGCGCAGGGCAGCGTTGACGCCACTTTCCCCCGAAGCATTTACGATCATGACCACTTTGCGGGCGGCTTGCAGACAGGCGGTCAGCATCTCGATAAATTTGGATTGATACGGGGTCGCCATATCGGCGGCAACGATACAGACAATATTGCTATTTTCCCGGATCAATCCGCGGGCCAGATGGTTGACGTGGTAACCAAGCTCATTGGCGGCTGCCATCACCTTGTCGCGCGTGGCTTTGGACACCGACGCGCCTTCGGTGAAGGTGCGCGATACCGCCGAACGCGACACGCCCGCCAGATTCGCGACCTGCTGCGCGCTGACAAAGTATTTGCCCTGCTTGTCTGCCATAATGGGTCCCCAACGGTTTCAAAAGGTTTGGAACAGAGTGTGCACGCCTGTGCAGCCTGTTCAAATTCACTCAAGGAACGGTCCAATCTGCGGCTGACGGTAACGCAGTTTACCCCCTTGAGCAATCATGAACGCGTTAAGGAACACCGAGAAATTTCTCTTATTTCACATGGGGCCACACCTGTATTACTTGCAGCAGGCGGCCCGAAAGAAACAGCTATGCACGGCTGTGCAAAATTTGCACACTGTATGGCGTCATCCCCAACAGAGGACACCCAATGACCAAGAATGCCCCCTTTATTGATCGCCCCGCGCTGAGCCTGATCGCAGACAGCGTCGGGCCGGAACAGGTTAAGCTCTATATCGGCGGCACCGAAGGTGCGCGCGATGTGGCGCAATTGGCCGATCTGGGGATCACAACGGTGGTAAACTGTGCGGTGAACCTTGACATCAACTATGTGACCGACCCCAAACACCCCGAAGAAACGGGCAAACGGGCAGCGGGCAGCGGGCCGGTGCGCAGCTACAAGATCGGCCTCGTTGATGGGGACGGCAATCCCCGCGATATGCTGCTGGGGGGCTATTTCATCCTGCAAAGCGCCTTGACCCAGACCTTGCCGCAGAAAGCCTCTTATCCGGTGCGGGAGCGCGGCAATATTCTGGTCCATTGCCGTGGTGGGCGCAGCCGTTCTGTTGCCTTGGTGGCATTGTTCCTGCACAAGGATCAGCCAGACCGTTTCCCAACCCTGGCCGAAGCCATCGCCCATGTGCGGGACGCGCGTGAACTGCATCCCGATGAGTGGTTTGAAACCCCGAAACAGGTGCTGATCGATGCTGCGCAACATGCGGCGGACACCCTCGAGATCATTGCCAAGGGGCAGTGAGCCAACGCGACGATAAGACAAAGGAAACCTGATGCTGCGCTACTTTGCCTGGCCGTTCTTCTTCACCTTCATCGGCCTTGTTCTGTCGTTCTGGCTGGGCTGGCATTACACCCAGACCTTTGGCGGGGCATTGGGGTTCCTCCTGACCGGCGCGATCCTTGCGGTGCTGGAAATTTCGCTGTCCTTTGACAACGCGGTGGTCAATGCGCACAAGCTGAAAACCATGCGGCCCGAGTGGCAACGCCGGTTTTTAACATGGGGCATTGTCATAGCCGTATTCGGAATGCGCATCGTGTTCCCGCTGCTGATCGTGGTGATTGCCGCCAAGATCGGCCCGATCTCTGCGATTGTCTTGGCGGCTTCGGATCCGGACGAATATGCTCGCATCATAGGGGACGCCCACCTGCCCATTGCAGCCTTTGGCGGCTCGTTCCTGATGATGGTGGCGCTGACCTACTTTGTGGATGAAGGCAAGGAGGTTGATTGGATCCGCGCGCTGGAAGGCAAACTGCGGGCCTGTGCATCGATCCGGGGACTGGAAATTGCCTTGGTGCTGGGCATTGCCGTGGCGTTCACCCTGATCCTGCCCGCAGCGCAGGGGGCGGAGTTCCTGTTTGCCGCTGTCTGCGGCTTGCTGACTTTTCTGGTGGTCGAGTTTGCCAGCCACTTCCTCGACAATGAATCCAAGGCAACCTCAACCGCCGCAACAGGGGGCTTTGGTGCCTTTATGTACCTTGAGGTGTTGGACGCCTCCTTCAGCTTTGACGGGGTGATCGGGGCCTTTGCACTGACGCAGAACCTGTTTCTGATTGCCATCGGTCTGGGGATCGGGGCCTTTTATGTGCGGGCCCTGACCATCATGCTGGTCGAGAAACAAACCCTGGCCGAGCTGCGCTACCTGGAACACGGCGCCTTCTATGCGATCCTGTCCCTGTCGATCATCATGTATGTGCAGACCCTGTTTCACATTCCTGAGGTCATCACCGGTCTGATCGGCGCGGCGTTTATTGGTTTGGCGCTCTGGTCGTCGCTGCGGCACAACCGGATCGAAGCATTGCAAGGCTGAGGTCGCTTGACCATTGCCGACGCCGCCGCATCCCACCCTGGGGTGCGGCGGTTTTCTGTTGTGGGATCTGACACTTCTGCATTGCACCTAGGGGCGGCTGCGACTAGAGAGCGCGCCTCACGTCCATTGAGGAGAGCCCCCGTGACCCAGACCCCTGCCACCCGCAGTGAAGGCCCGATGGTTCTGCCCCGCGCCTTTGCCCTGTTGCGCCTGCTGGCGGATGCGCCCAACGGGCTGACCTTGTCGGTTCTGTCTGCAGCGCTAGAAGTGCCGAAAAGTTCGCTGTCCTCCACCTTGAAGGCGTTGACCGAACAGGGGTTTCTCAGCCGCGAAGGCACGCTTTATTCGCTGGGGGGCGAGGCCTATCGGCTGGCCTCAACCATCCTGACCGGCCGTTCCCTGCGCCAGATCGCACGGCCCTATCTGCAACAAGCGATGCTGGACTGCGGCGAAACGGTGCTGCTGGCGCAACCGGATGCAGATGGGGTGAGCGTGACCTATGTAGATCAGGTGGAAACCGCTCAGCCGATCCGGTTTTCTGTGCCTTTGGCCAGCCGTCGCGGACTGTATTGTTCCGCTGCTGGACAGGTTGTTCTGGCCCATCTGTCCGAAGCCGCGCGGGACAGCTACTATGCAGCGGTTGAGCTGGAGGCATTGACCACGCGTACACCAACGGACCGCTTGGCGGTGGAAGAGATCGTGACAAAGGTTAAACATTCGGGGTTGGCCCAGACTGACGGGGTGAATACCTCGGATGCCGCAGGGTTTGCCGCGCCAGTGTATGACGCTGATTGCGCCCTGACGGCTGTGGTCTGTATCGCCGCCCCCCGCGCCCGTGCGGCCGAGAAGGTCGAGGCGCTGCGCGAGGTGGTGCGGGAAACGGCTGCTGATCTGTCGGCCACATTGGGCTATCGTCCGCGCCTTTTCGCCTGACCGCACCGCTGGTTTAACGCTGCGTCAGCCCCATTGCCTCTGCCCCCGCCCGCTGTTCTGATGCGTGGCAAGTGGAGGATAAGACATGAACCCAGCCGAATGGCTGCGCCGCACCGCGCAGATCACACCCGACAATCCGGCGCTTTATCGTGGCACGGTTTTGCAGGCCGACTATGCAACATTTGCCCTACGCGCGGCGGCGATTGCGGGCGGGCTGCGGGCCAAAGGTGTTCGGGCTGGCGATCGCATCGCGGTGTTCATGAAAAACCGCACAGAATACTTGGAAGCGCTGTATGGCATCTGGTGGGCTGGTGCGGCGGCGGTGCCGATTAATGCCAAACTGCATGGCAAGGAGGTCGCCTATAATCTGGAAAACGCGGGCGTCTCGCATGTTTTTGCCTGCCCAGACACCGCTACAGTGCTGGACGGGCACCTCCCCACGGGTGTCCAATCGGTTCTGATTGCCGGAGAGGCTGAATATCTGGCGCTCTATCGCGCAACGCCTTTGCCCACACCGGCCCCGATGGAGCGGGACCAGATGCTTTGGCTGTTTTACACCTCCGGCACCACGGGCCTGCCCAAGGGCGTAATGATCACCGCGCAGAATATGGCGGCAATGGTTTCTGGCTATACCAGCGATGTGGCGCGCCATACGGCTGCGGATGCGGCGCTTTACGCCGCGCCGATGAGCCACGGGGCAGGTATCTACAACTTCATGTTTGTGATCGCCGGGGCGCGGCACATTTGCCCTGACAGCGGCGGTTTCGAACCTGCCGAGATCTTTGATCTGGCGCGGGATCACCGCAATGTCTCCATGTTTGCGGCCACAACGATGGTGCGGCGGATGGTGGATGTGGCGAAAGCCAAGGGCGAAAGCGGCGAAGGGCTGGACCTGCTGGTCTATGCCGGCGGGCCGATGTATTTCGCCGATATTGTCGAGGCAGTGGAGGTGCTTGGCGACCGGTTTGCCCAGATTTACGGGCAAGGGGAATGTCCGATGGCGATCACGGCGTTGCCGCGCCATCTGGTTTCAGATCGCAGTCACCCACGCTGGCGTGAACGCTTGGCTGGCGTTGGCTACCAGCAAGAGGTCAGCCGTGTGCGGGTGGTGGACGCGGCGGGAGGTGACCTGCCTGTGGGTGAGGTTGGAGAGATTGTTGTGAGCGGGCCTGCGGTTATGGCGGGATACTGGAACAACCCTGATGCCACGGCGCAAACAATCCGGGATGGCTGGCTGTGGACCGGCGATATGGGGGCGCTGGATCCGGACGGTTTCCTGACGTTGCACGACCGGTCCAAGGATATGATCATCTCGGGCGGCTCCAATATCTATCCGCGTGAAGTGGAAGAAGTGCTGCTGAACCATCCTGATGTGGCAGAAGTTGCGGTGGTTGGCTGGCCACATGATGATTGGGGCGAAGAGGTTGCCGCCTGTGTGGTGCTGGAAGACGGGGCCGTTCTGGATGAGGCTGGTCTGGATCGATTGTGCCTGGAAAACATTGCGCGTTTCAAACGGCCAAAACACTATGTGGCGCTTAGGGCGATGCCCAAGAACAATTATGGCAAGGTGCTGAAAACGGCGCTGCGCAATCCGGAAGCACTGCCTGCGTGACCCTCAGGCCTGTTCTAGTGTTGCTTTGGCGGGCGCGGCGGTGCTGGCGCGGGTGACCAGCTCGATATCGACCAGTTCGATCTGCGGACAGGCATCAACCGGTTTGCCCTTCAAGCGATGAAGCAACCGTTCGGCGGCGCGGGTGCCCAACTGGCGGCGGTCCTGACGGATTGTGGTCAGCGGCGGCGCGGCAAACCCTGCCATTTCCACATCGTCAAACCCCACGACCGAGATGTCTTCGGGCACTTGCAAACCAACTTTGCGCAGCCCTGAAACCAGGCCGATCGCCACCATATCGGAGGCACAGAACACTGCCGTTGGGCGGTCGGGCATTGCCGCGATCTGGCTGGCGGCGGCCTCACCGGATTCAAGCGAGAAGTCGCCGCGGATGATCCAGTCTTCCTGCATCGGCAGGCCGAGCGCCTGACGTTCGGCCAGCACCGCTTCACGGCGGGCGCGGGTCAAGACGTTGCCCTTGGGGCCGGTCACATGGGCGATTTTGCGATGGCCCAGATCGTAGAGATGGCGGATTGCCAACCGTGCCCCATGTCCGTTGTCGGAACGCACCGAAGGGTAGGGCGCGTCCTGCACCCATTCACAGGCAAAGACGATCCGGTCGGCCACCCCATTTTGTTCAAAATCAGCGATCTGGTCCGGGGTCAGCCCGCCATCCAGCGAAATCATTCCGTCGATGCGACTGTCGAGGAAATAGTCCACCAGCCTTTTGCCTTCTTGCTCGGGCAGTGAAGTGTCAGCGACCAGCACGGAATAGTCACTGTCAGCAAAGCGTGCAGAAATCCCTGCGAGGATCTGCGAAAAGAACGGGTTGCCCAGATTGGGGGCCAGCACCAGCACCGCACCAGCTTGCTGTTTGCGCAGGTTGCGGGCCGCTTTGTTCAGGCGATATCCAGTGGTCCGAATCGCCTCAGCCACCTGTTCGCGGGTCTTTTCAGACACCCGTTCTGGTGCTGAGAGGGCCCTGCTGACGGTCGCGGTGGACACCCCAGCGGCGCGAGCAACGTCCTGAATAGTTGCGGGTTTCTGGTTCATGGTCCGGCTCCGATCCTGGGGCATGTTTTGCCATTTTCACAGCTGGGTTGACAAGTGAGCTGTTATCGCAAACGATCTGTGTAATCGATTACACGGCCTGATCTGAATTGGCAATGTAATCGATTACATAATCGCGGGGAGGTCCGGCACGCGGATCGCCCTTCGGCAAATAGGGGTCAGTGGAGAGGCCCCACAGGGAGGAAAAAGATGAAATTCATTCGCAATGCTCTGGCGGGCACAACGGCGCTTTGTGCCGCAACCGCCGTTTCTGCAGCTGATCTGGAAGTGACCCATTGGTGGACCTCTGGTGGGGAGGCCGCAGCGGTGGCCGAGTTCGCCAAGGCCTTCAACGACAAGACCGATCACAACTGGGTCGACGGTGCCATCGCCGGTTCCGGCGGTACTGCACGTCCGATCATCATCAGCCGTATCCTTGGCGGTGACCCGATGCACGCCACCCAGCTGAACCACGGGCGTCAGGCCGAAGAGCTGATCGAAGCCGGTCTGCTGCTGGACCTCACCGATGTTGCCGAAGCCGAGGGCTGGGCCGATATCGTGAACCCGCCGTCGCTGCTGGAAAGCTGCACCGTGGACGGTCGCGTCTATTGCGCGCCGGTCAACATCCACTCCTGGCAGTGGATCTGGCTTAGCCACAAGGCCTTCAGCGACGCTGGAGTCGACGTGCCGACCAGCTGGGACGAATATGTTGCCGCAGCACCCGCGCTGGAGAGCGCTGGCAAAATCCCGTTGGCCATGGGCCAGCAGCCCTGGCAGAGCAACGGTGCCTTTGGTGTGATGGCGATCGCCATTGCCGGCATCGACGCCTGGAGCGAAGTGAACATCAACAAGAATGCTGACGTGGCCGGTGGCGAAACCTACGCCAAAGTGTTCGAAGCCGCTGCCAACGCGCGTTCCTTTGCTGCCAACTCCAACGTGCAGGACTGGAACCAGGCCACCAATTTGGTGATCACCGGGCAGGCCGGAGCGCAGATCATGGGCGACTGGGCGCAGGGCGAATTTGCCGTTGCAGAACAGACTGCGGGTGAAGATTACACCTGTCTGCCGGGTCTGGGCGTGAATGAAATCATCTCGACCGGTGGCGACGCCTTCTACTTCCCCAAACAGGATGATGCGGGCATTGAAGCGGCACAGAAAGAAATGGCTGCGCTGCTGCTGAGCCCCGAAGTGCAGGTGAACTTCAACCTGAAAAAAGGCTCCCTGCCAGTGCGCGGCGACGTGGATCTGACCGCGGCCAACGACTGCATGAAGAAGGGTCTGGAGATCCTCGCTTCGGGTGCGATCCTGCCAGATGGCAACCAGACCTTCTCGCCGGACACCACCGGCCAGATCGAGGACCTGATGGTCGAGTTCTGGAATGATCCGTCCTATTCGGCAGCAGATGCGCAGGCGCGCTACGCCGAGATCATCGCGGATGCGGATTGATCTGACCTGAGCTGAGGGTCGGGCCCGCCTCTCCCGGTGTGGGCCCGACCACAGAGCAAAGACTGAATTTGAAGGGGGTTTCCCAAAATTTGCGGGAAACAAGCTGAAGGCTGACCGGCAGGACCGGTTGCAGCTGGCAGGGGACCAAGACAATGGCAGTAACCGAAGGCGTCGGGCCGGTGGCGGAGCGTACCGCAGCCAAGAGACCCAACCGCCTAACCAAAAACCTATCGGCCAAGATTGCGTCGATCCCGATGATCCTCACCGCATTGGTGGTGTTTATCGGCTGTACGGTCTGGACGATTTATCATTCATTTACCAAATCGCGGCTTTTGCCCGCACCGGACAAATGGGTCGGCCTCGACCAATATGAACGGCTCTGGAGCACCCGCCGTTGGCTGGTGTCGATTGAGAACCTTGCGATTTATGGCATCTGTTCGCTGGTACTGAGCCTTGTGATCGGCTTTACACTGGCAGCGCTGTTGGACCGCAAGATCCGCGGCGAAGCGATTTTCCGCTCGATCTTTCTTTACCCGTTTGCGCTGAGCTTCATTGTGACCGGTCTGGTCTGGCAATGGATCCTGAACCCACAATTCGGCATTCAGAAAATAGTGCGTGGCTGGGGTTGGGAAAACTTCACCTTTGACCCGTTGAACAATGCCCAGATCGTGATCTACGGCATTCTGATTGCAGGCATCTGGCAGGGCTCGGGCTTCATCATGGTGATCCTGCTGGCAGGGTTGCGTGGGATCGATCAGGACATCTGGAAGGCCAGCCGTGTCGAAGGCATTCCCGCATGGAAAACCTATATCTTCATCATCATCCCGATGATGCGCCCGATCTTTGTCACTGCGCTGGTGCTGATCGCGGCAGGGATCATCAAGGTCTACGATCTGGTGGTCGCGCAGACCTCTGGCGGACCCGGAATCGCCTCAGAAGTGCCTGCAAAATACGTCATTGAAAAAATGTTCCAGTCGCAGAACCTCGGACAGGGTTTTGCTGCCTCTACCATGATGCTCGTCTCAGTGCTCGTTGTACTGATCCCCTGGGCCTATCTCGAATTCGGAGGCAAGCGCCGTGACTGATGCCACCCACACAAACCTCATCGGTCCACGCGGACCCAAACCCCGCCGCCGCTTCACCCCGAGCAATATCATGCTCTACAGCGTGTTGTTCGTGGCCTCGGTCTACTACCTGCTGCCTCTCTATGTGATGGTGGTCACCTCGCTGAAAGGGATGCCTGAAATTCGGTTGGGCAACGTGTTTTCGCCGCCGGTCGAGATCACCTTTGAGCCTTGGGTCAAAGCCTGGTCCGAAGCCTGCACCGGCATCAACTGCGACGGGCTGAGCCGGGGGTTCTTTAACTCGGTCAACATCCTGATCCCATCGGTCATTGTGTCGATCGCGATCTCTTCGGTGAACGGCTATGCGCTGGCCAACTGGAAGTTCAAAGGCTCCGAGGTGTTTTTCACCATCCTGATCTTTGGCGCCTTCATTCCGTATCAGGTGATGATCTATCCGATCGTGATCCTGCTGCGCGAAATGGGGCAGGGGATCTCGGCGGTCACTGGCACGGATTTCCGTCTGATGGGATCCCTTTGGGGTCTGGTGATTGTGCATTCGATCTTTGGCATGCCGATCCTGACCCTGCTGTTCCGCAACTACTTCACCTCTTTGCCGGATGAGCTGTTCAAGGCTGCGCGTGTGGATGGGGCCGGTTTCTGGGGCATCTATTTCCGCATCATGCTGCCGATGTCGCTGCCGATTTTTGTGGTCGCGATCATCCTGCAAGTCACTGGCATCTGGAACGATTTCCTCTTTGGGGTGATCTACACAAAGCCCGACACCTATCCGATGACAGTTCAGCTGAACAACATCGTGAACTCGGTGCAGGGGGTCAAAGAATACAACGTCAACATGGCCGCGACGCTGCTGACGGGGCTGGTGCCTCTGGTCATCTACTTCGTGTCGGGCAAGCTCTTTGTGCGCGGGATCGCGGCAGGGGCGGTGAAAGGGTAAGTCATGGGAAACACTTCAGTCATTTCGGCGGAGCTGGATCAGCAACTGATGCAGACCACCGCCACGGCCATGGCCGCCAATGCCAGCGCCACCCCCAGTATCGAGATCAAGGACCTGTGCCTGTCTTTCGGCGCGGTGGAGGTGCTGAAGAACCTGAACGTCACCGTGGGTCAGGGCGAATTTTTGGTGCTGCTGGGGTCTTCGGGCTGTGGCAAGTCGACGTTGCTTAACTGTATTGCGGGGCTGCTGGATGTGACCGACGGTCAGATCCACATCGGCGGCGAAAATGTCACCTGGGCGGAGCCTTCTGAGCGCGGCATCGGCATGGTGTTCCAGTCCTATGCGCTGTACCCGCAGATGACGGTGGAGGGGAATCTGGCCTTTGGCTTGAAAAACGCCAAGGTGCCCAAGGCCCAGATTGCCGAAAAGATCGCCAAAGCCGCTAAAACGCTGCAAATCGAACCGCTGCTGAAACGTAAACCTGCGGCCCTGTCGGGCGGCCAGCGTCAGCGTGTGGCCATTGGCCGAGCCTTGGTGCGGGACGTGGATGTGTTCCTGTTTGACGAACCGCTGTCCAACCTGGATGCCAAACTGCGCGCCGACCTGCGGGTCGAAATCAAGCAGCTGCACCAGACCCTTGGCAACACGATGATCTATGTGACGCATGATCAGGTTGAGGCCATGACACTCGCGGACCGCATCGCCATCATGCGCGGCGGTAACATCCTGCAACTGGCCAGCCCGAACGAGATCTACACACGTCCCACCTGCAAATATGTGGCGGAGTTTATCGGGTCCCCAACCATGAACTTCTTCGAAGGCACGCTGACCGGCGGCAGCTTCAGCACCGCCACAGGCAATTTTGATCTGGCGGGCTATGACTACGCCGGCCCTGTCACAGAGGGTCAGCAGGCCTGGCTCGGCATCCGGCCCGAACATATCGCCGTTGGCGCCGAGGCCGCGAAGGAACAGAACCAGATGCAGGCCGTGGTCGAGCTGGTCGAGCCTTTGGGCTCGGACACGCTGGCACGGGTGCGGGCTGGGGAACAAGCCATCTGGGTGCGCATGGACGGCCAGGCCGCCATCGCGCCGGGGGACAATTTGGCCTTGGGTTTCTCGGCCACATTGGCCAACCTTTTCGACAAATCCAGCGAGGCGCGTCTGTAACGCGCTTCGTCAAATCAGAACATCAGAAAGACAATGAAAATGGATATTTCATTCCAACTCTACTCTGCGCGCAATGCGACTCCCTGGGAGGGTGTGGTCAAAACGCTGGCAGATCTGGGCTACACACAGGTTGAAGGCTTCGGCGGCAACTTTGAGGATGCGGCTGGTTTCCGCAGCCTGCTGGACCAAAATGGGCTGAGCATGCCCTCCGGTCACTTCTCGGTCGACATGCTGGAAAACGACCCGGAAAAGGCGCTGGACATTGCAAAGGCGCTGGGCATCACACGGATCTACTGCCCCTATCTGGACGAATCCGAACGCCCCAGTGACGCCGCAGGCTGGGCGGCCTTTGCCGCCCGACTGGAAGTCATTGGCGAGCGGATGCGCGCGGGTGGCGTTGCCTTTGGCTGGCACAACCATGACTTCGAATTTGTAGCCTGTGACGATGGCACTTTGCCGATGCAGGTCATCCTGGATGGGGCCCCCAACATCGATTGGGAGGCGGATATTGCCTGGATCATTCGTGGCGGCGCCGATCCCTTTGAGTGGATTTCTGCCAACAAAGACCGCATCACAGCCGCCCATGTGAAAGATATCGCACCCGCAGGCGAATGCGCAGATGAAGACGGTTGGTCCGATGTGGGCCACGGCACTGTGGATTGGGCAGCGCTGATGACCGCTCTGAAACAGGCCGGTGTCGACCTCTTCGTGATGGAACATGACAACCCTTCGGACGCGACGCGCTTTGCCACCCGTTCGATCGAAGCTCTCCGACAAATGTGAGTGAAAACAATGAGTAAGAAACTAGGAATTGGCGTTCTCGGCTGTGGTAACATCTCGGCCGCCTATATGCGTCTGGCGCCCATGTTCAACGGGATCGAAATGCGGGCCTGTGCCGACATGAACCCAGAGGCTGCCAAAGCGCGAGCCGAAGAATTTGGTCTGCGTGCAGAAACTATCGAAGGTCTTTTGGCTGCGGATGACATCGACATCATCGTGAACCTCACCGTGCCCAATGCACATTTTGAGGTCTCCAAGTCGATCCTTGAGGCAGGCAAACATGTCTATTCGGAAAAGCCCTTTGTGCTGTCGCTGGCCGAAGGGGCGGAACTGAAAAAGATTGCTGAGGCCAAGGGGCTGCGCGTTGGTTCCGCGCCGGATACTTTCATGGGCGGCAGCCATCAGTTGGCACGTCATCTGGTCGACAGTGGCGCGGTGGGGAAAGTCACCTCGGGCACCTGTTTTGTGCAAAGCCCGGGGATGGAGATGTGGCACCCGAACCCGGATTTCTTCTTCCAGCCCGGCGGGGGGCCGATCCTGGATCTGGGACCTTACTATGTCTCGAACCTGGTGCAGCTGCTGGGGCCGGTGAAACGGGTGGTCGCGATGTCGTCTTCGGGCAGCGAATACCGCACCATCACCAGCGAACCGCGGCATGGTGAGAAGATCAAAGTGGAAACGCCAACTACCATCCACGCCATCCTGCAATTCGAAGGCGGCGCACAGGTGACCTATTGCGCCAGTTGGGACGTCTGGCAACACGGCCATTCCAACATGGAACTCTACGGTCAGGAAGGCACCCTGCATGTGCCGGACCCGAACTTCTTCGGCGGCGAGGTACGCATGACCGAGAAGGGCGCATTTGTGACCGCTCCGGGATGGGATCACCCGTTCAACAAGGCCAATGACGGCCCGCATGCAAACTACCGTGCGGCAGGGCTGGCGGATATGGCGCAGGCAATCCTTGCCGACCGTCCACACCGTTGTTCGCTCGATTTCGCCTTGCATGTTGTTGATGTCATGACCTCTATCCTCGCCTCAGGAGAGGACGGGCAGTTTGTGGATATCACCACCTCCTGTGACCGTCCCGAAGCGCTGGGCCCAGACGCGGCCATGGCGTTGATGGCTTAAGGAGAAGACCAAGATGACGACCCCAGTGTGGAAGGCTACCGACACCCGTTACGACACCATGAGCTACCGCCGCTGCGGGCGCTCGGGGCTGAAATTGCCCGCGGTATCGCTGGGGCTGTGGCACAATTTCGGTGATGATACTCCGCATCAGTTGAAGCGGGACATGGTGCGCAAAGCCTTCGACCTGGGGATCACACATTTTGACCTTGCCAACAACTATGGGCCGGAACCGGGCTCGGCCGAGTTGGCCTTTGGTGACCTGCTGAAAACCGATCTCGCCCCTTATCGGGACGAGATCATTGTCTCTTCCAAGGCGGGCTATGACATGTGGCCGGGGCCTTATGGCGAATGGGGCAGCCGCAAATACCTGATCGCCTCTTGTGACCAGTCGCTGAAACGGATGGGGCTGGACTATGTGGATATCTTCTATTCACACCGGTTTGACCCCGAAACACCGCTGGAAGAAACCATGATGGCGCTGGACCATATCGTGCGGTCGGGGCGGGCGCTGTATGTGGGGATTTCATCCTACAATGCGCAGCGCACCCGCGAAGCGGCCACGATCCTGAAGGATCTGGGTACCCCCTGCCTGATCCACCAGCCCAGCTATTCCATGCTGAACCGCTGGGTCGAAGAGGACGGTCTGCTGGACGCGCTGGGCGATACCGGTATGGGCTCTATCGTGTTCTCGCCGCTGGCGCAGGGCATGCTGACGGGCAAATACCTCAAAGGCATCCCCGAAGGCAGCCGCGCCACACAGGGCAAATCGCTGCTCGATGGCTTCATCAATGCGGAAACGCTGGCCAACATCCAGGGCTTGAACAGCATCGCCGAAGCACGCGGTCAGACATTGGCGCAGATGGCTCTGGCCTGGGTGTTGCGCGACGCACGTGTGACCTCGGCCCTGATCGGGGCCAGCCGTCCCAGCCAGATCGAGGACTGCGCCAAGGCCGTCGAAAACCTAACCTTTGCGGCGGATGAACTGGCCGAGATTGACCGCTATGCCAAAGACGCTGCGATCAACCTTTGGGCCGCCTCCTCCGAACACGCAGGCAGCTGAGCCAGATGATCCAGAACCCCATTCTTCCAGGCTTTAATCCAGACCCTTCGATCTGTCGGGTGGGCGATGACTACTTCATCGCCACTTCGACCTTCGAATGGTACCCGGGGGTGCAAATCCACCGGTCTCAGGATCTGGTGAATTGGGATCTGGCCTGCCGCCCGCTGTCACGCGCGGCGCAATTGGACATGCGCGGCAACCCCGACAGTGGCGGCATCTGGGCGCCCTGCCTCAGTTATGCGGACGGGCTGTTCTGGCTGGTCTACACGGATGTGAAGCGGCTGGATGGCAACTTCAAGGATGCCCATAACTACATCGTCACGGCCCCTGTTATTGAGGGGCCGTGGTCAGACCCGATCTATGTAAACTCCTCTGGCTTTGACCCGTCGTTGTTCCACGATGCGGATGGCCGCAAGTACTTCATGAACGTGCAGTGGAACCATGTGTCCAATTCCGTTGGCGGGCATCCAAAACACCCCGCTTTTGACGGGATCCTGTTGCAGGAATGGCATCCCGAGAAAGGGCTTATTGGCCCGGTGAAAAACGTCTTCGCAGGGTCCTCACATGGCCTGACCGAAGCGCCGCATATCTTTACCCGCAACGGCTACTACTACCTGACCACGGCTGAGGGCGGCACCGGCTATGAACATACCGTCACACTGGCCCGTGCGCGGGACATCTGGGGGCCGTATGAACTGCACCCCAACCTGCATGTGTTGACCGCCAAGGACGCACCCGACAATCCGCTGCAACGGGTGGGGCATGGCCAGATCGTCGATACGCCAGACGGTGCGTTTTACCACACCTTCCTATGTTCCCGCCCCTTGCCGGGGCGGTTTTCCCCTATGGGGCGTGAGACTGGGATCGCCAAGGTTGAATGGTACGCAGACGACTGGCTCTATCTCAGTGGCGGCGACATTGCCCCTGCGTTGACGGAAGTGGCCCCAGAGCCAGTGGAGCGGCGTCCCGTAGTGGCAAGAGAGACAGAGTTCACCGGCCAAGATCTGCCGGACGATTTCCAATGGCTACGCACGCCTTATCCCGAGCGGATCTTCACCCTCACCGGCAACGGCCTGCGTCTGATCGGTCGCGAAAGCCTTGGCAGCTGGTTTGAGCAGTCTCTGGTGGCACGTCGGCAGGAGCATCCGGCCTACCGTGCAGAAACTACGATAGCGGCGTTTGCGCCCACGACCTATCAACAGGCGGCAGGGCTTACGACCTACTACAACCGTCACAAATTCCATGCGCTGATGATCTCCGCCGATGACAACGGCACGCGTTGCCTGTCGATCCAGTCCTGCGCGGGCGATTGGCCGGATGGCGCGCTAAGCTTCCCAGGCGAGGTGATCCCGCTTGCGGATGGTCCGGTGGAGCTGGCCGTTGCCGTCGATCATGCACAGCAACAGTTTTACTATCGCCAATCAGGCGACTGGTTGCCGATTGGGCCCAAACTGGATGCCTCGATCATCTCGGATGAGGGAGGCAGGGGTGAACATGCCTCTTTCACGGGCGCATTTGTCGGGATCTGTGCCTTTGACCAAACGGGTCAGGGCTGCACTGCAGATGTCATCCGCTTCCGCTATGCACCGGAGGGCACGTGATGCGAGCACATCTGGAAATCTGGGACGTCGCCAGCGCCAGCGCGCGGAGCGTGCTGGTCAGTGACCGCCATATTGAGGCGCCGAATTTCATGCCGGATGGCACGGCGCTTTTGGTCAATTGTGACGGTGGCCTCTACCGCGTGCCGCTGGAACAGCCAGAACTGATCCGTCTCAACAGTTTTGAGCATACCGTGATCAACAATGATCACGCCCCCAGCCCCGATGGCAGCCTCATTGCGTTCTGCGACAAGGCGGTGACCCCCAAGTCCTGCATCTATCTGATGCCCACGGCAGGCGGACGTCCACACCGGGTGACGCAAGATCTGCCCAGCTGGTTCCACGCCTGGATGCCCGACGGGCGCGACATGGTTTATGCGGCTGTGCGTGACGGGGCCTTTGCCATTGCACGCGCCGATTTGGAGGGCAACGAACAGGTGCTGATCACCGGCCCCGGCCATTACGACGGCCCCGATGTGACGCCGGATGGGCAATGGATCTGGTTCAACGCAAACCGCGCAGGGGCAATGGCGCTTTGGCGGATGCGGGCTGACGGATCAGACCCCGAACAAATGACAGAAGGCAGCAAGGACGACTGGTTCCCCCATCCCAGCCCGGATGGCAAACACCTGTGTTTCCTTGCCTATGACAAAGACACCGAAGGACATCCTTTTGGTGTCGACGTGGACCTGTGCCTGATGCCGCAAGACGGCGGCGCGCCACAGGTTCTGCAACGTATTCACGGCGGGCAGGGCTGTTTGAACAGCCCGTGCTGGGCGCCGGACGGACAGAGTTTTGCCTATGTCCGCTATTCAGATGTGACCGAGGAGGAGGGGTAACAATGGCAGGTTTAATCAAAGGGCCAGCGCTGTTTCTGGCGCAGTTTGCGGGGGATGAGGCCCCGTTCAATTCACTGGAAAACATCACCAAATGGGCGGCTGGCCTCGGCTACAAAGGGGTGCAGATCCCCACGTTTGATGCACGTCTTTTTGACCTCGAGAAAGCGGCAGAGAGCGACACCTATTGCGATGAGGTCAAAGGTATCTGCGCCGATGCCGGGGTTGAGATCACCGAGCTGTCCACCCATCTGCAAGGCCAGCTGGTTGCGGTGAACCCCGCCTATGACACGGCCTTTGATGCTTTCGCACCGGCCCATCTGCACGGCAATCCGGCCGGGCGACAGGCCTGGGCGGTGGATCAGATGAAAAAGGCCGCGGTTGCCAGCCGCCGTTTGGGGCTGGAGGCCTCGGTCAGTTTTACCGGCTCGCTGGCCTTTCCCTATCTTTACCCCTGGCCGCAACGGCCGGCAGGTCTGATCGAGGAAGCTTTTGCCGAGCTTGCCCGCCGCTGGAAACCCATTCTGGACGTCTACGAAGAGCATGGTGTGGATGTCGGCTATGAAATCCATCCCGGTGAAGACGTATTCGACGGGGCCACGTTTGAAATGTTCCTTGAGGCGCTGGGCGGACACGGGCGGTGCCAGATCAACTATGATCCGTCGCATTTCCTGTTGCAGCAGATGGACTATCTGGCCTTCGTCGACATCTATCACGAGCGCATCTGCGCTTATCACGTCAAAGACGCCGAGTTTAATCCGGATGGCCGTCAGGGGGTGTATTCGGGCTATCAGTCCTGGGTCAATCGCGCGGGTCGGTTCCGCAGCCTTGGCGACGGTCAGGTTGATTTCAAAGGCATCTTCTCGAAACTGGCGCAATATGGCTATGACAGCTGGGCTGTTCTGGAATGGGAATGCTGTCTGAAATCCCCTGAACAAGGCGCCGCCGAAGGCGCACCGTTCATCCGCGACCACATTATCGAGGTGACGGACAAGGCGTTCGACGATTTTGCCGGGGCGGAAACCGATCTGGGACAGATCCGGCAGATGTTGGGGATTTCGGCATGACGCGGCTCAGACTGGGCATGGTTGGTGGCGGTCAGGGGGCCTTTATTGGGGGCGTCCACCGTATCGCCGCGCGGATCGACGGACAATGGGATCTGGTGGCGGGGGCGCTCAGCTCCGATGCGGCGCGGGCCAAGGCTTCGGCCGCCGAATTGGGCATCGCTGCGGACCGCGCCTACACTGATTTTGAAGACATGGCGCGACTTGAGGCGACACGGAAAGACGGCATTGACGCGGTTGCCATTGTCACCCCGAACCACATGCACGCAGGCCCTGCCATTGCCTTCCTCAATGCCGGGATCCACGTTATCTGCGACAAGCCTCTGGCAGCCACCGCAGAACAGGCCGAGGCCATTTTGCAGGCGGTCAAAGCCAGCAAAGCACGGTTTATCCTGACCCATAACTACACCGGCTACCCGCTGATCCGGCAGGCCCGCCAGATGGTGGCAGAAGGCGACTTGGGTGAGTTACGGTTGGTTCAGGTGGAATATGCGCAGGACTGGCTGGCCGAGGAGGTCAGCAACAAGCAGGCTGACTGGCGGGTGGACCCCGAACGCTCCGGCGCGGGGGGGGCGATTGGCGACATTGGCACCCATGCGTTCAACCTTGCAGGCTATGTTGCGGGGCAGGTGCCACAGGCGTTGTCGGCGGATCTGTCCAGCTTTGTTGAAGGCCGGCGTGTCGATGACAACGCCCACGTAATGCTGCGCTATGGCGGAGGGGCCAAGGGGATGCTCTGGGCGTCGCAGGTGGCGGTTGGCAATGAAAACGCGCTGCGCCTGCGGATCTACGGCAGCAAAGGTAGTCTGGAGTGGGCCCAACAAAATCCCAATCAGATGAGCTTCACCCGTTTTGGCGCCCCAACTCAGATCCTGACCCGTGCTGGCGCAGGCTCAAACGCCGCTGGAAATCGTAACATCCGGGTGCCACCGGGCCATCCCGAAGGCTATCTGGAAGGCTTTGCCACGCTTTATGCCGAGGCAGCCGCGATGATCCGAGGATCCGACAGCGACGCGCATACGCCGGGGATCGAGGAAGGACTGCAAGGCATGCGCTTCATCGCAGCCTGCATCGAAAGCAGCGGTCAGGACGGGCGCTGGGTCACGCTCTGACCGTGCCAAAAAGGCCCGCTTCGATGAGCGGGCCTTTGACGTGAGTGGCGGCGCTTAGCTGCCCGGCAGGATCACTTTGTCGATCACATGGATCACCCCGTTGGAGGCCGCAATATCTGCGGTGGCAACGCTGGCGTCATTGATCATCACGCCGTTGTCGAGGTCGATCATGATGTCACCGCCCTGAACCGTGGTGGCCATCATGTCGTCTTTCAGATCGGTCGACATCACTTTGCCCGGCACCACGTGGTAGGTGAGGATCGCAATCAGCTGATCCTTGTTTTCAGGCTTCAGCAAGGTTTCAACGGTGCCTTCGGGCAAGGCAGCAAAGGCCGCGTCAGTCGGGGCAAATACCGTGAAGGGGCCGTCGCCTTTCAGGGTTTCCACCAGACCAGCGGCCTGAACGGCGGCGACCAGTGTGTTGAAGCTGCCCGCCCCAACGGCGGTATCGACGATGTCTTTGGACATGTCGCCGGCCATGGCGGCCGGGGTGGCAAGAAGGGATGCGATTGCGATTGTGGCTGCGCGGATCATTTGGTCGGTCTCCAAGTTGGATTATCAAAAACTCAATGCCTTGGGAGCATCTGACGGGTCTACGAAAGGGCAGTTGAATTGGATGAGCGGGTTTTGTTGGGTTTGCGGCTTGATCCTGCAGGCGCTGGCGCTAAGCCGCGGCGGTTTTGGATTTCCATAAACTTCTCGTGAAGGAGCGTGAGTAGATTTTCCTGATCCAGCGCCACGCGGCAGTTATGCATCACCCCGAAAGGCCTTTCGCGCTGACCGTTGACCGCCCGTGCAAGGAAACCTATCTGGGCTGCACATGTTCTCACTCTGAGATGGAATTGTTGATGTTGGAGCTTGCTCTGAAACACTGATCGCTTCTGACAGCCTCACGGGCTGCATGAGGGGATCCACGCAAACCGGGCCTTGGCGTTTCGCCGGGCCACGGCGGTTTTTCGTGTTTCACAGACAGGCACAAAATGAACATCTCAAAACAGGAACAGCGCGTGTTGCACGTGCTGGCACAGGGCGGCATGATCCGCTTTGAACGTGGCACCAACGGCAAATTGACCCGCGTGCATTGTTTCACCCATGACGGCATGGTGCTAAGCGATTGCACCTTGGACGTGGTTGCCAAACTCAAACGCAAACGGCTGATCGCGTCGCGGCGCTCGATGCCATATCGCATTTCCGCCATCGGGCGCCGTATGGTGCGGCCACAACTGAACAACCGGACCTGAGGAGGCCAACATGTTGATCCGAAAGGAACAGGCCACGGATGTGGCGGCTATTCGTCAGGTAACAGACGCTGCCTTCGCCGACGTCGTCCAAAGCGATGGACGCGAAGGGGCCATTGTTGACGGGTTAAGAGCGGCAGGGGCGCTGACCCTGTCGCTGGTGGCCGAAGAGGGCGGAGTGGTGGGGCTTGTCGCCTTCTCCCCCGTTTCGGTGGGCGATGTGGCAGGCACATGGTACGGGTTGGGGCCGGTTTCCGTTGCCCCTGACCGGCAAGGGCAGGGCATTGGCAAGTTGCTGATCACGGCGGGGCTGGATCAGCTGCGCCAGATCGGGGCGGGGGGCTGCGTGGTGTTGGGCGATCCCGCCTATTACCATCGCTTCGGTTTTCGAGCTGATCCCATGCTGCGTTTTGACGGCGTGCCTGCGGCTTATTTCATGCAGCTCACCTTGTCTGGCCCCACAGCAGAAGGGCAGGTGGCCTATCATCCTGCCTTTTTCGACGGCTAAACAGCAAACCCACCCCGCGATGGCGCGGGGTGGGTTTATTGTAGACAGTACGCGGGTTAGGCCGTTTGCTCGGCCGTCACCCGCTTTGCCAGGCCCTGCAGGTTGCCGTCCAGGATCCTGCCCATCATTATTTTCATCATGGTCTGGCCCATCAGCCAGCCAACCAGCCCCCATTTCAGCCGGTAGTCCATGCCCCAGACAACCTTGGCCTTTCCCCCTGCGGTGGCTTCCACACGCAGCTCTGCATAAGCTTCCTTCAACGGCATCGGGCCCACCTCCATCAGCTTCACACGGTAGCTGTGGCCTGGTTTCCATTCGGTGACTTCCTCCACCAGATTGCTGCCGTTTTTGAAGTGGCATCGGCGTTTGGCGCCAATCCCCGGCGCGCCTTCGGTCAGCGCCTCAACGCGGGTGATTTCAGGTGCGATTTCGTCGATTTGCATGAAACGGCCCAGCACGGTCCATACGGCAGCGGGGGGAGCGTCAAGAATGAGGGAGCGGTGGTGATGGATCATCGGAGGTCTCTTTCTGCGCCATTTATCTCTTGGCGGCGCGTCTTCTTGTGTTGCAGTTGCCCTGTCCTAAACTTGCCCTGCTGACACCGTTATGGCAGCAGCGTGTCAGCAGTGGAGTAAAACATGCGTCGCACCGAAAGGCTGTTCCAGATCATTCAAATTCTGCGTGCCAGTCGCCATCCGGTGACCGGGCGGGCATTGGCGGACGAACTAGAGGTGTCGCTGCGCACGCTTTACCGCGACATGGCCGAGTTGATGGCGCAACGGGTGCCAATCACAGGCGAGGCGGGCACCGGCTACGTGCTGGAACAGGGCTACGACATGCCGCCTTTGATGCTGACGGCGGATGAATTGGAAGCGGCGGCTCTGGGCGCTGCTTGGGTGGCGGCGCAATCGGATCCCTCCTTGGCGCGGGCGGCGCGGGATCTGGTGAGCAAACTGGCGGAAGTCATCCCGGATGAGCTGCGCCCGATTGTGCTGGATGCGGGCTCGGTTCCGGTGCCGGTTGGACGGTTTGAGGCGGATCAATACAACGGCGCCGAGTTGCGCCGCGCCATTCGTGAACGGAAACGGCTGGAACTGGCCTATGAGGATCGCAGCGGGCAGGCCAGCCAGCGGGTGATCTGGCCGCTGATGATTGCTTATCTGGACAACACCCGCTACATCGTCGGTTGGTGTGAAACCCGCGCGGGATTCCGGCATTTTCGCACCGATCGGGTGCGCGGGCTGGAGGTCTTGGCTGAGACCTACCCGGGCCGTCGGTCCAACCTGATCCGCGACTGGGAAGCTGACCGGCAGGCAAAAGGGACGCGCTATCAATAAAAACGCCCCGACCAAAAGGGCGGGGCGCTTAGTTGTTCACGTGAGTGGTTTTCTTAGTTCAGCCGTTCGCCGGTGCCGGGGGCAAAGTAGCTGACCTTGCCCAGATCAAAGGCCAGATCCAACATCGCGCCGGGCTGTGCCTTGGTTTCGGCATGCAGGCGGGCGGTGACCTGTTTGCCGCCAAGTTCCGCCACCACATAGGTGTCGGCGCCCGCCGGCTCGACCATGTCGATCAGGCACTGCGCCTCCTGCACATCCTGACCGGCGCGGAACCCCGCCTCGGCGATGTCTTCGGGGCGCAGGCCCAGAATGACATCTTCTGGCAGATCGCCGGTGTGGCTGTCTTTCAGCACAATCGGAGCGCCGTCGCCGCGGGTGATCTCCAATTGCAACCCCGAGCCATTGCGCTTGGCCTTGGCGGGGATCAGGTTCATCGCGGGCGAGCCCATGAAATCCGCCACAAACAGGTTGGCCGGGTTGTTGTAGATCTCTGCCGGGGTGCCGATCTGCTGCACCACGCCACCCTTCAGAACCACAATTTTGGTCGCCAGCGTCATCGCCTCGATCTGGTCGTGGGTCACATAGACCATTGTCGCGCCGAGGTTCTGGTGCAGCTTTTTGATTTCAGACCGCATCTCGACCCGCAGTTTGGCGTCGAGGTTCGACAGCGGTTCATCAAACAGGAACAGCTTGGGGTCGCGCACCAGCGCCCGGCCCATCGCCACCCGCTGCCGTTGACCACCGGACAGTTGCCCAGGGCGGCGGTTCAGCAGTGGCTCGATTTGCAGCTGACTGGCCACTTCCTGCAGTTTGGCCGCCTGTGTGGCCGCATCCACGCCCCGCACTTTCATGCCGAAGGTGATGTTTTTGGCCACCGACATGGTCGGGTAGAGCGCATAGGACTGGAACACCATTGCGATGTCGCGATCCTTGGGGCTGACATGGGTCATGTCCTTGCCGCCGATGCTGAGCGTGCCGCCGGTGATCGGCTCCAGACCTGCAATGCAGTTCAGCAGCGTGGATTTACCACAGCCCGAAGGCCCCACCAGCACCAGAAAGTCGCCCGGCTCAATCGCCACATTGATATCCTTGAGGATCTCCAGCGAGCCGTAGTTTTTGTAGAGGTTTTTAATATCCAGAATAGGAGCCATTTGCCTTATCCTTTTACCGAGCCAGCGGTCAGCCCGCGGATGAAGTATTTGCCAGCCACCACATAGACGAACAGCGTGGGAAGGGCGGCGATGATGGCGGCGGCCATGTCGACGTTATATTCCTTCACACCCGTGGTGGAGTTGACGATGTTGTTGAGCGCCACGGTCACCGGTTGGGTGCCCGATTGGCTGAAGCTGACCCCGAACAGGAAGTCGTTCCAGATGTTGGTGAACTGCCAAATCACGGTGACCACCACGATGGGCAGCGACAGTGGCAGGAAGATCGACCAGAAAATCCGGAAGAACCCCGCGCCATCCACCTTGGCCGCTTTGGTCAGCTCGGCCGGAATGGTGACATAGTAGTTGCGGAAGAACAGCGTGGTGAAGCCGATGCCGTAGATCACATGCACCAGGATCAGACCGGGGATCGACCCTGCCAGCCCCATCAGGCCCAGCATCCGCGCCATCGGCAGCAGCACCACCTGAAACGGGATGAAACAGCCAAACAGCATCAGCGAGAAGATCAGGTTTGCACCTTTGAAACGCCACTGGGCAATCACATAGCCGTTCATGGCGCCCAGCATGGTGGCAATCATCACCGCCGGCACGGTCATCAGAACCGAGTTCCAGAAGTAAGGCCGCAGACCTTCACATTGCACACCGGTACAGGTCGAGGACCAGGCGGTTTTCCAGGCGTCAAAGGTGACGTCTCGGGGCAGAGCGATCAGGCTACCGGTGCGGATCTCATCAAGGCTTTTCAGTGAGGTTGTCACCATCACAAACAGCGGCATCAGATAGAACAGCGCAAAGGCACCAAGCAGAGCAAACAATAGCCAACGCAAGGCCAGTTGCGACCAGTTGCGGCGTGGCGCTGCTTGGATCGCGGCCGTATTGGTTGCGGCGGGAGTATGGGTGAAATCAGTCATGTTTCGCCCTCAGTTCAGAGTAGAGGTAAGGCACCACAATGGCAAAAACGACACCCATCATCACCATGGCCGAGCTTGCCGCCTGACCAATGTCACCGCGCGAAAACGCCATGGCATACATGTAGGTTGCGGGCAGGTCGGTCGAATAGCCGGGGCCGCCGCCGGTCAGCGCGATGACCAGGTCAAAGCTCTTGATGGCGAGGTGGGCCAGCACGATGAAGGCCGAGAGGAAAATCGGGGCCATCGAAGGAATGATAATGGCGGAATAGATGCGCCAGGTCGGGATGCCGTCCACTTGGGCGGCTTTGATGATCTCTTCATCCACACCGCGCAGACCGGCCAGAAACAGCGCCATCACGAAGCCAGAGGCCTGCCAGACAGCGGCGATGACCACGGCGTAGATCGCGCGATCGGGGTTCACCACCCAGTCGAAGGCAAAGCTTTCAAAGCCCCAGCCGCGGACGGTTGCTTCGATCCCCAGACCGGGGTTCATGATCCATTTCCAGGCGGTCCCGGTCACGATCATCGACAGCGCCATCGGGTAGAGGTAGATGGTGCGCAACGCGCCCTCGGCCCGGATTTTCTGGTCCAGCAGGATCGCCAACAGCAGACCCAGCACCATCGAGATGCCGATAAACAGACCGCCGAAGATGAACAGGTTGTCCATCGCCGTGTCCCAGCGGGGCGAGGCGAACAGGCGTTCGTATTGGATGACACCTTTGATTTCGTATTTCGGCAGCAGGCGCGAGCGGGTGAAAGAGACCCAGCCGGTCCAGAAGATAAAGCCGTAAACGAAGATGAGGATGGCCACGAAAGAGGGTGCAAGCACCATCTTGGGCACGTGGCGTTCAAGCCATTCGGTCATGGCAGCGACCTTTCATTTGCGGTGGCCCGCCCCGCGCCTCAAGGGAGGAGGGAGCGGGGCGGGCCAGGGGAGATTACAGCGAGTTGGCGACCGAGTTGGCCAGCATCTCAACCGCGTCTGCCGAAGACATGTCCGAGTTGAAATGCGCGGTCACAACATCGGTGATCGCACCCGCCTGGGCACCACGCAGGGCCATGCCGTGGGCATAGCTCGGCAGCAGCGAACCTTCCGAGGAGCTGGCCGACATGTCGCTGGCCGAGGTGTGGGCGCAGCTTTCAAAGGCGTCGAGACCCACGTCGGTCCGGGCCGGGATCGAGCCTTTGTTCAGGTTGAACACTTCCTGGAAGTTCGGGCCCATGATCAGCTCGGCCAGCAGGTTCTGACCGGCTTTCTTGTCGTCGCCGTCCACGTCGAACATGGCAAAGCTGTCAACCACATAGAGGTAGCCGTTGCCCGGGGTCGAGGAGCAGAGGAAGTCTTCGCCCGGCGCTTTGCCAGCGGCGAGGAATTCACCTTTGGCCCAGTCACCCATGATCTGGAAAGCGGCTTCGCCGTTCATGACCATTGCCGTGGCCAGGTTCCAGTCGCGACCGGCAAAGTTGCCGTCGACATAGCCGCGCAGGGTGCGCATCTGGTCAAAAACCTGAACCATGGTGTCAGATTTCAGCGTGTCCATGTCCAGATCCACAAAGGCTTTCTGGAAGAACTCGGGACCACCGATGCCCAGAGCCACCGCTTCGAATACGGTTGCGTCCTGCCAGGCCTGACCACCGTGGGCCAGCGGGATGATGCCAGCGGCCTGCAGCTTGTCAGCGGCGGCGTTGAATTCCGCCCAGGTCGAGGGCATGGCGATGCCGTTGGCTTCCAGCACGTCGGCGTTGGCCCAGATCCAGTCCACACGGTGTACGTTCACCGGTGCGGCGCACCAGCTGCCTTCACACTTCATGTGACCCGCGATCGAAGCGGGCAAAACGTTGTCCCAGCCTTCGGCTTCGGCCACAGCCGAGATGTCCGCCAGCACACCTTCTTCGTACCATTCCTGAATGGCCGGGCCTTTCAGCTGAACGGCGGTCGGGGCGTTGCCCGACAGAACCCGCGCCCGCAGCGCGGTCATTGCGGCGTCACCGCCACCACCGGCAACCGGCATGTCGGTCCAGGTGCCGCCATTGTCGGAAAATTCTTTCTGCAGCACGGCCACAGATTTCGCTTCACCGCCCGAAGTCCACCAGTGCAGAACTTCAGCCTGCGGTTCGGCAAACGCCATGTTGGATGCAACAAGCGACGCCACCGCTGCGGTGGCGAATACAGATTTCTTCATAAGATAACCTCCCAGTTTCGGCTGCCCGTCGAGCAGCGCTGCCCTAGTCCTGCCAAGCAAGAGGGGGTGTAACAATCCGCCAGATGCGGGTTTTCCCTTTCTCATGTCACAAAATCAGGTGTTCTGTTACATGATGTTACCTAGGCCTTGAATTTGTTGCACGGTGTTACAAACCGGGCAAGAGGCAGACCCACCACGGGGGAGTGATGGGCGAGTCTGAGGTCAGAATATCGGGAGGTGGCGATGGCGATTCCACGGCTGTTGGTGGTTGATGACGACGCAGAGACGCGCAGCATGATGACGCAATTCCTGCGACAGAACGGCTTTATTGCATTGCCGGCGGAAAGTGAGGCTGAAATCCTGACCCAGCTGGAGGCCGGTCGGATCGACATGATCCTGCTGGATGTGATGCTGGGCGACGAAAACGGGGTCGAGATCTGCGCCCGCCTGCGCCGCGATCAGGATGTGCCGATCATTCTGGTGTCAGCCCTGTCTGCAGATCATCAGCGGATGGCTGGCTATGAGGTCGGCGCCGATGACTATATCGCCAAGCCGTTTAACCCGCAGTTGCTGCTGGCCCGGGTGCGGGCGGTTCTGCAACGCACGCAACGTTCCGCCTCGCTGTCCTATCGCCGCAAGATCGGCACCTTCCGCTTCGGTGGCTGGTCCTATGATGCCAAGCTGGACGAAGTGCTCTCTCCAGAGGGGTTTCAGGTGACGCTGTCGCGGCGTGAAACCAGTCTGTTGAAGGTTTTGCTGGCCAATCCCCATATCCCGCTGACGCGCGAAGAAATTGCCAATGCCATGGATGTGACCGGCGATGGCAGTGCCAATGACACCGCAGGGCGGGCCATTGACGTGTTGGTCGGGCGGTTCCGCTCCAAGATCGAAAAGAACCCAAAAGATCCGCTGATGCTGCGCACGGAACGCGGCGTCGGCTATGTGTTCGCCGTTGACGTCGAGGTTGAGGAAAGCTGATGCGCCCCTCTTTCCGTCTGCGTTCGCTGGGAACCTTGTGGACCCTTTCGGCCTTTCTGGCCGGGCTGGTGGCGGCCTGGCTCTGGGTTGGGTCCAATGCCGCGTGGCAGTTGCACCGGATGCAGGCCTATGCGGGGGGCGTGGCGCTTTATGATGCTTTGACCGGCGACAGCGAACCACCGGCCGGTATCCGGCTCAGCCCATTGTCGCAGGGCGAAACCCTTCTGGCCAACAAAGGCGCCTTTGCGCGGCTCCAGACGCCGGGCAAACCTGCGTTTATCACCAATGTCTCAATCCACGCCGGACGGGGCGAGGTGATTGCCGGTTCGCTTTTGAATATTGCGGTGATTTCTTCAACCCTGCGCTATCACGTTTCGACCCTGCCGCAGGGCCAGAACCGGTCGGTGCCGGAAAAACTGGGCGCGGTGACGCAATTGCTGGCGACCTATTGCAGCGACCCGATCCTGCTGGCGCGGATGGATGACGGCGCTTGGGTGCGGGTCGACGGACGGGCGCTTTGGGGCTGTGAAGCGGAACCGGATGACTGGCGCCTTCCAGCAGTGTTTCTGGCAATCCTTGCGATTGGCATTTTGCTGAGTCAGGTGGCGGAAACCTCGGCCACCTTTGACCGTTTCGCCCATGCGCTGCGCGGGCGGCGTCGCTTGGGCGGGCCGGAAAGCTATCGCGCCGAAGGACCGGGCGAACTGCGCGAGATCGTGGAGGCCGTGAACGCCTATCTGGAGGCCGAGCGCGCCCAGTTGAGCAAACGCGCGGTGGTGCTTTCCGGTGTCAGCCATGACCTCGGCACCCCGGCCACCCGATTGCGCCTGCGCACTGCGCTGATCCCCGATGTGGAACTGAGGGAAAAGCTGGAAGGCGACATCGACCGGATGACTGGCATGATCGAAAGCGTGCTGACCTACACCCGCAACGAATTAAACACCGAAGCGCCGCGCCAGATTTCCCTGACCGCCCTGATCGAGGCATTGGTCGAAGATTATCAGGACTGCGGCGATCCAGTCAGCTTCACCCGTCGTGCGCCAGAAGTTATCGAGGGCGGGCGTTCCGTTTTCATGTCCCGCTCGGGGCAGACCTTGGGGCCAGAGGAACGGCGGGTGCTGGCGATGGCGCGGCCGGTGTCGCTGCAACGTGCCCTGTCGAACCTGATTGACAACGCTTTGAAATACGGCCGCCGCGCCACTGTCGAGCTAGAAGCCTTTGCCGACCGCGCCATCATCACGGTTGAGGACGAGGGCTCAGAGTTTTCCGTTGCGGACATCGAGGGCATGCTGGCCCCGTTCCAGCGCGGCCCCAATGCGCAGTCGGTGGATGGCTTTGGTCTGGGCCTGACCATTGTGGCCACTGTGGCAGAGCAGCATGGCGGCGTTTTGAGTTTTGAGGCCGGTCAACGTGGATTGCGGGCCCGGTTGGAAATTCAGCGCGGCTGAGGCTATCAAGGATCGTGAAAGGATCCGCGATGCAGCCCTCCCCTATGCCCCCCAATCATTGGCAGCGCAGCGCTGTGACACTGGTCCTCGGCTTTTTCGGCGCCTTTGGGGCCGAAGCCCTTGCCCTGCCCGCCGCGCCATTGATCGGGGCGGCGGTGGCCAGTTCCGTCGCGGCTTGGGGTGGGATCCGCCTTCGCGTGGATCACCGGCTAAGGGATCTGGGGTTTCTTGCCGTCGGCTTGTCCTTGGGATCGGGGGTGCGGCCTGATGTTGTATCCGAAGCCGCAGATTGGGGTGTCAGCCTTGTGATGCTGTGCCTGTCGATCCTGACAACGCTGTGGCTTTCGGCGCTTTTGTTGCGCCGGTTTGGCGGGTTAGATCGCGACACGTCGCTGCTGGCCTCAGCCCCCGGCACCTTGTCGCTGGTCATGGCGATGGCGTCTGAGCGCAAAGGCGACGTGACGGCGATTACCGTGATCCAATCTTTGCGTCTGTTGTTGCTCACAGCCATTTTGCCATTGGCCGTGGTCTGGGTCGGCGGGGGCAGCCGTATACAACCGGCGCTGCCAGACCTGCCAGTGCAAGCGCTTTTGGGCATCGCCGCTCTTGGCTGGCTTGTGTCCTTGCCGCTCAAACGTTTCGGCTTTCCCGCCGCTTTCCTGCTGGGCGGGATGATCGCCGGCGCGATGGGCCAATTGTCGGGGGTGGTTTCGGGCCAACCGGCCTATTGGACGCTTTTCTTGGGCTACGCCCTGATCGGATCGGTCATCGGCAGCCGCTTTACAGGGATCACATTGCGTCAGGTGTGGGCGCAAGCGGGTTTGACGGTGATCATGGTCTCCACAGCGGCGCTGGTCTCCGGCGGGTTTGCGGTACTTGTCGGGTTGTGGACCGATATTCCCGCGGACCAGCTGTGGATCGCCTATGCGCCCGGCGGGGTCGAGGCAATGGCAGCCATAGGGCTAGCGCTGGGTATTGATCCGGCCTTTGTGGCGCTGCACCATCTGGTGCGGATTGGTTTGCTGATGCTGTGCCTGCCGCTGCTGATGCGGCGGCGCTGACCGCGCAATGCAGCGCCGTCAGGCCGCGGCGTGCAGCATCTGGCGTGGGGTCAGGGCCAAGAGGAAAATCGCCACCAGCTTCAACAGGCTTGGGACCACTGCATAGGCAAACCCAAGCGCCTGAAGCGCTGTGCCGCTGTTGTCGCCGCCCGGATCGTAGCCCGCCGCCTGCAGCCCCGGTAGAGCCACCGCCGCCGCCACTGCCAGCGCCAGTTTCGCGGCAAAGGACCAAAGCCCAAATCCCAGCCCCTCGGGCAAATCATACCGCGCCAAAGACGCCGCAAACATCGCGGGCAGGATCACCATATCCGCCGCCAGCGCCGCGCCGGAGGCCAGGCAGACAATCGCAAACCCCCAGACTGATCCCGCAGGCAACAGGGCGGCCCAGGTGAAACTGAAGATTGCCAATGTCATCGCCGGTATCAACACCAGCCGCGGACCAAACCGTTTGGCCAGCGCCGACCAGAGCGGTGCGGCACATCCGGCGGCCAAGAAGAACAGGATCAGGAACAGGCCGGTGAGGGCAGGCAGCTGCAACCGGTCTTCCACAAAAAAGATAAACAGGGTCGAGGACAGCGCGACAGGCAGCGCATTGACCAGCCCGATCAGCAACAGCCACATCGGGGCAGGGGACAGCAACCGGCGGGCGGCGATGGCGGGCGGGCGTTGGCTTGTCTTCGCCTCGGACCAAAGCGGCGCGCTTAGCCAGCCTGCCAGCGCGATCAACACAACCAACATCAGGCCAAAGTCGCGGTAAGCCGCAGCGCTGCCAAGGGATTTCAGAACCTCTGGCGCAGCGGCTGCAAGCACCACCCCGACCAACAGGCCGGTTTCCCGCCATCCCGCCAACCGTAAATGTGCCTTGGCTTCACGCCCCTCGGCCAGCAAGACACCTTGGCCGTAAAACAGGATGTGTAGCAGACTGTAGTTGGTGAAAACTACGACTAGCGACAGAACCAGCCAGGCCTGCGGGCCGATCATGCCGGCGGGCAAAGGGATGGCAAAAAGCATCATAAATCCCAGAGCAAGCCCCAACAGGCCAATCCGCGACAGCAACAAGCGTCGCTGGGCAAACCGATCCACCAGCCACCCCAAAGCGGGGTCCTGCACCAGATCAACAATCCGAATGGCAATCAGGACAAAGCCAACGGTGGCCAGGCTCAGCCCCAACTCGGCTGAGGCAAAACTGGGCAGATGGATGTAGAGGGGGATCCCCGCGCTGGCCAGAACGGCGGCAAACAGGGCGACACGCGGATAAAGGGTCATGCGGGCAGTCATTGCCCCTTCAGGCGCCGCGACAGTTTCGGGTCGCGGGAGTTTTCAGAGACCCAGATCGACAGCAGCCGCTTGCGAATGTCGGGATGTTGCAGCCGGCAGGTGCGGGTGCCGTTAAGGCTGAACTGCACCTCGTCCTGTTTCGCCCCCAAAGCCACAAAGCGGTCGCTGCTAGACACATCGCGGTAACACTTCTGCAGTTTCGTCAGAATGGCGGGATGATCGGTCTGATCGCCCTCCATCCGCACCAGCTCTTTGCCGGTGGCATAAACCAGCCGGTCTTTGCTGAACCCACGATCATAAGTCAGTTCCAAAGCAAAGGGTTTGGCCCAGTCAAAGGCCCGCGCGTCAGGGGTGAACAGGCGGGCCGAATAAATCGGAATACCCAACCAGCGCACCTGAGCGCTGCCCCGCTGCGAGGCTGATTGCAGGGAGCTTGCAATGTCCTGAGGGACAGGCTCAGCGGTCGCAACGGAAGCAGTCAGAGCCAGAAGCAAAGCCCCCAGCTGCCGACCGCAGTAGGTGATGAGGGGAGACCGTGACCTGCGGTCTTGAGGACGGAGGCGTACACTCATGGGGGCAATCCTTCTTGACCTTCCGCATACGTCACCGCCCGCTGTTTGGATCACTTTCTTGGCGCATTCGGTGGGAAAGGGCGGCCATTTGCCAGCCAAACCCTTGCAATTTCACCAAGGATCGCCAATCAAAACGCTTGTGAAACCTGTGCGCCTCATCCTTTCGCTTTGCATCATTCTGGCGCTGGCCGTGGTCAGCTATGCCGGTGCGATGAGCTATTTCCGCGGCGAAGAACAGCGCCGCGCAGAGGGGCGGCTCTCGCTCTATCGCTCCACCGTAACGGCCGAGATCGAGCGGTTTTCCCACCTGACCTATGTGCTGGCCCGTGATCCCTTTGTGATTGAGGTGGCCCGCGCCAAACGGTCCCAAGGCAGCGCTGCGGCGGCTTTGAACCTGCGTCTTAAAACCTTCGCGGATGCGGCGGGGCTGGATGCGATCTACCTGATGCGCCCGGATGGCGAAACAATTGCCACCTCCAACGCCGACCAAGCCAACAGCTTCATTGGCCAGAACTACGCCTTCCGCCCCTATTTCAACACCGCCCTCGAAGGGGCGCAGGGGCGGTTTTATGGCATCGGTTCAACCACTGGCCTGCCGGGGTATTTTATTGCCGATCCGGTGACGGACCGGCGGGACAACCTGATTGGGGTGATCGCCGTCAAACTGGATGTCAGCAAGCTGGAGGCGCGCTGGCGCGATGCCGGCGAACAGGTGATGCTGGTGAACGCAGACGGTGTGGTGCTGTTGGCCTCCGACCAGACATGGCGCTACCGGGTGCTGGCCCCTCTGAGGTCGGAACAGGCTAATCGCATCGCCTCCTCGCGGCAGTTTGCCGATCAGAGCCTGCCTGAACTGGACTGGCAGGTGCTGGATGACCAACGCGCACGGATCGGACGGGACGAGCGTCTGCACCTGACCGCCAGCGATCTGCCACAGGGTTGGGTGCTGCATTATTTCGCCAGCGAGGAACGCGCCCAGTTCCGTGCCCTGCTGCTGACGGGTGCCATGATGCTGCTGGCGACGCTGCTGCTGGTACTCACGCAACAACGGCGGGCGCAACGTATAGGTGCCGCGCTGAAACGATCCAAAGACGAAGAGGCGCAGCTGCGGGTGGCCAATGAACGGCTTGCCATCGAAATTGAGGAACGTCGCACTGCCGAACGTCGCTTGAAGCGCACGCAGGATGAACTGGGCCGCGCTTCGCGTCTGGCGGCGCTGGGGCAATTGGCGGCCTCGGTCACTCACGAATTGGGTCAGCCCATAGCCGCCATGCGCAACCATCTTGCTGCGGCTGAAATCACCGCAGGCGCCGAGGCCAAGGGCCGCGCCCTGCCAAGGATCGCGTCGCTGGTGGACCGGATGGAAGGCATCACGCGACAACTGAAGTTCTTTGCCCGCCATGACCCGCAACCCTTTGCCGAGGTGGATCTGCGTAACGCTTTGGCGGCGGCGGTCGAATTGCTGCGCCCCAATCTGGAACAGGACGGGATTGCCCTGGCTTTAGAGCAACCCTCGACGCCTGTCTTTATCCGCGCCAACCAGTTGCGGATTGAACAGGTGCTGACCAACCTGCTGCGCAACGCGGTAGACGCGGTGGAAGGGGCCGCCAGCCCGCAGATATCGGTGGCGTTAGGGGCAGAGCTTGGCACCGGTTGGCTGACCGTGCGCGACAATGGGCACGGGCTTGGCGCGGCGACACTAAAAGACTTGCAGGAGCCCTTTGTGACCACCCGCGAAAGTGGCCGCGGCATGGGGCTGGGTCTGGCGATCTCGGCCAGTATTGTTGCAGAACACGAAGGCACGCTGGAGGCGCAGAACCTGCCAGCAGGTGGGGCGCTGTTCCGTGTCGAAATCCCACTATCTGCGGACACACAACAGGAGCCAAACGATGAGTGAGCCCCATACCCCCTCGGTTCTTGTGGTGGACGACGACCGCGAAATGCGCCTGTCGCTGATCGACCTGCTGGAGGCTGCGGGCTGGCGGGTCGAAGCCTTGCCCCGTGCCGAAAAAGTGGCCGAACATCTGCAAAGTTTCCAGCCCGATGTGATCCTGTCAGATGTGCGGATGCCGGGCATGTCGGGACTGGACCTGCTGGCCGCTCTGGACCCAACCACCGCACCACCTCTGGTGCTGATTTCGGCCCATGGCGATATCCCGATGGCCGTCAGTGCGATGCAGGCCGGGGCCTATAGCTTTGTGGAAAAGCCCTATGAGCCGCGCCGCCTGCTGACGATCCTGAACCACGCCGCCGACCAGCACCAGATGCGCCGCACAACAGAACGCCTGAAGGCCCGTCTTGCGCGGCTGTCCGGTTTGGACCGTGTTCTGCTGGGGCGTGATGCACAGATTGCGGAGCTCCGCGAAGACATCCTCGACATGGCCGAAAGCCCGGCCGCGATCCTGCTGCAGGGCGAAACCGGCACCGGCAAAGAACTGGTCGCCCGCGCGTTGCACGATCTGGGACCACAGGCGGACGGGCCGTTTCTGGCGGTCAACTGTGCCGCCCTGTCCCCCGCCAGTTTCGAGGCCGAGATGTTTGGCGAAAAGGGCAGTCACGAAGGCAAACTATTGGCGGCAGATGGTGGTACGCTGTTTCTGGACGAAATTCTGTCTTGCCCGCTGGAGGTGCAGGCCAAGCTGCTGCGCGTGATCGAGGACAAGCAGATCACCCCTTTGGGCACCACAGTACCGGTACCGGTCTCTTTCCGTGTGATCTCGGCCACAAACGAAGACATGGGTGAGGCCGTGGCGGCCAAAATCTTTCGTCAGGATCTGTCGTTCCGGGTCAACACAGTTGTGTTGCATCTGCCCACCCTGCGCCAGCGGCGTGGCGATCTGGTGATGCTGTTCACCCATTTTCTCGACCATTTTGCGCGGATCTACGAAATCACGGCCCCCGCCATGACACAGGAAGATCTGACCGCGCTGATGACCCATGACTGGCCCGGCAATGTGCGCGAGCTGCGCAATGTGGCCGAGCGGCGGGTGCTGTCGGCACGGCGCGGCGGCGGCTCAGTCGCCCACGCGCTGCGCGCCGACCTCGCCGCCGGGGACGTGCCCGATACGCTGCGCGAAGCGGTGGCGGTGTTTGAACGGGAACTGATCGGCAAAGCGGTCAAAGCACATCAGGGCCGGATGGATGCGGTGGCCGAAGCCCTGGGGATCGGGCGGCGTACATTGAACGAAAAGATTGTAAAATTGGGCCTCGACAAAGACGCGTTGCTTTAGCGCGCTCCTTGGTGAAATCGAAAATGTTGCTGATTGAACACGGGCTTGCGACTATCGTGAAATTGGCAAAACTGCCGTCTTGGACTCGGATGGGTGGCCGCCTATCTCTGGCACGAATGCAATTTATAATTGAGAAAACTATGAAGAAGATTTTCCTGATCGCGGCAATTACCCTTGCCAGTGCGTCGGCGGGTTTTGCCCAAACCAAAAGCTGCGAATTTGAGAAATGGCGCGGGGCGTCGAAAAACGCCGCCCAAAGCTGGGTTGGCCTTGGGTTTGGGATCAAAAACTCTAAGTCCGGTGAACTGCTGTCTATCAAGATGGACAACGGCAAGAACACCGACTGGTTCCCGACCGAAGCCAGAGTCACCAAAAACTTCACCACCTACACCTTCCGGATGACCAATAGCGCGGCGCCCGGGTATATCCGCAACAACCGTTTCAGCTTCCGCATTTACAATTCCGGCAAGTGTAAAGGTCGTGTAGACACCGAAGGTTTTGTACCGATCGATGCCAGTGGTGCTTGGAACTGATCCTCGCTTTATGTTCTGAATTACACAATCCGCGCACCGGCTTTGAAACAGGTCGGTGCGTTTGCATTTGAAGGGCTGACGGTGCCAATTCGGGCCAGTTCTGCCACCGCCACAGAGGGTTGCGGATTTCCGCAGGGCTGATGAAATCTGTCACGCGGATTCCTTCATAGGCAGGGTCAAACCGCTGCCGCACAATACCCCCCATCCAAAACGTCTGGATCTTGGGAGGATCACAAAGATGAAAAAGACTCTGACTCACGTGGCTGTCGCCGCGCTGGCCGTTGGCTTTGCCACCGAAACCATGGCCGAAGAATGGAACGTATCGCTCTGGGGCAAACGCCGCGCCTTCACCGAGCACGTGGAAAAACTGGCCGAGCTGGTATCCGAAAAAACCGGTGGCGAGTTCACCCTGAACATCTCTTACGGCGGTCTGTCGAAGAACAAAGAGAACCTCGATGGCATCTCCATCGGCGCCTTTGAAATGGCCCAGTTCTGCGCCGGCTACCACCGCGACAAGAACCCGACCATCACCGTTCTGGAACTGCCGTTCCTGGGCGTCAGCTCGCTGGAGCAGGAAATCGAACTGTCGATGGCAGTGTACAACCACCCGGCCGTAAAGGATGATCTGTCCCGCTGGAACGCAACCCTGCTGATGCCGTCGCCGCTGCCGCAGTACAACCTTGTAGGTCTGGGTGACGCGCCCGAAGCCCTGCATGATTTCCCCGGCATGACCGTGCGCGCAACCGGCGGTATTGGCAAAGCAATGGCAACCGTTGGGGCGGTTCCGACCTCGATGTCGGCCACCGAAGTGCGCCAGGCGTTGGACAGCGGTGTGATCAAAGCGGTGGCTTTTGCCCCCCATGCCCACATGTCCTACGGCACCATTGAAAACGCCAAGTGGTGGACCACCAACCTGAACCCCGGCACCGTGAACTGCCCGGTTGTGGTGAACACCGACGCGCTGGACGGTCTGTCGGACGCGCACCGTGATGCACTGATGAGCTCGATCGATGAGTCGCTGGATCACTACGTGGACACCTACAACAACAAGACCATGGCCGCCTGGGGCCCGGCGCTTGCGGACAAAGGCATCACCGAAGTCACCTTCAGCGATGACGAAATCGCCCTGTTTAAACAGCAGGCTGCAGCCCCCGCTGCCGAAGCCTGGATCGCAGAGAACAGTAAGCGCGGCATCCCCGCGCAGGAACTCTACGACATGGTCACCGGCATGATTGCCGAAGCCAAATAAGGCACTTGCCCCGCGCCCCGGTCTTCGGACCTGCGGGCGCGGGGCCTTTTCATTTTTTCACGACAATCGAGAGGGAAGGAGGCGCAAATGGCTGGCGCATCTTTGGTGTTGTCTGATGACAGCGCAGTGTCCCGTCTGGACCGGGCTTTATACCGGCTGGAGGGTGTTCTGGCGCTGATGAGCGGTTTGGCGGTGTTTTCGCTGATGCTTCTGGCGGTGGGATCGGTATCGGGGCGCAATGCCTTCAATATGCCGCTGCCGGGCTATGTGGACTGGATTGAGCAGGCGATGCCGCTGATTGCCTTCATGGGCATTTCCTTCACTCAGCGGGATGGCGGTCACATCCGCATGGACATTCTGGTGGGCGCGTTGAAGGGCCGGGCGCTTTATACGGCCGAGATTGTCACGACCTTAGCGATCCTTCTGCTGATGGTGCTGCTGGTCTGGGGCACTTGGGCCCACTTTGACCGCAGTTTTGATTTCAATGCACCCATGTGGAGCCGTGACAGCTCAATGGACATTGCCCTGCCGCTGTGGCCCGCGAAATTGCTGGCGCCGGTGGCCTTCTCGGTGCTGTGCCTGCGCTTGCTGCTGCAGCTCTGGGCCTATGGGCGGGCCTTTGTCACCAATGACCAAACCCCTGTGGCCGTGCCGATGATCGCTGATGCCGCCACCCAGGCCGCGATGGAAGCCGAGCATGTCTCGGGCGCGGATGAGTAAGGAGAGAGATGATGGAACCGATTGATATTGGACTGATCGTCTCGGGCGGTTTGTTGGTGCTCGTTGTGCTGGGGATGCGGGTGGCCTTTGCCGCCGGTCTGGCTGGCATGATCGGGTTGATCTGGATTTTCTGGGCGAAGAAGGGCTATGACCCCGAGGATTTCGGCTGGGCGCTGACCGTGGCGGTGAAAACCGCAGGGCAGGTGCCGCATTCCAAAGTGTCGAGCCAGGCGTTGTCGCTGATCCCGACCTTCATCCTGATCGGCTACCTGGCCTATTACGCCGGTCTGACCAAAGCGCTGTTTGAGGCCGCCAAGCGCTGGCTGGCCTGGGTGCCGGGGGGGCTGGCGGTGTCGACCGTTTTTGCCACTGCGGGCTTTGCGGCGGTCTCTGGCGCCTCGGTGGCAACTTCCGCCGTGTTCGCCCGTATCGCCATCCCTGAAATGCTGAAGATCGGCTATGATAAACGTTTCGCCGCAGGGGTGGTCGCAGCAGGTGGCACGCTTGCCTCGCTGATCCCGCCGTCTGCGATCTTGGTGATCTACGCCATCATCGTCGAACAGGACGTTGGCAAGCTCTTGTTGGCAGGCTTCATCCCCGGTGCGTTTTCGGCGCTGATCTACGGGCTGCTGATCATTGGTCTGGCGCTGACGATCAAAGGCTTCGGCCCCGCCGTCACGGGCTACACCTGGAAAGAGCGCTTTGTCTCACTGCCACCTGCGCTGCCGATCCTGTTTGTGGTCGCGACAATCATCCTGTTTGTCTACAACCCCTTCGGCGGTGACGCTTGGGGCACCCCGACCGAGGGCGGGGCCATCGGGGCCTTTGTGGTCTTTGTGATGGCGGTTTTCCGGGGCATGCGTTGGGCACAACTGAAGGACGCGCTGCTGGAAACGGCGAAGCTGTCGGTTATGATCTTCACCATCATCTGGGGTGTGCTGATCTACGTACGCTTCCTGGGCTTCGCCGATCTGCCAGGGGCGTTTTCCGACTGGATCACCTCGCTCACCATGTCGCCAATGCTGATCCTTGTCTGCATTCTTCTGGCCTATGCCATCCTTGGCATGTTCATGGACGCCATCGGGATGTTGCTGCTGACTTTGCCGGTGGTTTACCCCGCTGTGATGGCGCTCAACGGGGGCGAGTTTGTCTCGGCTGCGGACAGCACCTTTGGCATGTCCGGTCCGATGTGTGCGATTTGGTTTGGGATCCTTGTGGTGAAAATGGCCGAGTTCTGCCTGATCACCCCACCCATTGGCCTCAACTGTTTTGTGGTGGCAGGTGTTCGTGATGACCTGTCGGTGCAGGACGTGTTCAAAGGCGTCACGCCTTTCTTCATTGCGGATGCGATCACCATTGCACTGCTGGTGGCCTTCCCGTGGATCGTTCTGTGGCTGCCGTCCCAGGTCTGATCCGCCTTGAAACCAACAAAACGCCCCGCCCCAACCGGCGGGGCGTTTTGCTTTGGCCTGTCCAAACATCCGGAAATATTGGTGCCATACGATGTCACGCTTGACTGATTTTCTGATAGCGCTATCAGGGGCAGTAACTGACGACCGCCCAGCTTTGGGCCGCTTGCCGGAGGCACCTGATGAAACGTTCCAGAATTAACCAGATCATGGCCGAAGCGGATGAAATGATCCGCTCCTATGGTTTTGTCCTGCCGCCCTTTGCTTATTGGACGCCGGAAGAATTCAAAGCCAACGCCAGTAAAGCCAAAGCCGTGATCGAGGCCCGGTGCGGCTGGGATATCACCGATTATGGCGACGGGCGGTTCGACGAAATGGGCCTGTTCCTCTTCACCCTGCGCAATGGCCGTTTGGCCGATCTGCAACGTGGCGGCGGCATGTGCTACGCGGAGAAACTGTTGATTTCACGTCAGGATCAGCTGTCGCCCATGCACACACATGTGATCAAGGCCGAAGACATCATCAACCGTGGTGGTGCCACAATGGTGGTCGAGCTTTATGGCTCGGATGACGATGGCAACTTTGCCGAAGACCGCGGTGGTATGGTGATGTGTGACGGCATCCCACGTGAATTTGCCCCCGGTGAAAAGCTGAAATTCGCCCCCGGCGAAAGCCTGACCCTGATGCCCGGTGACTGGCACGCCTTCTGGGGCGAAGGGGGCGATGTGCTGATCGGTGAGGTCTCCACCGTCAATGATGATGAGACCGATAACATCTTCCGCGCCCCGATCGGACGTTTTGCGGAGATCGAAGAGGACGAAGCCCCGACCCATCTGCTGGTCAGTGACTACAAAACCTGGCTGAGCTGAGCGGCGTCTTTCGCCGCCACCGGTCCAAAGCCGAACCTGAATTACAGCCCCGAATCACAGCCCCGAGCCGCTGGCAAAACCAGCCTCGGGGCTGTTTTCATTTGCCTACCGTAGTTGCCGCAGGGCGGACATTCTGTACCCGCCCGCTGCGCTGCTGTTGGACATTCTGTCCTTCACCCCTCGCACACCTCTTAAAGGGCTGAGAAAAGAGGCAGATTCGATCTGATGCCACGTCGCCCCGGTGTCTGTCAGGGATTAGAATAGCCCCCAAGACTGGACATCGACCGGCGCCATTTCGGGCGCCCGAAAGACCCGAATGAACGACGTGCTGGAGGGGCTGCGACAGGCAGCTCTGCTTATAGTGACCTTCGACGCCGATCTGATGCAGATCTCGGCGCGCTCGCTGCAGGTGACCCTGACAGCGACCCTGATTGCTTCGGCCATTGGTCTGCCCCTTGGAGGTTGGGTGGCGGTGCACCGCTTCCGGTATCGCCGCTCTGTGATCGCCCTGATGAATGCGCTGATGGGGCTGCCGCCGGTGGTGGTGGGGCTGCTGGTCTACCTGATGCTGTCGCGCTCGGGGCCGTTTGGTGTCTTTGGGCTGCTGTTCACCCCGACCGCGATGATCATTGCCCAGGTGGTGATCCTGACGCCGCTCATTGCCTCGATTGCGCATCAGGCCATCCGAGAGCTTTGGGCCGAATACCATGACCTGCTGATTTCGATGAATACCACCCGGGGGCAACGGATCCGCACGCTTCTGTGGGATGCCCGCCGCGCCTTGCTGACCGCTGCGTTGGCAGGTTTTGGACGCGGCATCGGAGAGGTCGGCGCAATCATGATCGTGGGCGGCAACATCGATCAGGCCACACGGGTTTTGACCACGGCCATTGCACTGGAAACCGGCAAGGGCAACTTTGCCTTGGCGCTGGGGCTGGGCTTTGTGCTGATCGGCATTGCCATTGCGGTCAACATGGCGATCCACTTCGCCTCCAAGACAGAGGTTAGCAGCCGATGGTAGAGCGTTCGATCCTGCCTCTGCGCTTGACCAAGGCGACGCTGCACCGGAGTGGAAAAACGCTTGTCGGGCCTGTGGACATGACCCTTGCGCCGGACGGGTTTACCATTGTGATGGGGCCAAACGGGGCGGGCAAGACCTCTCTCCTTAGGTTGATGCACGGGTTGGAACGGCCCAGTTCGGGCCGGGTTGAATGGGCGGTGGATGAGGTGGCGTCGCGGCCGCGTCAGGCCTATGTCTTTCAGCAACCCACTTTGATGCGGCGCACCGCGCTCGACAATGTGGCCTATCCGCTGATTGTGCATGGCATGAAACGCCAAGCCGCGCGGGCCCGCGCGGCGGAAGCACTGCGCGGGGTCGGGCTTGGCGATCACGCGGGCAAACAGGCCTGGTATCTGTCGGGCGGAGAACGGCAGAAACTGGCGCTGGCCCGCGCCCTGATCCGCAACCCCGAGATCCTGTTTCTGGATGAACCCTGCGCCAGTCTGGATGGCCGCGCCATTCACGATATCGAACACATCCTGCTGACCGCCCATGCGGCGGGCACACGGATTGTGATGATCACCCATGACCACGGGCAGGCCAGGCGGCTCGCCAGTGACGTGGTCTTTGTGCATCACGGGCGGCTGCATGAGACCGCTCCGGCGGATGCGTTTTTTGTATCGCCCCAAACCCAAGAGGCACATGCCTTCCTGAAAGGAGATATTTTGATATGAAGTTTGGTCTGGTTTTTGCTGTTGCGGCATCGGTTCTGTCCGCAGGCGCGGCGCTCGCGGATGAGCTGAAGATGGCCGTGACCACCTCGTTCCATAACTCGGGCCTGTCAGAGGTTCTGCTGCCCGAAATCCAGAAGGATCTGGGACTTGAGGTGCAGCTGCTGGTCGTCGGCACCGGTCAGGCAATCCGTCTGGGTGAAGCAGGCGACGTAGACGCCATTCTGGTGCATTCCAAAAAGGCCGAGGAGAAATTTCTGGCTGGCGGCAACGGCACCCACCGCACCGAGATCATGTATAATGATTTTGTCCTGATCGGTCCGGCAACAGACCCTGCGGGGATCAAGGCCGCCAATGACGCCGCCCGCAGCTTTGAGCGCAATCAAACAGGCCAAGGCCGAGTTTGCCAGTCGCGGCGATGATTCCGGGACCCATAAGAAAGAGCTGTCGCTGTGGTCGACCGCAGGTATCGACAAAGAGATGCTGGACCCCAGCTGGTACAAGGCCGCTGGCGCAGGTATGGGCGCAACGCTCAACACCGCTTCGGGCATGAACGCCTATGTGATGTCGGACCGCGCCAGCTGGCTGAAGTTCGCCAACAAGGGGGAGCTTGAGCTGCTGTTCGCTGGCGATCCCGTTCTGTTCAACCAATATGCCTTCCTGCCGGTAAACCCGGAAAAACATCCCCATGTGAAGGCCGAGCTGGTCCTCAAACTGGAAGAGTGGCTGGTGTCCGAACGCGCCCAGACACTGATCAATGGCTACACCTTGAACGGTGAAGCGCTGTTCACCTTCAATGCCAAGTAACCCGTTTTAAAAGGCGACAGGTTTTTCAACGGTTTTCCCAAGTGTCTCCTCCCCTTTGGGTACACGCACTGCCCCCGCAAACGCTTGTTTGCGGGGGCTTTTTCTTGGCTGAATTGTCTGGGGATCAAGTGGTCTTGGGGGATCAGAGCTTTGGCACCTCATCCTCAGGGACGGCATGAACAGCCACTTGATCCAGCTGTGCAGCATCCGGCTTGATTGAGCGGAACCGCTCCCGCACCCCCGCCTCGGTCAGTTCGCGTTCAACCGTCAGCAATGTGTTTGGCTCGTGATCGGCACATAGGTCGATCATATGTGCGATCTCTTCCTGCGCGACGCCCATTGCGGCCTCCACCGACGGGGCGCCGTAGATTTGCACAAAGTGTTCCGCCAACCCTTTAGCCAGCCCGTGCAGCTCACTGTGTTCCACCTGCGTCACCGCAACAAAGGTCACCCGGCCGAAGGTTTCGATCCCCAGCCAGCCATTGGCAAAGGCCTGCCGTGCTTTGCCGGTCAGATCGGCGTCGCCCCAGTTGGAAAACTCAAACCCGCCACTGATCGCCCATTCGCCGGTGCGGGCCGGGCTGAAAAAGACGTTCATATCGCTCTCATCCAGATGGATGGCGCGGGCCAGTTTGGTGGTTGTTTTGGCGGTGCTCATGCCTCGCCCCCCTGTTCCAGAAGCAGTGACAGCGGCAATAGACGAGTGTCTTCGCCCTGCCGCAGCAACATGCCGAAATTCTCATCTATCCCCATGAAGGTGCCGCTGTAAGCCGTATCTTTCACAGTGAATTCGACCTCTTCACCCATCTTGTCCACAAGCGGCCGCCATTCCGCTGACAAAGGCCGCAGCCCTTCATCGGCCCAGCGGTTGATCCAGACCAGCGTGTGCCGCGTCCAGGCCTCCAGCAGATGGCCCGGATCCAGATCGGCGCAGCCTTCTTCAAACAGGCAGGTCTGGTCAGGGGTCAGGCCAGGGGTTTCCGGATCGGGCGGCAGCAAGGGCAGTTCCAACCCGACCACGATCCAATCCAGTTCCGCGCCTTTAGCAACCTCACCCGAGGCAACGCGCATCCGGCCGCAGCGGGCGTTGTTCACCAGAACCTCCCCGTCCCAACGGAAATGAACCGAAACCTCAGGCGGGGCCAGCGCGCCAAGCGCGTTTTGAAACCCAACCTCGCAGGCGATCAACACGGGCAAAGCCTCCACCAACGGCGCTTCGGGGGCAAAGACAATTGCCGCCTTCAGCACATCAGGGGTGATGTTGTAGATCACGGTCCCCGATTCACAGCCCAACAGCGCCTGCGTGCAGGCCTTGGCAAAGGGATCCGCCGCGCCGCTCAATGCTTCGCCTTGGAACAACGGGGGGAAGGTCAGCTCTGGTGTCATCTCATCCTTAGGCATGGCCGCTCTCGATCAAGCTCTTGGCCAGCTTACGGAAAGCCTGCGCCTGTGGCGAGGCCGGTTTTGATGCCACAATCGGCGCGCCGCCGTCGGCCGCCAAGCGGATGTCGATATTCAGCGGGATTTCGGCCAACAACGGCACCTCCAGCTTCTCGGCCTCTGCCGCGACGCCGCCGTGGCCAAAGACGTGTTCCTCATGGCCACATTGGCTGCACACATGGGTCGACATGTTTTCGACCATGCCGACAATCGGGGTGCCCAGTTTCTTGAACATATCGATGCCCTTGCGCGCATCCAGCAGCGCAATGTCCTGCGGCGTCGAAACGACAACCGCGCCGGTCAGCTCGGCCTTCTGCGCCAGGGTCATCTGCACGTCACCGGTGCCCGGCGGCAGGTCGACGATCAGCACATCCAGCGCACCCCACTGCACCTGGTTGAGCATCTGCTGCAAGGCCCCCATCAACATCGGACCCCGCCAGACCACCGCCTCTTCTTCGCGGGTCATCAACCCGATGGACATCATCGTCACCCCGTGGTTGCGCATCGGCAGGATCGTCTTGCCATCGGGCGAGGCGGGACGGCCAGACACCCCCAGCATCCGGGGCTGCGACGGGCCGTAAACATCTGCATCCAGCAACCCGACCTTGCGCCCCTCTGCCGCCAGCGCCACCGCAAGGTTAGCTGAAAGGGTGGACTTGCCCACACCACCTTTGCCCGACGCCACGGCCAAGATCCGGTCCACACCGGCGATTTTCTGCGGCCCCTGCTGCTGCGCCGGACGGCGGGCCTGCAGATCGGGCGGTGGCGCTTTGGTTTCATGGGCGGTCATCACAATCGCCACTTTGCTGACACCCGTCATTGCGTTCAGCTTGTCCTCGGCCTCCGCCTTCACCGCCTGCAGCGCGTTGGAGTGGCTGGGATCAATTTCCATGACGAAGCGCACCTCGCCCCCATCGACATTCAGCGCACGCACCATGCCGCTGCCAACGATATCGCTGCCGCTGGCAGGGTCTTTCAGGGTTTTCAGCAGGTCCAGAACCTGTTCGCGCGTTACAGACATTGCTTAGTCCTGTCCTTTGGTTGCTGCGTCGGGCTGGCCGGTCAAAGTGCCGGTGACCACGTGTTCCATATCCAGACCATTGATGGTCAACACCATCTTGGCCTCATAGCTTTTGCCCGCCGTTTCCCCCGCATTGCGCAGGGCGTCCTCGATGGCTTTCTGGCTGGTGACGCCGACCTGTTTCAGGAACTTGCGCATCGACATGTTGAAGTCTTCACTCATGGCTGGGCCTTTCATCGACTTTGGTATTCTTGACCGCGCGACAGCTGCGGTTCTAGGATTTGGGTATTCACATTCCGCCGTTCCCATCGCCCCAAGCCGGAGACCGATCCATGCCCAAACGACTGATCCCGATGATCCTGTGTCTGGTGCTGGGGCTGGTACTGGCACTGGGTGGAACGATGGTCATGGCAGAGGGGCGACAGATCACGCTGGCCGCGCCCAAGGTGTTGACGGAGAACGGGTTTCTCAAACACCTCCTGCCGCGCTTCACGCTGAAACACCGCGTACGGGTCGCGGTGGTTCCTAACGGGGCGGCGGCAGATGTGACGTTGGCACCCGACGGGGCAGGGCAGGCGGTCTTTGAGGGGGCGGGCAGCCGCTGGCATCTCTCCAGTTTGGAGGACAGCGCGGAAATACAGCGTTTCAGCGACTGGCTGACCTCCGACATTGGCCTCAACACGGTGGAGGCTTTCGAAGGCCCTGACGGGCTGCAATACACCCGCGTCGCGATCGAGGCCGCAGCCGAAGAGGCGCTGGATCTGACGGGGGACGCGGCGAACGGGTTGGCGGTGTCGAACCTGCATTGCAAACGCTGTCACGTGGTGGGCACCGCCGACCGGATGAGCGGGATCAACTCCACCCCGTCCTTTTTTGTCCTGCGCGCTTTCCCCGATTGGGACGAGCGGTTCTACAGTTTCTACGCCCTTAATCCGCACCCCAGTTTCACCCGTATTACCGACCTCGAGACCAAGCTGGATCCGATGCATAAGGCGGCGATTGTGCCGGTCGATCTGTCCCTTGAGGACCTCGACGACATCATCACCTATGTGGCGGGGCTGGAGCCCGCGGATTTGGGTGCGCCCATTCAACTTCAGTGATCCCGCCGTTTTAACAGATAGTCATCCGTGGTGCGCACACGTGGGCGTTCGGCCCCCGCCATCGGGTTGTTTTGCATGTGATACTGGGCGTTTACGCGGCAGTCGTCACACATCTTGATCAGGTTCGCCGCCCCGCCGGTTTGGAACATCGAATGTTTGCCCTCCAGCTTGGCCACAATCTTGTCGATGGTGGACTTCACCCCAAACGGCTTGCCGCAATCGATACATTCAAACGGCTCTTCTTCATGGATGACAGTCTGGGTCAGCGCCGCATCGCTCAGGTCCATCTGCGGCTGCAGCGAGATGGCGTTTTCCGGGCAAACGGTGGCGCAGAGGCCACATTGCAGGCAGGCATCCTCCTGAAAGCGCAGCTGCGGCGCATCGGGGTTGTCGCCCAAGGCTCCGGCAGGGCAAAGCGAGGCACAAGACAGGCAGAGCGTGCAGGCCTCCTTGTCGACCACCACCGCGCCGTAGGGGGCACCCTCAGGCAGGGCAATCGGTGTTTCAGAGTCGGTGTTCAGCGCCTTGGCCGCCAGCCGCGCCACCTGACGGCGCGACCCCAGTGGCAGGATCGGCTCCGCCACTTGCGGGCCTTTCGCCGCTCCGAAAAGCGCATCGGACAGCGCATCAGGATCAGCCACCTCTAGCAGGCGCAGCTGGGCGTCAGACCCCGCCAAGGCCTGCGCCAGCGCCAGCTCCCCGTCCAGTGCATCCCGTTCCGTCTGCGGGCTGGTCAGCACATCCACCGCGGTGAACCCTGCGGCCAGCGCCGCGACCATTTCCGCATGGCCAAAGCCCGAGGCTTTCTCGGCCTCCAAAGGGATCACATCGCCGGGCAGACCCCGACCAAACCGAGCGGAAAGCGCAATCATCTCAGCACCATAGCTGGCATCATGCACCAGAAGCCGCGGCGCGGTGCCGCCTGCATTGCGATAGGTCTCGGCCAGTCGGTTCATCCGGGTGAACAAGGCACCTGGATTGGGGTTGTCAAAGGTGATTGCGCCTGATGGGCACAGCGCCGCACAAGAGCCACAGCCCGCACAGATCGTCGGGTCGATGTCCACGTGATCGCCGGCTGTTGAAATGGCGCTGGTGGGGCAGGTGTCGAAGCATTTGGTGCAGCCGGTTTGACCGGCGCGGGAGTGGGCACAGATCAGCGGATCCAGCCCCAGATACAGCGGCTTTTCAAACGTGCCCACCAGATGTGAGGCCTGCATCACGGCTTCCGCCACTGCCGGGATCGATCCAGGATCCGCCCGCAGATACCCTTCGCGTTTTTCAGGCGCAGGGAACAGTGGCTGCCCGCCACGCAGGTCCAGAATGATGTCACATTCCGCCATGCCCCCGTCGCGCGGCTCGGACAGGGTGAAGGCACCGCGCCCGCCGGCCTGCATCTGCTGCAACCGGTCCAGACGGACCTCAAACTGCCCCAGCGCGCCCTTTGCACCTTTCAGTTGTCCGACCACCACGTCGTAGCTGCGATCAACCGGCAAATCCTCTGCGTTTTCAAGCAGTAGGGTGACGCTAAGGAAAGGCGCCAGTCGGGCGGCGGCGTCCTGTGCCACGTCGATCGGGCCAAGGATCAGACACAGCCCTTCCGAGGCCACATCAAAGGTTTTCAGCGGCACCTGCGGATGGGCCGCATCAGCGACCAGAGCGGCCATTTTTGCGGCTGTGTTTTTGTCCTTCGCCATCGCGTCCTCGGACCAGCCAGCACGGTCGCGCAGATCGACAAAATCGGGCGCAGTGACGCCCAGATCGGCGGCGATTTCCTCGAAGGTTTCGCGTTCCTGCTGGCAGGCGATCATGGCGTCACCGGCGGCGATCAGCTTGGCTGCTTGCTCTGCTTGCTTGCCGCAAAGTTCGGTGTGGACTTTCGAGCAGGCAAAGCCCTCCAGATTGGACAAACTGTCCGCGTCGATCTGTTGACTCCCCAAACAATCGCACAAAATCAGTTGCTTAGTCATGTGTGTCTCCCTGGGTGCCGTCGCAGGCGCGCTGGCACCTGGTGAATTCTGCCCGGTAGCTACACATGAAAACTGAGGCGCGTAAAGCCCTCGGCCAGCGCCAAAACCCGCAAGTGATTCGTTTCAAAAATCCGAGGGTTTTGGTGGGTTTTTGGCCAAAGTGGACATTCCGTCCCGCCCCTCAGGGTCGATCTGTCCGGCAGGGTCAATGTGTCCATCTCGGGTCGGAAAATGCGCAAATTTGGCGAATTTTTTTGCCTTTCCAACAGGGGGTGACGATCATGTCATCGATCCGAAAAAAATTTGTGACCTGTCACCGGATCGCTTGAGGAAGGGACAAAAACACCATGCGGCCAGCGACTGCCTCGTTGCCTTTGGGAATCATCATCCGTCGCACCCCATCGGTCAGCCGTTGGGTGCGTTTTGCGTGGAAAGTGGTTGCCGTGATCCCCGGCGCCGGACCCGCCCATTGGCAACCGATGCGCGAAGAGGGTGAGGCGGTGGAATTTCACGCCGCGACCGTGCCACTGGAACTGTGGCGCACCGATACCGAAGCCTACCTGCAGGGGCTGTCGGCGCGGGTGCCGACCATTGGTGTGGTGATGCGCGAAACCACCGACCCGGAGGCGGACCATCCGTTGGAGGTCCTGCTGGCCACGGCATCACCCTATGAGACGCAGGATTACACTGACAGCGGCGAAGAACTGGTGGAACTGGTGCCCATGCCCGAGGGGCTGGTCGCCTATATCCGCGACTTCGTGAATGAACACCACGAACACGAAGAGTTTGTAAAACGCCGCCGCGACCGCAAGCGCATTGACCTGCATGAGGATGGCATTGGGGATGCCCGTATTCAGCAGCTTTCCGATGTCTATTCCGTGCCCAGCCGCAAGAAAGTGAGGCTGCAATGAGCGGAGGCGATTTCTGGTCCCGCCGCCGCGCCGCCGTCGCGGCAGAGGCCGAGGCCGAGGTCAAGGCGACCGAGGCCGCGGTGCATGCCGAAGAACAGGCCAAGCTGGAAGAGCTGTCCGATGAGGAATTGCTGGAACAGCTGGACTTGCCTGATCCCGACACAATGCAGGCAGGCGATGACTTTGCCGCCTTTATGAAAAAAGCCGTGCCCGAACGTCTGCGCCGTCGGGCATTGCGCCGTCTTTGGACCTCCAACCCGGTGTTGGCCAACGTCGATATGCTGGTCGATTACGGTGAGGATTTCACCGACAGCGCTTTGGTCGTTGAGAACCTGCAAACCGCCTATCAGGTTGGCAAGGGCATGAAGGCCCATGTTGATGAACTGGCGCGTCAGGCGCGTGAGCTGGAAGGCTTGGGTGAAGAGGCGGAGGTTGCCGCCGCCACTGACACGACAACTGAGGCAGAGGAGGTTCCGCAGGACGACCTCGGCCATCCGGCCACAGATGAGCAAGAGACAGAGACCTCGCTAAGTGCCGTGCGCCCGCCCGAAACCCCGGTCGATACGGTTGCGGCCTTTGAAAACCAAGCGCCCCAAACCCTGACCGCACAAGATCCGACCGCAGCAACAGCCCCCGAACGCCCCCAAGTGGAAACGCTCTCTGATCCCGTGCAGCCCGCACGCCGTCGGATGCGTTTCCAGTTTGAAACCTGAGATGAAAGACGACACCGTTATGACCGCCACTGAAACTCAGATGCCCGCAATCCCCGAAGAGGACAGCCTGCGCGCCGATCTTTATGATTTCCTCGCGGCGTTGCTGTCCCATCCCCCCTCCAAACCCATGTTGGCGCAGGCCGCGTCGCTGCAGGGCGATGACAGTGATTTGGGGCAGGCGATCAACACGCTGTCACGGGTGGCAAAGGCCACCAATGCCGAGGCGGTCGAAAGCGAGTTTAACGCACTCTTCATTGGTCTGGGCCGGGGCGAACTGTTGCCCTATGCCAGCTATTATCTGACCGGCTTCCTTAATGAAAAACCGTTGGCGCAGCTGCGCAGCGACATGGCGGCGCAGCGGATGCAGCGGGCACCCAATGTGTTTGAGCCCGAAGACAATATTGCCAGCCTGTTTGACATGATGGCCGGCATGATCCGCGGCCGCTTTGGCGATCCGGTGCCACTGGAGAAGCAGCAGGAATTCTTCGGCCGCCATATCGCGCCCTGGGCACAGCATTTCTTCACCGATCTGGAGGGGGCCAAAAATTCGGTCCTCTACGCGCCTGTGGGCACGGTCGGAAAAGCCTTCATCGAGATCGAAACCCAGGCCTTCCGCATGGGCGGCTGAGGCGCCGATCTTTCATCGCAACCGCGGACCAGTGAGGAGCAGGTCCGCCACAACCAAGGAGGAGAGCATGAGCAAGAGCGACGCACTCAAGACAACCCGCCGCGACTTTCTGAAAGTTGCAGCCACGTCTGTGCCCGCCGCGGCAGCAGCCGTTGCGGTGTCGGGTGAAGCTGCAGAAGCGGCGCCGGTCGACCCGACCAGCGAACGCATGCAGGACACGGCGCATGTGCGCACCTACTACGAACTCGCCCGGTTCTAACCGGACCTGTTCACCCCGCCCCCGGCGACTGGTTGCGTGACGCCCGACTGCCGGATTTTTGAACATTACCTAGCAGTTCCCAAAAGGAACGCGAGGGAGGATAGAAATGCTTAGGAAAAAGACCAACGGGGTTGCGCGACGCCCCCAGCGGACAAGTATCCTGTCAGCGGCTGCAGAAGCATCCGTTGACCGCCGCACATTCCTGCGCGGCTCTGGTCTGGCCATTGGTGGCCTGGCCGCGATTGGCGCCTCAGGCGGCATGGTCACTCAGGCGAGTGCTGCCACAGCCGTAACCGGTGCCGTCAAAACCGTGAAGTCGGTCTGCACCCACTGTTCTGTGGGCTGTACCGTCATGGCCGAAGTGCAAAACGGCATCTGGACCGGTCAGGAACCCGGTTGGGACAGCCCGTTCAACCTCGGTGCGCATTGCGCCAAGGGCGCCTCGGTGCGGGAACACGCCCACGGTGAACGCCGCCTCAAATACCCGATGAAAAAAGAGGGTGGTGAGTGGAAGCGGATCTCCTGGGAGCAGGCGATCGACGAGATTGGCGACGAGATGCTGAAGATCCGCGACGAAAGCGGTCCTGACAGTGTCTACTGGCTCGGCTCGGCCAAGCATAACAACGAACAGGCCTACCTGTTCCGTAAGTTTGCGGCCTACTGGGGCACCAACAACGTCGACCATCAGGCGCGGATCTGTCACTCGACCACTGTGGCCGGGGTAGCCAACACATGGGGCTACGGCGCCATGACCAACAGCTACAACGACATCCACAACTCCAAGGCCATCTTCATCATCGGCGGCAACCCTGCCGAGGCGCACCCCGTCTCGTTGCAGCACGTGCTGAAAGCGAAAGAGCAGAACAACGCACCCGTGATTGTCTGCGACCCGCGTTTCACCCGCACTGCCGCCCACGCCGATGAATACGTCCGGTTCCGTCCCGGCACCGACGTTGCGCTGGTCTGGGGCATCCTGTGGCACATCTTCGAAAACGGTTGGGAGGACAAAGAGTTCATCCGCACCCGTGTTTGGGGCATGGACCAGATCAAGGAAGAAGTGGCCAAATGGACCCCGGAAGAGGTCGAACGTGTCACCGGCGCCCCCGGTTCGCAACTGAAGCGCGTGGCGCGGACGCTGGCCAACAACCGCCCCGGCACCGTGATCTGGTGTATGGGTGGCACCCAGCACACCAACGGCAACAACAACACCCGGGCGTACTGCATCCTGCAGCTGGCTCTGGGCAACATGGGCACCGAAGGTGGCGGCACCAACATCTTCCGCGGCCACGACAACGTGCAAGGCGCCACCGACCTCGGTGTTCTGTCGCACACGCTGCCGGGCTACTACGGTCTGTCCAAAGGCGCCTGGGCCCATTGGGGCCGTGTTTGGGGCGAAGATGGCGACTGGCTGTCCAGTCAGTTCAACACTCTGACCACCGCCGACGGCAAGGAAAAGTCGCTGCAGAACCTCACCGGTATTCCGGTGTCGCGCTGGATCGACGGTATCCTCGAGGACAAGGACAACATGGACCAGCCGGACAACGTCCGGGCCATGGTGCTCTGGGGGCACGCGCCCAACTCGCAGACCCGTATGACGGAAATGAAAACGGCGATGGAAAAGCTGGATATGCTGGTCGTGGTTGACCCCTATCCAACGGTTTCGGCTGTTCTGCATGACCGCACCGATGGCGTCTACCTGCTGCCTGCGGCAACGCAGTTTGAAACCCGTGGGTCCGTGACCGCGTCGAACCGTTCGATCCAGTGGCGTGACGAAGTTGTTGCCCCGCTGTTCGAAAGCAAACCTGACCATGTCATCATGGCCAAGTTCGCCAAGAAGTTCGGCTGGGCTGATCGTTTCTTCCGCAACATCGAAATGGAAGATGACGAGACTCCCAACATTGAAAGCGTTACGCGCGAATTCAATGCGGGCATGTGGACCATCGGCTACACCGGTCAGAGCCCTGAGCGGATCAAGCTGCACATGGCCAACCAGCACACCTTTGATCGCACCACCTTGCAGGCCATTGGTGGCCCTGCAGATGGCGATTACTACGGTATGCCGTGGCCCTGTTGGGGCACCGCCGACATGAAGCACCCGGGCACACCCAACCTCTATGACATGTCCAAACGTGTCTCCGAGGGTGGTCTGACCTTCCGGGCCCGTTTCGGTGTTGAGCGGGACGGCGACAACCTGCTGGCTGAAGGCGTCTATTCGAAAGACTCGGATATCCAGGACGGATACCCCGAGTTCACGATGCAGATGCTGATGGACCTCGGTTGGGACGGTGATCTCACCGACGAAGAGCGCGCCGCAATAGATGCGGTGGCAGGTCCCAAGACCAACTGGAAAACCGACCTTTCGGGCGGCATCCAGCGGGTGGCGATCAAGCACGAATGTGCGCCCTTCGGCAACGCCAAGGCCCGTGCGGTTGTCTGGACCTTCCCGGATCCGGTGCCGCTGCACCGCGAACCGCTCTACACCCCGCGGCGTGACCTGGTGGCGGATTATCCGACCTATGAGGATCGGAAATTCTACCGTCTGCCCACCATGTACGCTTCGATCCAGAAAAACGACTTCAGCAAGGATTACCCAATCATCCTGACGTCGGGCCGACTGGTCGAATATGAGGGTGGCGGTGACGAAACCCGTTCGAACCCATGGCTGGCTGAGTTGCAGCAGGACATGTTCGTCGAGATCAACCCCCGTGACGCCAACAACCTTGGCATTCGTGACGGTGGTCAGGTCTGGGTCGAAGGTCCTGAAGGCGGCAAGGTCAAGGTTATGGCGATGGTCACCCAGCGGGTGGGCGAAGGCGTGGCCTTCATGCCCTTCCACTTCGGCGGTCATTTCCAGGGCGAGGATCAGCGGAGCAAATATCCGGATGGGGCTGACCCATACGTGCTGGGTGAATCCACCAACACCGCTCAGACCTACGGCTATGACAGCGTAACCCAGATGCAAGAGACCAAGTGTACTCTCTGCAAAATCTCTGCAGCTTAAGGAGAAACAGATATGGCAAGAGCTAAGTTCCTCTGTGACGCCGAACGCTGCATTGAATGCAACGCCTGCGTGACCGCCTGTAAGAACGAGCATGAGGTGCCCTGGGGCATCAACCGCCGCCGTGTGGTGACCATCAATGATGGCACCCCCGGTGAACGGTCGATCTCGGTCGCCTGTATGCATTGTTCGGACGCGCCCTGTATGGCCGTCTGTCCTGTGGATTGCTTCTACCAGAACGAAGAAGGTGTCGTTCTGCACTCCAAGGACCTCTGCATTGGCTGTGGCTACTGCTTCTACGCATGCCCCTTCGGCGCGCCGCAGTACCCGCAGGCCGGCAACTTCGGCTCCCGTGGCAAGATGGACAAATGTACCTTCTGTGCCGGCGGTCCCGAAGAAACCCACTCCACCGCGGAATTCGCCAAATACGGCCGCAACCGGATTGCAGAGGGCAAACTGCCGATCTGCGCCGAGATGTGTTCGACCAAGGCGCTGCTCGCGGGTGACGGTGACATCGTCTCGGCCATCTACCGCGAACGTGTGGTGGCCCGTGGCTTTGGTTCCGGCGCTTGGGGTTGGGGCACAGCCTACGACCAGAAAGGCGGCTAACCCGCCGCATCGGGAGGGCGCAATCGCGCCCTCCCACCCCCTCCCACGCCCGGAATTTCACCCAAATTCCAACCGTTTTCCTGATCCGAATTCGGTCCCTTTGAGATATTCGACAGACCGAGGACCCCATGCGCGCCCTTCTCTGGATCTTCCTTTGCTTCCTTTTGGCCCTCCCCGTTGCCGCCCCTGTTGCGGCACAAGAGGCCAACCCGCCCGTTAACGCATCCAACAGCGAAAACACCGACCGCTCCGCCACCGGCGGGGCCCAAACCCTCGCAGATATTCTGGCCCGTCAACGCGGTGAGAAGATCAACGACAGCTTCCGCCGTGACGCCATCGGGGATCCGAACAGCGCCGCCGCGCTTTCGGCGCAGCTTGGCACCCTGGGCGGCATCTCTGACGCCGAGGTGTTCCGCGCCCTGCGCTATGGCACCGCTGACATCAACGCCTCTGCCCGTGGCCCCGTGGTGCATCTGATCATGCAGGACAGCGGCATGAGCTGGGTTCAGTTCCGCGAAGGCCCGATGGCCACTTACGGCGGCTATCTGCTGCTGGGCATGATCGGCGTGCTGATCCTGTTCTACGCAATCCGTGGCAAAATCCGCATCGATGGCGCCAAAACCGGCCGCACGGTGGAACGGTTTAACGGTCTGGAACGCTTCGCCCACTGGCTGCTGGCCAGCTCCTTCATCCTGTTGGGCATCACCGGGCTGATCACGCTGTTTGGCCGCATGTTCCTGATCCCGCTCTTGGGCAAAGAGGCCTTTGCCCCGATCGCCCAGGCAGGCAAATGGGTGCATAACAACATTTCATGGGCCTTCATGCTGGCGCTGGTGATGGTGCTGGTCCTCTGGATCAAACACAACATCCCCAACAAAACCGACGTGAACTGGATCCTGAAAGCCGGCGGTCTGTTCTCCAAAGGTGTTCACCCACCTGCGAAGAAATTCAACGCCGGCCAAAAGGTGATCTACTGGTCCGTGGCGCTGTTTGGCATCTCGATCTCGCTTTCGGGTCTGTCGCTGCTGTTCCCGTTTGAAATCTCGGTCTTTGCCAAAACCTTCCAGTTCCTCAACATGACCGGCCTGCCGGAAATTGTCGGCTACGGCGCATTGCCGGAAGTGCTGACACCCTATCAGGAAATGCAGCTGTCGCAGCTGTGGCACGGCATTGTGGCTTTTGTCTTTATGGCTGTGATCATCGCCCATATTTACCTCGGCTCGGTCGGGATGGAGGGCGCGTTTGACGCCATGGGATCCGGTCAGGTCGAGGCGCAATGGGCCAAGGAACACCACAGCCTGTGGTATGATGAGGTCAAACACACCGAAACCGGACCTGCCCAATCGGGCGATCAGGTGCCTGCGGAATAACAGGCCCCTGCAATGCTGCGATCCGCCCTCCTAGCCATTCTGACACTGACGGCCTCGCCCCTTCTGGGGGGCGAGTTCTTCACGCTGTCGGGGCATGGCGGGCCGATCAAGGGCATTGCCAGCGATGCATCAGGCCGTATCGCGACAGCAAGCTTTGACAACTCGGTCGGCTATTGGCGTGATGGCCAGCCGCAATGGCTGGAAGCACACGCCGCCGCTGTCAATGCCGTGGCCTTTGTGGATGCCAACACGCTGGTCTCTGCGGGCGATGACTTTGCGCTCTACCACTGGGACATCGCCACCAGCACCGCCCGCCTGATGGGGCACCACAAGGGCAAGATCATGTCGCTGGCGGTTTCCCCCTCCGGCACCACTGTGGCCTCGGCCAGCTGGGACGGCACCATTGGTTTGTGGCCGCTAGATGGCGACACGCCGCAGTTCCTCACCGGCCATGCCAGCAGTGTCAACGACGTGGTGTTCACCCCGGACGGGCAGGGGCTTTATTCGGCATCTGCCGATGGCTCCATCCGTTTCTGGGACGTGGCCACGGGGCAGCAAAAGGCACAGGTTCTGGCGGGCGGCTTTGGCATCAACACGCTGGCGCTGGCGCCCGATGCGAACTGGCTGGCCTATGGCGCGGTGGACGGGGTGACCCGGATCATTGATCCCAACAGCGGGGCGCTGATCAAAGACTTCACGCTGGAGCGCCGCCCCATTCTGGCGATGGCGCTAGACGCATCGGGCCAGACCCTCGCAGTGGGGGACGGGCAGGGCTATATCTCGGCGCTCAACACCGCCGACTGGTCGCTGCTGGCCGATTTCCGCGCCACTCAGAGAGGACCGATCTGGGCGCTGGCCTTCAGCCCCGACGGCAGCAATATCCACGCTGGTGGGCTGGATGACACGCTTTATTCCTGGCCCCTCAACGGCCCGAAAGACGCGCAGATGACCCTGGCCGACGCCGCCTTCCTGCAAGGTAGTGAGGCCAGTAATCGCGGCGAACACCAGTTCAACCGCAAATGTTCCATCTGCCACAGCCTGACCGCGGACAGCCAACGCCGCGCAGGCCCCACCTTACAAAACCTGTTCGGCCGTCCCGCAGGGACCGTGCCGGGCTATATCTATTCGGAAACGCTGCAAACTTCCCCTATCATCTGGGGAGCTGAGACAATTGACGCGCTTTTTGATCTGGGACCGGACGTGTATATAGAGGGCACGAAAATGCCCGTGCAACGGATCACAGACCCAGAGGATCGCGCCGCGTTGATTGCCTTCTTGCGCAGCCATTCGACCCCACAGGAGTGACTGAAATGAAATCTTTCTTCTTTGCATGTGCAGCGATTGTCGGAATCGCCGTGGCCTCTAATCTGGTGCTGAACGGGGCGGGTTTCTCGACCCAGGACCGCACCAAAAGCGCTTCGGCCCGGGTGGAATAAAGGACCCTGCACTGGTGAACACACCAACGAATTTGAACGTCGTTCCCGATCAATCCGAGTTTGGGATCGGCCTGTCCCAGGCCTCCGTCCTTGTGGTGGATGATGAGCCGGGGATCCGCAACTTTATCGTCAAGATCCTCGGCCCGATGGTGGGGCGGGTGGAACAGGCCGACAGCGCGGCCAATGCGTCCAAACTGTTGGACGCAAACCACTTTGATATCGTAATCCTTGACAATATCATGCCCGGCACCACCGGTCTGGAATGGCTGCGCCAACAGCGCAAGCTGGGGTTCTTTGCCGATGTGATCCTGATCACCGCCTTTGCCGATATGGACACCGCAATTGAGGCGATGCGCGCAGGCGTGGTGGATTTTGTGCTGAAACCCTTCCGCTCCAACCAGATCATCAACGCGGTTGCGCGCTGTGTGGACCGGGTCAATCTGCGCCGCGAAAACTACCTGCTGAAATTCGAACTGGCGTCGGGCAATTCCGCGGCCCGTGAACGGATGCTGGGGTCTTCGTCAGCGCTGCAGGACATCCGCTCAACGCTCGAACGGGCCGCGCCTTTGATGACACCGGTGATGTTCACCGGCGAAACCGGCACCGGCAAGGAAATCGCCGCCCGCGCGCTGCACGCCATGTCGGACCGTGCGGCAAAACCCTTTGTGCCGATCAACTGCGCCACGATCTCGCCAGATGTGATTGAAAACGAGTTGTTCGGTTTTGTGCAGGACGTCGGCCCCAACCAGCGGGCGCGGCAGGACGGGCTGTTCCTCAACGCCAATGGCGGCACGCTTTATCTGGATGAAATCGCCGAGCTGCCGCTGCCCATTCAGGCCGCGCTGCTGCGGGTCATCGAACATCGCAAAATCCGCCCCGTCGGCTCGCTGCGCGAGGTGCCTCTGGACCTGCGCTTCATCTTTGCCACCAATGCTGACCTCGATCAGGCCGTGGCCGAGGGACGGTTCCGCGAAGACCTCTACCACCGCATCAAGGTGTTGAAGATCGAAATGCCTGCCCTGCGCAAACGGGCGATGGACATCAAAGAGCTAACCCTGATGTTCATCCAGCAGATCTCGCGCTCTTTGGGGATCGAACCCCTGCCGCTGAACGAAGGTGTTTTGCTGAACCTGTCGCGCTATGACTGGCCCGGCAACGTGCGCGAATTGCGCAACGTGGTGGAACAATCGCTCATTCAGGGGGAATGGCCGTCGGAATTTGCCTCCACCGATCCGGGCCGAGAGGTTGAGGCGGTCGATAGCCTGCAAGAGGTCGAACGCCGCCATATTCTGACGGTGCTGGAAGCCTGCAATGGCAACCGGGCCGAAGCTGCCCGCCGCCTTGGGGTGTCGCGCAAGACCATCGACCGCAAATGTGCGATGTGGAATGGCTGACGGGGCGGCAGAACAGACGGCGGCCAAGGCGCTGCCCAAGGCCCGCGGCAAACGGGGATCGCGCATATCGGTGCGGATGCGCCTGTTGGCCATCGCGCTGTTGCCCACCGTCTTTATCATGCCGATCTTCTTTATCATCACCGCCGTCAACTGGTCGGCGCGATTTGATAACCTGTTGATTGCCAAGGTAAATGGTGAGCTGACCATCGCCCAACAATACCTGTCGCGCATCGTCGAAAGCCGCCAGCTTCAGGTCGAAAGCTTCTCCGATAGCCGCCAGTTCGCCCATGTGGTGGACAGGGGCGGCGCCGAAGAATTGCAACTGCTCCTCGACGCCAAACGGGATGAACTGGACCTCGATTTTCTCTACGTCCTCGGGCCACGCGGACAGGTGATTTCCTCACCCGATTTCATTCAGACCGACACGCTGGACCATTGGCCGGTGGTGCGTCAGGCGCTGCGCGGCGGCTCTGCGGCGGCCATAGATCTGTTTTCGGGGGAAGAACTGAAACAAATGTCGCCGGTTCTGGCCTCGCGCGCCCGTATCCGTCTGGTGCCGACCCAAGCGGCCGTGCCAACCGACCGGACCGAAGAAACCCGTGGCATGTTTGTGCACACCGCCGCGCCGGTCAGCCTGCCCACCGGGCAGGGCGCGCTGGTGGGGGGCGTGCTGCTGAACCGGAACCTCAACTTCATCGACACCATCAACGACCTTGTCTACCCAACCGCCTCACTGATCGAAGGCACTGTGGGCACGGCGACCCTGTTTCTGGATGACGTGCGGGTGTCCACCAATGTGCGCCTGTTCCAGGACGAACGCGCCTTGGGCACCCGGGTCTCGGCCGAGGTCCGCGCCGCCGTGCTGGATGAGGGCCGCACCTGGCTTGACCGCGCCTTTGTGGTGAACGACTGGTACATCTCGGCTTATCAGCCGATCACCGACAGTATGGGCGAACGGGTGGGGATGCTCTACGTCGGCTTCCTTGAAACCCCGTTTCGCACCGCCAAGTTCAAAACCCTGCTGACCTTTGCCGCCGCCTTTGTGGTCATCGTGCTGCTGTCTGTGCCGCTGTTCCTGCGTTGGGCGCGGCAGATTTTTCGCCCGATCGAACGGATGGAAGGCACCATCAACCGCGTCGAAGCCGGCGACCTTGGCGCTCGCACCGGTGTTGAAAACCGCGGCGACGAACTGGGCCGTGTGGCGGAACAGATGGACAGTTTGCTGGGCCAGATTCAGGACCGTGACCGCGAATTGTCAAACCGCGTCCGCGAACGCACCCGCGCTTTGGAAGAGGCCAACACCAGGCTGGAGGCCACCACCAAACAGCTGGTGGTTTCGGAAAAACTGGCCGCTGTTGGCGAAATCGCAGCGGGCATCGCCCATGAGATCAACAATCCGATGACCGTCATTCAGGGCAACCTTGACCTGATCCGGTCCGAGGTCGGCCCCCAGGCCGAAGACCTCAAAACAGAGTTCCGCCTGATCGATGAACAGGTGCATTCGGTCTTTGTCATTGTGAACAAACTGCTGCAATTCACTCGCCCGGATGAATACGCCGGTGAGATCGAAAGCCACCACCCCGATGAGGTGATCGAGGACTCGATCCCACTGGTGCAGCACCTTTTGAACAAGGTGGACATCGACCTCTACCTGCGCCTCAATGCGACGCATTATCTGAGCATCAACCGGACCGAGTTGCAGCAGGTGCTGATCAACCTCATTGTCAATGCGATCCACGCCATGCCCGAGGGCGGTGACCTGACCCTGCGGGCGGATGATGTGGATCAGGACGGCAAACCGGGGGTGATGATCACCGTGCAGGACAGCGGCAAAGGCATGTCGGCTGAGGTGCTGGGCCGCGTCTTTGACCCGTTCTTCACCACCAAACAGGGCGAAGGCACCGGACTGGGCCTGTCCATCAGCCGCAAGATCATCCGTCGCTATGGCGGCAGCATGCAGGCCGACAGTGTCGAAGACGAAGGCACCCGTTTCACCCTCTGGCTGCCCACGGAAGAGGGCTAAGGCGATGTGCGGTCGGAGGGAACCCTTAACCGGTGGTCAATGTGTAGCGATGCGGGGCTTTGCCCTCGGCGCCGCCGCCCAGATCCTCGGCCCCGATGTAGCCGTGACCGGCCTCATGGCAGAAATGCGGGATGTCGATCAGCGCCGCCGGATCATCGGCCAACACCGTGACCGTTGCGCCCGCAGGCAGCCCCTGAATACGTTTGCGCAGCCGCAGAACCGGCAACGGGCACAACAGTCCCAGCGCGTCAATTTCCAATGTCTCGCTCATGCGGCCAACATAGGGCCTGCGCCGCGTGCTGTCCACGCGACGAAGGTGTCGCAGGTCCGGATTTGCCCCGCTCCAACGGCCCACAAAACAACCCGACGTCACAAGAGGTGCCCCCTTGGCCAAGCTCACTGAACCGCAGGGCTTCCTGATTGCCCCCGACCTTGCCAAACCCGGCCTCACCGCCGCCGTCGCCGGTGTGGATCAGGATGGCAACACGCAAGAAATCGCGGTGGTCGAGGAACGCCCCCTCACCATCTACCTCAACAGTCAGGAAATCGTGACCGCCATGACAATTGGCGATTATCCCGACTATCTGGCGCTGGGGTTTCTGCGCAATCAGGGTATGCTGCTGGCCGATGATCAGGTCACCGGCGTCGATTACGACGAAGAGCTGCAGGTGGTGGTGGTGCGCACCGAACGGGCCACCAACTATGAGGAAAAGCTAAAGAAAAAGACCCGCACCTCGGGCTGTGCCGTAGGCACCGTCTTTGGCGATATGATGGAGGGGCTGGAGGATCTGCAACTGCCCACCACCCCTGTGCGCACCTCATGGCTCTATGCGCTGGCGCATCAGATCAACCGCACCCCGAGCCTCTACCTAGAGGCCGGTGCGATCCACGGCACGGTGCTGTGCCAACAGGACTGTCCGCTGGTCTATATGGAGGATGTGGGCCGCCATAACGCGGTGGACAAAGTGGCTGGCTGGATGTTTGCCGAAGGGCAGGGGGCAGAGGATAAGATCCTCTACACCACCGGCCGCTTGACCTCGGAAATGGTGCTGAAAGCGGCGCAGATGGGCATTCCCACGCTGGTCTCGCGGTCAGGCTTCACCGCCTGGGGTGTCGAACTGGCGCGTAAGCTGAACATGACCCTGATCGGCCGGATGCGCGGCAAACGGTTCACCTGCCTCAGCGGGGCAGAGCGGTTGGTCTATGACGCAGACCTTGCCACCGTGCCGGAGGACAGCAAGAAACACCGCCGCAAAAGCGCTGCGGAGGAGGTGTGATGACCGCAATCGCTCAAGATCTACCCGCAGTGATCCTCGCCGGTGGCCTGTCCTCTCGTATGGGGGGCGGCGATAAATGCCTGTTGTCGCTGGGCACACACACGCTTTTGCAGCAGGTGATCGACCGTCTGCGCCCGCAGGTCGGCGCAATGGTGCTGAACGCCAACGGTGACGCCAGCCGCTTTGCCTCTTACGGGCTGCCGGTGGTCGCCGACGGGATCGATGGCTACGCCGGCCCACTGGCCGGGGTGCTGGCTGGCATGGATTGGGCGGCCCAGCTGGGGGCGGACTATCTCGTCTCGGTTGCTGCCGACACGCCGTTTTTTCCGCTGGATCTGGCGGCTCAGCTTCAGGCCGGACGTGGCAGCGCCGCCGTTGCCTTGGCCGCCAGTCTGGACCCGAAACGAGGGCAGGTGCGTCAGCCGACCTTCGGCCTCTGGCCGGTTGCCCTGCGCGACGATCTGCGCGCGGAGTTGCAGAACGGGCTGCGCAAAGTGGTGATCTGGACCGAAAAACATGGCGGCACCGAGGTGCTGTTTGACCATGATCAAGGTCAGGAGCCGTTTTTTAATGTGAATACACCCGAGGATATGGCCCGCGCCCGCGACATGGCGACTGCGCAGCAGGCGGATCAACCGGAACCGAAAGAAGGAATGCCATCGTGAAGATCTACGGGGTCACCGGCTGGAAAAACTGTGGCAAGACCGGCCTGATGGAACGGCTTGTAAGCGAAATCACCGCACGCGGCTATCGCGTCTCCACGGTGAAACACGCGCACCATACCTTCGACGTCGATCAACCCGGCCGTGACAGCTATCGCCACCGCGAAGCAGGGGCCGAAGAGGTTCTGCTGATCTCGGGCAAACGCTGGGCCTTGATGCATGAGCTGCGCGAAGAAGAGGAACCGCCGCTGGAGCATCTTCTGACCAAACTGGCGGATGTCGATCTGCTGTTGGTCGAAGGCTACAAGCGCGAAGCCCACCCCAAGATCGAAGCCCACCGCAAAGAAGCCGGCAAGCCTTTGATCGCACCCGAGGATCCCACCATCCGCGCGCTCGCCTCCGACCAGCCTGCCAGCCAGCATCCGGATGTGACCTGTCCGGTTTTCGACCTCAATGACACCGCCGCTCTGGCGACGTTTGTCCTGCAAGAAACGGGGTTGCTGCGCCATGCCGCCAAGACTGCGTAACGACTGTTTCGCGCTGCCCCCCGGCGTTGACTGGGTGCCGCTGGAGGACGCATTGGCCCGCCTGCGCGACCGCGTAACGCCGGTTGTCCCTGTCGAAACCGTACCACTTGCCGCCATCCGGGGCCGCGTGCTGGCGCAGGATCTGACCGCCCGCCGCGCCAACCCGCCTTCGGCCAACTCTGCGGTGGATGGCTATGGTTTTGCGGGCGGCGCGCTGGATGAACTGGTGACATTGCCCTTGGCCGCGGGCCGTTCCGCTGCGGGCGAACCCTATCAGGGGGCGCTGCCAAAGGGGCAGGCACTGCGCATTCTGACGGGGGCCATCCTGCCTGACGGCATGGACACCGTGGTGCTGCAAGAGGATGTGGAGGCCACAGGCGGCAAGCTGCAATTCTATGGTCCGCTGAAACTAGGCGCCAACACCCGCCGCGCTGGTGAAGATTTCACCACCGGTGATCTGGTTCTGCCAGAGGGGCGCAAACTGCGCCCCGAAGATGCCGCGCTCCTGGCCGCCGCAGGCTACAGCGAGGTGCCGGTGTTTCAGCGGTTGCGCGTTGGTGTCTTTTCCAACGGGGATGAGGTCATCGCCCCCGGCCAAACCGCGCCTGAGGACATGGGTGCAGGCAAGATCTATGACAGCAACCGCCCGATGCTTCTGTCGCTGTTGGAACAGTGGGGCTTCACCCCCGTTGATCTGGGCCACATCGAAGACAGTCGCGCCGCGCTGCGTCACCGTTTGAACACGGCGCAGGGACAAGTCGATGCGGTGCTGACCTCCGGCGGGGTTTCCACCGGCGACGAAGACCACGTCTCGGCGCTGTTGCGCGAGGAAGGGCAGATTGAAACCTGGCGCATCGCCATCAAACCGGGCCGCCCACTGGCGCTGGGCCTCTGGCCACAGGGCGACAGCCCGCTGCCGGTATTCGGCCTGCCCGGCAATCCCGTGGCCGCCATGGTGACCGCGCTGCTGTTTGCCCGCCCCGCCTTGGGCGCCATGTCGGGCGAAGGCTGGACCATGCCACAGGGCTTCATGGTGCCAGCCGGATTTGCCAAAAACAAAAAACCGGGGCGGCGCGAATTTCTACGCGCTCGGATGACACCGGAAGGCCGCGTCGAGGTGTTCAAATCCGAAGGCTCGGGCCGCATCTCTGGCCTCAGCTGGGCCGATGGGCTGGTGGAACTACCGGATGCAGCGCTAAAGGTCGGCGAAGGCACATTGGTGCGCTACATCCCCTTTGGCAGTTTCAGCTAAACGGTAATTTGGCCGTGGTGATCATGTCGCCCCGGCCAACTGATTGTCGATAACGTCCTGCCTCACGCCGCCTGGGCGTCAAATCCGGCTTTGCCAATCGCACCAAGCACCTCTTCGGCACCGTCGGCGCTGTCCACCTCGACAGTGCGCGCCTGCAGATCGAAATGCAGCAGCGCCGTCGGGTCCATCTCCTGCACAGCCGTTTCAATCTTGGCGGTGCATTTGCCGCAGCTCATTGAGGGGACACTAAACGTCATCATCGCGGTGTTTCCTTACACAATCTCTTAACTTCGGCCCAGATGGACCCTTCCCGCGCTGGAAGGTCAAGACCCCAGCGCGGGTGGCGCGACAAATCTGCACATTTCTGCTGAGAGGCCCTTGACCCTCCATCTACTGGAACCCTTATCTGGGGTGTCGAACGACGAATTGCGCGCTGAAAGACGCTAAAAACATGTCCCGATCCGAAAACACCCAAACCCTTCGAGTGCCAATCGAAGGCATGACCTGCGCCGCCTGTGTGGGGCGGGTGGAAAAGGCCCTGACGGCCACAGAAGGTGTGGCAAAGGCGCAGGTAAACCTCGCCAGTGAAACCGCGCAGGTGCAGATCAATGTCCCGGCCAGCGCCGCAACGGTGGTCTCTGCCCTGGCGCGGGCGGGCTATCCCGCCCGGTTGCAAACGGTTGAGCTGCAGATCGACGGTATGACCTGCGCCTCCTGCGTGGGGCGCGTCGAAAAAGCGTTGGAAATGGTCGAAGGTGTCGTGGCCGCGCGGGTCAACCTGGCCAGTGAAACCGCGCAGGTGGACCTGCCCGACGGCGCGCTCGACCCAGCCGCGCTGATCCAGGCAGTGGCGCAGGCGGGCTATGAGGCGACGCTGAAATCCAGCGGCGATACCGCCCCGCTGCAGGACCGCAAAGAAGAAGAGGCCGAGGCGCTGCGCCGCAAGCTGCGGATCGCCGCCATCCTCACCCTGCCAGTGTTTGTGCTGGAAATGGGCGGCCACCTCTACCCGCCATTCCATCACTGGGTCATGCAGACCATTGGGATGCAGACCTCTTGGACGGTGCAGTTTCTGCTGACCACGCTGGTGCTGTTCGGCCCCGGCCGCCAATTCTACAGCAAAGGCCTGCCGTCGCTCCTGCGCGGGGCGCCGGATATGAACGCGCTGGTGGCGGTGGGCACTTTGGCGGCCTACGGCTATTCCTCGGTGGCCACATTTGCGCCCGCGTTGTTGCCCGATGATGTCCGCGCGGTCTATTTTGAAAGCGCAGCGGTGATTGTGGTTCTGATCCTTCTGGGCCGCGCCTTGGAGGCCCGCGCCAAAGGCCGCACCGGTGCTGCGATCCGCGCCCTTGTGGGGCTGCGCCCGACCACCGCACGGGTGGAACGGGACGGCGCACCGGTGGACCTGCCGATTGAGGCCATCACCGTTGGCGACATCATTCTGACCCGTCCAGGCGAACGTATCGCTGTGGATGGCACCGTCCTGTCGGGTGACAGCAATGTGGATGAAAGCATGATCACCGGCGAACCGCTGCCGGTGACAAAATCCAGCGGCGACCGGGTGACCGGCGGCACGGTCAACGGCACCGGCGCTCTGCGCATCACCGCCACCCATGTGGGCGCTGACACCATGCTGGCCCAGATCATCCGCATGGTCGAAGAGGCGCAAGGCGCCAAACTACCCATTCAGGCGCTGGTGGATAGGGTGACCCTGCGCTTTGTCCCTGTGGTGATGGCGGTGGCGGCATTGACCGTCCTCGCATGGCTGGCTTTTGCACCTGAACCGGCGCTGACCCATGCGTTGGTCGCAGGCGTTGCAGTGCTGATCATCGCCTGCCCCTGCGCAATGGGCCTAGCCACGCCAACCTCGATCATGGTGGGCACCGGCCGGGCGGCCGAACTGGGTGTGTTGTTTCGCAAGGGCGACGCACTGCAAAGCCTGCAGGACGTCCGTGTGGTGGCCTTTGACAAGACCGGCACGCTGACCAAAGGCCAGCCGACCCTGACCGATTTTGACGTTACCGCAGGCTTTGACCGTGCTGAGGTGCTGCGGCTGGTCGCCGCCGTTGAGGCGCAATCCGAACACCCGATCGCCGCCGCCATCGTCGCTGCCGCCACGGCAGATGGCGAAGCCTTGCCAAAGGTTGAGAAATTCGGCGCCATCGCTGGCTACGGCGTTGCCGCCACGGTGGCAGGCAAGCGCATCATGGTCGGGTCGGACCGTCTGATGACGCGGCGCAAGATCGACCTGGCGCCCTTCGCCGCCCAGGTGGCAGCTTTGGGGGCGCAAGGCAAATCGCCGCTCTATGCCGCTATCGACGGTGAACTTGCCGCCGTCATCGCGGTCTCCGATCCGGTGAAGCCCAGCACCGCTGCGGCGATCAAGGCGCTGCATGCCCAAGGCATCAAAACCGCCATGATCACCGGCGACAACGCTGCCCCGGCCAAGGCCATCGCCCAAGAGCTGGGCATCGACCATGTCGAGGCCGAGGTCTTGCCGCAAGGCAAGGTCGAGGCTCTGGACCGGCTGCGCGCCACCATGAGTGGCGGCAAACTGGCCTTTGTGGGCGACGGCATCAACGACGCTCCGGCGCTGGCCCATGCCGATCTGGGGCTGGCCATTGGAACCGGCACGGATGTCGCCATCGAAAGCGCCGATCTGGTGCTGATGTCGGGGGATCTACAGGCGGTGGTCACAGGATTTGATCTGTCGGCGCGGGTGATGCGTAACATCAAACAGAACCTGTTCTGGGCCTTTGGCTACAACGTTGCGCTGATCCCGGTGGCGGCCGGGCTGTTTTACCCGCTGTTTGGCTGGCAGCTGTCGCCGATGCTGGCGGCGGGGGCTATGTCGCTCTCCAGCGTGTTTGTCCTCAGCAATGCGCTGCGGCTGCGGTTCATTCCCGCGCCTGCGGCGACCCAACCCCCCGCTACGCCCAAGGAGGCCTGAGCCATGAACATCTCCGAAGTTGCCAAACGCGCAGGCCTGCCCGCCAAAACCATCCGCTACTACGAAGACATCGGCCTTGTGGCCCCGGCCCGTTCGGCCAACGGCTACCGTTCGTTTCGCGAAAGCGACTTGCACAAACTGGCCTTTCTGGGCCGCGCCCGGGCGCTGGGGTTTTCGATTGAGGACTGCCGCAACCTGATGACGCTTTACGAGGATCGCGGCCGGGCATCGTCGGACGTGAAGTCCATTGCCTCGGAACATCTGGTTGCGATCGATGCCAAGCTGGCCGAGCTGCAACAGATGCGCAATACCTTGGCGGATCTGGTTTCATCCTGTGCAGGCGATGACCGCCCCGATTGCCCGATCCTGGCCGATCTCGCAGCCAAATCGGCGAGTTGAGGGCGCCAGGAAGGTCAGAGAGGGGCGTTGCCCCTCGCCGCGGGGCGGCTCACCCCAGAGTTTTTTTGGCAAGATGAAAGCGGAGGGGCGGCGCGTTTACAGGGAGGCGGCGCTAGTGCAGGTCGGCGAATAGCTCTGCGGCCTGTCTGCGCTGGTTCGAACCCTCCAGCTTCAGCGCTCGCCACAGACTGGCCGCGATGCCGTTGTTGGACAGGATTGCACAGGCCTTGCCCGCCTCGGGACAGATGTAGAGCGCAGCGGTGGAGCCTGCGGTGGCGCCATCGTGAAAGAGATAGCGGGGCCGCGCCGGGTCCAGTTGTAGCTGCAACCAGCCGGAACACTGCGCGGCCGGTGTGGTATGGTCCTTGGGCCCAAGGCCAAAGACCGGCTGGCTGGCGCGGCAGATTGCCCGGTCCAACGGAGTTTCCGGCGCGCGATGGGCTTTGATCACCGCTGCTGCAAACCGCGCCAGATCACCTGCCGTGGACCGCAGGCACCCCGCGGCTGCGATGGCCTGGAAGGTCCAGGGCAGCACTGGCTTGCCTCTGGGCCTGCGCGGCTGTTGGAAACGTCTCTGCTGGTCCGCTGACAGAGTCACACCGGTGTCTGTCAGCCCAAGCGGATTGAGGAGCCTGTCCTGCAAGAGCGCCAGATAGGGCTGTCCGGTCCTGAGCGCCAATGCTTCCCCCAAAAGGCCCACCCCCAGGTTGGAATAACCGTGGCGCAGTTTTCTGGGCGCTTTGCAGGCGGGGGAGTGACGCCAGCGCTGCAGCCAGTCCAGCAGGTCAGCCAGTGAGAAGGTCGCATAGGGATCGGCGGGCAACGGGCGCAGCAGCGCCTTCCAGAGCGGCACATGGATCCGGGGCAATCCGCTGGTGTGCGCACTTAACCGTTCCGCAGTGATCCAATCCGGCACCTCCGCCAGCTCCGGCGCTATCTCGCGCAGCGGCGCCTGGGGATCCACCATGCCCTCCTCAACCAGATGGCAGAGCAGGATGGCGGTGAACACTTTGGTGATCGAGCCGATCTCAAAAAACAGCGCTTCGGGGGCGAGGGGCGCTGGTGGGGGCTGATCGAGGGGTGGTTGCACCATCAGGTACTGGGCGCAGCCATCGTGCAGCTGCATGCCAACCACACTGTGCTGTGGGCCTTCATAGGCGGCCATCATTTTGCGCAGCCGGGCGGTGTTGTCTGAACCAGTCATCTGAGCCAGATAGGATCGCGGTGGCCGGAAAACAACCGGAGGTCGGAATTAGCACCAGCAAGGTTGGGCAAGTTTGCGCCAGCGCGCAGAGCGTCAGCCGTCGCGCCCCGGTTCGTTGGGGTTGGACGCAAACAGAGCGATCTTGTTGCCCTGCGGGTCACGCAGGTAGCCGACATAGAAATTCGGGCCATAGGCGGCGCGAAAGCCGGGTGCCCCTTCGTCGCTACCGCCTGCGGCCAATGCGGCGGTATGAAGCTGACGCACCGCGGCCTGTGTATCCGCCTCAAACGCCACCATCGCGCCATTGCCTGCGGTGGCTGGCTGCCCGTTGAAGGTGGGTTTGACATAGAAATCGGGCAACAGCGGGCGCTGGCCCTCGGGCACGGGGAGGGCAAAGCTCAGGCCCTCCGGCCCTTCTCGCAGGCCATAGCCAAGGGCGGGCAAAAAGGCGCAGTAGAACCGTTTGGCGGTGGCCATGTCATCGGCCCCAACGGTCACATAGGCAATCATTGTGCGCCTCCCTTGGTGTCAGAAGCGGCTCAGCCGCCCAGCGTTGCGGTGGCTTCCACCTCAACCAGCGCCTCGTCCTCGATAAGGCCCGCAACCACCACCATCGCCATGGCAGGGAAGTGGCGGCCCAGCACGCGGCGGTAGGCTTCGCCGACTTCGCGCTGACGGGCGAGGTATTCTTTCTTATCAGTAATATACCAGGTCAGACGGGTGATATCTTCGACCTTGCCACCGGCCTTTTCGACCACGGCCCGGATGTTCACCAGCGCCTGTTCCATCTGGCCGATGAAATCCTGGCTCTGGAAGATCTGATTTTCGTCCCAGCCGATCTGGCCACCCACATAGAGCACACCGTTTTTGTCCAAGACGCCATTGGCGTAGCCTTTGGCAGGGGCCCATCCGTCGGGCTGAATGATCTCATTCGCCATTTTCCTGTCCTTTCACATGAGGTTCAAGCGAGGCACGCAGCGCCTCGGGCCAGGGGGCAGGGCGCCCCTCCGGCGTGATGTAGACCAGCGTAGAACTGGCGGTAAAGCGGGTTTCACCAGCGCAGCGCGCGGTGAGGATCAGGCCCAGCGAACTGCGGCCAAGGCGGGTCACATCCAGCCCAAGGGTCAGCAGATCGCCATGGCGGCTGGGCGCGGTGAAACGGGTGGAGATTTCGGCGGTCGGCACGGCGCCCGTTTTATGCAGCGTTTCAAACGGGTGACCCAGATGATCAAAGAAGGCTTCGACGCAGTCGTTGATCATTTCAAAATAGCGGGGATAAAACACAATCCCCGCCGGATCACAGTGTTTGAACAGCACCTTTTGGACCATGTCGAACGCCATCACCTCAGACCCCCAAATACTGATCGGTGATTTCTGGCGTCAGCGCGGTGAAGTCGCCGGACCAGACCGATTTGCCTTTCTCAAGGATCACCGCCTTGTCCGCCACCGTGGCCAACTCCTTGATGGATTTGTCGATCACGATGATGGCCAGACCGGTTTCGGCCTTGAGGCGGGCAATGGCGGCCCAGATTTCCTGCCGCACCACGGGGGCCAGCCCCTCGGTCGCTTCATCCAGGATCAACAGGCGGGGGTTGGTCATCAGCGCGCGGCCAATGGCCAGCATCTGCTGCTCGCCGCCCGACAGGGACGAGGCCTGCTGGTCACGCCGTTCCGCCAAACGTGGGAACAGTTCTGAGACCTTGGCGAAATCCCATTCGCCGGGGCGCGCCGCCGCAATCAGGTTTTCATAAACGGTTAGCTGGGCAAAACAACGGCGGCCTTCCGGCACCAGACCAATGCCCGCCTGCGCTGCCTTATGCGAGGGCTGGCGGGCCATGTCCTGACCGTCAAACACAACAGCACCGCCGCGGTTTTTCAGCATCCGGCAGATCACCTTCACGGTGGTGGATTTGCCCATGCCGTTGCGCCCCATCAGCGCCACAACCTGACCTTCTTCGACGTCCAGATGCACGTCAAACAGCGCTTGCGAGGGGCCATAGAAGGCAGAGATATGGGATAGTTTCAGCAGGCTCATGCGTCCTCCTCCCCAAGATAGGCGCTGCGCACCTGAGCGTTGCCGCGAATTTCATCAACGCTGCCGGTGGCGATGATTTCACCGTAGACCAGCACCGAAATACGATCCGCGAGGGCAAAGACCGCGTCCATGTCATGTTCCACCAGAAGGATCGGCGCCTGCTGACGCAGCCCGCCAAGGAACCCCATCAACCGGTGCGAGCCTTCCGCGCCCAGACCGGCCATCGGCTCATCCATCAGGAAGGCCTTGGGCGACAGGGTCAGCGCCACGGCGACCTCCAGCTGGCGGCGTTGGCCATGCGACAGTTCTGAGGTGCGGAAATTGGCAAACTCCTCCAGCCCGACCTGTGCCAGCGCGTCGCGCGCAGTGGCCAGCAGCTGCTTGTCCTTCATCACCGGACGGAAAAAGCGAAAGACGTCACCGCGATGACCCTGTGCGCCCAGAACCACGTTCTGCAACACAGTGTATTCCATCGCCAGCGATGAAATCTGGAACGTCCGCCCCATACCTTTTTGAGCGCGTTCGGCGGTGGACAGGGCGCTGACGTCCCGCCCGTCGAACCAGACGGATCCCTCATCCGGGGTCAGCCCACCGGCGATCTGTTTGATCAGGGTGGATTTGCCCGCCCCGTTCGGCCCGATCAGCGCGTGGATTTCCCCCGGTTTCAGGTCCAGCGTGATGTTGTTGGACGCCTTCAGCGCGCCAAAGCTTTTGGAGATGCCTTTGACATCAAGGATCGGCTTAGTCATGGGCCACCTCCCGTCCTGCAATCAGACCGTAAAGGCCGCCACGGGCAAACAGCACCACACCCAGAAGAATTGCGCCCAGATAGACGTGCCAGAACTCGCTCAGACCGCCCAGCATATGCTCCAGCAGGATAAACAGCGCCGCACCGGCCACAGGGCCAAAGACTCGGCCCACACCGCCTAGGATGACAAAGATCATGATCTCACCGGACATGTTCCAGGCAAACATCGTCGGGCTGACAAACCGGTTCAGATCGGCAAACAATGCGCCCGCCAGGCCGGTGATCGCCCCGGAAATGGTGAAGGCCACCAGATACAGCCGATACGGCGTCTGCCCCACGGCCTGCACCCGTTCCTCATTCTGACGTGCGGCCCCTAGCATCAGGCCAAAGGGCGACCGGGCCGCGGCCCAGACAAAACCCAACACCAGCGCAAGGATGACATAGCAGATCATGTAGAACTGGATCGGGTCCATCGTGTTCAGACCGGGGAAGTCATTGCGGATGTAGATCGACAGCCCATCCTCGCCGCCATAGGTCGGCCAGGAGTTGGCGAAATAGTAAAACATCTGCGCAAAGGCCAGCGTGATCATGATGAAGTAAACACCGGTGGTGCGCAGCGACAGTGCGCCGATGGCCAGCGCCATGATTGCGGAAATCACCACCGCCACCAGCCAGATCACCGGCATCGACTTGGTGCCCTCGATCAGGAAAGGCGCCTCCAACAGGGGTGTGTAGGTCTGCGCGTGATAGGCCAGAATGCCCATCGCATAGCCGCCCAGCCCGAAGAACGCCGCATGGCCAAAGCTGACCAACCCGCCAAAACCAAGGGCAAAGTTCAGCCCCACACCGGCAATGGCAAAGATCACCGCGCGGGTTGTCAGCGTGATCAGAAACGGCTCATCCGCCTGATAGGCCCACAGCGGGAAGGCCAGCAACGCCGCCATCAGGCCAAGGTTCAAAAGGGTTTCACGTTTCATCTCATGCCCCTCCGAACAGGCCTTTGGGACGGAACAGCAACACGCCCGCCATCAACAGATAGATCGCCATCGAGGCCAGTGAGGCCCCGGTGGAGGTGGCGGCGGCTGGCTCCATGAAAAGGCCAAAGAACATCGGCAGCAGCTGACGGCCCAATGTGTCGGTCATGCCCACCAGAATGGCGCCTAAAAAGGCCCCTTTGATCGATCCGATGCCGCCGATCACGATGACCACAAAGGCCAGGATCAGCACCGGCTCGCCCATGCCCACCTGCACCGATTGGATCGCGCCGATCAGCGCTCCGGCAAATCCGGCCAATGCTGCGCCAAGGGCAAACACCAGCGTGTAAAGCATCGAGATATTCACACCCAAGGCCGCAATCATCTCGCGGTCGTTTTCACCGGCGCGGATACGGATGCCGATACGGGTGCGTGCAATCATCCAGAACAGACCCGCCGCTACAGCCAGACCCACCAGAATGATGGTCAGACGGTAGAGCGAATATTCGATCCCGAAAGGCAGCATCACCGTGCCCGACAGCCACTCGGGCTTGTCCAGAAACAGCGGGAAGGATCCAAAGGCCCAGCGGGTGCCTTCGGAAAACATCAGCACAAGGGCAAAGGTCGCCAGAACTTGGTCCAGATGATCGCGGTCATAAAGCCGTCGGATCACCACGGTTTCCACGATGACGCCGGCAAAGGCCGCAAAGACAAGGCTTGCCACCAGCGCCAGCAGGAAGGATCCCGTGGCCGCAGCAGTGGCAGCGGCGGCAAAGGCCCCAACCATGTAGAGCGAGCCATGCGCCAGATTGATCAGCCCCATAACGCCGAAGATCAGCGTCAGACCGGCAGCCATAAGGAAGAGCATCACGCCAAACTGTAGGCCGTTCAGCGCCTGTTCGATGAGTAGGATGATGGACATGAGAGTTTTCTTGCTAAGAGATGGGGGCGCCCGCCCGCGGTTCGGGGGGCGACCCGCTTAGGACTTACATTTTGCAGTCAGCCGCATAGGCGTCCGCGTGGTCAGACAGACCGGTGGCGATGATCTTGTTGGTGTAGACGTCACCCTCTTTGATCACTTCACGAACATAGATGTTCTGGATCGGGTGGTTGTTTGCACCAAATTTGAAATCACCCCGGACCGAGTCAAACTCCGCCGCTTTCAGCGCTGCGCGGAAGGCATCACCGTCTTTGATGTCAGCCTTATCCATCGCCGAAATCAGCAGGTTGGCGGTGTCAAAGCCCTGGCTTGCGTAAAGCGACGGCAGACGACCATAGGCTTCCTGGAACGAGGCGACAAAGGCCGCGTTGGCCGCATTGTCGATGTCCTTGTTCCACTGGCTGGTGTTCTTCACACCCAGCGCCGCGTCACCCACCGCCTGCAGGATACCCTGATCAAACGAGAAGGCAGGACCCACTACCGGCAGGTCCACACCGCTGTCGGCATATTGCTTGAGGAAGGAAATCCCCATGCCGCCGGGCAGGAAGAAATAGACGCTGTCGGCACCCGAGGCCCGGATCTGCGCGATTTCAGCCGCATAGTCGGTCTGGCCCAGTTTGGTGTAAACTTCGCCCGCCAGATCGCCTTCGTAGAAGCGTTTGTAGCCGGTCAGCGCGTCTTTGCCCGCCGGATAGTTCGGCGCCAGAATGAAGCTATTCTTCAGACCATCGCCATTGGCAAAGGCCCCGGCGGCTTCGTGTAGGTTGTCGTTCTGCCAGGCCACGTTGAAGTAGTTCTGGTGGCAGCCTTTGCCGGCCAGCGGCGACGGACCTGCGTTGGGCGACAGGTAGATCTTGCCCTGCGCGGTCGCGGCAGGCACCACAGCCATTGCAAGGTTCGACCAGATGATACCGGTCATCACGTCCACCTTTTCGGACTGGATCATCTTGTCGGCCAGCTGCACCGCGATATCCGGTTTGCGCTGGTCATCCTCGATCACCACTTCCAGATCGCTGCGGCCCGCTTGGTTCACCGCCAGCATAAAGCCGTCACGCACGTCGATGCCCAGACCGGCGCCACCGCCGGAGAGGGTGGTGATCATTCCGACCTTCACACCTTCGGCCTGTACCGCACCGGCGGCGGCCATTGCTGCCATGGACGCGGCCATGACCAGAGACTTGAATTTCATTGTTGGATCCTCCCGTTTAGTCTTTGCTATTGCTTTTGAAACTCACGCTTCCACCCTTCGCCCCTCCCAAGAGAAGTCAAGCTTATTGTCGCTGCCAACTACTCTAGGGCGCTGTTTGGGAACGATATTTCTGAATTGGTCTTGCTACCTCTCACTTTCTGCACGCAGCTGGAACCGCTGGATCTTGCCCGTGGCCGTTTTTGGCAGGGCGTCGCGGAACTGCACGCTGCGGGGATATTTGAACGGTGCAATCACCGCCTTCACATGGTCCTGCAGGGCTTTGGCCGTCTCCTCATCAGCCTTAAACCCCTCGTTCAGCACCACATGAGCCTCCACGATATGGCCACGCTCCGCATCCGGTGCACCGACCACGCCACATTCGCAGACCGCCGCATGGGACAGCAGCGCCGCCTCCACTTCGGGGCCGGCAATGTTGTAGCCGGAAGAGATGATCATGTCGTCATTGCGCGCGGCAAAATGGAAGTAGCCGTCGGCGTCGCGGGTGAAACTGTCGCCGGTGATGTTCCAGCCGTCGCGGACATATTTGCCCTGCCGGTCATCGTTCAGATAGCGGCAGCCCGTTGGGCCGCGCACCGCCAGACGGCCCACCTCGCCATCTGCCACCTCATTCATCGCGTCATCCACCACCTTGGCCTGATAGCCTGTCACCGGACGCCCCGTACAAGCGGGCTGGTGATCGTCAAACCGGTTGGTGACAAAGATATGCAGCATCTCGGTTGCGCCGATGCCGTCCAGCATTGGTTTGCCGGTCTTCTCCTGCCACTCGGTATAGATCGGGGCGGGCAGCGTTTCCCCCGCCGACACCGCCGCCCGGAGCGAGCTGAGGTCCGCACCTTCCTCCATCGCCTGCAACATCACCCGGTAGGCTGTGGGCGCAGTGAAACAGACCGTCGCCCTATATTTCTCAATGATCTCAATCATATTCGGCGGGGAGGCATTTTCCAGCAGGGTCGCCGCCGCGCCAAACCGCAGCGGGAAAATCGCCAGTCCACCAAGGCCAAAGGTAAAGGCCAAAGGTGGCGAGCCGACAAAGATATCCTCTGGCGTCACGCCCAGAACCTCGCGGGCATAGCCATCGGCGATGATCAGCAAATCCCGGTGGAAATGCATCGTCGCCTTCGGTTCCCCCGTGGTGCCCGAGGTAAAGCCCAAGAGCGCCACATCATCCCGCCCCGTTTCAACAGCGTCAAACTGCACCGGTTTTTCCAGCGCCAACCGGTCCAGCTCGGCGTCGTGGTTGGAAGTGCCGTCAAAACCCACAACGGTTTTCAGGAACCGGCTCTCCTTGGCGCAGGCCACCAGTTCATCCTTCAACCGTGTATCGCAGAGCGCATGGGTGATTTCAGCCTTATCGACGATCTTGCCCAGTTCCACCGCCCGCAGCATCGGCATGGTGTTGACCACCACAGCCCCCACTTTGGTTGCCGCCAGCCAGCAGGCCACCATTGCCGGATTGTTGGCCGAACGGATCAGCACCCGGTTGCCGGGCTTCACCCCCAGATCCTCGACCAGTACATGGGCCAGCCGGTTGGTCCAGTCGGTTAACTCCTTGTAGGTGCGGCGCCGCCCGTTGCCGATCAGCGCGGTATGATCGCCAAAGCCTTTGGCCACCATCGCATCGGTCAGCTCCACCCCGGCGTTCAAGTGCTCAGGGTAATCAAAGCCCTCCAACAGAAACTGCGGCCATTCCTCCTGTGGCGGCAGCCCGTCGCGGGCAAAAGTATCGATGTGGGCGCTTGGTCCCAACATGGCTCATCCTCCCAAATGATTGGCCATCGCCTGTCTGGCAATGACCACACGCTGCACATCTGATGCTCCCTCATAGATGCGCAACGCTCTGATCTCTCTGTAAAGTTTCTCGACGGTCTCGCCGGATTTCACCCCGTCGCCGCCATGCAGCTGCACGGCGCGGTCGATGATCTGCTGTGCCTGATCGGTGGCAAACAGTTTCGCCATCGCCGCCTCGCGGGTGACACGCGGGGCGCCCATGTCTTTGGCCCAGGCGGCGCGGTAGACCAGCAGGGCAGCGGCATCAACCTCCAGCGCCATATCGGCGATGTGGCCCTGCACCATCTGCAATTCAAACAGTGGCGCGCCCTGCACCTCACGGGTCTGGACACGGCTCAAGGCCTCATCCAATGCCCGACGGGCAAAGCCCAAGGCCGCCGCTGCCACGGTCGAGCGGAACACATCCAGCACCGACATGGCAATTTTGAACCCCGCCCCCGGCGCGCCGATCATGGCGCTGGCCGGAATGCGGCAATCGGTGAACCGCAGCGTCGCCAGCGGATGCGGTGCGATGGTTTCCAACCGCTCCACCACCTCAAAGCCGGGCAGACCCGCAGGCACGATGAAGGCCGACAGCCCCTTCGCCCCCGGTGCCTCTCCGGTGCGGGCGAAAAGCGTGTAAACGTCCGCAATGCCACCGTTTGAAATCCAGGTCTTTTCACCGTTGAGGATATAGTCCTCCCCATCCCGCACGGCCGTCATGGTGGAATTGGCCACGTCCGATCCCGACTGAGGTTCGGTCAGGGCAAAAGCGGAAATCGCCTGCCCCGACCGCGTGAGTGGTAGCCAGTGGGATTTCTGTTCTTCGGTGCCAAAAAGCGAAATGGCCCCCGTGCCAAGCCCCTGCATCGCAAAGGCAAAATCGGCCAGCCCGTCATGCCGCGCCAATGTTTCGCGGATCAGGCAAAGGGTGCGTACATCCAGCCTGTCATCCCCTTCGGCACCGGAATGCTGCAACCATCCACCCGCGCCCAGTTTTGCCACCAGCGCGCGGCAGGCGGCATCGGTGTCACTGTGGTCAATGCTGCCCAGCGTCTCGGCCGCCCAGACATCCAGCGCCGCCGCCCGTTCACCGTGCGCTGCGTCAAAAAACGGCCAGGAGAGGAAGGATTTATCCGCCATCAGTTGCCCTCAAACACAGGTTTTTCTTTCGCCACAAAGGCGCGGTAGGCCCGTTCGAAATCAGTTGTCTGCATGCAGATCGCCTGTGCCTGCGCCTCGGCCTCGATCGCCTGATCCAGACCCATGTTCCATTCCTGGTTCAGCTGCGTCTTGGTGATCCCGTGGGCAAAGGTCGGCCCCGCTGCCAGACGCTGCGCCAGTTTCACGGCCTCAGCTTCCAGCGCCTCAGCGTCATGCAGATTGTTCCAGAACCCCCAACGCTCGCCCTCGGTGGCACTCATCGTGCGCCCGGTGTAAAGCAGTTCTGCCGCGCGGCCCTGACCAATGATCCGGGGCAGCATGGCGCAGGCCCCCATATCGCAGCCCGCCAGACCCACACGGGTGAAGAGGAAGCCACATTTGGCCTCAGGCGTTGCCAACCGCAGGTCAGACGACATGGCGATGATGGCTCCGGCACCGACGCAGACGCCATCCACGGCGGCAATAATCGGCTTGCCGCAGCCGATCATCGCCTTGACCAGATCACCGGTCATACGGGTGAAGGCCAAGAGGTCCTTCATATCCATGTCAACCAGCGGGCCGATGATGTCATGCACATCCCCGCCCGAACAGAAATTGCCGCCGTTGGAGGCAAAAATCACCACGTCCACATCCTCGGCATAGACCATGGCGCGGAAGGTATCGCGCAGCTCTGCATAGCTGTCGAAGGTCAGCGGGTTCTTGCGGTCGGGGCGGTTCAGGCGGATCGTGGCGATCCGGTCTTTCCATTCCCAGATAAAGTGTTCGGGGCTCAGGTCAGCCATTTTTGTCATCTTGGGATCCTTCCAGATGATGCAGCATTTTGCGGATTGTATCGAGTTTGCCATGACCGAGGCTGGCGAACAGCTTGTCGACCTCGGCTTCATGGGCGGCGGCCAGTTCTTCAAACCAGGCGCGGCCCTTTTCTGTCAGCTCCACCATCACCACACGGCGATCCTCGGCCGAAGGGGTGCGGCTGGCATAACCGTCCTTTTCCAACCGTTCGACCACCGTGGTGGCATTGCCGTTTGAGACCAGCAAACGCTGGCTCAGCTCGCTCATCTTCAAGGGCGCGGCTTCGCGGTGCAGGGCGGCGGCCACGTCGAAACGGGGCAGGGTGGTGTCATAGTTCACCCGCAGGAATTCCCGCAGGTGGTTTTCGGTGCTGCGGGTCAGCCGCAACAGCCGGATCCAGGTGCGCAGCCGACGTTGCGACAGCGGCGTATCGTGGGAGGTATCAAGCGTACTCTCGCTCACAGCTCACCCCCTGCAATGGGCAGCGCCTGCCCGTTGATGCCCTCAGATCCCGGCCCACACAGCCACAGCGCCGCCGCCGTCACTTCGCTGGGCTGGATCAGCCGTTTCTGCGGGTTGTGTTTGGCCAGCTCCTTGCGGGCCGCGGCTTCATCCATACCGGTCTTGTCGATGATATTGGCCACCGATCGGTCGGTCATTTCACTGTCCAGAAAGCCGGGGCACAGCGCGTTCACTGTCACTGGTTTCTTCGCCACCTCCTGCGCCACCGCGCGGGTCATGCCGACCACACCGTGTTTCGCAGCCGTATAGGCGCTGACATAACCATAGCCCTTCAGCCCCGCCGTCGACGCGACCGAAATCAATCGCCCCCAGCCCGTAAACTGGTTCAATCCCTCGCGTAAGGTCAGGAACACGCCCGTCAGGTTGACCGCCATCATGGCGTTCCACTGCTCCAGCGTGGTGCGGCCAAACGGCGCCGTATCCGCCGCACCGGCATTGGCGATCACCACATCACACGGCCCCGCAGCAGCAAACATCGCCTGAACCGAGGCCTCATCGGTCACATCCGCTTTGACGGCGCGAATGCCTTCGGCCTCAGCCACCTTGCCCAAAGCCTTTGCACGACGGCCGGTGATGACCACCTCGGCCCCCGCCGCCGCAAAGCCCCGCGCCACATCGGCCCCGACGCCGCTACCGCCGCCGGTGATCAGAACCCGTTTTCCGCTGAGATCGGTCATACGCGGATCATCTCCTGCTGCTTTTGCGCCAGACGATAGGCCTGATCGCGCCCCGCATAGTAAGGCGCAGGCCAGTGGATCTGCTGATCCCCCATCTCCACCGCCGCATGCAGCGTCCAATAGGGATCGCTCAGATGCGGACGGGCCAGACAGACCAGATCGGCACGCCCCGCCAGCAGGATCGAGTTGGCGTGATCGGTCTCATAAATGTTGCCCACCGCCATCGTCGGGATCTGCAGGTCGTTGCGGATCCGGTTGGAAAACGGCGTCTGGAACATGCGACCATAGACCGGCTGCGCCTCGACCGAGGTTTGACCGGCGCTGACGTCGACAATATCCACACCGGCTTCGCGGAACATACGGGCGATCTCCACCGCCTCCTGCGGGGTGACGCCCTCCTCGCCCAGCCAGTCGTTGGCCGAAATCCGCACCGACATCGGCTTGCCCTCAGGCCAGACCGCGCGCATCGCCTTGAACACCTCCAGCGGGTAGCGCATCCGGTTCTCCAGACTGCCACCATATTCATCGCCGCGCTGGTTCGAAGCGGGCGAGATGAAGGAGGAGATCAGATAGCCATGTGCTGCGTGCAGCTCGATCATGTCAAAGCCACAGCGCCCAGCCATTTCGGTGGCCTGCACAAAATCGTCACGGATCTGGTCCATCTCGGCGCGGGTGATCTCACGCGGCGCTGCATTCCCTGCCGACCACGGAATGGCCGAGGCCGAAACCAAATCCCAATTGCCGTCCTGCAACGGCGCATCCATCTCTTCCCAGCCTACCTGCGTTGAACCCTTGCGGCCCGCATGGCCGATCTGACAGCAGATCTTGGCCTCGGTTTCCGCATGGACAAAATCCACCAGACGTTTCCACGCCGCCTCATGTTCCGGCGCATAGAGGCCGGGGCAACCGGGGGTGATCCGGCCATCGGCGCTGGTGCAGGTCATTTCGGTGTAAACCAGCCCCGCGCCGCCCTTGGCGCGTTCGGCGTAATGTACAAAATGCCAATCGGTTGGGCAGCCCTCCACCGCCTTATACTGCGCCATCGGGGAGACCACGATGCGGTTCGCCAATTCCATATCGCGCAGTTTGAACGGCACAAACATCGGTTTGCGCGCCGGCGCATCGGCATCCATGCCGGCCTCTGATTGGAACCAGCGTTCGGCCTCGGCCAGCCATTCAGGGTCCCGCAGCCGCAGGTTTTCATGGCTGATCCGCTGCGACCGGGTCAGCAGGTTGTAGTTGAACTGCACCGGATGCTGATCCAGGTATCGTTCCACTTCTTCAAACCATTCCAATGAGTTACGCGCGGCAGACTGCAGGCGCAACACTTCCAGACGGCGTTCTTCCTGATAGCGTTTGAAAGCGCCTTCCAGCGTCGGTTCCGAGTTGACGTAATCCGCCAGCGCAATGGCGCTGTCAAAGGCCAGACGCGACCCAGACCCGATCGAGAAATGCGCCGTGGCCGAGGCATCGCCCAGCAGCACCACATTTTCATGATACCACTGTTCGCAATTCACCCGCGGGAAGTTGATCCACACCGCCGAGCCGCGCAAATGCGCCGCGTTCGACATCAGCTCGTGACCACCCAGGTATTTCTCAAAGATCTTGCGGCAGGTCTCAACGGTTTCTTCCTTGGACATGGATTCAAAGCCCCAATTGTCCCAGGTCTCCTGCTGGCATTCGACAATGAACGTCGCGGTGTTGTCGTCAAACTGATAGACATGCGCCCAGAGCCAGCCATGTTCGGTTTTCTCGAAAATGAAGGTAAAGGCGTCGTCAAATTTCTGATGGGTGCCCAGCCAGATGAACTTGCACTCGCGATTGTCGATGTCGGGTTTGAAGACGTCTTGGTATTCGGTCCGCACCCGCGAATTCAGACCATCAGCGGCGACCACCAGATCGTAATCTTGGCGGTATTCCTCTGCCGTCTTGAACTCGGTCTCAAACCGCAGATCCACACCCAGTTCGCGGGCGCGTTCCTGCAACAGGATCAGCATTGCCTTGCGGCCAATGCCGGCAAAGCCATGGCCACCGGACACGGTGCGCACGCCGTTGTGTTCCACCGCAATGTCATCCCAATAGGCAAAGTGATCGCGGATCGCGTCACAGCTTTGCGGGTCATTGCCCTGCATCCGCTCCAGCGCGTCATCAGACAGCACAACGCCCCAACCAAAGGTGTCATTGGCACGGTTGCGCTCCAGCACGGTGACCTCATGGCTGGGGTCACGCAGTTTCATGCTGATTGCAAAATAGAGCCCGGCCGGGCCGCCCCCTAGGCAGATGACTTTCACGGATTTCCCTCCCGCAGGTCTGTCAGTGGCGCAAGTCGCACCTGTTGTTAACCTAACGGTAGCGCGGTTCAGATTTATTTCAAGCTTAAATCTTTTAGGCTTGAAGTATTCTCCCGCAAGGCCCCTTCGTCCTGTAAATCATGGTTGTTTCTTCGTGAGGCGGGCAAAGAAATGAGGGGCCGCCCCGCAGGCGACCCCTCTCTCGTCTTTCCAATTTGTCAGCGAAACTCGCAGAATCACGGGGCGTCGGGATGCCACAGATGGGGCGTGGCCTGCGCCTGAAGCCGTTTCAGCGCCGCCTCATATTCCCGCGCCACTCGGTCGATCAGCTGCGCGGCAGGCACCACCGCCTCCACCGCGCCGATGCCCTGACCCGAGCCCCAGATCTCCTTCCAGCTCTTCGGTTTCTCGCGCCCCTCGCCAAAGTTCATCGTTGTCGGGTCCGAGCGTTCCAGGTTGTCCGGATCCATTCCCGCCGCTGCGATAGACGGTTTCAGGTAGTTGCCCCAAACTCCGGTGAACAGGTTGGAATAGACAATATCCGACGCGCCGCTTTCGGTGATCATCTCTTTGTAGCGTTGATCGGCATTGGCCTCTTCGGTGGCAATAAAGGCCGATCCCATATAGCCGCCATCCGCCCCCATCGCCTGCGCCGCCAGCACCGCGTCGCCGGTGGCAATGGCCCCCGACAGGAACAACGGCCCCTGAAACCAACTGCGAATTTCCTGGATCAGCGCCAAGGGGGACAGGCTGCCAGCATGACCACCGGCACCCGCGGCCACGGCGATCAGGCCATCTGCACCTTTCTCAATCGCCTTCTTGGCAAAACGGTTGTCGATCACGTCATGCAGGGTGATCCCCCCCACCGAATGCGCCGCCTCATTGACCTCCACCCGCGCGCCCAGCGAGGTGATCCAGATCGGCACCTTGTGTTTCACGCAGATCTCCAGATCCCGCTCCAGCCGCGCGTTGGAGCGATGCACGATCTGGTTCACGGCATAAGGCGCGGCCGGTTGGTCGGGGTTAGCCTGATTGTGGCGGTCCAGCTCTTCGGTGATGCGGGTCAGCCAGCGGTCCAGCTCTATCGGGTCGCCTTCCGCTTCGCGGGCATTGAGCGCCGGAAAAGAGCCGACAATCCCCGCCTTGCACTGGGCAATCACCAGATCGGGGTTCGAGATGATGAACAGCGGGCTGCCGATCAGCGGCAGGCGCAGGTTTTGCAATTGGGTGGGTAAACTCATTGGCAGGACCTCATGTCAGGACACCCGTCGCACGCAGATCGGCGAGGGCCTCATCACTGTAACCCAGTTGACGCAACACGTCTTCGGTGGCGCTTCCGGGGGCTTCGGGCGCGCGCAGGGCTGGCGCGGGGGTGCGGTCAAACCGCGGGGCAGGGGCGGCTTGGGTGACGCCCGCAATCTCCTGCAATGTGCCGCGGGATTTCAGATGGGGGTGATCGGGGGCCTCGGACCAGCTGAGCACCGGCGTCACACAGGCGTCGGTGCCATCAAACAGCGCCTCCCATTCGGCGCGGGTTTTCTGCCAAAACACCTCTGCGTAATCCGTCCGTCGCGCCGCCCAGGTGGTGGGATCGTTTTGATCGCTGCGATGGGCGTCGGGCAGGCCGGCTTTCTCCACCAGCAGGGCAAAGAACTGCGGCTCCAGCGGGCCAACCGCGATATGTTTGCCATCGGCACATTCATAGGTCCGGTAAAACGGTGCACCACCGTCCAGCCAGTTGGCCTCGCGCTGTTCAGACCACTGACCGCGCGCAATCATGGCATGGATCAAGGCCATCAAGGCCGGTGCCCCGTCCACCATCGCCGCATCCACAACCTGCCCGCGACCCGAGCGTTGCCGTTCCCAAAGCGCCGACAGAACCCCTAGCAACAGAAACATGGTGCCCCCACCATAATCGGCCGCGATGTTCATCGGCGGGATCGGGCGCTCGGCAGTGCCGATGGCGTTTAACACACCGGTGAGGCCCAGATAGTTGATGTCATGCCCCGCCATCTGCGCCATCGGCCCGTCCTGCCCCCAGCCGGTCATGCGGCCAAAGATCAGACCGGGGTTGAAGGCATGGCAGTCCGATGGCCCCAGCCCCATCCGTTCCATCACGCCGGGGCGGAAGCCTTCGATCAGAATGTCGGCCCGTGCCACAATGGCCTGCGCCGCCTTCAGGCCTTCGGGATGTTTCACGTTCAACGCGACCGAGCGTTTGCCCCGGTTGTTGATGTCCGTTTTGTCCTGTGGGCCAGAGCGGCGGGTGATCACCGTGACCGCAGCCCCCAGATCGGCCAGCAGCTGACCGGCCAATGGGCAGGGGCCCAGCCCCTCCATCTCTACAACCTGCAATCCCTCCAGCGGACCGCCGCCTGCGTCGCTCATGCGCCTGACCTCTCCCTAAGTTACGTTAACTTTTGGGCTTTCCCCGCGCGGCCGGTCAAGCGGTTTCACAGGTAAACCCGATGTGACCTTGGGTCCAAAACACAACCGACAGCAGAGGATAAAACCTTTGACAGGTCGTAAAACCCCGTGCTTTGCTGGCGGGATATTGCGTTCATAAGGTCTGGGGAGGAGACTGCATGAAGGCCACCTATTCGGGAATTGCCAATTGGCAATTCCTGCAAAACGATTGTTCATTCAGGGCGCTATCCGGTTTCTTGCGGCCCCAACCCAGGCCGCTGCCCAAGCCGCTTTCCGTGGGCCGTCCGCTCCGCCGAACACACGGAGGTGCCGGATGGAGCTGATCCAGCTGATCGTTGGGGGCATCGCCTCGGGCTGTGTTTATGGCCTTGTCGCGCTGGGGTTTGTGCTGATCTACAAAGCCAGCGAAGGCGTTAACTTTGCCCAAGGCGATATGATGATGCTGGGGGCCTTTGTGGCGCTGGGCATGGTCAATCAGGACTATTGGGCGCTGCCGTTTTTCCCCGGCATCCTGCTGGCCTGCGCGGCGATGGGCGGGGTCGGCTATGGCATCGACCGCTTTGTGGTGCGGCGCATCTTTGGCCAGCCGCAGTTTGCGCTGGTGATCCTAACCATTGCCCTGGGATTTGTGCTGCGGTTTGTGGCCGGATCGATCTGGGGCTTCACCCCCTTGGTGCTGGAAACGCCCTTTGCTGGCAAACATGTCAAACTTGGCGGGCTGGTGCTGGGCTATGAAGACATCCTCACCATTCTTGTGACCGCGGCGCTGACCCTTGGCCTGTGGCTGTTTTTCAGCCGGACCAAGCTGGGACTGGCCGCGCAGGCCGCCTCGCAGAACCAGATGGCCGCCTATATCGTGGGCGTACCGGTGCGGCGGATCAATTCGATGATCTGGGCGCTGTCCGGTGTGGTGGCGACCATTGCGGGGGTGCTTTATGCCTCCAAGGGGACAATCGATCCCAATATTGGCCTGCTGGGCATCAAAGCCTTTGCCGCCGCTGTGATCGGCGGTTTCGGCAGCCTGCCCGGTGCATTGATGGGCGGCCTGCTGATCGGCGTGGTCGAACCCATCGCAGCCCGCTACCTGCCGTCGGGCTTTAGCCAGATGAGCCCCTATATCCTGATGCTGATCGTGCTGACCACCCGCCCCGGCGGGCTGTTCGCACAGATCCACGCCAAGAAGGTCTGAACCATGCGGGCGGTGTTTAAAACAAGCTATGACAAGGACATCGACCTGCACCCCGACTGGTGGGAACGTGGCAAGATCGCTGTTCTACTGGGGCTGCTGGCGCTACTGCCGTTTCTGGTGGGCGAATACTATCTGGCCGAGGCCACAAACACGTTGATCTGGTCCCTTGCGGGGCTGGGGCTGATGCTGCTGGTGGGTCATTCCGGTCAGGTGTCTTTGGGCCATGCCGGATTTATGGCCATCGGGGCCTATGTCGATGCGGGGCTGATGAACGCGGGCGTGCCGTGGATCATCGCCTTTCCGCTGGCGGGTCTGGCGGCAGGGTGTTTCGGCGCGATTGTGGCCATTCCGGCGGTGCGTATGTCGGGGATCTATCTGGCGATTGCCACGCTGGCGCTGTTTGTCATCATCGAAGAGATGATCATCATTCTGGAACCTGTCACCGGCGGTGTGGGCGGCATCTTTGCGCCCTCAATCACGCTCTTTGGGATCGATTTTGACCGCTACGCCAGCCTCAACAATTTCTACTGGCTGGTGCTGGTCATCGTGGCGCTGACCACCTGGGCCTATGCCAATGTGCTGCGCAGTCCGACGGGCCGTAGCTTTCTGGCGGTGCGCGACAGTGAGGTTTCGGCGCGGGCGCTGGGCATCAATGTCACCCGCACCAAGGCGCTGGCCTTTGGTCTCTCCTGCGGGGTCACTGGCCTCGCCGGGGCATTGATGGGCCATTACATCAGCTTTTTTAACTACGAGCTGTTTTCGATCTTCATCTCAATCAACCTGCTGCTGGTGGTCACCATCGGCGGGCTGGGCTTTATCCAGGGTGCGTTTTTCGGCGCGATCCTGATCACCGCCGTGCCGCAGTTAATTGCCATCCTGCGCGATGGGCTGAACGCCACGGTGGGCATTGATCTGGGCGGGATACCGGGGCTGGATACGCTGATCTTCTCGGTCATTCTGGTGGGGTTCATCATCTATGAGCCGAACGGGCTTTATGGCCGCTGGCTGAAGTTCCGCGCCTATGTGCAGCTGTTCCCGCTGGCGCGACGCGACATGTTCCGCCGCCAGAAAACCTACCTCAAGACGGAGCGCAGCAAATGAGCCTTCTGGAGGTTACTGATCTGGCCGTGCATTTCGGTGGGGTGAAGGCGGTGGACGGGGTGTCCTTCGACGTGGAAGAGGGCGAGGTATTTTCGATCATCGGCCCCAACGGCGCGGGGAAATCGACGATCTTCAACCTGATCTCACGCTTCTATGAGCCGACCCGTGGAACCATCCGGTTTGATGGCGCTGAGCTGACGAAACTGTCGGCGCATGATGTGGCGGGTATGGGGATTGCGAGGACATTTCAGAACATTGAGCTGTTTGACCACTCCACGGTGCTGGACAACCTGCTGATGGGGCGGCATCGCCACCGCGCCACCAATTGGGTGCAGGATCTGCTGTTCCTGCCCAAGGTACGGGCCGAGGAACGGGCGCATCGCCAGAACGTCGAGGAGGTGATGGAGTTTCTGGAGCTGGAAGCCTACCGCGACAAGATGATTGCCGGGTTGCCCTATGGCGTGCGCAAAGTGGTGGAGATCGGCCGCGCGCTGGCGATGGGGCCGAAGATGATCCTGCTGGATGAGCCGGCTTCTGGCCTGTCGGTGGAGGAAAGTCAGGACGTTGCCTATTGGATCGAGGATATGCGCCGCGACATGGGGCTGAGCGTCTTGATGGTGGAACATGACATGCGGCTGGTGACGCAGGTCAGCGACCGGGTGCTGGCGGTGGCCAATGGCAAACCTCTGGCGCTGGGCACACCGGCGGAGGTGCAGAGCGACCCAACGGTGCAGGCCGCCTATCTGGGCACCGATGTTTCAGAGGGGGCGATGGCATGAACCTCTTGGAATTGCGCAACGTCGAGAGTTTTTACGGTGCTATCATGGCGCTGCGCGGGGTCTCCATCGATGTGACCGAGGGCGAGATTGTCACCATCCTTGGCGCCAATGGGGCGGGCAAGACAACGCTGATGAAAACCATCTCGGGGCTGATGGATGCCGAAAAGGGTACAATTGATTTCAACGGCCAGCGGTTGAACGGGATGGAGCCGGATAGGATCGTTGCCCAAGGTCTGGCCCATGTGCCGGAAGGCCGCGAGGTGTTCCCCTATCTGAGTGTGGAGGAAAACCTGCGCATGGGCGCCTATGCCCGCAAGGGCGGCGGCGTGGCCGAGGATATCGAGCTGGTCTACAGCTACTTCCCGATCCTGAAGGAACGACGGGCGCAATCGGCGGGGTTCCTATCGGGGGGGCAGCAGCAGATGCTGGCGATTGGGCGCGGGCTGATGGCGCGGCCCAAGCTGATGTTGCTGGATGAACCCAGCCTTGGCCTGTCGCCGCTGCTGACGCAGGAAATCTTTGCTATCATCAAACGCCTGAACGCCGAACAGGGCGTCACCATGCTGCTGGTGGAACAAAACGCCCATGTGGCACTGAACACGGCGCATAAGGGCTATGTGCTTGAAATGGGGCGCATTGTCATGGCCGACAGCTGCGCTGCGCTGAAGGCCTCGGACGATATTCAAGAGTTCTATCTGGGCAAACAGGAAGACAGCCAACGCGGCCAGAAACGGTGGAAGAGGCGCAAAACATGGCGGTGAGTGCGACACAGGATCCGATCACGGTGGAGGGCTGCAACACGGTTGTGGCGCTCTGGGCGCAACGCTGCGCGGCGCAGGGTGGTGAGATCGCCCACCGCGAAAAGACATTGGGCATCTGGCAGGCCTATAGTTGGCAGGACTATTTTGAGGGCGCGCGGGCGGTGGGTCTGGCGCTAGCGGCGCTGGGGTTTCAGCGCGGGGAAGTGGCGCAGATCCTCAGCGAAGACCGCCGCGAATGGCTCTATTGTGATCTGGGCATTGCCGCGATGGGCGGGATCCCCTCAGGTGTTTACACCACCGACAGCGCCAGCCAGCTGGCCTATCTGATGAACGATTCTGGGGCGCGGTTCCTGTTTCTGGAAAATGATGAACAGCTGGACAAGTTTCTGGAGGCGCGGGACGCCATCCCGCAGCTGGAAAAGGTCATTATCTTTGATCGCGATGGGCTGGCGGAGTTTTCCGACCCGCAGGTGATGTTCTGGGATGACTTCATCGCGCTGGGGCTGGAACAGGCCACGGCCCACCCCGACCGGTTCATGGCCGAGTTGGAACAGGTGCAGTCTGACGACCCGCGGATGCTGATCTATACCTCCGGCACCACCGGCCCGCCCAAAGGCGCGGTGATTACCCATCGCAACGTGCTGTTCCAGATGAACGCCAGCCGCGAAACATTGCGGTTTGAAGGTGGCGATGAGCTGTTGTGTTTTCTGCCACTGTGTCATGTGCTGGAGCGGCTAATTTCGGTGGAACTGCCTATTTTTGTGGGCTGCAAAGTGAATTTTGCCGAAAGCCCCGAAACCGTTTTTGACAACCTCCGCGAGGTGTCGCCGCATTCCTTCACCGGCGTGCCGCGGATCTGGGAGAAGATCTATTCCCGCATTTCCATCCTCCGCTCCGAGGCGGGCTGGCTGGGTGCGCGGGCCTTTGACTGGGCTTTGGCGGCGGGGATGAAACGGGTCGCGGCAGAGCAGGATGGCAGCGCTTACAGCGGCTTGGACCGGCTGAACCATGCGCTTGCCGACCTTTTGGTGCTGCGCAACCTGCGCGACCTGATTGGCCTGTCCCGCACCCGCCGTTGCGCCACAGGAGCGGCGCCGATCAGCCCCGAGTTGCTGCGCTGGTTCAGCGCCATTGGGGTGAACCTTTGCGAAGGGTTCGGGATGACGGAAACCTCCGGTGTGGCTTCGGTCAACACGTTGGAGGACAACCACATGGGCACCGTCGGCGCCCTGCTGCCGGGCCTGCAGGCGCGGATTGCCGAGGATGGCGAAGTGCAGCTGCACGGGCCTGCGATCTTTGGCGGTTACTGGAACAAACCGGAAAAGACGGCAGAGACCTTTACCGATGACGGCTGGCTGCGCACCGGAGATATGGGACGGCTGACCAATCAGGGGCGGCTGGTGATCACCGGGCGGCTGAAAGACATCATCATCACAGCAGGCGGCAAGAACGTCACCCCGGCCGAGATCGAGAGCCGGTTGAAATTTTCGCCCTATGTCTCGGATGCGGTGGTGATCGGGGATCGGCGCAAGTTCCTGACCTGCCTGATCATGATCGATCAGGAAAATGTCGAACGCTTTGCGCAGGACCGGCAGATCCCGTTTTCGGACTTTGCCTCACTCACCCGTGCGCCTGAGGTGTTGGATTTGATCGGGGCCTTGGTGAAAGAGGTGAACGCTGATTTTGCCCAGGTGGAACAGATCAAGGATTTCCGGCTAATCGATATTCTGCTGACTGCAGAGGACGAAGAGCTGACCCCGACGATGAAATTGAAGAGGAACCAGGTGAACCAGCGCCACGCGGCGCTGATTGACGACATGTATTAACCAACGACCGTGCGGCGGCAGGCTGTGTGGAGCGACAGGGAGGAAAGACCATGAAGACTTGGAAGTTACTGGCCAAAGCGGCGGCACTGGCGCTGGCGGCGACGGGCGCGCAGGCGGAAATGGGTGTCAGCGCCGATGAGATCAAGATCGGCGGGGCGCATGACCTCTCGGGGATTTTCGCCCCCTTCTCGGTGCCTGCGGTCAAGGCGGCAAACCTCTATTTTGATGAGGTCAATGCCGCAGGCGGCGTCCACGGGCGCAAGATCACCTACATCGTTGAGGATCACGGCTATCAGGTGCCCAAGGCGGTGCAGGCGGCCAACAAGCTGGTGAACCGCGATCAGGTTTTTGCCATGCTCCTGAACCTTGGTACGCCGCACAATCTGGCGATGTTCAAGCTGATGGGGCCAAAAGGCGTGCCCAATGTCAGCCCGCTGACCGCCGCGCGGCAGATGGTGGAACCGTTTGAACCGTGGAAGTTTGCCGGCACCTCCTCTTATTTCGATGGGGTGCAGGCCACCACGGAATATATGGCGGCAGAGCAGGGCTCGAAAACCTTCTGTCTGATGTATCTGCCCACCGATTTCGGGATCGAGATCAAAGAGGGGCTTCAGGCCGGGGCGGCGGCCTCGGGAACGGCGTATGGTGTTGAAACCAAACACAAACCGGATGAAACCGATTTCGCCGGTGCGCTGGGCAAGATCAAGGATGGCGGCTGTGACACCGTGGGCTTGGCGCTGGGTGTCAGCCAGACGATCAACGTGATCGCCACGGCCAACAAGCTGGGCATGAGCGACATGAAATTTGTGCTGTCATCGGCCGGTTTCCACACGGTTGTGGCCAAAGGTCTGGCGGCGCAGGGTGTCATGGGCGGCGTTTATGCGGGCGCGGGCTGGCAGGATCTGGAGGCCCGTCTGGCTACGCCGGAAGTGGGTGGCTGGGTGAAAGCCTATACCGAAGCCACCGGTGAGAAGTTCCCCGGCTCCGGCGCATTGCTGGGTCGGTCTGCGGCCGAGCTTTTGGTGCGCGGACTGGAAGCGGCTGGCCCGGACCTGACCCGCGACGGGTTCATCGCGGCGATGGAAGGGCTGGCGTTTCAGGACGTGATTTCCGGCTATCCGGTGGCGATGAGCGGGGACAACCACGTGGCAGGACGCAGCGTTTTTGTCTCGGTTGTGGAGAACGGGTCTTGGAAACTGATCCAGACCATCGAATGATCTGAGCCTGCGGGTTTGGTCGAGGAGGGCGGTCCGCGGGGCCGCCCTTTTGCGTGCGGCCTGAGGAATTGCGAGGGAGAGCACTCATGTTGCCACGTCTGATTTTTGAACCGGAACATCACCAGTTTCGCGACGCGGTGCGCCGCTGGGCCGAGGCCGAGGTCTTCCCGCATGGTGCGGCTTGGCGGGCGGCGGGATCGGTGTCGGCAGAGGTCTGGCGACAGGCGGGTGCGCAGGGGTTTCTATGCCCCTTTGCGGCAGAGGAGCACGGCGGGCTGGGGCTCGATGACATTCGCTACGACATGATCCTGACCGAAGAGTTGAACCCGCGGGAACCGGGGTTTTTCATCGCGCTGCACAACCGGATTGTCGGGCCGTACCTGCAGAAATTTGCCAGCCCCGCCCAACAGGCGCGGTTCCTGCCTGGCGTGGTCTCTGGCGAGACAATTCTGGCGATTGCCATGACCGAACCCGGCACCGGATCGGATCTGGCTGCAATCCGCACCCGGGCCGAGGATAAGGGCGATCACTGGCTGCTTAATGGATCTAAAACCTATATTTCCAACGGCTTGCTGGCGGGGCTGGTGGTGGTGGCAGCACGTACTGGTCCTGGGCATGAGATTGGCCTGTTTCTGGTTGAGGCGGGGATGGAAGGGTTCCGTCGCGGCCAGCCGTTGCAGAAGCTGGGGCTGAAATCGCAGGACACGGCGGAGCTGTTTTTTGACGATGTGAAAGTGCCCAAGACCCATGTGTTGGGGGATCCCGCCAAGGGGTTCAAGATGATGATGACCAATCTGGCCGAGGAGCGGCTGATCGGGGCGGCGGGTTTTGTGGCGCGGGCAGAGCGGGCCTTGGCGATCACATTGGACTATGTGCAGGAGCGCCGCGCCTTTGGGCAGGCGATTGGGATGTTCCAGAACACAAGGTTTCAACTGGCCAGCCTGCGCACCGAGGTGGATGCGGCGCAGGCGCTGGTGGATCAATGTGCGATGGCGCATCTGGGCGGGCAGCTGACCGCGGAACTGGCGGCAGAGGCGAAGCTGTTTTCGTCCGAGGTGGAGGGGCGCGTTGTGGATGGCTGTCTGCAGCTTTTTGGCGGTGCGGGCTATATGGAAGAGTATGAAATCTCTCGGCTTTATGCAGATGCGCGGATCAGCCGGATTTACGCAGGGACCTCGGAAATCATGCGCGAGATCATTGGGCGCGGCATGGGGCTGGACGGGCGGAACCGGAACTAGCGGGGCGCGCACAACTATAGGGTTGGTTGCTGTGTTAACGGTTTCTTAATAATAGAATCGTTGATCTGGTCAGCCCGCTGCCTCACACTATGTCGACAGGACGGGAGGAAACATGACGCGCCGGATTTATATCACGGGCGCGGCTGGAACCGGTGTCAGCAGCCTTGGGCGCGCACTTGCGCAGCGGCTGCACGTCTCACATGCCGATGTGGATGATGGCTATTGGTGCGAAGCCGTGCCGCCCTTTGTGACGAAACGCAGCAAAGACGATCGCCGCAATCTGCTGGCCCAACAAACGGGGGCAGGGGGCTGGGTTTTGAGCGGCTGCGTCGAAGGCTGGGGGGAGGATCTGATCGCTGAGGCGGACCTGATTGTGTTCCTGATGGTGCCAACGCCGATCCGGATGGACCGTTTGATGCGCCGCGAACGCGAAGACCACGGGCGCCGCATCCTGCCCGGCGGCGACATGTGTGTGGGCTACGAACGGCTGATCGCCTGGGCGGCGCAATATGATGATCCCGACTTCAAAGGCCGCAACATGTATCGGCAGGAGGCCTGGCTGGAGCGCCAGACCACACCGGTGTTGCGACTGGGCGGCACGCTGCCGATGATGCGGCTGGTTAATAAGGTGATGGACCACAAGGCCGTGCGCCGCACCTATGCGTGACGGCTGCGTAATCGGGCTTGACTGGGCTTGACTGGGCCTAGGCCGCGTCGGTCAGGAAATCCGCCGCCAGCCGCATGTCGCGTAGGGGGCGGACAATCTCGATCGAGCGTTGGTAGAGCGGGTCGGCTTTGAACGCGGCCATCTGGGCCTCATCTTCAAATTCGCCATAGACCACAAAATCGGGCATGTCGCCCTGCAGCTGATCGGTCTTGATGTTGCGGCCAATCTCAAAATGGCGCGCGTGCTGGGTCTGTTCCAACAGGCGCAGGCCTTCGTAGACGGTTTCGCGGTCTTTGGGATCACGGGCGGTGAAAAAGACGATGTGACGGATCATGGCGCGTTCCTTTGGGCCGTAATTGGCCTCCCTGCGGCAGATGTGGCAACGGGCGCGCGCGGGGTCAATCGGCAGTGTCAATCAACCCCTCTGTTTTTCCGACAGCCGCGTCAAAATGCGCCGAAGTGCGCGGTCTCAGCCCATCCGTTCCGAGGCATGGCTGCCCGGGCTGGCGGGGAAAACCACGGTTTTGTTGCCGTTCAGAAAAACCCGGTGGTGGATATGGGCGTGGATGGCGCGGGCCAGCACCTGGCTTTCGACGTCGCGGCCCAGGCTGACGTAATCCTCAGCGCTTTGGGCATGGGTGACGCGGATGATATCCTGTTCGATGATTGGCCCTTCATCAAGGTCGGCGGTGACGTAATGCGAGGTGGCCCCGATCAGTTTCACACCCCGCTGAAACGCCTGTTTGTAAGGATTCGCTCCTTTGAATGAAGGCAGGAACGAGTGGTGGATGTTGATGATGCGGCCGGACATTTTCTGACACATCTCATCCGAGAGCACCTGCATGTAGCGCGCCAGCACCACCAATTCGGCGCCGCTGTCCGCGATCACCGCCATCTGCGCCGCTTCGGCCTCTGGTTTGTTGGCTTTGGTGACCTTGATGTAGTGGAATGGGATGTCGTGGTTCACCACCAGTTTCTGGTAGTCCAGATGGTTGGAGATCACCGCAACGATGTCAATCGGCAGCGCACCAATACGCCAGCGGTATAGCAGATCGTTCAGGCAATGGCCAAAGCGTGAAACCATAAGAACGACCTTCATCTTCTCGGTCTCGTCATGGAAGGCAAAACGCATGTCAAACGGGGTGGCCACGGCGGCGAAGGCAGACTGCAGTTGGTCCAGTGTCGCCCCCTCTTCGCTGCGAAAGCTGACCCGCATGAAAAACGCGCCGGTCTCAGCATCATCAAACTGCGCGCTGTCGGTGAGGTTGCAGCCGTGATCGGCCAGGAAATTGGCAATGGCGGCGACCACCCCACGGGTGGAGGGGCAATGCACGGTGAGGGCGTAGGAGGTCATAGGCGCGTCCGTTTGCAGAAGGGTCGGGCCGCGATATTGGCGCAGCGCGGGGCCGCGTCCATTGCGGAAATGCGGGGCGAAGGCAGATTTGCGGGAACGGCGGGGCTGGCATCGGAACGAGATGTTCCGATGGTGGTCACAGCGATGTGGATCGGGGCGGGAGGGCGTTGCCCTCTTGGCCCCTTGGGGCCAATTCACCCAGGATATTGGGACCAAGAAGAAGGGCAGGAAGGCGGGAAAGTGATCTCCCCGGCCTGATCAGGCAGGCCAGGCCGAGGAGACCCCTAAATATGCACCCCAGAACGATGCAAGCACCCGGTTGCCCACGAGGCTAAGCGAGCCCAACATGTCCCCTCCTAGAGGTAGGAGAGTAAGACGGAGGGACCAAGCTGTGGTCCGTCTGCCCTGTGTGGCAACCTGTGCTGCAGAGATTTAAGCAAGCGCCGTGCCAAGGTTTGGGGGCGGGCAGATTTTTCTGCGGATTTTTGGATCAGTTGTTTTGTGGCGTCGCTGTGGCGGGGATTGTGTCGATGTCGAACTGCAGGAACAGCGGGGTTGGGACCGCCTGTTTTTTGCGTTTGGAGAGACTGATAGCGGCGCGGGTGGTCTGGCCGAAGCCGGCCTCATCCAGCAGACCGCGCAGGCCTTCGGCAGGGGCCGCGGGGGCGGCGCGGGTGCGGGTGACGGGGCTTTGTTCCAGGAAAGAGAGATCCTCGATCGTGGTTTGTTTGGCAGCGGGGGTGACGATCACAACCATTCGGTCGCGGCCAAAGCTTTCGTCGGTGACCAGCACGAAATCCTCTTGCAGTCGGTCGCCCGGTTGCAGGCGTCCATTGCCCATGAAGGTGATGGCGTAATCTGCACCAACGTAGAGGATGTTGAAATCCACTGGCTTGTCTGTCGGGTTGTGCAGGTTGAGGCCGATCACATCGTTGGGGATCATGCGGGGCACGGTGTGTTGGGCGGGTAGGACGCGGCTGGTCTCGATCACCTCTTCCAGATCCGGATCGAAACGGGCGGTGGTCAGCTGGGCTTCGACCTCTATGGTGGAGCCGGCGGTGGTGGCACCAAGGCGCATGAGGTTGGTGGCTTTGGCGATCTGGGCCAGGGTTTCGCTGAGCGCGTCGGCCAGTTCCAGTGCGGTTTTGTCCTGAGTGGAGATAGAGGGCTGACGTTGCAGGGCGTCTGCGCTGAGCGCGCTATTGGGCAGAAGCCAGAGCGCGTCGGGGCGGGCGCTGTCGGGCAGGTGCATCAGGCGGAGGTCGGCGTCCTCAGCCACGGCGACAAAGCGCAGGCGGGGGCCGAGCAGCCCGTCGCGTGTGATGATCGCGAGAGCGGCGTCCAGCGCATCGGCGGGGGCGCTGCCTGCGGCGGGGCGGGAGACGGTCAGCGTGAGGTCCAGCGGCTTGGCTGTCAGGCGCAGCACCGCGCCTTTGGGCAGTTCGGGGGGAGAAGAGGCGGCATTTTCCCCCTTGCCTGCGGTTTTCAGGGTCGCAACCGCCGAGAAGGCGGTGGATTTGCCGATCTCATAAGTGGCCAGAGCGCTGTCATCTGGATCGGCGGGGGAGGTCATCAGCAAAAGCTCGGTCCCCGGATGCAGCCCATGCAGCTGTCCGGCGCTCAGGCGCAGCTGGTCTTTCTGTGCGGTCACCGGCCATTGCAGCAATCTGGTGCCTGCGGCCTGTGCGCCAGCCGCGAAAACGGCGCGGTCGAGGTCGCCCTCGAACATCGGGGTGGAGCCTGCGAGATTGCCGCTGGCGTATTTGCGCAGCACCTCCTGGCCAAGCTGGCGGTAGGAAATGCCGGGGCGTTCAGCGAGGGTTTCAAACAGGGTGTAGGTGAACACGCCCTGAAGCTGCCGTTCCAGAGAGGAACGGGGCATGTTGCGTTCGGGGGTGGTTTCGTTGGTCTGTGCGGCAAAGAAGGCCACAAGTGAGCCGCTCTGCGCAGTGGTTTCGATCGGTGCGGGAGCAGGGTGGCGGGGATCGGTATTGGCATTGGGCAGCGTGCGGGATTGGGTTTCGGCGGCAGCGAGGGCCGCGTCCGGGATGCGCAGGGCTGCGCTGGGCAGCTGACGTTGGCGGATATCGTCCTGTACCGATGGCGCGGCGCGGGTGGCTGTGCCAGAGTGGCAGCTATCAAAGACCACCCAGACGTCCGCACCCTTGGCCCGCAACCCGTCCAGCATGGTGCCAATCTCATTGTCCAAGAGGGCGTTTTCCACGGTGCCGACAGTGTCATTCCACGGGCCGATATCGACGGGCAGGAACAGCTCGTCCAGCCCGTCCAGTTCAGACGCAGGATCCAGCGCCGGCGCTTGAGAGCCGTGGCCGGAGAAATGCAGGTAGACAAAATCCCCTTCGTCCACACGGGCGGTCAGGGTGGCCACCGCGTCACGGATGGCGGCAAGGGTGGGGGCCGTGTAGCCGTCCAGACCATCGGCCAGAACCAGCACGTTTTCCGGCGCAAAAGGCACCGGTGCGTGTTGGATCAGGTAGCTTTGCACCAGAGTGATGTCGTTCTTGGGGCCGCGCAGCCAGAACCGTTCTTCGAGATTGGGATAGGTTGAGGCGCCGATCAGCAGCGCATGGTTGTCGCGGGCAAGGGCGTGGCTGGAGGTGCCAAGCAGCACGACGGCGGCGGCGAGCAGACGGAACATGGCGGGCCCCTCAGTTGGTGATGAGCGTGTAGGCGCTGCCCCGGCTGGAACGGTTTTCCACCACAATGGTGAAACTGCCATCCGTGGCCGGACGCCAGCCGCAATAGGCGATGGCGCTTTTGTCGGTGTCGGCGCAGACCAGCCGGTTCTGGCTGTCCAGCACGGTGACGTTCAGGTCGGCTTCGCCGCTGCCTTCGACATAGACCTCGCCATAGTCGCCGCCCACATAGGGAAGTGGCGGGTAGGTATCCTGCCCTTTGGCGCGGATTGAGGTGATGGAATAGACCTGTCCGGTGGCGACACCTTTGCTGGCCTCATTGCGCACGTCGTCGATCAGGCTGAGGAGGACAATATCATCGCCGGCAAGACGGGTGGCGGTTTCCAGCATCTGCTGCCATGTGACCGGATCATCTGGAGCGTCCGCGCCGGTGAGGGCGACAGTCCGATCAGGGGTGCGTTCGGTTGCTGAAAGGTTCAGGGCGCGACGCAGTTTTGCGGCGGTGATAAGCAGCAGCGGGTCCTCGCTGCTGAGGCCGATCTGGAACAGCGCACCCGACAGGGCCGCCTGTTTGATTGGGCTTAGGTCGGTTGCATCCTCGGCCAATGTGCCGCTGGCGGGCAGGCAAAAACCGGTGCAGATCAATAGGGTCTTGAACAGAGTGTAATGAGAAAGGGGCATTGGGGCTCCTACCTGTTGGATCGCAATGGGGTATCATAATTCTCCTTGTTCTTGAGGCAGGATGATGGCGGCTGACCGCCAATTTCCAAAGCGTTTTTTGCAGCTCAACCTTTCATGACGGGACTTGTCATGTGATCTACGGCGCGGGCGCTGTTAGGGCAGAGGGGTCTTTCACAAGCAGCAGGAGCGCCCTTGATGCAGCGGATTTTGGCTTGGGGTTTTGTGGTGTTTTCACTGTGCTTGACCTTGGTGAACGGGCCGGTCAGGGCGGGATCTGAGGCCGGCGCCGCACCGGCGACAGGGTTGCAGGCCGCGTTGCGCGGGGTGGTCAGCGTCTACAGCGATGATCGGGAGGAACGGTTCCTCGGCTCGGCGGTGATCTGGGGCGATGGCCTTCTGGTGGTCAGCAACGCCCATGTGGTGGGCAACCGCAGCCGGGTTGAGTTGCGCCACGGTGGCGCTTGGGTGGTGGCGCAGGTGGTGCGGGTGGATGCGGCGCGGGACCTGGCGTTGTTGGCGCTGGAGGTGCCGGTGTTCGGCACAGGCTTGCCTCTTGGCAGGGCGCAGCTGATGCAAGAGGTCTATGCCATTGGTGCGCCGCTGGAGGTGGCGGGCAGCGTGAGCCGTGGCATTGTCTCGGCGCTGGACCGGCAGATTGAGGCGCATGTGCCGGTGGGCATGATCCAACATGATGCGGCGGTGAATCCGGGCAGTTCTGGCGGGGCCCTAGTGGATGCGGAGGGACGGCTCTTGGGGATCAACAGCCAGATCGCTGATGGGTCGCGTTTGTTTGTGGGGATCGCCTATGCCCTGCCGGTGGCACTGGTGGCGGCTTTTGTTGCAGGGCGCCTGCGCGCAGTGGTGACGCTGGGCCTGCAGGGGCGTGCGGTCAACCGTGCGGTGGCCGAGGCGCTGGGTCTGGTGCGCGGACGCGGGGTGCTGGTGGATGATGTGACGGCGGGTGGATTGGCGGCCGCGGCGGGGCTGCGACCGGGCGATGTGATCCTGTCGCTCGATGGGCAGATCATACGGGCGGTAGGCGATCTGGCCTACACTCTGGACCGGCGGCAGGCAGAGGTTCTGCGGGCTGAGGTCTGGCGGGCGGGTGCATTGATTGAGGTTGCGCTGGAATTGCGGGTGACACCGCCGCCTTTGCGGCTGGCCAGGGCTGAGGCGGGGGCGCGTGCCCGCGGGCTGTTGCGGGTCGAGGCTTATGACCTTGCGGGGCTGGGGGTTGCCCTTGTTGACGGCAGCACCGAGATTGCTGCGCTGACTCCAGCAAGCCCGGCCTATATGGCGGGGTTGAACGCGGGCGATCGGATCGTGGCGGTGAACGGGCAGCAGATCGGGGCGATGGCCCTGCGCCAGCTGACCCTGCGCAAGCCGGTGTTGCTACTGGTGCAGCGGGCGGATGGCAGCCACGTGCATATCCCGCTGGATCCCTGGCGCAATGGCACGCCGCTGCGGCCTCTGGGCGGTGCAAATATGCTTGACCCCGATGTGGTCAATTTCTGACAGTGGGAACAGGAGAAACTGATGCAACAGACGTCTGACAGCTCTGATAACACTGACAGGTCCGCCCGCCCACTTATCTTGATCGTGGAGGATGACCCCGATGCGGCACGCGCCTTTGAGGCGGCGGTCACCGAGCTTGGGGCGGACCCCGTGGTGATGCGCAACTTTGCCGATGGGGTAAAGGCGGCGGGGCTGGCGGATTTTGCTGTCATTATTATGGACCGGATGCTGCCCGGCGGCGACGGGGTTGAAGCGATTGCCAAACTGCGGGCGGCGGGGTCTACCGCCTTGGTGCTGGTGGTCAGCGCGCTGGGACGGGCCGCCAATAAGGTCGAAGGGTTGGAGAAGGGCGCGGATGATTATCTGGCGAAACCCTTTGACCCCGAAGAGCTGCGGGCGCGGTTGCGGGCGCTGTTGCGGCGCGCGGGGATGGTGAGCCTTGACAATGATGTGGTGGTGTTTGGCGATTTGCAGATCCGGATGAAAGCCCGCACCGTGCATATCGGCCAGGCGCATGTGGCGATTTCCCCAAAAGAATTCGAGCTGATCACCTATTTCGCCCGGAACGCCGGAGAGGTGGTGACGCGGATGCAGTTGTTGGAACATGTGTGGAAGCTGCATTTTGATCCGCAGACAAATGTGGTGGATGTCCATGTCGGCCGTTTGCGCCGCAAGCTGCAAGAGGTGGCGGGACGTCCGGTGATCCATACCGAACGCGGGGTGGGCTATGTGTTTGATCCGGTGCGGCCGGTTTCCGAGGCGGGCACAGTGTCTGAGGTGACCGGAGGCAGTTCGTGAGGGCAGGGTTTGCGCCACCGCCGCCGCGTCGCTCGGCCAGTTTGCGGATGACGCTGGGGCTGGCGGCGCTGTTGATTGCGGTGGCGGGGCTGGCGATGGCCCTGCAGTACCGGATGACCGCGCGGTCGTTGGAGGCAGAACAACGCGCCCTGTTGGCGGCGGATCTGGCAGCCTTTGAAGCGCTTTATGAACAACGCCGCATTCCGGCGCTAAGAGCGGCCATAGCCTACCGTGTGGAAGGCGGGGCGGGCGCGGCGCGGTATCTGTTGTTGGATCGGGGCGGCAATGTTTTGGCGGGCAATCTGGCGGTCTGGCCAGAGGGGATCTCGCCACAACTGGTGGACGCGCCATTTCAGGTGGCGGGTCAGGCGGTGAACCTGCCGGACGGGCGGTATCTGGTGTCGGCGGTGGAGTTGCCCGGTGGCTTTGCCCTGATGGTGGCGCGCAGTTCTGATGGGCGGCTGGAGACTTTGGCGGGGTTGCGGGCGCTGATCCTCTGGGTGCTGATGGGGTTGTCGGTTGTGTCCTTGCTGCTGGCGCGGCTGGTGGCAGCGCGGGTGCTGGGGCGGATTTCAGCGGTGAACACGGTGGCCGAGCAGGTGGCGACCGGCGATCTGACGGCGCGGGTTGCGGTGCAGGCGGGCGGCGATGAATTTGCCACGCTGGAGGCCCATGTGAACCATATGCTGGACCGGATCCTGCACCTCAATCAGGCCACCCATCGCCTGTCAGACAGCATCGCGCATGAGTTGCGCACGCCGCTTAATCGGGTGCAACAACAGCTGGCGGCCCTGCCCGCAGACACGGGCGAGGCGCAGGAGGCTTTGCGGCAGGCGGTGCGGGTCTTTGAGGCACTGTTGGACATTTCCGCCGCCGAGGCGGCCACGGGGGAACGGCCCGGGTTGCTGCCCCTGGACCTGTCCGCATTGGCGGCGGAGGTCTTTGACCTCTATGCCGCCTTGGGGGAGGACGAGGGCCTCTCGATGCAGGTGGAGATCACGCCGGCGCTGCAAATCCTTGGCGAACGCAGTTTGATGGCGCAGCTGTTGTCGAACCTGTTGGAAAACGCGATCAAATACTGCCACACCGGTGACAGTGTGACGCTGCGCCTTTGGGCGGCAGAGGATCAGGTGGTGTTGCGGATCAGCGACACCGGCCCCGGCCTGCCGAAGGATCTGCAGGGCAGGCTGTTTGACCGCTTTAGCCGAGGCGAGCGGGATCAGAGCATTTCAGGTCATGGTTTAGGACTGGCGCTGGTGCAGGCCATCGCTGCACGGCATGGCGCAAAGTTGAGCCTGCCGGACAGCGGGGACGGGCAGAATGTCGAGCAAAATAAAGGTTTTGCGATTCAGCTGAGCTGTCCTAAGCTGCCATAGCGGAAAGTTATCTCGCACCACTTGCACGCCACTTGCAAGACTTCGGGGGGACGATGAAGCACGTTATTTTTGCGACGACATTTCTGGCCCTTGCGGGCTGCGCCGTATTGAACAAACCGATTAACGCCCCTTTGGAGACGGGCGAAAACGCGGCGCTTGTGGCGCCGGCAGAGTTTGACGGCATCGCAGATGGTGAGACCTATGTTGGACTGGCGTTTTCGGGCGGCGGCATGCGGGCCTCGGCCTTTGCGCATGGGATGCTGGAGGCACTGCGCGACAGCTCTGCCAGTGATGCGGATCCCGACGGTATTCTGTCAGAGGTCCGGCTGGTTACCGGCGTGTCGGGCGGATCGGTCACGGCGGCTTACTTCGGTCTTTATGGCCCAAACGGGGTGAACCGTTACCGCGATCTTTTTCTGGTGAAAAACGCCGAACGCTATATGGCGAACAATGCTTTTAATCCGTTGACCATTGCGCGGGGGCTTTCTGGCGGGGCCAATGGGCGGCGTACGTTCGGGCGGTTTCTGGATGAAACGCTGTTTGACGGGGCGACCTTTGGGGATCTGAAGGCGCGGTCCGATATCAAGACTTGGATCAATGCGGCGGATGTGGCGAACCAGACCACCTTCCTGTTTACGCCGGAAACCTTTGATGCGCTCTGTTCGGACCTGGCACGTTATCCCTTGTCGGATGCGGTGGCGGCCTCGGCGGCGTTTCCCCTGGTGTTCGCGCCGGTGGTGGTCGAGGCCCATCAGGGCGGCTGTGACTACACGGAACCTGATTGGCTGACAGCGGCGCGCTACAACCCCGAAGCCAGCGCGGCGATGCGCGCCCATGCCAAAGCGTTGGAGGGCTACGCCGATCCGGATAAGGGGCGCTATGTGAAGCTGCTGGATGGCGGGATCACCGACAATTTTGGCACCACGGGGCTGGCGATTGAACGGGCGCGGGCCCGCAATGGTTTTGCGCCATTGTCCGCAGAAGAGGCGGTGCGGTTGAAGCGGTTCCTGTTCCTTGTGGCCGATGCGGGTGTGGAGAAAGACCCCAAGTGGCGGCAACGGCTGCGCGGTCCGGGTGGGGCCAATCTGGCGATGTCGATTGCGGGCAGCGCGATGGGGGCAGCGTCCCGCACGGGCTATGACGCGATGCGGTTGCAATTTGAGAAATGGGAAGAGGCGATTGTGGAGTTTCGCTGTTCCCTGCCACGGTCCGAGGTGCGGCGGTTGCGGGGCTCAACAGCGGGCTGGGATTGCCGCGATGTGAAGTTCTTCGTGGGGCTGGTTGGCTTTGACGGGTTGCCGCAGGAGATGCAGGCCGATCTGGATGAGATCCCGACGCGGTTGAAACTGAAGCTGGATCAGGTGGATCTGGCGATTGAGGCCGGGCGCATGGCCACCCGCGACAATCCCGAATTGCGCGGTTTTCTGGTGGCGGCAGGGCTGGACGGGGCGCGGCGGAAGGTGCCAGCGGGGGCGCGGTTGATCACGCCGGTAAGTCGCTAGATCAATCGTTCGGTCAGCTGTCGGGCGCGGCAATTGGGGCCGGTTAGGGCCAATAGGGATTGAATTGATGACAAGTGCCGTCACACAGACGGCAAGGATTGCAAGAAGGACAGGACCCCATAGGCTGAGGCATATGAGACATTTGCTGACATCGCTGAGTTTGCTTGTGGCCTGCCTGCCCGTGCCGGGGCACGCGGCGGATCGAGCGCTGCTGGTGGGGGTTTCGGACTACCTCTATCTGGATGCGGATCTGCGCGGACCTGCCAATGATGTGGGGTTGGTCGCTGAAACGCTCATTGCACGGGGCGTGGCGGCGGCGCAGATCACCGTGCTGGCCGCCGAAGGTGTCTCGCTGCCGGAGGGGGTGCAGCATGCTGGCCTGCCTGAGCGGCAGGCGATCCTTGAAGGGCTTGCAGGTCTGGGGCAGGGAGCGGGCGCTGGGGATCAGCTGTTTTTCTACTACTCGGGCCACGGGTCGCAAGCGCCGGATCAAAACGGCGATGAGGCGGGGGGCTACGATGAAATCCTGCTGCCAGCGGATGCAAAAGGCTGGCGGGGGGCGATCGGTCAGGTCGAAAACGCCATCATAGATGATGAGCTTGCGCCGTTGATGCAGGGGCTGCTCGACACCGGTGCCGAGGTTGTTGCCGTGATCGATGCCTGCCATTCGGCCACTGGATTTCGCGGTGGCGGCCAAGGGGTGGCGCGGTATGTCGCGCCGGAGGCCTTGGGGTTGCCGCTGACGTCAGAAGGCTCTGACAGCGCGGCGCATGGGGGGGCTGTGGCGGAGCCGCTGGTGGGGCAATACGCCTTTCTTTATTCCGCGCAGGCAGATCAGCGGGCGTTTGAATATCCCCTCGGGCCTGCGGATGATCCAGCCAGTTGGTATGGCGATTTCACCCGCTCCTTGATGGAGGTGCTGGCCGAGGCGCCGCGCTTGACCTGGGCGCAGGCGCTGCAAGCGGCGCAGGACCGGATGCGCGGCGACAGCCCCGCAGCACAAACCCCTGATGGCGAAGGCCCTTTGATGGCGGCTGCAGTGCTGGGCGAGGCCGCGCCGGTGACGCGGGTGCAGATCCTTGGCGGGACATTGCAGGCGGGGTTGCTGTCTGGCTGGAACATCGGTGCAGAAGTGGCGGTCTATTCCAGTTTGGAAGCGTCAACGCCTGTGTCGCTGGGCCGCGTGGGAGAGATATTCGCCAACACAGCAACGATTGAGGGCGCGGATGTGCCGCCTGAGGGTTACGCCGCGCTGCGCCGCCCCGGCCTGCCGCCCGCGGTTGGTTTTGCAACGCCGGTGGTGACGGATGCGGGCGCCTATGCGGTCTGGCAGGCGGCCTGGGAAGAGATCGCGGCGGCCGGTCTGCCCGGTTTGCAGTTTGCGGCCACAGCGCCGGATTGGGTGCCCTATTTTCAGGACGGTGGCGTGGTGCTGGCCGGGGCAGACGGGGTGCTTGATACAGCCCGTGCGCCGCGGCTCACGGAGGTGTCAGAGCTGCTGGCACTGATTGAGGCAAGCGCACGTGCGGTGCGTATGCGACGGGCCTTGGCGCTGGCAGAACGTCAAAGCGCCACAGGATTTGCCTTGCCCGGTGTGGGCGGCTTGAAAGTCACGCTGGGCCGCGCAGCTGGCGCAGTGGATGCGCAGGGCGGTTGTGACTTGCAGGCGGCGGATCTGGTTGCCGTGACAGCGCCGGTTGCAGCGCAGCATTGCGACCAGCTGTGGCTGAGCCTGTCAAACGGGTCAAAAACGGCGCGGGATGTGACCGTGCTCTACCTTGATCGGGATCTGGGATTAACGGCGATCTGGCCGGAACCGGGGCTCAGCAATCGGGTGCTTTTTGGCGAGGTGCAGGAGGTCGGGATGTTGGTGCAAAATTCCACCAGACAACTGGGCTGGGAAGAGATCATTGTGCTGTCCATGCCCGCGCAAGAAGGTACCCCCCGTGTGGTGCTGACCGGCCTTGCGGATCCGGCGCAGACCCGCGCGATGGGGCAGGACAGCGCCTTGGGCAACTGGCTGGGCGCCGCAATTGAGCCAGGGGCGGGCGCGCGCAACTTTACCTTTGGTGGGCCAAAACTGCCGGCGCTGAAAGTGCATCGGTTCCGGGTGGATTTAAGGGCGGATTAAGCTGCATGCCGTGGCTGGAGCGCGGCCAAAAACAAACAGCAAGACAGGTAACAAGACAGACGAAAGCGAATTCCAACAAGACAACAGACAAGACGAGAGAAAGGACAAGACATGGTGAAGGTGATTTTTGGCGCTCTGCTGGCAGGGTCAACGGTGGCGATGGCAGCGGGGGCTTTGGCTCAGACAATGGCGTTGCCTGCGCCGGATCCCACGGTGGCCTCGCCCTTTGGGTTTGCCGAAAGCCAGAAAAAGGCCGAACGCGAGGCGATGGCCGCCAAAGATGACAGCGGGTCGCGAGTCATTGGCGGCGAGATCGCCGCCGATGGGGCCTGGCCCTGGCAGGTGGGGTTGATGATCGCGGGTCAGCCGCTCTCGCCCAATGCCCATTTCTGTGGTGGCTCTCTGGTGCTGGATCAATGGGTGCTGACGGCCGCGCATTGCATCAACCATCAGGACAAGGACGGCAGCTACTTTGACCTGCATCCCAGTCAGCTGTCGATCCTGGTTGGCACCAATGAGATTGCGCCGGGCAAAGGGGACAACGTGCCGGTGACTGGCGTCTTTCGCTATCCCAATTACAATCCAAACGGCTGGGACGGGGATATTGCCCTGCTGAAACTGGCGCGGCGTCCGAACGTGCCTTACCAGACCATCACTGTGCCAGACGCGCAGTTTGGCGACATTTTGGATCAGGCCGGTGTGCCGACTGTGGTGACCGGCTGGGGGCTGGTGACGGGGGGCGATCATCCCGCCGATATGTATCAGGCTGAGATCCAGATGATGGGGCGCGAGATGTGCAACGGTGCCATCATGGAAGCCCGCGCCGAAGCGGCGGTGCCGGGGTTTGCCCAGGCGGCAGGGACTTTTGGTCTGAACCAGGAGGGCGCACAGGAAGCCTGGGCCGAGCTGGTGAAACGGGCGCCCTTGCCCTTGACCGAGAACATGATCTGCTCAGGATCATTTGAGGGCGGCCGCACCTCTTGTCAGGGGGACAGCGGCGGGCCTTTGGTGGTGCCTTTGGATGACGGCAGCTATGTGCAGGCCGGTGTGGTCAGCTGGGGGTTGTCGGCGGGGCCGAATAAAACCTGTGATGAGAATGCGATCTTCTCGGCCTATACGAAGGTGTCGAACTTCCTGCCCTGGCTGGAACAGACGATCAACGCAAACTGATGGCCGCGGGGCGGCATAAGCCAGCTTGTCTTGCTGGGCGATTTGCCAGCGGACTTGCCGGGCGACTTGCCGGGCGATTTACGAGGATGCTGGCCTTTGGCTTGGGTCTTTCTGTCGTCCCGCAGTCTGCGTTCATGTCGGCCCCAATGACCGCAATCGCGCAGGAGGTCGGGGGCACGAAGACCGCGATGCCTGCGGAGGCGCCAAGCGAGGCGGATATCCTCGGCTGGGCGGATGCGGGTTATGCGGCGGCAGAGGCAGGGGATTGGGACCAGGCCTATGCGCTGCTGGCGCGGGCCAATGATGCCACCTACGGCGCTGAGCATTATTCCACATTGGTGCATCACTATCCCAATCTGGCCTTTGCGCGGTACTACTACCTGCGCGAGGAATGGGACGATCTGGCGCGGTTTGCAACCTCGGTCGCCTCGGCGTTGGATGCGCCGGAACACGTCAGCCACCCCTACCGGATCGAGGCCTCCACCCTTGCTGCCATCGCGCTTTATGAGCAGGGGCATCGCAGCGAGGCTGAGGTGCAGCTGCGCCGCGCGTTGGTGGACAGCGCTAACCGGCAGGACACCTATGACAGCGGCCAGCTGGCGTTTTACTATCTGGCGCTGGTGGCAACCCAATTGGACAGCGCGGATGCAGGTGAACTCCTGTCGCGCTTCTTTGACAGCTGGAACCCAGAGGGGCCGGTGACCAACCAACAGGCGGTGCATCTGGTCTACTTCAATCTGGATCTGCAACGGCGCAAGGGCATCTCGGCGGAGGCCCTGCTGCCGGAGTCTGAGGAACTGCTTAACCTGTCAGAGAGGTTGGAGGGGGTGAATGATCTTCACAAATCCCATTACCGAGGCCATCACGCGCTGCTGTTGAGCAATGCCGGACGTCACGCCGAGGCGTTGCCGATCCTGCGTGAACGGCATGTGTTTTTGCAAGGACGGGACAAGTTCGACAACGACTATTACGCCAATGCGTTGCGGCTGGCGGGGGCGCTTTCGCATGAGGAGGGGCTGGAGGCCGCCTATGCCCAATTGCAGCAGGATCTGACGCTGGGGCGGGCCAAGGGCATTGGCGACGCGGCGGTGGCGGGGCTGCTTTACAACATGGGGCGGGCAAAGAACTACCTAGGAGAGGACATGCTGTCGCAGCAACATCTGCGCGATGCCTATCAGGAAGCCCGTAAAAGCCTACGGGAGAACGACAGTTTTGTGCAGCGCATCCGGCGCGAGATCCGGCTGGAAGATCCCGGGATGGAGGGTTTTGCCTTTGCGGTTGAGCTGGGCGCGCTGGATCAGGTGGACTTTGTGCTGAACGCGGACGGGTCGGACGTGTTGCGGCTGTTTTTTGAGGGGCATCATGCGGCGATCGGGCCTTTGTTGGATCGGGCAGCCCTGCGCAATGGGGCGGACCCGTCGGCGGTGGCGCTGAACCGTGCGCTTTATGCGGCTTTCACCGGACGGGTCGATCAGGTGGTGGAGGCGGTTGATCAGGGGCGCGCGGCGGTGGGCGGGGCCGTGGCTCCGGATGCAGCGTTGTTTCAGGTGGCGGAGCTGATTGCGCGGGTCTGGGGGTCGGCGGATGATCCCGACAGTGCGGAATTGCCCCTGCTGAACCTGCGTGGACGGCTGGAAGATCTGCCCCCTGATCAGGCCAGCGCGGTGGCTGCGCTTTGGGCGTTTCGCCACTCCCAGGCGGGGCAACAGGTGCAGACCCGACTGGCGTTGCGCAACTGGTTCAAACGGTATGAGGCCCGTGATCCGGCGCGGGCGCTGACGGTCTGGGATTTCTATGCGGCTGGCATTGCACTGGAAATGGTGTTTGCCGACGGGCGCCCCGAAAAGGGCGAACAGCTTTATGCGGAGACATTGGTGGCGCTGGAGGCTTATCCCGATCTGCATTTGGCCAAGGACTACGTGCAGCTGGCCTATCTGCTGAACGCGCCGAATGCTTTGTTTGATGACGACGCTCTGGCGCAGCTGGGGCGGCTGATCCTGTCGATCTCGGAGAAAGTGCCCGAGGACAGTTCGATGGTGGCAGCAGCGCAGTTTTCCATGGGCAACGCGCTGGGCTGGCGGGGCCAGCATGAAGAGGCGTTGGAATGGATGCGGCGGGCCACCAAATCCTGGCGCAAACATCCCAACCATCGCCGTGATACGCTGGCGTTTCTGATGGCGGCGCAGGTGGATTTGCTGTTGTGGATGGGGCGCAATGCCGAAGCGGCGGGGCTGGCACGCGAAGCCTATGACATCATCAATGTGCGCCGTCACCGCCCTGATCTGGCGGCAGGTGTGATCGTGACCTATGCCAATGCGATCTGGTCTCGTTCCGAAAATCCGCAGCGCGGGGTGGATATCCTGGAGCCGCATCTGGCCGATGCGGTTTTCATGGAGGCGCTGAGCCCTGCGGATCAGATCAAGCTGTTGACGCAGCAGGCGATGATGGCGGGCAATGCGGGGGACCAAGACCTGTCCAACCAGTTGTTTGCCGAGGCCCTAGCCGCAATCCCCGAGGACGAGAGCGATTGGCGCGCGACGCGGTCACGGATCCAGTTGAACCATGCGATTGACCTCTATCGCGGTGGCGAATTGGCGGGGGCCTATCAGCAGATGACGCAATCCAATGTGGTGTATCACGACTGGCGCAATGACATCATGACCGGTGAGGGCGGGGCACAGATTGATGCGGCCAACCTGCGGGCGCGGGCGGAGTGGGCGGCGCTGATCGGCTGGGACTATGCGCAGAGCCTGCCGGAGTGAGTGGAAAAACGACGGCTGCTAGGAAAGGCGCGCGCGTTCAGTCGGCGCCGCCTTCGCCGACAACCACAAACGGGGCCCAGATCCGGGGGTGGGCGAACCGTGCTTCGCGCGGGTCGGCCATCAGCGCAAGGGTTGAGGCCCGCAGTGCCTGGGCGCGGGTGGCGGGATCCCCGTCTTCTTCCCTGTTTTCGCCCCCGTCCTCAGCACCCTGCATCCGTTCCAGCATCCCCGTTGTCAGCGCCGAAGCCGCATAGTCATCCACTGGCCAATGCGACACCAGAATGGCCCGCGCACCGGCATAGATGAAGGCCCGTGCCAGCCCCGATAGACCCTCGGCACCGGGGGTGCCATCGCTGCCTGCGGTGTCACAGGCCGAAAGGATTACCAGTTTGGCCGAAAGCTTCAGTTCAGCCGCCTCCGAAGCGGTAAGCAGGGCGTCATCCACTGCGCTGGGCTGATCCGGTGGGGTAAAGACAAGGGCCGGTTCGGTCAGGCCGGGCAGCCCATCCGCCAATAGCCCGTGGGTGGCAAAGGCCAGCACCTCAGCCTTGGACAGGTCCGCCTGTTTCACCGCGGTTTCTGTGGCTGCGCGGGAGAGGTAGAGCGCCTCTTCGCCCACGCCCATGGTTTCTGCCAGCCGGCGCAATTCGCGTGACGTGTTGGGCAGCGGGGCAAGATCGGCCACTTGGGTGACGTCATTGTAGATGCCACGTGTGACCACGGTGTCGGTTGCGGTATCTTGCGTGCTGTCCTGTGCTGCGGCGGCATCGGCGGTCAGCCGGTAGCCCAGCACCGGATCGCCAAAGCCCAGAAACGGCTGCACCGCCCCTTTGCGTTCCGGCGGGCGGGCGCGGCGCAGCGTGCGCAGGGCCGAAACCGTGGGCAGGGTGGTCAGCGCGTGGTGGCGGATCATCCAATCGGTATCGCGCAGGCTTTGGGCGGGATCTGTACCGTTTTCGGGCGGCTGGGTGACCAGAACAGCGGGGGGCAGGCTGGTCATTGGGCCGTCGACCACCAGCATCAGGTGCGACGCCCCGCCAAAGACATGTCCCAGCGGCTGAAACAGTTTCTGATAGATCCGATGCGCGGTCTGGCGGTCAAAACTAGCACGGCTGGAGGTGATTGATTTCTTCTTGAGGGCTTTGCCGGCACGGTTGTCCTCGGTCACGGACAGTTGGCGACGCAGGGTCTGCACCATGTCCTCAAGGCTTTGATCGCCAAAATCGGCGCGGTGCCAGTCGGCTCCGTCGGTGCTGATCGCCCAAACATAGGTCCAGCTCTGATCGGTGAAACTCATCAACAGGGCTTCGTCCGGACGCAGCAGGCTGCGCAGCTCGGCAAAGGTCAGCGGTGCGGGGTTGGTCAACTCGCGAAACTCGGGGAAGTCCTGTTCCAGCGTGCGGTCCAGTTTCTTGATCCGCGCACGGGCACCGTTGATGGCAAATTCCAATGTTGTGACCCGGTTTTCGGCGGCAATGCCACTGTCCTGCGCGGTCTCGGCCAATTGATCAATCAGCACCTGCAACCCGTCCACGGTGTCCTGCCGTTCGCGCAGCAGGGCGGCCAGATCTTCGCTGCCTGCGGCAATGCGGGCGGCGGCTTGCGACAGCGCTTTGCCCGCCACCGAGGTCTGGGCCGACTGCGCGGTGAGGAACACCCGCTCCATCACCTCAGCGCGGGTGGGTTGCGTCGTTTCCTGTGCCTGCACCGTTGGGGCGCAGGTGAGGGCCAGCAGCAGGCCAAGGGATTTGATCCAACGGAAGGTCATCGGGCAGGGGTACCGGAGGGGCCGCGCAGCGCAGCCCCTCACCAGATCAGTTGGTCAGGATGTAGTAGCTGTTGCGAATGCGGCCCATGTTTTTGACACCGACATAGAAATAGCCATCCCAGCGCGGGGTGAAGGAGCAATAGAGCTTGTCCGAGAAGCTGCGGTCCAGACAGATGGTGTTGCCGTTTTCATCGGTCACCACAAGGTCCAGATCCGCGTCCCCGTCGCCCAGGATCGCCAGCTCTGCCAGGCGGCCACCGTAGAAGGGCACCTCAAAGACATCTGTATGACCCGCGCGCAGGCGGCTGAGGGTCTTTGACGGTCCGCCAATGCGCCCGCGCGACCCTTCGGCCTCGGCGTCTTCAATCAGCGCCAGAAGGGCCGGGTCTTCGCCCGCCGCGTCTTTGGCTGCGGCCAGCATCATGGCTGCATCCACTGGGGCGTCGACACCCTCGCCTTCTTCGGTCACATCAAGGCCTGCAATCATTTCCGTCTTGGCTTCGCGGACCACATCTTCGGTGCTGATCGATCCGGTGATGCGGGCGGCGGTCAACATGGCCAGCGGGTCATTGGCCTCTATCCCATAGGCGTAAAGCTCCTGCGCCATGGTCAACTGCGCCACCGCGCTGTCAGCGCCGGGCGTGCCGGGATCGGCGTTTGCGCCGGTTTTGTCTGCAAAGCTGGGCGCGGCAAAGGTGAGGGCCGCAAAGAGCGTGGTTGAGAGGGCAAAACGTCTGGCAGTCATTCTGTGTCCTTTCGTGAAATCGTGGCAGCACGTGGGTGCTACGGGCGGAAATTGCCGTAGGGAAAGCTTACAACGGAGGCGCGGTTTGAGAAGGTGGGATTTGGTGACAAATCCTGACATCTGCACAGTAAAACAAGGGGTATTCGACTATTTGGCGCGTTTCTGCGGCTGCCAATCGGCCTGTGGTTGATGAAACCCAGCTTGGTTGCGCCGATCTAATCCGGGTAGCGAATCCCTTTTGACACCGGCCGGGGCGTTGTGGGAATTGCGGTCTTTTCATGCGGTTAAGAACCGCTACTCTGCGGAGCAATTCTGGTGCTTTCGGGGAAATGCAATGTTGAACGGGGCGGAACAGTCGGGCGGGGCCAAAACCGTTGCCATTGTGGGTGCTGGTATCGTGGGGGTCTCCACCGCGATCTGGGCGCAGCGGGCGGGACACCGGGTGATCCTGATCGACCGCGACGGGCCAGCGGCGGGCACATCCTTTGGCAACGCCGGGCTCTTGGCCTCTTCGGCGGTGGTGCCTGTGACCACGCCGGACCTCTGGACCAAAGCGCCGGGGATGGTGTTGCGCCCGGACAGCCCGCTGTTTCTGCGTTGGTCCTACCTGCCGAAAATCGCCCCCTGGCTCTTGCGGTTCATGTCCCATGCCACCGACACCAAGACGCGCGCGGCGGCAAAAGCGCTGTTTCCGATCATTGGCGACAGTCTGGCCGATCATCAGGCGCTGGCGGCGGGGACCGGTGCAGAGCCGTGGATCGTGCCGACGGACTACATGTATTACTACGGCTCCCGTGCCGCCTATGAGGCAGGGCGCTACAGCTGGGACATCAAAACCGGCCTTGGCTTCCATCCCACTGAATATGAAGGCGCGGCTTTGGCGGGTTATGATCCGATCTTTGCTGGAAAAGACGGCCTTGGCGCGGTTGTGCCGGATCATGGCCGGATCAGCGATCCCGGCGCCTATGTGAAGGCGCTGGCGGATCATGTGGTTGCGGCAGGTGGGGTCCTGCGGATCGGTGCGGTTGAGGCTGTGCTGCGGGAAGGCGGCAAGGTCACGGGGCTGCGCCTGGGCGGCGAAACTCTGGCCTGTGATGCGATGGTGCTGACGGCAGGTGCCTGGTCCGGACCCCTGGCCAAAGATCTGGGGCTTGCCCTGCCGCTGGAAACGGAGCGCGGCTACCATATCGAACTGTGGAACCCTTCGAAGATGCCGAAAGGGCCGGTCATGGTTTCTGCCGGGTCCTTTGTGATGACCCCGATGGAGGGGCGGTTGCGGCTGGCGGGCATTGTCGAGCTGGGCGGGCTGAAGGCGGGACCGTCCGAGGCCCCGTTCAAGCTGCTGCGCCGCCATCTGGCGCAGGTGCTGCCGGATCTCACCTGGGACGAAGAGACCGAGTGGATGGGCCATCGCCCCACCTTAAGCGATTCCGTGCCGGTGATCGGCGCGGTGCCGGGGGTGGAAGGCGCCTATATGGGGCTGGGCCATCAACATATCGGGCTGACGGGCGGGGCCAAAACCGGCCGGTTGCTGGCGCAAATGCTGTCGGGCCAGACCCCCAATCTGGATATGGCGCCCTATCGGCCGGACAGGTTCCACTAAAGCCACATCCGCCAATTGCACTGGCCCACATAGCCTGTCACAACGGGGGCACATCAATCTAGGAGGGAGCCATGGGGCTGACTGTCGATCTGAACGCGGATATGGGCGAAAGCTATGGCGCCTGGAGCCTGGGCGATGACTCGGCGCTGCTGGGGATTGTAACCTCGGCCAATGTGGCCTGCGGGTTTCACGCCGGTGACCCCGATGTGATGTTGCAGACTATGAAACTGGCCGCAGCCAATGGCGTTGGCATCGGCGCACATCCCGGGTTTGACGACCTTCGCGGCTTTGGCCGCTACCGGATGCAGGTGCCCCATGCCACGCTGGCCAATCAGGTGCGCTATCAGATCGGCGCCGCACAGGCGATGGCGCGGGCCGCCGGCAGCGAAGTGCGCCATCTGAAACTACATGGCGCGCTGGCCAATATGTGTTCCGAAGACCAGGCGATGGCGCGCGCCTGCTACGAGGCCGCCCTGTCGGTGGCGCCGGACATCATCATCATGGTGCTGGCCGCAACCGCGCAGCAACGCGCCGTGGAAGAGCTGGGTGCAAAATTCGTGGGCGAGATCTTTGCCGACCGCGCCTACAATGACGATGCCACGCTGGTTGACCGCTCCAAACCCGGCGCGGTGATCCATGACGCGAACATCGCCGGCCCCCGCATTGCCGAGATGGTCAAGGCAGGGGCGATCATCACCGAAAGCGGCAAACATATCGAAACCCAGATCGATACGATCTGTCTGCACGGTGACACGCCCGAGGCCGTGGCAATCGCCCGCTCGGTCCGCCAGTCGCTGGAAGGCGCGGGGATCGAGGTGAAAACCTTCGGCACCTGATGTTGTTTTGATGGCACTCTGACATTACCAAGGGGCGCTGAACCGGCGCCCCTTTTCAATGATCCCGAAATACTCACCTGCGCAACAGCGCGGCGCAGATCACCGCAAATCAACCCTGCGGCAGGGGGGCTTCGGGGAACGGATCGTCCTCATAACCGACCCCGGCCAGATAGAGGCCTTGTGGCGGGCAGACCGGACCACAGGCGGCGCGGTCACAGGCCTCCAGCGCCTGACGCACCCGATCCGGTTCCCAGGCACCCGCGCCGACCCGTTCCAGCGTGCCAACAAAGCTGCGGACCTGATTGTGCAGGAAACTGCGGGCGCGCAGGAAAAAGCGCAGCTCAGGGCCGGACCAGCCGTCCACCTCGGTGATTGTCAACGCGTCCAGTGTTTTCACCGGGCTGGCCGCCTGACAGATCGACGAACGGAAGGTGGTGAAATCATGCAGCCCAATGAGATACTCTGCCGCTTCGCGCATGGCGTCCACATCCATCTGCTGAGAGATTTGCCACACCAGCCCCGCATCATGGGTGGCGGGGGCGCGGCGCATCAACAGGCGGAAAACATAGCGCCTTTCATGGGCCGAGAACCGCGCGTGCCAGTCATCTGCAACACGGGCGGCGCGGGTGATGGCGACGGGGGCGGGTTTCAGATGGTAGTTCAGCGCCTCAGACAGGCGGAAAGGATCCCAGTCTTTTGCCAGATCGCAATGGGCCACCTGCGCCAGCGCATGCACCCCGGCATCGGTGCGGCCAGCGGCGGCAATGGTGTGCTCCCCCGGTTCCAGCCTGGCCAGAGCGGCCTCGATCGCGCCCTGTACCGAGGGCTGGTCGGCCTGGCGCTGCCATCCGGCAAAGGGGGCTCCGTGGTATTCGACAAGAAGGGCATATCTGGGCATGGCGCGGCGATACTCGAAAAGCTGCGGTTTGGGAAGAGCGGGGAATTTTTGGATATTTGGACCAAGAAGAATGTGCAACGGTTTTACATTACCGCTGGCATGCCTATCTTGGCGACGAAGGATTTGGGAAGGACTTAGGAAGGGTCTGAAGGATTTGGTGATTTCCAGAGTGGCAGATGCGCTGGTACGGCAGGTGGAGGCGGTGAATGATGGCGTCAATGAAGCGCTGTTTGAGCCGGTGATCCGTCTGGGTGTGACGGGGCTGGCGCGGTCGGGCAAGACGGTGTTCATCACCTCGCTGGTGGCGAACCTGCTGGATCGGGGCCGGATGCCGCAGCTGGTGGCAGCGGCGGACGGCCGGATCGAGGCGGCCTATTTGCAGCCGCAGCCGGATGACACCATTGCGCGATTTGCCTTTGAGGAAAATCTGGCCGCCCTGACCGGCCCCACGCCCCATTGGCCGGACAATACACGGGGGGTCAGTGAATTGCGGCTGTCGCTAAAGGTGCGGCCGACGGGGCTGTTGGCGGGGATGCGATCGGCGCAGACGGTGCATCTGGATATTGTCGACTACCCCGGCGAATGGCTTCTGGATCTGTCGCTGCTGGACAAGAGTTTCGCGGACTGGAGCGCACATGTGCTGGACCGTCTTGAAGGGCGGGCGCAGGCCACCGAATATCTGGCGGCATTGGCTGCGGTGGATCCGGAGGCGCCATTTGAAGATGCCACAGCGCAGGGGCTGGCCAAGGCCTTTACCACCTATCTGCAGGCGGCGCGGGCGGCAGGCTATTCCGATTGCACACCGGGGCGGTTCCTGTTGCCAGGGGATCTGGCGGGTTCCCCTGTGTTGGGGTTTGCGCCGCTGCCTGCGGGTGAAGGACGCCCGCAGCGCGGCAGTTTGCGGCGGGAAATGGTGCGGCGCTATGAGGCCTATAAGGCCAAGGTGGTGAAACCGTTTTTCCGGGATCACTTTGCCCGCATTGATCGGCAGGTGGTTCTGGTGGATGCGCTGGGGGCGATCCACAACGGGCCACGTGCGCTAGAGGATCTGCGCCAGTCGATGGCAGATATTCTGGGAGCCTTCAAACCGGGCCGTAACGCCTTTCTAACCCGGCTTCTGGGGGGCAAACGGGTGGAGAAGATCCTGTTTGCCGCCACCAAATCCGACCATCTGCATCACAGCCAGCATCCCCGTTTGACCGGCATTCTACAGGCGCTTCTGCGGGAGGCGCGGCATCGGGCCGATTTTGCCGGGGCCGAAACACATGCATTGGCGCTGGCCGCGTTGCGGACCACCACTGAGGCGCGGCTGAACCATCAAGGTCAGGAGGTCGACTGCGTGCGCGGGCTGTTGCTGGACAGCGGCAAACGGGCGGCGTTCTATCCCGGTGCCCTGCCGGAAGATCCGGCGCATTTGCTGTCGCCGGCGCGCAAAGGGGCGGAGAGCTGGCTGGATCAGGACTATGCCGTGATGCGCTTTGCGCCCGCGCCTTTGTCGCTGCGTCCCGGTGAGGGGCCGCCGCATATCCGGTTGGATCGGGCGGCGCAGTTTCTGATCGGGGATAAGCTGTGAACGTGGTGTTGCGCCCGGCCACGCCTTTGGACGCGGGACGGGTGGGGGCGATCCTGCACCGGTTCAACCATGCCACCACATGGATGCCCAAGCTTTATTCCGAAGCGGAAACCATCAGTTTTGCCGGTGTGATGATTGATCGCGGCTGGGTGACGGTGGCCGCGCGTGACGGATTGATACTCGGGTTCATGGCGCGGGACGGCGTCGAGATCTGCTCGCTCTATCTGCGTGCGGAGGCGCAGGGGCAGGGGATTGGCGTGCAGTTTCTGGCAGAGGCCAAGGTCGCTTCCTCGGTTCTGGAGCTTTGGGTCTTTGAGGCCAATGAAGGGGCGCGGCGGTTCTACCGGCGGGAAGGGTTTCGCGACGTTGCACGTTCAGACGGCGCACGCAACGAAGAAGGGCTGCCAGATGTGCGGCTACGCTGGCAGAGAGGGGCCGCGGGATGAGTGACAAAACACAAGAGGCCAAAGGGCCGATCCTGATCGATCTGGAAGATGCGCCAGAGGTGGCGGGCCCCGAAGCCGCAGCACCTGTGCCGGAACTGGGCCTGCCATTGGAGGCCCGTCAAACCGGGTTGCAGGCAGCGGCCACCTGGGCGGGGCGCAAGCCATCACGGCTGGGGCGCTGGATTCTGGGGCTCTTGGTGTCGTTCCTTGGGGCTTTGGCCGGGTTGGCGGCCTGGGATGCCGTGGTCAGCCTGATCGCGCGGGTGCCGGTGCTCGGCTATGGCGTTGCGGCCATTGGGGTGGCGCTGCTGCTGGCGGTGGTTCTCGCGCTGATCGGAGAGTTGGCGGCTCTGGCCCGACTTGGCCGGGTCGAGGCGTTGCAACGGGGCGCGGAGGTGGCGCTGGCCGAGGCGGATCTGGGCAAGGCGCAGAAAGTGAGTAAAGCGTTGATACGGCTTTATGCAAAGCGCCCCGATCTGGACTGGGCCCGCAGCCGGTATGACGAACGTCATGCAGAGCAGTTTGACGCCGAAGCCCTGCTGGGACTGGCCGAGCAGGAGTTGCTGACACCGCTGGACAAATTGGCCGAGGCCGAGGTGCAGGCGGCGGCGCGGCAGGTTGCAACGGTGACGGCGCTGGTGCCACTGGCGCTGGCGGATGTGTTGACGGCGCTGACGGCGAACCTGCGGATGATCCGGCGGGTGGCCGAGATCTATGGCGGTCGGGCGGGAACACTTGGCAGCTGGCGGCTGTTTTCGGCGGTGATGGCGCATCTGGTGGCCACCGGAGCGGTGGCGATTGGTGATGACCTGCTGGGCTCGCTTGCGGGCGGTGGTTTGCTGGCGAAATTATCACGCCGCTTTGGCGAAGGCGTGGTGAACGGCGCCTTGACGGTGCGTGTGGGCGTCGCCGCGATGGAGGTCTGCCGGCCCCTGCCGTTTCACCGGCGCAAACGTCCGTCGGTCAGCGGCATGGTTGGCGCGGCGCTTGGCGGGTTGTTCACCGGTGGGAAATCGAACGGCTGACGGCGGCTCAGCGCAGCATCGGGATACCGTCGCTGTTTTTGACCTTTTCAACCACACCGGCACGCAGCGAGCGGCCGATTTTATGGGCCAGTGCGGACCAGGCCTCGGCCTGATCTGCACGCAGTTCCAGCCGCAGCACCCGGTCAAACAGCCCCAGCCAAGTTTCAAACATCCCCGGATGCACATTGCCCGCCTCACGGTGCACCTGCAGCGGGTTTTCCGTCGTAGCTGCGCTCATGCAGAATCGCATTGGCCCAGAAGTTCGCCACCTTGGCTTCATGCGGCGGCCAGTCACTGATATGGGCCGCAAACACCGGTCCCAGACCCGGATGCTGCCGGATCAGTTCGTAAAAGGCCGCAACCACACGCTCGATCTCCGGGCGGGTGATGTCAAAGCGGGGGGGCATCTGGGCCATGGGGCTCTCCTTCGCGGCGCGGGCGTGACACGCGCTTTTCCTTTGATTTCAGAGATATGCCCGATGCACGGGGCCGACAAGGGGCGCGTCGCCGCAGAAAGACGGCGTGGGCTTGCGGGTTTCCGAGGGAAATAATCGGGTTTCAATTCCCGACTTAACCTGTCAACTATTTGAAATTAAACGAAAAAACCTGAATTGACGGATTGACCCAGGCGCCGACTCATTCTACCTATAGTGCCACAGACACCTTGGTGAGGGTCGCAAAGGCCAGCACCATCCAGCCTGCCAGATCACGCCACGCAGCCAGCACACCGCAAGCCACGCCGCCAGATCTCGCTAGCCAGAAATGACTAGGAGAGCCTTATGTCCGCCAAAGCTTGCACCACTTGCACCTTTTTTGACAAACGCACCAAAGCCGATGATCAGGCTGGCCTGTGCCGTTTCAACCCGCCGTCCTTCTTGACCGAAGCCGAGCTGGAAGCGAAATGGCCAGTGGTGAAGTCCACCGATTGGTGTGGCCACTTTGACGCCAAGGCGTAAGGCGCACCGCAAAAGACGCGTAGCCCGCCCGTAAGGTCCAGAAAGGGTCTCAAGCCCGCCCCCTCCAGCCCGTCAGGTCCCGCCTGCTAGGCCCAGCCCGCAAGGTCCAGTCCGTAAGGTCCCGTTCGCAAGATCCAGCCCCGCAGCCCGCCAGCTCACCGCTCGCCAGCCACGCCGCCAGATCCCGCCAGCCAGATCCAACACGCCCGGCCCAGCCCGCTTGGTCCCGCCAGCCAGACCCAGCCGCCAGAGGCAGCGCGCCAGAAACCCCTCCCGGCCCAACCCGCCAGCGCACGCAAAAGGGGATCACCTGTCAGGTGGTCCCTTTTTCCTTGTGGTTTTTGTAGGGATTGGCCCCGCGTGGCCGGTGATGAGCGCTTTACCCTCCGCCGTCCGCGCCCTATAAGCGGGGACATGATGATGCGTGCGATCATTATTCGAATTATCAGCCCGGCGCTCTGATCTAAACGAGCCGCCGGGACAAGGCGTATGGGATACCGCGCCGCCTCTCCCCCTTATCAAGACTTTGAGATGAAGGACGCCCCAGATGTGCGCCGACACCCCCGAATATAAAGAAACGCTGAACCTGCCCAAGACCGACTTCCCGATGCGGGCCGGTCTGCCGAAACGTGAACCCGGCTGGCTGGCGCGTTGGAATGACATCGACGTCTATGGCAAGCTGCGCCAGAAGGCCGAAGATGGCTCGCGCAAACCCTTCACCCTGCATGACGGCCCGCCCTACGCCAACGGCCACTTGCATATCGGTCACGCGCTGAACAAGACCATCAAAGACATGATCGTGCGCTCGCACCAGATGATGGGTTTTGACGCGCGCTATGTGCCGGGCTGGGATTGTCACGGCCTGCCGATCGAATGGAAGATCGAGGAGCAGTACCGCAAGAAAGGCAAAAACAAAGATGAGGTCGACGTCGTCGACTTCCGTCAGGAATGCCGTGCCTTTGCCGACAATTGGGTCGGGATCCAGCGTGAAGAATTTAAACGTCTGGGCATCACCGGCAATTGGGATAAGCCCTATCTGACCATGGATTTCCACGCCGAGGCGGTGATCGCTGAGGAGTTCATGAAGTTCCTGATGAACGGCACGCTGTATCAGGGGTCGAAACCTGTGATGTGGTCGCCGGTGGAAAAAACCGCTCTGGCTGAGGCAGAAATCGAATATCACGATCACAAATCGCACACGATTTGGGTGCCGTTTAAAATCCGCACAGTTAAAGGTAACGAAGTCGAGGATGGAACTTACCTTCTTGATTGTGAAGCTCGTGTTGTTATTTGGACAACTACTCCATGGACGATCCCGTCGAACAAGGCTGTGGCTTACAATGAGAAAGTGGCTTACGGCCTTTACCGTGTTGATGCGACTGAGGAAGAAAGCTGGACCAAGCCTGGTGACTATTACGTCTTTGCCGATGCTCTGGCGGAAGATGCATTGGTTAAGTCGCGTGTAACAAAATTCACTCGCGAGCGAGATGTGGACCCGGGTAACATTGGTCGCTTGGATCACCCTTTCAACGGCATGGAAGGCGCCGAAGGTTTCTGGGACTATGAGGTCCCGATGATCGACGGCGATCACGTCACGGATGATGCAGGTACCGGATTTGTGCACACTGCGCCCAGCCACGGCCAGGAAGACTACGAATGTTTTGTGGCCCGCAACTGGCTGGACCGGATGACCCACAACGTTGGCGAGGAATCGGAATTCCTGTCGCATGTGCCGTTCTTTGCAGGTCTGCGGATCCTGGATCACAAGGGCAAGGAAGGCAAAGCCAACAACGCCGTAATTGCCAAACTGGTTGAGGCTGGTGGCATCATCGCCCGTGGCCGGATCACCCACAGCTATCCGCATTCCTGGCGGTCGAAAGCGCCGATCATCTACCGCAACACGCCGCAGTGGTTTGCCAGCGTCGACCGCGAGGTCGGGGACGGGCAGGACGAGATGGGCAAAACCATCCGGGAACGGGCGCTGAACTCGATCGATCAGCTGGTGAAATGGTGGCCGCAAACCGGCCGCAACCGCCTGTATTCTATGATCGAAAGCCGCCCCGACTGGGTGCTGTCGCGCCAGCGTGCCTGGGGTGTGCCGCTGACCTGTTTCACCAAGAAGGACACGCTGCCCACTGATCCCGACTTCCTGCTGCGCGATCCGGCGGTGAACGCCCGGATTTCGGAAGCCTTTGAAACAGACGGCGCGGATGCCTGGTACGCCGAGGGCGCCAAAGAGCGGTTCATCGGCGACGCGGCCAACCCTGCGGACTACGATCAGGTGTTTGACGTGTTGGATGTGTGGTTCGATTCCGGGTCCACTCACTCCTTTGTGCTGCGTGATCGTGAAGACGGCACCGAGGACGGTATCGCCGATGTTTACATGGAAGGCACCGACCAGCACCGTGGCTGGTTCCACTCCTCGCTTCTGCAGGCCTGTGGCACCAAGGGCCGTGCGCCTTACCGCAATGTGGTCACCCATGGTTTCACGCTGGACGAGAAGGGCAACAAGATGTCCAAATCGCTCGGCAACACCATCGTGCCTGAGACCGTGGTCAAACAATATGGTGCCGACATCCTGCGTCTCTGGGTGGCGCAGACCGACTATATGGCGGACCAACGGATTGGGCCGGAGATCCTGAAAGGCACCGCTGACAGCTACCGTCGCCTGCGCAACACCATGCGATTCATGCTCGGCTCGCTTTCGGATTTCTCCGAAGACGATCGCGTGGCGCCTGCAGATATGCCCGAGTTGGAGCAATGGGTTCTGCACCGTTTGGCAGAGCTGGATCACAAGGTGCGCACTGGCTATCAGAGCTATGATTTCAACGGCGTTTGGCAAGCGGTGTTTAATTTTGCGACGGTCGATCTGTCCTCCTTCTATTTCGACATCCGCAAGGATGTTCTCTACTGTGATGGCAATACTGAGCGGGCCAAGGCAGCGCGCACGGTGCTGGATATCCTGTTCCATCGTCTGACCACCTGGCTGGCACCAGTTCTGGTGTTCACCATGGAAGAGGTCTGGCTGGAGCGCTTCCCTGGTGAAGAGAACTCGGTTCACCTGACCGATATGCCCGAAACCCCTGCCGATTGGCTGAACGAGCCGCTGGCGGCCAAATGGGCGCAGGTGCGTCAGGCCCGCCGTGTGGTCACAGCAGCCCTAGAGGTCCAGCGGACCGACAAGGTGATCGGTGCCTCGCTGGAGGCCGCGCCGGTGGTCCATATCCGCGAGGCGGAGATGCTGGATGCCCTAAAATCGGTGAGCTTCGACGATATCTGCATCACCTCCGCGATCTCTTTGACCAATGATCCGATGCCCGCCGAAGCCTTCCGCCTGCCAGAAGTTGAAGGGGTGGGCGTGGTTTTTGAAAAGGCCGAGGGTGATAAATGTCAGCGGTGTTGGAAAATCCTCCCTGATGTTGGTCAGCACGCACATGCGGCGACCTGTAAACGATGTAATGACGCACTGGGCTAAGGCTTGTTTACAGTGTTAGATATAAGGCCGGGTTAACGCCTGGCCTTTTTCTTGGAGGGAACATGCCATCTTTGAGTATTGAGAGCCCTGTTGGCCCCCTTGCGGTTCATGAAGACAGCGGGTGTATCACGCGGTTGAGCTGGAGCGAGGTTGGCACGGATGCGACCCCACTTCTGCTCGAAGCGCAGAGCCAGATTCAGGCCTATTTTGCGGGGCGACTGCAACGGTTTGATCTGCCACTCCGGTTAGAGGTCAGCCCTTTTGTGCAGCAAGTTTGTACCGTGATGCAGGCGATCGGATTTGGGAAAACCCGGACCTATGGGGATATTGCCAAGGAACTGGGGGCGGCGGCGCAGCCCGTTGGGCAAGCCTGTGGCGCCAATCCCATTCCCGTCATCATCCCCTGTCACCGGGTGTTGTCTGCCACAGGTCTGGGGGGATTCTCGGGCGAAGGCGGCAGTGAAACCAAAGTCGCCCTGTTGGTACATGAAGGCGCGGGCGGGTATTTGCTGTAATTCTGCGTGTTCTTGTCTGATGCTGCTTTGGTGCTTAGGTAACACTACGGATCTTTAGTGAAACTTGTCCAATATCAATTTCGGTCAAAGACTTATTGGCAGGAGTATCGGCAAACAGTGACCGCAATTGGGTCACTGCAAGCTGAATGTCTCCATTTTCGGATTGCTCAATAACCGGTTTGAAGGTGCGGTTTTCCACAGAATGCGCTAGCAGAGTTGTCCAATTCGAACACTCCAGTGGATAACTATGCGTTGTGCCGGGCCGGAATAATTTGTTGTGCGATCCCCACCAGCATCAGGTAGATCGAAGTGATAACCAGCCCCCAATGCGCCCAGCTTTCGGGATGGAAATCGACCCAGGCCGCCCAGCCAGCAAAAAAGGTCCAGCTCAGAGCAACGGGGAGCGAGACGAGGCGCCAGCGTTCGGTCCGGACCGGATGAATGAACTTCAGTGGCAGGAACATGGCGATCGCCAATACTGCGACAATCGCAACAATGATGTAAAAGTTCGGCTCGATCGCAAAGAAAACAAGGATCGCCATATTCCAGCATCCGGGGAAGCCAGAGAAGGAATTGTCCTTTGTTTTCATTCTTGTATCAGCAAAGTACATGGCGCTGGCGAAGGTGATGATGATGATCGCAAACCAGCCTGTCCAGCCCGGCAAAAGACCGGATTTAAACAACGCAAACGCGGGAATGAAGACATATGTCAGATAGTCGATGATCAAATCCAACAACACTCCATCGAACTGGGGGGCATAGTGTTTGACGTGATAACGCCGGGCCAGGGGGCCGTCGATCCCGTCGACTGCAAAGGCCACCACCAGCCACAAAAACATCAGGTCCCATTTCGCATTTACTGCGGCCAGCATGGCGAGCATCGCGAAGACAGCGCCGGTGGCGGTCAATAGGTGGACGCTTAATGCTTTAATTTCGCGCGATAAGGCCATGGTGGGCTTCCAGATTATGAGGCTTCAGGACCCGAATGGGCTTTGGGGTGAGCATTGTCATATACGTCCAAAAGGCGCTCCAAGTCCACAGCGGTGTAGGCTTGGGTGGTTGACAGGGAAGCATGCCCTAACAGCTCCTGAATCGCCCGCAGATCCCCCCCTGCGTTAAGCAAATGGGTGGCAAAGCTGTGGCGCAAGGCATGGGGCGTGGCACTGGCTGGCAGGCCAAGCTGCAGGCGCGCCTGTTCCATCACGCGTTGAACCATGCGGGGGTTGAGGGCTCCTCCGCGCACGCCACGAAACAGCGGCGCATCGGGCAGATCATCAAAGGGGCTAAGTCGTTGATACCGTTCAACAGCCTCTCGCGCGGCGGGCAGGACCGGGACGATGCGCTCTTTGTTGCCTTTTCCTTTGATCCGCAGGGTTTCTGCCAAAGGGGCATCTTTGCCCAACAACGACAGGGCCTCGGAAATGCGCAGACCGCACCCGTAAAGCAGCACAATGACGGCCAGATCGCGGGCGGCGACCCAATCCTCTGTTGCCTGGGTGTCAACGATATCCAAAACATCGCGCGCATTTTCGGGCGACAGAGGGCGTGGAAGTTTGGTGGCGAACTTGGGGGCGCGTGTGGATAGGACGGCGGTCGGCTCAAAGCCTTCTCTTTCTGCCAGCCAACGATAAAAACTCTTTACCGATGAGAGTTTACGCGCCAGTGAGCGCGGGGAAAGGCCGTCCCGTCGCAGGTGTGCCATCCAGGCGCGCATGTCGCTGATTGTTATGGCCTTGAGGGCGGTGAGGCCCTGAGGCTGGGCCTTGTGAGCCGTCATGAAGCTGAGGAAATCGGCAACGTCGCCACGATAGGCCTCGATGGTGTTTTCAGACGCGCCGTTAAGCGCGCGTTTGCCCTCCAGCCAGCGCTGCAACGCATCCCGCGCGGCTGGCGAGATCAGCGTCACGACAGCCAGCGCCGCATGGAACGTTCAAATACGCCAGCGAAAAACGCCAGAAGATCGGTGCCCTGCTGCGGCGTAAACTGATGCGGATCTTCCGATCCCATCACAAGCAGACCCGGCAGGCGACCAGGGCCGAAGTCCAACCGGAGACAGGCTTCGGATTTCATAAACTCTGCTTTGTTGCCATGGACTTCTTCCGCGCCACTCTGCATTTGGCGCAATGTGATCTGTCGTTCGGGGGCAGCGCGCCCGGTGTTCAGGAACCTACTCACAAAGCCAGGTTCTGCAACCGAAAGAACCTGGCCAAGCCTTTGGACCGCAGGTTCATGGTCATTCTGCGCAGATTCGAGAACCAGCTTGATACTGTCCACCCGCAATATGTCGGCAACCGGTCCCGACAAATCCTTGAGGAAACCTTCAAATTCAGTCGGGTCCAACATGCGAAGGATTGCGCGATGAATTTGATTGGTGCCGGCAAGATTTTCATAAGCGGCTGCAATGACAGACCGATGGGTGTCCTCAAGACGATCCAAACGGTGTTCCAGCCGCTCCATGGCGATACCGCGCAGGTCAACAATATTGCCCCCCATCGTCCGCTCGTTGGCGGAAATGAGGGCGTGCATCAGGTCCTGATCGTCCAGAATAACGTCAGCTTTCGAAATAATCGTCTCTCGCAGGTTGTCTTCGATTTTCACTGTGCTCATAGGCCCGCCAACGTATTTTTTACAAACTTACCAGAGGTGTTCAGGGATTTCCTCATGTTTTTCGAGCCGTCTGCCCAGATCCGGGGACATTCGCGTGGATGGATTGAAAAATGTCTTATTTTTCAATGTACGGCACCAGAGTTTCCATGTGGAAAAAAATATTCACAGGTTTATCCACAACGGCTCAGGTGACAGCGCCAAAGAAAAACGCCCCACTCAGCAAGGGGGCGTTCATCAAATGTTAAGGTCTGCAGGCTACGCTGCTTACAGGATCTTGATGTTTGCCGCTTCGATGTCCGCCAGGAAAGCAGCAAGGCCTTTGTCGGTCAGCGGGTGGTTGGCAAGGGATTTGATCACTGCGGGCGGTGCGGTGATGACGTCTGCGCCTACACGGGCACAATCCTGCACGTGGTTAACGGAACGAATGGAGGCTGCCAAAACTTCAGTTTCAAACCCATAGTTGTCATAGATGGTGCGGATGTCTTCGATCAGCTCCATACCATCCAACGCAATGTCATCCAGCCGTCCGATGAACGGGCTGATGAAGGTTGCACCAGCCTTGGCTGCGATCAGTGCCTGATTGGCGGAAAAGCAGAGCGTCACATTCACCTTGTGGCCTTCGTCGCTGAGCGTCTTACAAGCCTTCAGCCCATCCCAAGTCAGCGGCACTTTCACAGTGATGTTTTCGGCGATCTCAACCAGTTTACGGCCCTCGGCAATCATGGCATCGGCTTCAGTGGCTGTCACCTCAGCAGAAACAGGACCCGAAACCAGATCACAGATTTCCTTGGTCACATCCAGAATATCACGGCCAGACTTTTTGATGATCGATGGGTTCGTGGTGACGCCATCCACCATGCCCAGGTCGTTCAGCTCGGCAATGGCGTCGATATCGGCGGTATCTACGAAGAATTTCATGGGCGTTCCCTTTTGTATCGCGGGTTGGCTATTGTCGAGAGAGCGTTTACCTCATGACGCAGGGGGGGGCTAGCCCTCTCGTGGATAATTTCGACTGGTAAAATATATGAGCACTCAGGCTGCGCCGGATCAGGAATATTTCGAAACGGGTGCCTTGGTTGGGGTGTTGACAACCCAACCCCTGGATCGAATTCTCGATTATAAGGCGCCCGAAGGTGGCTGCTGGCAGGGGGCATTTGTTGAGGTGCCCCTGGGGCCGCGCAAGGTTCTGGGTGTTGTCTGGGGCCCGGGCAAGGGGGATTTTGATTACGCCAAAGTGCGCACAATTCTGAAGGTTCTTGATGTGGCACCGATGCGGCAGGAGCTTCAACAATTTCTACTGCGCAGCGCGGAATATACCCTCACGCCGTTGTCGTCCATGTTGCGGCTTGCAACCCGGGCGCCGGGGCTCAGCGACCCGCCGTCGATGCAAAAAATCTACCGGCTGGGTCAGGGAACGCCTGACCGGGTGACCACCGCGCGGACCCGGGTGATTGAGGCACTGACAGAATACGGCGGCCTGTCGTTTACGTTGAAGGAAGTTGCCGAGCTTGCAGGGGTTTCTGCCTCCGTCGTGAAGGGGCTAGTTGCGCAAGGTGTGGTATCGGAAGAGGACCGACCGCGCGATTTGCCGTTTGCCAGGTTGGATCCAAACCACGCAGGAAAAGACTTAACCGAGGCGCAAGACACCGCGGCGGCGACCCTGCGCACCGGCGTCGCCGCCGAAACCTATGGCACCACATTGCTGCATGGGGTGACTGGTTCCGGCAAAACCGAGGTCTACCTTGAGGCCGTCGCTGAATGTCTGGAGAAGGGGCGGCAAGCGCTTGTTTTATTGCCAGAAATTGCCCTGACGGCGGAGTTTTTGACCCGGGTTGAGGCCCGCTTTGGCGCCAAACCTGCCGAGTGGCATTCGGGTGTGACGATGACCGAGCGGCGGCGAATCTGGAAGATGGTCGGGCAGGGCGGCGCACAGATGGTGATCGGCGCCCGCTCTGCCTTGTTCCTGCCTTACCAAAATCTCGGGCTTATCGTGGTCGATGAAGAGCATGACACTTCCTACAAACAAGAGGATGGCGTCCTTTACAACGCACGGGATATGGCAGTTTTGCGGGCCCATTTGTGCGGCGCCCAGGTCATATTGGCAACCGCGACACCTTCGTTGGAAACATGGGCCAATGCGGAGTCGGGGAAATACGGGAAACTGACGCTTGCCAGCCGCTACGGGCCATCGGTGATGCCAGAGATGTGCGCGATTGACATGCGGGATGAAAAGCTACCCTCAAATCGCTGGATCTCGGAACGACTGCGGCAAGAGGTCCTGAAACGGGTAGAAAAAGGCGAGCAATCTCTGCTGTTTATCAATCGCCGCGGTTATGCGCCGGTGACAATTTGCCGAGCCTGCGGACATCAGATCGCCTGTGATCACTGTGATGCGCGCATGGTGGAACACCGCTTTCAGAAACGGCTTCAGTGCCACCAGTGTGGCGAGAGCAAACCGATGCCTGAGGCCTGCCCGAACTGTGAGGTTGAAGGCAAGCTTGCGCCCGTTGGTCCGGGTGTTGAGCGGCTGGCCGAGGAGGCGGCGGAACAATTCCCGGATCAGCGGGTTGTCACCTTGAGTTCGGATATGTTTGGCAGCGCCCGTGCGCTTAAGGCGCAAATCGCCGACATTGCGGCGGGTGGCGCAGATATCATCATCGGCACGCAGTTGGTTGCAAAGGGACATAACTTTCCTTTGTTGACCCTGGTGGGGGTGATCGATGCAGATCTGGGTCTGCAAGGATCGGATCTTAGGGCGGCTGAACGCACCTTCCAGTTGATGCGGCAGGTTGCCGGACGCGCAGGGCGTTCGGAGCGGAAGGGGTTGGCGCTGTTGCAGAGCTATCAGCCCGAACATCCGGTGATCCGTGCAATTCTGGCAGGCAATGAAGAACAGTTCTGGCGCGCCGAAGCGGATCAGCGGCGCCATTCCGGGGTGCCCCCGTTCGGGCGGATGGCAGGGATCGTGATCAGCGCGCCTGATCCGCAGGACGCCTTTGATCTTGGGGCGGAAATGGCCCGTCGCAATGGCCCGCTGCACAGGGTGGGGGCGCAGGTCTTTGGGCCGGCCCCGGCACCGATTGCACGCATTCGCGGGCGCCACCGGGTGCGCCTTCTGGTTAAGGCGGACAAAGGCGCGCCATTGCAGAAAGCGCTGTCACAGTGGGTGCAGCAGTTCAGGATTGGTCCGCAGGTGCGCTTGAGCGTCGATATTGACCCGCAGAGTTTCTATTGAGTGGCCGTTTGGGGGCAGTCGTCTGACTGTTGATCAAACAGAAGGTCGGTGAGGATCGCGCCGATCCACATGAACAAAAGGGCACAGAGCGCCGTTGCCGCAAAAATGGATCCCCCGGTCACACCTGCACCGATTGCGCAGCCACCCGCAAGCATGCCGCCAAATCCCATTAAGGCCGCCCCCAGAATCGCACGCCGCATTGGGGCCACGCCTTGATAGCCTTCAAACCTGAATTCCCGATTAACGATGGCCGCCAAAAACGCCCCGAGAAAGACGCCGGGCACCAGTCCAATGTCGAATTCCAGAACGGTGTTGCGCTCGAGAAAGAACATGAGCGTGTGGGCAGAAGGCCCTGTGAAAGTAGCGCTTTCGATCTGAACGGGATCGAAGGAGACGCGCGAAAGCGCGTGGGTCAGCCCCCAGCCAACTGCAACGGAAAACCCAACCCCAGAGGCAAAGAACAGACGCTGCAGGCCAATTTTGTTCCTGTAACTGAGAATGAGTGCGATTCCAGCACAGAGAAAGCCAAGCCACATTCCGCTGCCTGGGGGGAGGGATAGGGCTGTCAGCGCGTCCAGATTTCTGCCGCCCTCGGTGATCCACAGTTGAGCCAGAAAGTCCCTTGGTTTTGACAAAACGCCAGACAGGGCCATTTGCGCCACAACGGCAAAGATCAGTCCGGAAACAAGGGCGCGGAGGTTTCCCGTCGCGGCCAACACCAGCAAACGGCCTGAGCAGCCGCGTGCCAGGACCATGCCTGCGCCGAACATCAAACCGCCCAGAATGGCCCCCGACCAGGTGCCTGGAACGGCCATGATGCGCGCGTCTTCGGCGTGTAGAAAACCCGCTAGGTCAGCGGTTTGCACCCAAATCACCGCAGTTGAAAAGGTGAGCAACCAGACCGCAACGCGATCGTCCCATTGGCCGCGTGCAAAGGAGACGGTTGCGGCGCGCAGGCAGAAGCGGGATCGCTGCGCGGCAACGCCGAACAGGAGGCCAGTGATCAATCCGAAAAGCGTCGCCGTTTGCGCCTCCCCTAGGGTTTCAACGATGTGCACCAATGTCATTTTGCGGCCCTCTGTTTCAAACATGGTCACAATCGTTTGTTTGAATGTAATTGATCTGCATCAGAAACAGCGGCGGTAACCAGAATTTAACGCAATTGATTTATCTAAACGGTGGCCCCGAGGTTGGGCAGCGCATGGGGCTCATTCGCCGGTTGGGATTTTCGGAAGGGAGCAATGATGGTCTAAAGGTTCTCTGCCTCAGCGCGCCTATGCGCGTTTCTGACGGGGCTACTGTGCGTTTGCACAGGGGGGCGTGCCCTCGCAATTTGTGCCAATTGGGCGTATGGGCGAGGGATGAAACACATTGTCCGCCTTGATAACGCGCAGAGCCTGCCTCTGTGGCGTCGCCCCGTTACACTGTTGTTCCTTATGGCTGCGGCGATGCCCGTTGCCTTTTCGACGTGGTCAGCCCTGCTGAACAACTTTGTAATCGAAATGGCCCAGTTTGATGGCAAGGACATCGGCTGGCTGCATACCGTGCGTGAGATCCCGGGGTTCCTGGCAATTGGGGTGATTGCGCTGATCATGTTTGTGCGCGAGCAGGTCCTTGGCATCGTCTCTCTTGCCCTGCTAGGGGTGGCCACGGCGATTACGGCCTGGTTCCCGTCGATGGGCGGGATTCTGACCATCACCATGCTCAGCTCGATTGGGTTTCACTATTATGAGACGGTGAACCAGTCACTGCAGCTGCAATGGTTGCCCAAAGACCGCGCGCCGCAGACCTTGGGTTGGATTATGGCGGCGGGCTCAGCCGCAACTCTGGTGGCCTATGTTCTGATCGTGCTCAGCTGGGAAACCTTTGGGCTGACCTATAACTTTGTCTACCTGCTGTCCGGTGGGGCCACGGCATTGGTTGCCGTGTTCTGTTACTTTGCCTACCCGCAATTTGAGAGCCCGAACCCGCAGGTGAAAAAGTTCATCCTGCGCAAGCGATACTGGCTCTATTACGCATTGCAGTTCATGGCGGGCGCACGCCGTCAGATCTTTGTGGTGTTTGCCGGGTTCATGATGGTCGAACGTTTTGGTTTCGATGTGCATGAGGTGACCGGCCTCTACCTGATCAATCTTGTCGCCAACATGATCTTGGCGCCGGTTTTCGGCAAGATCGTGGCCCGCTGGGGCGAACGACGCGCGCTTGTCTTTGAATATGTCGGCCTGGTCTCTGTGTTCCTGGCCTATGGCGGCATTTACTGGTTTGGCTGGGGCGTGTTGCTGGCCTCGATCCTCTATGTTCTGGACCATATGTTCTTTGCCTTGGCTCTGGCATTGAAGACGTACTTTCAGAAAATTGCGGATCCGGGGGATATTGCGCCAACAGCCGCCGTGGCCTTCACGATTAACCATATAGCAGCCGTGTTCCTGCCAGCGCTCTTGGGCTACCTTTGGCTGGTGTCGCCGGGGGCTGTGTTCCTGCTGGCGGCTGGCATGGCGGCAACCTCGCTGGCATTGGCTTGCCTGATCCCGCGCCATCCAGAGCCTGGAAACGAAACCATTTTTGCCCGTTTGCGCCGTGCGGCGCCGGCTGAATAGACCTGACTGAACGGAGGCCGATATGGCGCAGACCCCACAGGCAAGATTTACCACCGGTTCTACCATGCGACATGTGGTGGTGATGACCATGACCTCGGCCTTTGGGCTGAGCTTCATGTTCCTGGTCGACTTTCTGGCGCTCTTTTGGGTGAGCCAGTTGAAGGTCGAGATGCTGATCTCGGCGATCGGATTTGCCGCGACGATCCAGTTCTTTGTGCTGTCCTTTGCGATCGGGATGATGATTGCCGGGGTGGCGCTGGTTAGTCGGACATTGGGGCGTGGAAAGGGCGCACGGGCGCGGCGTATTTCCACGGTGATCCTGATCTATTCGGTGGCGATTCAGGCGTTGATCGCGCTGCTGACCTACATCTTTATGGAGCCTTTGCTGCGGTTGACCGGGGCAACCGGGGAAACTTTGCAGGTGGCGCAGGATTTCTTAACGATTTCTTTACCCTCGTTGCCCATTATGGCGGCAGGCATGTGTGCCTCGGCCATTGTGCGGGCGGTCGGGGATGCCTGGCGGTCGATGATGGTGACCGTGATTGGTGGCCTGGTGGCAGTGGTGCTGGACCCGCTGTTCATCATCTATTTCGACTGGGGCGTTGATGGCGCGGCCTGGGCGATTGTGGCGTCGCGTGGGGCGATGGCACTGGTTGGTATCTATTGGGTCATTGCGACCCACAATATGCTGGCGGCTCCGCGGCGTTGGGATTTTGTGGCGTTTCTGGCACCCTATATGGCCATTGCCCTGCCAGCGGTGGCCACTCAGTTGGCGACGCCCTTTGGCAACTGGCTGTTGATCCGCGCTATTGCCGAGCATGGCGACAGTGCAGTGGCGGGGTTTGGCGTTGTGTCGCGTCTGACCATCCTGGGCTTTGGCGGCATCTATGCCTTGTCGGGGGCCATCGGCGGCATCATTGGGCAGAACGCCGGGGCCGGTTTGGGCGACCGTGTGCAGCAGGCCTATAAGGACTCGCTGATTTTCTGCGCGCTCTACACCGGTGTGACCTGGGCCTTGATGGCTGCGTTTGCCGATATGATCGCCAGCGGATTTGGGCTCAGCCCGGAAGGCACCGAGATCGTGAAGACCTTCAGCTACTATGCTGCGGGGACCTTTGTCTTTACCGGCGCGTTGTTTGTGGCCAATGCCACGTTCAACAACCTGGGCAAGCCGGTGTGGGCAACGCTGGCAAACTGGAGCCGCGATGGCATTCTGATGGCCCCGCTGGCCTTTGGCATGGGGGCGCTGTTTGGCGCGGCCGGGGTGATCTGGGCCCAGGCGTTGGCCAACACAGTTGTGGGCGTCATTGCTGCCTGGGTGGCCTGGCGCCACGTGAAGTCAGGCCGTGGCATCGATAAGCCGCGTGTAGGTGGCGACAGTGCCGAGGCGAAAGCTTAGGCCTTACACAGGCCTGTGCCGGGCGTGCGCCCAGTGCCGGTTAATAAAGGACTAAGGCTTGACCCGGGCGGGGGCGGGCCTTAGGCGCTGCGAGGAGAGATTTCCTGATGACCCTGCCCTGGAGGCCCGCAATGCCCACCTATACCGCCCTGACCACCCTGACCGGAAAAGCGCCCGCCGAGGCCCTGGGGGAGGCGATGGAGCGACTGGAGCCTGAACCGACCGGCGTTGGTGTCTTTGAGATTGAGGATGGCTCGGGGCTGTGGGAAGTGGGTGCCTATTTTGTCGAGGCCCCGGATCAGGCCGGGCTGGCGGTTCTGGCGGCCGCCTTTGACGCCAAACCCTTTGCCATTTCCGAGCTGCCGGAAACCGACTGGGTGGCCAAGGTGAAACGTGAACTGGCCCCGGTCGAGGCCGGGAGGTTCTTTGTCTACGGCAGCCATGACGCGGATAATGTGCCGGAAAACAGTGAGCCTTTGTTGATTGAGGCAGCGATGGCATTTGGCACTGGCCATCATGGCACCACACAGGGCTGTCTGCTGGCGCTGGACCGGCTGGACCAGCAGGGCATTGCTTGCGAAAACGTGGCCGACATTGGCTGTGGTACGGCAGTGCTGGCGATGGCGGCGGCGCGGATCTGGCCGAACCCGGCCTTGGCCAGCGACATTGATCCCGTGGCTGTTGAGGTGGCAGAGGCCAATGTGAAGGTCAACAACCTCGAGGGGCGAGTCAACTGCGTGGTGGCGGCGGGCTTTGACGCGCCGGTGCTGGCAGAGGCCGCGCCGTTTGATCTGGTCTTTGCCAACATTCTGAAAGGCCCGCTGATCGACCTGTCGCCGGATATGGCCAAAAGCCTGCAAGAGGGGGGCTACGCGATTCTGTCTGGCATCCTGAATGAGCAGGCGGATGAAGTGATTGGCGTTTATGCACGCAATGGCATCAATCTGGTGCATCGCGAGGAGATTGGTGAATGGACCACGCTCACGCTCAAGAAATAAAGGCGATTTCAGACGCAATTGCAGCGAATTTGGGGCTTTTGCCCCATTTCCGCCACATTTGAAGCGTATAACTTTTACCAGTGTTTGAGTGGGGGCTCGACCATTGGAGGTTGCAATGTCCGACGCGTTTAACGAGTTCGATGACCGGCTTCGCCGGATAGACAAAAACCGCGCAAGGATGAAACAGGGCTATGTCACGGTGGTGGATCGCGACGGCCTGATCGTCACGCGCCCCAAGCGCCGCCGGGCTTCGATGCCCTGGCGCGGGTTTGTGTTTCTGATCTGTGGATTCCTGGGGTTCAAAGCCTTGCTGATGGCCAGCATGGGGTTTGGCAACTACATCGACCGGGTGCAGAAACTGGAACAGGGCGGCGTTGTGGAAATTGCCGGTGCCTATCTGATGCGGCCGGATTCGCTGTCCGAGTATCTGGCGCTGAAATTGCGGCCCTATTTGAAATAGTCTCTGCCGGTACTTTTGCGCCGGTTCTCTCTCCAAAGAAAAGCCCTGCCTGCGGACTGCAGACAGGGCTTTCTCTTTGGGCGCGTCAGCGCAATCCGGTTTGGATCAGGCTTTGGTCGCAACCGCTTCGATGTCGGCGCGGGTCAGGCCAATATCGTCGAGCTCGCGGTCGGTCAGGGCCGACAGGGCTTTGCGGGTGATGCGGGCCTCGTTCCAACCTTCCAGGGTCTCGCGCAGGTGAACTACGGCGTTCACGGCGACGAAGGTGGTACGGGCGATAAGGCTGGCCATTGCGCCAGCCTGATACTGGGTGCGGGTGTTCTCGTAGACAGCCATATCAGGAACCTCGGTGTGTGTTGCGTTACATTAACTGAGACGGCATTTAGAGTGCCTGTTTTAGCCGCACAACTGGGCTGAATTGCATAGTTCCTATGCAGTTTTTGCATGGCTGGTAAACTGCTGTTTCAGTCAATGAAACAAGGGCTATGGAGGGGGTGGGGATGCGTCGTTTTTTGCCAATTTCGTGGCGGAAATAGAACAGGTTTGACGCCTATGGGACAGGCAGGTCGTTTTTGCGACATTTGCTTTCTGCTTGGCGTTTGTTCCCCCTTTGTGCTACTTGATGAAAAAAACAGGCAAAAAAGGGGGGCGGTGATGCGCGTTTTGGGGATCGATCCCGGCTTGCGCAACCTTGGTTGGGGGGTGATTGAGGCCGAAGGCAGCCGACTCACCCATGTGGCCAACGGGGTTTGCCAATCTGATTCTACCGAGGATCTGGCCAAACGGCTGTTGTCGCTGCATGAGCAGCTGACCGACATTTTTGCGCGGTTCCAGCCTGACACGGCAGCGATTGAGCAGACTTTTGTGAACAAAGACGCGGTTGGCACCCTGAAACTGGGTCAGGCCCGTGGCGTCGCCCTACTGGTGCCGGCACAATATGGCGTGAGCGTGGGTGAATATGCCCCCAACAAGGTCAAGAAGACCGTGGTGGGCGTCGGGCATGCGGCCAAACAACAGGTCGACCATATGGTGAAAATGCAATTGCCCGGGGTCGAGATCACCGGGCCGGATGCGGCGGATGCTTTGGCGATTGCCATTTGTCACGCCCATTATACCCGTGGACCCGGTGCTGGGGCGGGGCCGCGATTGAAAGAGGTGCGGGTATGATTGGCAAACTGACAGGTGTTTTGGACTATCGCGGCGAAGATCACGTGCTGATCGACGTGCGCGGGGTTGGCTACATCGTGTATTGCTCGGACCGGACAATGGCGACTTTACCGGGCGCCGGTGAGGCGGTGGCACTCTACACGGATCTGGTGGTGCGCGAGGATCTGATGCAGCTCTACGGTTTCCCGACCTTGCTGGAGAAAGAGTGGCATCGGCTGCTGACCTCGGTGCAGGGGATCGGGGCCAAGGCCTCGCTGGCGATCCTGTCGGCGCTGGGGGCTGAAGGCGTCAGCCGGGCCATCACTCTGGGTGATATTCCAGCGATCAAGGCCGCCAAGGGGGTGGGGCCCAAGACCGCACAGCGTGTGGTGCATGAGTTGAAAGACAAAGCGCCCGGTGTGATGGCGATGGGCGGCACGCTGTCGGCTGCAATGGGAACCGAAGCGGCCGAGCCCGTGGAGGTGATCGAAGACGAAGCCCCCAAGCCCAAACGCAAACCCCGCAAAGCGGCGGAACCCACGGCGGCGCAGCAATCTGCGGTGGCGCAGTCGGATGCGCTCTCGGCGCTGTCGAACCTGGGCTACGCCCCGGCCGAGGCTGCCAGCGCGGTGGCGCAGGCCGCGCAGGAGGCGCCTGAGGCAGACACCGGCACCTTGATCCGACAGGCGTTGAGCCTGCTGGCTCCGAAAGGCTAAGGTGCGGACATGATTGACGCTGATCCCAACCTGCGGCCCGAGCCGCTGCCCGAAGACAATGATCGCGCCCTGCGTCCACAGGAACTGGGTGACTTTATTGGTCAGGCCGAGGCACGGGCCAACCTGCGGGTCTTTATCCAGTCTGCCCGCCAACGTAGCGAGGCCATGGACCACACACTGTTTCACGGCCCGCCCGGTCTGGGGAAAACCACGCTGGCGCAGATCATGGCGCGTGAACTGGGGGTCAACTTCCGCATGACCTCAGGGCCGGTGCTGGCCAAGGCGGGTGATCTGGCGGCGATCCTGACCAACCTCGAAGCGCGTGACGTGTTGTTCATCGACGAGATCCACCGCCTCAATCCGGCGGTGGAAGAGGTGCTCTACCCCGCGATGGAGGATTATGAGCTGGATCTGGTGATCGGTGAGGGGCCAGCAGCCCGCACAGTCCGGATCGAATTGCAGCCCTTCACGCTGGTGGGGGCGACGACCCGTCTGGGCCTGTTGACCACGCCGCTGCGCGATCGTTTTGGCATTCCGACGCGGTTGCAGTTCTATACCGTAGATGAGCTGAATGAGATTGTGACCCGCAACGCCAAGCTGCTGGGGGCGCCTGCCACGCCGGATGGTGCGCGTGAGATCGCCAAACGGTCCCGCGGCACGCCGCGGATTGCCGGCCGTTTGTTGCGCCGGGTGGTGGATTTTGCGGTGGTCGAAGGCGACGGCAGGGTGACACAGGCGCTGGCCGATCATGCGCTGACCCGTCTGGGGGTGGATCATCTGGGTCTGGATGGTGCGGATCGTCGCTACCTCAGCCTGATTGCCGAAAACTATGGCGGTGGGCCGGTGGGCATCGAAACCATCGCCGCCGCCCTCAGCGAAAGCCGGGATGCGCTGGAAGAGGTGATCGAGCCTTTCCTGTTGCAACAGGGGTTGATCCAGCGGACGCCACGGGGCCGGATGCTGGCAGCGAAGGCCTGGCGGCATATGGGACTGGAGGCGCCGCAGCGGTCTGAAACCGGTACAGGGCAGGGCGTGTTGTTCGGTGGCGACGGCAAATAGCGGCAAGCTGTTTGGCTGCGGAGCAAATGAGTATTTGTGGATCATTGAAAGGGGGGGCGCTGGCCCTTTGGTACGGATCACGTTATGCGGGGGCCGTTCCTGCCGATCTGAGGATGTACAATGACGCCTGAAGCCCTGAGCCCCGAAGCCGTTGAAGCGCTGTTCACCCGTGAGAGCGGAGACTATGTTTTTGCCCGTTGGGGCCGGCCGATTGTTCCGGTGGTCTTTGGCGTTGAGGAAGAGACGCTGGAGATCGTCAAAGGTGCGCTGGAAGCGGTTGTGGCGTTGTCGGGCCACAAGCTGGCCGAAACCGATCCCGAGTTGGGCGCCAACCTGATGTTCTTCTTCTTCCAAGACTGGGACGAGCTGTTGGAGGTGCCGAACCTCGATCAGCTGGTGCCGGATCTGGCGGAACTGGTGGGCAAGTTGAAGGTGCAGGATGCCAACCAGTATCGCGGCTTCCGCTTTGATGATCTGGGGGCGATTCAAGCGGCCTTTGTGTTTGTGCGGATGGATGCGCAGATGGCGAAGATGCCGGCCGAAACACTGGCGCTGACGCAAGTCGTTCAAGTGATGTTACTGTGGTCGAACGCGGCCTTTGCTGAAACCTCGCCGCTGGCTGTTGCCGGTGAGAATGTGATCCTCCGTCCCGATGTGGCGGGGGTGATCCGCGCTGCCTATGCGCCGTTGATGCCGGGATCGGACCGCGATCCGTCCCATGCCTTGCGGCTATATGCGCGGCTTCAGGTGCAGGGTGATCTGGTGATCGAGGATGACAGCGATCAGATCCAGCGTGGCGAATGAAACGGCTGTTTCTGGCGCTTGATCTGGCCGAGGAGACCCGGGATGCGCTGATGGCCGTGTCGGAGGGTCTGGGCGTGGGCCGGGAGGTCGAGGAGGCCAATCTGCACCTGACCCTGGCCTTTCTGGATGCGCAGCCAGAGGCGCTGTTGCAGCCCCTGCATGAGGCCCTGTCCGAAATATCCCTGCCGCAGGTGCGATTGCAGTTGCGCGGGCTGGAGGTCTGGGGCGGCAGGCAGCCTTCGGCGCTGGTGATGTTGGCGGAACGGGTGCCGGAATTGATCCACTTGCAGGAAAAAGTGGCGCGGGCGGTACGGCTTGCGGGCGTGGATCTGGGGCGGCGGCGGTTCAAGCCGCACGTGACGCTGGTGCGGTTCCAGCGCGGCTTGCCCGCGGCGGCGCAGATGCGGTTGCAGCGGTTTGTAGCGGCTGATGGGGCGGCCTGTTTGCCTCTTGCGGAGGTCGAGAGCTTTTCACTCTACGAGTCGGTGCTGACGGCGGATGGGCCGGTCTACACCGCCCTGGCGACTTACCCCTTGCAAGCGGTCTAACGCGCTTGCACCGGGCTGCGGGGCTGCTAGGGTGCCGATACTCCTCAAGCGAGAGCAATTTGGCCGATGATCTACGAACTTCCTGTGCGCGTTTACTACGAAGACACCGATATGGCGGGCATTGTCTATTACGCCAACTATCTGCGTTTCATTGAACGTGGGCGCAGCGAATGGGTGCGCGAGATCGGCATGGATCAGAACGCCATGAAGGCTGAGGGCTACGTTTTTGCCGTGCGGCGGGTGGAGGCGGATTATCTGGCTCCTGCGCGACTGGATGATGAGCTGATTGTCACCACCGAAGTCACCCAGGTGACCGGTGCGCGGCTGGTGATGGACCAATGGGTGAAGTGCAATGGCAAAGCTTTGTTTCATGCAGTGGTCACTGTGATCATGATGAATGAAGACGGCCAGCCGGTGCGGATGCCGGCAAATATCCGCCGGATGCTGAACTGAGTAAGCGGAAACCTGACAAATTCGCGTGAAAACAGCGGCAATTCGCGTCGAAGTGACGCCATTTTGTTGCCTTTCCCCTTAGCGATCGGCTAGCCTGCCCTGTAAACAAGGCCTGAACATAACGGGCCATCAGAGCAGAGCAGGCTTATGGAAACAGAAACCCTTGCCTTGGCGCAGGAGATTAACTTCTCCATGTGGGCATTATTCGCACGCGCCACCCTGACCGTGAAACTGGTCATGATTATGCTGATTGCCGCGTCTTTCTGGTCGTGGGCGATCATCTTCCAGAAAGTGATTTCTTATCGGCAGGCCCGCCGCGAGGCCGCGCGCTTTGATCGGGCCTTCTGGTCCGGTGAACCGCTGGACGGATTGTTCGATCAGATCGGCGCAGACCCCAAGGGGCACTCACAGAAGGTCTTTGCTGCGGGTATGATTGAATGGCGTCGGTCACACCGTGATGATGGCGGGCTGATCGCCGGTGCGCAGGCACGAATTGATCGGTCGATGGATGTGGCCATCGCCAAAGAGGCCGAAGGGCTGCAACATGGCCTGCCGGTGCTGGCGACTGTGGGCTCCACCGCTCCGTTTGTGGGCCTGTTTGGAACGGTCTGGGGCATCATGCATGCCTTTATCGGGATTGCAGAACAACAAAGCACCAACCTGGCCGTTGTGGCGCCGGGCATCGCTGAGGCGCTGCTGGCGACCGGTCTGGGTCTGCTGGCCGCTATTCCGGCGGTGATCTTCTACAACAAACTGTCGGCCGACGCGGATCGGATCATCGCGGGCTACGAGGCTTTTGCGGATGAGTTTTCGACCATCCTCAGCCGCCAGCTGGACCTCTGAGCTATGGGCGCGGGTGTGATGAACAATGGCGGAGGCGGCGGGCGTCGCCGACGCCATCGTCGCGGCGGGGCGCAGCCGATGTCGGAAATCAACGTCACGCCCTTTGTGGATGTGATGCTGGTGCTGCTGATCATCTTTATGGTGGCGGCGCCGCTGATGACGGTGGGGGTTCCGGTGGAACTGCCCAAAACCGCCGCCAACGCGCTACCTGGCGAAGAAGAAGAGCCGCTGGCCGTCACAGTGACCGCTGAAGGCACAGTGATGATCCAGAAGACCGAGGTGGCGCGGGCTGACCTGATCAACCGTCTGCGGGCCATCGCGGCGGAACGGGACGGCGACCGTGTGTTCCTGCGGGCTGATGGCGCGGTGCCTTATGAGGATGTGGTGCAGGTCATGGGGGCTTTGAACCGTGCGGGCTTTAGCAACATTGGACTTGTGACGGATACGGGCGGCCCGGCGCTGGATGGCGACACGGCAGACACCGAAGGGAACTGAGCCCAGAGATGAAGACCGGCTATACCATTTCGGGAGTGGCGCATGTTGGCCTGATTGGCTGGGCGCTCTTCGGCGGGAGCTTTGCCCCCACGCCGGAACCTTTTGAGGTGACCGAAGTTGTGGCCATTTCCGAGGCCGAGTTCGAAAGCCTACTGGCCGGCACAGAGCCGCCGGAAACTGTCAGTGACATTGTGGTTCCAGAACAGCCCTTGCCGGATGTAGAGCAACCCGAGCAACCAAGCGCGAGCGCGGTGGATCAGCCGCCCGCCCTGCAGCAACCCGACGAAACACCGCCGCCCCGTCCCGAGACGCGGCCGGTGCCGCCCGAACTGACGCCGCCGACACCCGCTGACGTCAGCGATGATGTTGCGGTTTTGGCACCGCCGTCCGATGCGCCGGAAACGGCGGGGCCGGTGACGCCGGTTCGGCCCAATCCACGGCCCGCCAATCGTGTTGCGCCCGAGGCCGTTGCGCCGCCCGAGCCGGAAGACAAGGTGGCCGATGTTGCGCAGGATCAGGCAACGTCGGATGCGGCGGGTGATGAACAGCTGCCCGATCAGGAAAAGACCGTTGAGGAAGCAGCCAACACCGAGATCGTGACCGAGGCCGAGCAGGGCGAAAGCACCGCCCCGTCGCGTTCGTTGAGGCCCAAAGCCCGGCCCAACCGGCCGCAGCGCCCAGCTGAAACTGAAACAGCGGATCGCACACCGGACAGCACACCAGATACCCGTTCGGCGGTCGACGATCTGCTGGCGGGGCTGGCCAATGACACCGAGACCCCAACACCGGCGCGGCCTTCGGGGCCGCCGCTGACCTCGGGCGAAAAGGATGCCTTAAGGATTGCGGTGCAGAAATGCTGGAACACAGGCTCACTTTCGACGGAAGCGCTGAAGACAACCGTTGTTGTCGGGGTGAGCATGAACGAAGACGGCACGCCAGACACTGGCACCATTCGCCTGATCGAAAGCCGTGGCGGCGCAGGTGGCTCGGTTAATCAGGCGTTTCAGGCGGCTCGACGGGCGATTATCCGCTGTGGTGCCCGTGGTTTCAGCCTGCCGTCTGACAAATACGAACAATGGCGTGATATAGAAATGACATTCAATCCGGAGAACATGAGGATCAAATGATCAAACGTTTCCTGACCCTCCTTGCGGCCGCTCTGGCCTTTGGCCTGCCGACCCTTGGCACGGCGGCCCCCCTTCGGATCGAGATCACCGAGGGTGTGATCGAACCGCTGCCCATCGCAGCGCCCGATTTCGTCGCCGAGACCGGATCCGCCGCCCAGCTGGCCAAAGACATTGCCCAATTGGTGGCTGATGACCTGTCCGGCACCGGCCTGTTCCGCGAAATCCCCGAAAGCGCCTATATCAGCGGCATCACCAGCTTCTCCAGCCCGGTGCAATTTGCCGACTGGAAAGCGATCAATGCACAGGCGTTGGTCACCGGGGCGGTGAGCCTGCAGTCGGGTGGACGTCTGACCGTCAAGTTCCGCCTCTATGATGTCTTTGCTGGCACTGAGCTGGGCAGCGGATTGCAGTTCTCCGGCACACAAGACGGTTGGCGCCGGATGGCCCATAAGGTTGCTGATGAGGTTTACAGCCGGATCACCGGTGAAAGCGGCTATTTCGACAGCCGTGTGGTTTACGTCAGTGAAACCGGCCCCAAGAACGACCGCAAGAAACGTCTGGCGATTATGGATTATGACGGGGCGAACCTGCAGTTCCTGACCGACAGCCGGTCGATTGTTCTGGCGCCTCGGTTCTCGCCCACGGGCGACCGGATCCTCTACACCTCTTACGAAACCGGCTTCCCGCGGATTTACGTTCTGGATGTGGCTTCGGTCCGTCGCCGCGTGCTGGAACAGCAGTCCGGCACCATGAGCTTTGCGCCGCGGTTCTCTCCGGACGGACAGGATGTGGTCTATTCGCTGACCCAGGGCGGCAATACCGATCTTTACAAGATGAGCATTTCGTCAGGCCGCTCGCAGCGCTTGACCTCGGCGCCGTCGATTGAAACCGCGCCCAGCTTCAGCCCCGATGGCAGCCGGATCGTGTTTGAAAGTGACCGCAGCGGCACCCAGCAGCTGTACATTATGGACGCCAATGGCGGTGAGCCAAAACGGATCAGCTTTGGCAAAGGCCGTTACGGCACCCCGGTCTGGAGCCCGCGCGGGGATCTGATCGCCTTTACCAAACAGAGCAAAGGCCGTTTCCACATCGGCGTGATGCGGATTGACGGTTCCGAAGAGCGGTTGCTCACGGCTTCGTTCCTTGACGAGGGGCCCAGCTGGTCCCCCAATGGCCGCGTGATCATGTTCACCCGTGAAACCCAAGGTGCTGGCGGTGCGGCAAGCCTTTATTCGGTGGACATCACCGGACGCAACCTGAAACGTGTCCGTACCCAGGGCGGCGGGTCGGATCCGGCCTGGTCGCCACTGCAGAACTGAAGACCGGCCCGCGCCTTCCTGCCGATCAGGGGACGCGGGCGATGACGCCGTTTCCAGAGTGGAAACGATATGATAATGAAAATAAAACAAGATCAGTCGAGCGGGGCAATCTTATGAAATTTCTGGCACGGGCAATGATGCTGACCTCTGTTTTGGCAGTGGCAGCCTGTACAAACGGCGGCTTTGGCGGCGATGACGTTTACCTCAGCGGGGATCCTGCCGGGGTGGAAGACGGCTCGGCCAATGATCCGCGCTCGCCGCTATATTTCCAGCAAACCGTCGGGGACCGCGTGTTCTTTGCCGTCGACCAGTCCACCGTTTCGGCAGAAGCCGCGGCTGTTTTAGACCTGCAAGCGGACTGGCTGCTGCAGAACATGGATTACACCGCCGTCATCGAAGGCCATGCAGATGAGCAGGGCACCCGGGAATACAACCTTGCCCTCGGGGCGCGCCGTGCCAATGCGGTGCAGGAATATCTGGTGCAACGCGGCATTGCCTCAAACCGGCTGAAAGTGGTGAGCTTTGGCAAGGAACGCCCGATTGAGATCTGCTCGGAAGAGGCGTGTTATTCCAAAAACCGCCGCTCAGTGACCGTGCTGTCAACCGGTCTATCCAGCTAAGCCGACAATACCGCGGCCCCAGGAAGAAAGACGAGGACCCCCATGCGTTGGATCGTTGCAGCAACCTGTATTGCACTGGCCGCCCCCGTGACGGGGGCCTTCGCGCAGGACCGCACGCAGACCCTGGCTGATATCCGGCAGGAACTGTCGGTGCTTTATGTTGATCTGCAACGGCTGAAGCGGGAACTCAGCACCACGGGCGCGCCGTCGGGTAATTCCGGCGGCTCGATCCTGCAACGGGTCAATGCGATTGAGGGCCAGATGCAGCGGCTGACGGCGAAGACCGAAGAGCTGGAGTTCCGCATCTCGCGTATCGCCGAAGATGGCGGCAACCGGGTAGGCGATCTGGAATTCCGCCTGTGTGAGCTGGAAGAGGGCTGCGATATTGCCGCGCTTGGCGATGGCTCTACCCTCGGCGGCAATCCGGACGCAGAGGTGGTAAACCGCGACGGGGGTGTCACCGAAACGCCTGAACTTGCGATCGGCGAAGAGGCCGATTTCGAACGCGCCGATGCCGCGTTGAACGCAGGCGATCATGACACGGCCTTGGCGCTACTGGATCAGTTTATCGGCACCTATCCCGGCAGCCCGCTGACCGCCCTGGCGCATCTGATGCGCGGCGATGCCCTGGCGGCAACCGGCAATGAGACCGGCTCGGCCCGCGCTTATCTGGAAAGCTTCAGCGCCGCGCCGCAGGGCGACAGCGCCCCGGAAGCGCTCTACAAACTTGGGTTTTCGCTCGGCAAACTGGGCCAGACCTCGGAGGCCTGCGTGACCCTGGCTGAGGTTGGCGTACGCTTCCCCGGTTCGGATGCCGTCGGCGTTGCCGAGGCCGAACGTGCCCGCCTGTCCTGCACATGAGCGCCGCTGATCCGGCGACGCTGATCAAGACAGCGTTGCGGGATCTGCCCGATGGCCCTTTGGGGCTGGCGGTTTCTGGCGGGAGTGATTCTCTTGCGATGATGGTTCTTGCGGCGCAACACGCGGCGCAGTCCGGCCGCTCTGTAAAGGTGGTGACGGTCAACCACGGTTTACGCGTCGCTGCAGCTGAGGAAGCCGATTTTGTGGCCGGGGTCGCAGGCGGGCTTGGCCTATCGCATGACACATTGTTGTGGCAGGGCTGGGACGGGCAGGGCAACCTGATGGACCAGGCGCGTCAGGCCCGCTACCGGTTGATGGCCGAATGGGCTGCGCGATCCGGCGTTGCAGCGGTCCTGCTGGCGCATACCCAGGACGATCAGGCGGAAACCCTCTTGATGCGGTTGGGCCGAGGTGCCGGTGTTGACGGATTGTCGGCCATGCGGTCTGGGTTTGAGGTAAACGGCATGTTGTTTTACCGGCCGTTGCTGGAGGCAAGTCGCAACAGCCTGCGTGAGGTTTTGTGGAGAAATAGACAGCGCTGGATCGATGATCCCAGCAATCAGGACGATCAATTTACCCGTGTCCGCATGCGCAAGGCTTTGTCTGAGATGGCCGAAGCCGGCCCGACAGCACAGGAACTGGCGCAGAGCGCCACCCATCTGGCGGCAGCCAAAGAGGCGCTGAACTGGGCGGTGGCCCGGTTCGCCGAAGATCATGTGCGTCAGCAGGCGGGGGATCTTTTGATTGCGGCCGCGCCATTCGCCACTTTACCTGCAGAGCTGCAGCGCCGCCTGTTGCGGCACGCCCTTGCCTGGGTCAGTGGCGACGGTTACGGCCCGCGCGGCGCAGCGCTTGCAGGGTTCTGCACAGCGGCTTTGGCGGGGGAACCCGCAACGCTGTCAGGGGTGCGGATGACCCACCGCAAGGGGGACATTTACCTCTACCGCGAATTGGCTGCGGTCAAAGCTGGGCCTGTCGAGGGGCAAGATACTTTCGATTCCCGTTGGCAGATTAACGGTCCGGTAAGGGACGGGGTGTATATTGGCCCTCTCGGAAAGGAGGGTTTGAAACTTTGTCCCAATTGGCGCGAATCTGGCCGCCCGGCGGCGGCCCATCAGGCAGATCCGGCGATCTGGCAGGACAATCGGCTGATTTCCGCCCCATTGGCCGGCTTCTTGCAGGGCTGGCAGGCAGATCTGCTGCCTAAATTCAGGGATTTTGCCAAATGGCTGGCGATACGTTGAACACAGGCGCATGATCTCTATTTAAGTAGGGTGCCGCCTGTGATACCTGCGGTGGCGACCGAAGATTGGGAGATTTTCCTTGGGCAACGCGAAAAATATCGCCTTCTGGGTGGTTCTGTTCCTGCTGGTGCTGGCCCTGTTCAACCTGTTTAGCGGGTCGGGCAACTCTCTGCAGAGCAATTCCATCCCTTATTCCGAATTCGTGCAAGCGGTGGATGAGGACAAAGTCAGCTCCGTTACGCTGGACGGTGAAACTGTGCGCTTCCTTGGCACCGATGGTCGCGACTACGTGACGATCAAGCCGGATGACGCCGAAGTCACCAAAATGCTGATCGCTGAAAACATTCCGGTGACGGCCGAAAGCCAGACCCAGTCAGGGTTCCAGACTTTCATTCTGTCCCTTCTGCCCTTCCTGCTGCTGATCGGTGTTTGGATCTACTTCATGAACCGGATGCAAGGCGGCGGCAAAGGCGGCGCGATGGGTTTTGGTAAATCCAAGGCCAAGCTGCTGACCGAAAAGAACGGTCGTGTGACCTTTGACGACGTTGCGGGTATCGACGAAGCCAAAGAAGAGCTGGAAGAGATCGTGGAATTCCTGCGCAACCCGCAGAAGTTCAGCCGTCTGGGCGGCAAGATCCCCAAAGGTGCGCTGCTGGTGGGCCCTCCGGGCACCGGTAAAACCTTGCTGGCGCGGGCGATTGCCGGCGAAGCGGGTGTACCCTTCTTCACCATTTCGGGCTCGGACTTTGTGGAAATGTTTGTGGGTGTTGGCGCGTCGCGTGTCCGCGACATGTTCGAACAGGCGAAAAAGAACGCCCCGTGCATTGTGTTCATCGACGAAATTGACGCCGTAGGCCGCCATCGTGGCGCTGGTTACGGCGGTGGCAACGATGAACGTGAGCAGACGCTGAACCAGCTGCTGGTTGAGATGGACGGTTTTGAGGCCAACGAAGGTGTGATCATCATCGCGGCCACCAACCGGAAAGACGTGCTGGACCCCGCATTGCTGCGTCCGGGCCGTTTCGACCGCCAGGTCACCGTTGGCAACCCTGACATCAAGGGCCGCGAGAAGATCCTGGCCGTACATGCGCGCAAAACCCCGCTGGGCCCTGACGTGGACCTGCGCATCATTGCCCGCGGGACGCCGGGGTTCTCGGGTGCTGACCTGATGAACCTGGTGAACGAGGCCGCATTGATGGCCGCACGTGTGGGCCGTCGGTTTGTCACGATGGAGGATTTCGAATCCGCCAAGGACAAAATCATGATGGGCGCCGAACGTCGCTCCATGGTGATGACCGCTGAGCAGAAAGAAATGACGGCTTATCACGAAGCGGGCCATGCGCTGGTGGGTTTGAAATTGCCGAAATGTGACCCGGTCTATAAGGCCACCATTATCCCGCGCGGTGGCGCATTGGGGATGGTGATGAGCCTGCCGGAGATGGACCGTCTGAACTGGCACAAGGATGAATGTCACCAGAAACTGGCCATGACTATGGCGGGCAAGGCGGCGGAAATCCATAAATACGGGGCCGATCACGTCTCCAACGGTCCGGCGGGCGATATCCAGCAGGCCAGCCAGCTGGCGCGCGCGATGGTGCTGCGCTGGGGCATGTCCGACAAGGTGGGCAACATCGATTACGCCGAGGCGCACGAAGGGTATTCGGGCAACACCGGCGGCTTCTCGGTCTCCGCCAATACTAAAGAAATGATCGAAGACGAGGTGAAGCACTTTGTTCAGGAAGGTTACGATCTGGCGTTTAAGATCGTGACCGAGAATGAGGAAGAGTTTGAACGTCTGGCCCAGGGTCTGCTGGAATATGAAACCCTGACCGGCGAAGAGATCAAACGTGTGATGCGCGGCGAGCCGCCACATGCCGGGGAAGATGAGGACGACAATGAGGATGCGGGCAACGCACCTTCGGTCACCGCCATCCCTAAAACCAAGCCGAAGGCCAAGCCATCCGGCGACGGCGGCATGGAACCGGAAATGAGCTAAGGCTCACCGATCAACCCCCGCTCCGGCGGGGGTTTTTCTTTGACGGGGGCAAAACTGGGGACCCTCCCTAAAACAGATCTCAAACAAATGGTCGCAATCACAGGATGTGATTTGCGTTGACAACTGTCCCGGTGCATCCTCCGCGCAAAGATTTGAGGAGGATGGCATGCCCGCATTGAAACCCACTGAGTTTATTGGCGAAATCACCTGGATTGGACGTGTGGCCGATCGCGAGGCCGCACTGGCTTCGGCGCCGTTGGACAGGACGGAGCTGACGTGGGACGGCATTCTCGGCGAGGCACATGGCGGGGTAAACCGGCCGTCTTGCAGCCGGGTGGCAGCACTGCACGCGCGTGGCACCGAGATTCGCAACACCCGCCAGCTGTCGGTGGTCGCCGCTGAGGATCTGGAGAGGATTGGCGCAGAGCTGGGGATCAAAGCCTTTGATCCGGCCTGGATCGGCGCGTCACTGGTTGTGCGTGGGATTCCGGATTTCAGTCGCCTGCCGCCAAGCAGCCGTTTGCAGGGACCGTCGGGGGCAACGCTGGTTGTGGATATGGAAAATCGCCCCTGCAACCTGCCTGTCCCCGTCATCGAAGCGGCAGCTCCCGGTAAGGGCAAGCCTTTCCGTGCGGCGGCCTGGGCCAAACGTGGCGTGACGGCCTGGGTGGAACGGCCCGGTGAGATCGCGCTTGGCGACTCACTGCAGCTGTTCATTCCTGATCAGCCGGAATGGGCCGCGTATGATGGCCAGCGCAGTAAACGCTGACGTCAAATTCGCAACTGGCAACGACGTGAAAGGCGCAAACCTGCGACATCCTGTCCATCCGCGACGCAACCCGCGCCGGAAATGTCGGATTTTGCTGCGCAGCGTTCCCGTTCCCGTCGTTTTCTCATCCGCAGAGATGAACCAGCGCCCGTGCCGGGAGGGGTACCAATGAGCTATAAATCCGATATCGAAATCGCCCGCGAAGCAAACAAGCAGCCTATTCAAGAGATTGGCGCCAAGCTTGGCATCCCCACCGCAGATCTGCTGCCCTACGGCCATGACAAAGCGAAGGTGAGCCAGGACTTCATCAACTCGGTGCAAGGCCGCGACGATGGCAAGCTGATCCTGGTGACCGCGATCAACCCGACACCTGCGGGCGAGGGCAAGACCACCACCACGGTGGGTCTGGGCGACGGTCTGAACAAGATCGGCAAAAACGCCATGATCTGCATCCGTGAGGCCTCGCTGGGGCCGAACTTCGGCATGAAAGGTGGTGCTGCTGGTGGTGGCATGGCGCAGGTTGTGCCGATGGAAGAGATGAACCTGCATTTCACCGGGGATTTCCACGCGATCACCTCGGCGCATTCGCTGCTGTCGGCGATGATCGACAACCACATCTACTGGGGCAACGAGCAGGAAATCGACATCCGCCGGGTGGCCTGGCGACGTGTGGTGGACATGAACGACCGGGCGCTGCGTCAAATCACAGCGTCGCTGGGCGGCGTCACAAATGGCTTCCCGCGTGAAACCGGGTTTGACATCACCGTGGCTTCGGAAGTGATGGCGATCCTGTGTCTGGCCACCGACCTGTCGGATCTGGAAAAACGTCTGGGTGACATTATCGTGGCCTATCGTCGGGACAAGTCGCCGGTCTATTGCCGCGACATCAAGGCCGAAGGCGCGATGACCGTGCTGCTGAAGGACGCAATGCAGCCGAACCTGGTGCAGACGCTGGAAAACAACCCGGCCTTTGTGCACGGCGGTCCGTTTGCCAACATCGCACATGGCTGTAACTCGGTCATTGCCACCAAAACCGCGCTGAAAGTTGCCGACTACGTGGTGACCGAGGCGGGCTTCGGGGCCGATCTGGGCGCTGAAAAATTCATGAACATCAAGTGCCGCAAGGCGGGCATTGCGCCGTCGGCTGTGGTGCTGGTGGCGACTGTCCGTGCAATGAAGATGAATGGTGGTGTGGCCAAGGCGGACCTTGGGGCGGAAAACGTCGATGCGGTTCAGTCGGGCTGCGCCAACCTTGGCCGTCACATCGAAAACGTCAAATCCTTCGGGGTGCCGGTGGTGGTGGCGATCAACCACTTTGTCACCGACACCGACGCCGAAGTGCAGGCGGTCAAGGATTACTGCGCCGAACACGGCGTCGAGGCGGTCCTGTCGCGTCACTGGGAGCTGGGTTCGGAAGGCTCAGCGCCGCTGGCCGAAAAGGTGGTCGAGATTGTGGAAGGCGGCAGCGCCAACTTTGCACCGATCTACCCCGATGAGATGCCGCTGTTTGAGAAGATCGAAACCATTGCCAAACGCATCTACCGTGCGGATGAGGTGCTGGCTGATGCCAAGATCCGCAACCAGCTAAAAGACTGGGAAGAGGCGGGCTATGGCCATCTGCCGGTCTGTATGGCCAAGACGCAGTACAGTTTCTCGACCGATCCTGCGCTGCGCGGCGCCCCCACCGGCCATTCGGTGCCGGTGCGGGAGGTCCGGCTGAGCGCTGGCGCGGGCTTCATCGTGGTGGTCTGCGGCGAGATCATGACGATGCCCGGCCTACCGCGCAAACCCGCGGCTGAGAGCATCTGCCTCAACGACGAAGGCCTGATCGAAGGTCTGTTCTAAGACAGACAGCAAAGCCCCCTCGTAAGACACCGAGGGGGCTTTTCTTATGGGAAACCACAGTGCCAATCGGAAACATATGGCGCGGTGGGGCAAGGCCGAAGGGGCGCAAAACGCTGGCGCTAACACTGCGCAGGGGCTACACGCCTCAGCAAGAACGACGCCTCTGGCGGGAGTATTTTGGGAACATTGAAAGGGTGCTTTGATGACGGCTGACATCATTGACGGCAAGGCTTTTGCGGCCAAGGTGCGTGAACAGGTGGCGGGGCATGTGACCCGTCTGAAAGAAGATCACGGCATCACGCCCGGTCTGGCAGTGGTTCTGGTGGGCGAAGACCCGGCCAGCCAGGTCTATGTGCGCTCCAAGGGGAAACAGACCGTTGAGGTCGGGATGAACTCTTACGAGCACAAGCTGGAGGTGGACACCTCGGAAGCGGCTCTGCTGGCGCTGATTGATCAGTTGAACAACGATCCTGCGGTGCATGGCATTCTGGTGCAGCTGCCGCTGCCGGGGCATCTGAATGAAGATCTGGTGATTAATTCCATCGATCCGGCCAAAGATGTGGACGGGTTCCATATTTCCAACGTGGGCCTGCTGGGCACAGGGCAGAAATCGATGGTGCCCTGCACGCCGCTGGGCTGCCTGATGATGCTGCGGGATCATCATGGCTCGATTTCGGGTATGGACGCGGTTGTGATCGGGCGTTCCAACATTGTGGGCAAGCCAATGGCGCAGCTGTTGCTGAATGACAGCGCCACGGTGACCATCGCGCATAGCCGCACCAAGGATCTGCCGGATGTTGTGCGCCGCGCCGATATTGTGGTGGCCGCGGTGGGCCGCCCGGAAATGGTGCCCGGCGACTGGATCAAAGAAGGCGCCACTGTCATCGACGTAGGCATCAACCGCATCGATGCGCCTGAGAAGGGCGCAGGCAAGACCCGTCTGGTGGGCGACGTGCATTTCGAAAGCGCCGCCAAAGTGGCCGGTGCCATCACACCGGTGCCGGGCGGCGTGGGGCCTATGACCATCGCTTGTCTGCTGGCGAACACCGTGACTGCCTGCTGCCGTGCCAACGGTCTGGCAGAGCCGGAAGGTCTAACAGCTTAACGTTGTTTAGCGGGGTGCCATGGGAACCATGGTGCCCTGCAAAATGGCGATCAGCGTGTCTTTGCCGTCAGTGCGGGCAAAAACCTCGGCGGTGACCACAACCAGCCGTTTGCCAGGTTTCACCACCTTGCCGCGCGCCACCAAGAGCTCGCCCTGCGCTGGGGCCAGCAGGTTGATCTTGATCTCGGACGTGAGGACTTCGTACCCTTCGGGCATTGCCGACAGAGCGGCATAGCCCGCGGCGCTGTCGCCAATCGAGAAGGTGAGCCCGGCATGTCCAAACCCGTGTTGTTGTTGGCTGGAAGCCAGGATTGGGGCGTGTATTTCACATTGTCCCTGATCCGCAGAAACCAGAGAGGCGCCGAGGGTGGTCATCATGCTCTGCTGGGCAAAGGATGTGGCAATACGGTGCTGTATGGACATGTTTTTTCAGCCAATTCCTAACAGGATTCTCATATTCCACGTATAATATTCTTGAAGTTGTCTTGATGCGAGATAATACAAGCGCATTGGGATGAGATGGTATTGAGTAACGCAACGTGATTGTCGCTGTAATGGTAAAATCGATCGCTGCCGCTGTGCAGCGCAGTCTTCATCCGACAACTCTGGCCATGTGGAGCCTTGTTGCGGTGGCGGCAGTTTTCATGGGCCCCTTCGGGACATTTTCCAGCATGTCGTGGGAAATGCGCGCGGTTTACTGGGGCCTGATCTGTGGCCTCTCGGTTTTTGTGAGCGCCTTAGTGCGGGAATATGTCCAGCAGCTGGTGCCGGCCACACCGGATTGGCGGGTGGAGGTTCTGCACGTCTTGGGGGTGACGCTGATTCTGACACCGGTGGTGTTTGCTTTGACGGCGCTGCTGGGGCAGGCGATTGTTAGCGGTTCACTGCGGTTCTGGACCGTGATGATTTTTGTGTTTCTGATTTCCACGCTGGTGACCGCGCTGCGGCGGATCTATGGGCAGCATCACTCGCTGGGCTTTGCCATCACCGAGGAAGAAGATAACGCGGCGCTGACCCCTTTGAGCATAGCCGTTGAACCCCCCGAGAGCCTGCCTCCATTGGAATCGAGAGCGCGGCTTTATGAACGACTGCCCGCAGGGGTGACGGGGGTGATCCTGCACTTGTCGGCACGGGATCATTTTGTTGATGTGGAACTGGACGGCGCACTGGTGTCACTGCGGATGCGTTTTGCCGATGCCGTTGCAGAAATGGACGGGGTGTCTGGCCATGTCACGCACCGGTCACATTGGGTGGCGGTTGCTGCCATAGACGGCACCGAACGCGACAATGGCAAGCTGGTTTTGCGACTGACCAATGGCAGCAAGGTGCCGGTCAGCCGCACAGCCAAGCCAAAACTGGAAGAGGTCGGTGTGCTTTGAGCCTGCCTAGCCGCCTTAGTCGTGCAGGGATTGCCGACGCCCCGGCATCGGGATGGCGGTGCAACTGGTGCCGGTCAGGATCGCCAGGGCCTCGGGCCGCATCAGCCCAACAATGACTGGATCCTCACAGCTCAGCCCGCCCGTGTAGCTGCCATAGGCCGGCATCACGATGCGATCGCTATCGACCAGAAAACAGGGGCGGCTGATGGTGCCGCCTTTGGTTTTGACCCGCGCCTTGGGATGGTAATGGCCTGAGATTTCCCCCGCCGCGCCGATCTGCGCGATATGGCGGAACAGGATCGGCGGCAGCGGCAGTTCCCCCAGATGGGTGCCGCCGATGGCCAATGGCCCCGGATCATGGTTGCCTTCGATCCAGACCCAGCGTCGGCCGGCCTGCAGTCGGGTGATCCAGGTGAACTCTTCTTCGGATATGCCACGTGCCGCAATCGAATCGTCAAAGCTGTCGCCAAGGCAGATCACCGATTTGGCACGGGTCCGCGCGAGGTCTTTTTCCAGTCGCGCCAGCGTGTCACGGGTGTCATAGGGCGGCAGCATCGCGCCGCCAAGTCGCGCAATTCGTTCGGATTTTCCAAAATGCAGGTCCGAGACGCAGAGCAGTTTCTGCTCCGGCCAGTAAAGCGCACCTGAGGGCATTGCCTCCAGGGTGATGCCTGACAGGGTGAGTTCGTAGCTGTTGTTTTTGCTGCTCATATAGATTTGGTGGCATGTGGGGTTAATGGGGGCAAGCGGAGTCTGTGTCACGGGCGCGGGCTGGTCAGATTTCCGCCAATCCCGCCTCTTGCATCAGTTTGGTGGTTTCTTCCTGCAAAAGCCGTTCGCGGGCGTCGCCATCGATGCGGACTTTGCCCACCTCCAACAGTAGCGGCGCGGCGAGGGGCGGAATCCGGTCCAGATGGCGATGCACAATTCGGCCATGGGTGGTCTCAACCATCTGGCGCAGGCGGGCAAAGTCGATCAGGCCGCTGAGCGCCTCTTGTCGGGTCACCCGCAGCATCAAGTGATCTGGGTCATATTTGACCAGCGTGTCATACAGGATGTCAGAGGAAAACGTTGCCTGTCGCCCAGATTTGCGCTGGCCCTGAATGTTGCGCTGGATCAGCCCGGCAATGGTGGCAACACCGCGAAAGCTGCGTTTCATCAGCGCATTGGTCGATAGCCAGTGTTCCAGACCTTGCTCAAGCGTCGCCAGATCGAACAGCGGCGCAGGATCGGTGAGCGGCTCCAGCCCCCAGATCAGCGTGGCCTGATCGGTGGCCACAAAGCCGAGGGGGGCAAGGCCCAGTTCCTCCATCCGGTTGGTGGCCAGAAGGCCCAGCGTCTGCTGCGCATTGCGACCGGCAAAGCCGTAGATGCAGGTGTGGGCCATGCCGTCGTGTGGGAAGCTTTCGACCAGCAACTCGCCCGGACCGGGCAGTTGCGAAAGCGATCGGTGCAGCTGTAGCCACTCGGCCGTATGCACGGGCAGGGCGGGCCAGTCGCGTTGTTGCAGCATTGTCAGGATCCGCTGGCTCAACTGGGTGGAGGTGGAGAATTTGGTGCCCATGAAAGTGGCGATCTTGGGCTTGCGCCCCTTGTCGCGGCTGACCTGCACCACCATTTCTCGCAGCGCCTCATAGCGCACGATCTGCCCGCCGATAAGGAAGGTGTCGCCCGGCGTCAGGCTGGCGGCAAAGACTTCTTCGATCTCTCCCAGCGGCGCGCCATGACGGCCGCGCATTTTAACCTTGAGCGTATCGGTGTCCTGAATGGTTCCAACGTTCTGGCGGATCAGGGCGGCACTGCGCGGGTCGCGCAGCTGCCACTCACCGTCGGGGCGCTGTTGCAGCCTCTGCCACTTGTCATAAGCCCGCAGCGCATAGCCGCCGGTGGCGCAGAAACTCAGACAGTCGTCAAAACCGGCGCGGGTCAGCGCGGCGTAGGGACCAGCGCTGCGCACCTCTGCGTACAGCGCGTCTGCATCGAAAGGACCAGAGCAGGCCAGCAGCATAATATGCTGACACAGCACATCTAGTGGGCCGGCGCCGCGCGGATCGCCGTCCAGATCCCCCTCTTGAACCGCTTCCAGGGCGGCGACACATTCCAGCACCTCAAACCGGTTGGCAGGCACCAGAACGGCCTTGGAGGGCGCGTTGTAACGGTGGTTGGCGCGGCCGATCCGCTGCACCAGCCGTTTGACGTTCTTCGGCGCACCGATCTGGATCACCAGATCTACATCCCCCCAGTCGATGCCCAGATCCAAGGACCCGGTGCAGACCACCGCCCTCAGCTGCCCTGCCACCATCGCGGCTTCGACCTTTTCGCGTTGCCCCCGATCCAGCGAACCGTGGTGGATTCCGATCGGCAGGGCTTCGTCGTTGGCAAGCCAAAGATTGTGAAAGAAAATTTCGGCCTGTGCACGGGTGTTGTGGAAGATCAGCGTGGTTTTGTGCTGTTGGATCTGCGCCATCACGGCGGGAATGGCATAGGCCGCACCGCCACCTGTCCACGGCGGGGCCTCTTCGGTGTGTAGCATCGAAATGTCGGGCGCAGGGCCAGGATCAGCCATCAGGATCGGGCAGGGCGCTGGATTGGGCGCAAGGTATTGCGCAATCGCTTCTGGGTCATCGACCGTGGCCGAAAGGCCAACGCGGCGCAAATCAGGACACATCGCCTGGAGCCGCGACAGCGCCAGCATCAACTGGTCGCCCCGTTTGCTTTCGGCCAGGGCGTGGATTTCATCCAGCACCACCCGTTGCAATCCTTCGAACACTCGTGGCGCATCCTCATAGGACAGCAACAGCGCGAGGCTTTCTGGCGTGGTCAGCAGGATATGCGGCGGGTCGGCGCGTTGTCGCTTCTTACGTGTGTTGGAGGTGTCGCCGGTGCGATCTTCGATACGGATGGGCAGGCCGATCTCGTCAACCGGTGTGCGCAGGTTGCGTTTGATATCTGCCGCAAGCGCTTTCAGCGGTGAGATATAGAGCGTGTGCAACCCGTCATGGCCCCCTTCCGAAAGTTCGGACAAGGTGGGCAGGAACCCGGCCATCGTTTTGCCACCACCCGTCGGTGCAATCAGCAGCTGCGCCGGCAGATCGGCACGTTCCAACATGGCCCGCTGATGCGGGTGAACCTGCCAGCCTTTGGTGGTGAACCAGTGCTGGATTGAAGCGGGTAGTGCGGCCATGTTCTCTGTTTAGTCCAATTTGCACCCAAGGCAAATAGGGATGCGAATGGCACGTCAAAGAAAGATCAATTGCTAAAGTCGTTGATTTTTCCGGTTGTTTCAGCAATCTGTCCGGCACAGCTTTAAGGGGAATTATTTTGGCCCATGATTTTGACAAACAGTACCGGGAAACGGTGTGGGTTCTGGACGATTTGGCGTCCAAACGTGATCTGCCAGCGATTGCCGATTTCGACTTCCATTTTTCCACCGCTGTGGCAACGGCACAGCCATTAGCTGCGGTGAGCGCCTTGCAGTCAGAAGGCTTTGCCGCAGCCTATGACGCTGAAACACGTGATATCTGGGTGCCGGTCTATGCCTTAATGGTGGATATTGCCGCGATCTGGCGTCACGAAAAGCCGATGACCGAAATCTGCCTGCGCTATGGCTTTCAACCGGACGGGTGGGGCTTTTCGGATGCCTCTGCGGTGAACCTGGTCTAAGCGGGATCACCTTTCGGGACGGCCTATTTCACAATCTCTTCGTCTTTTACAAACATGTTCGCCCATGCACGATCGATAAGCTCGGGGCTCATTTGGTAGGGAATACCCTCAAATTCGCAAATTGAGATCATTTGATCAATCAGGAACACCGGCTGGTAGTTTGCATAAATGTTGTCGATCGTTGGGTATTTCCGGTGGATCAGATGCACCAAGGCAGCCTCATCCAGCGGCATCTTCTTTTTCTTGGCAACAAGGGCAAAGATTTTCAGGAAGTTCTGCTGATCCGGTCCGTCGATTTTGATCTTGTAGAAAATCCGGCGCAGGGCGGCCTGATCGAAAATCTCATTGGGGTGAAAGTTGGTTGAAAATACCACCAGCGTGTCGAAGGGCACTTCGAATTTCTCACCGGATTGCAGCGCCAGAATGTCTTTGGACTCTTCCAAGGGCACGATCCAACGGTTCACAAGGGACTGCGGCGGTTCGGCCTGGCGGCCAAGGTCGTCAACAATGAAGATGCCACCGGTGGCCTTCAGTTGCAGCGGCGCCTGATAGGTCCGGGCGGTGGGGTTATAGGTCAGATCCAGCATCTCCAACGACAGTTCACCACCGGTGATCACTGTCGGCCGGTCGCAGCGCACATAGCGGGTGTCGAACCCTTTGCGGCGACGCAGGGAGTTTGGATCGTCTTGTTCGGCTTCGGCCTTGGAGTGCACAATGGGGTCATAAACGGTGATGACCTGACCGGCGTATTCAATGGCGCGGGGCACATAGATCTTATCCCCCATCGCGTCGCGAATCCCGTTGGAGATAGACGATTTCCCGTTGCCGGGGGGGCCGTACATCAGGATTGACCGCCCCGAGCTGACGGCAGGGCCAAGGTTGGACAGCAAGTTTGGCGGCAGCACCAGATGGCCCATCGCATCGCTGAGCTGCTGGCGGCTCAGCTGGATGTCGCGGATCGACTGGCGTTTGATCTGTTCGCGGTAGACCTCTAGCGGGACGGGCATGGCGCCGTAGTATTCAGACTGTGCCAGCGCATCCTGCGTGCGGGCGCGGCCTGCGTCAGTCAGCTGAAAGGCCATTTCGGACCCGGCACCTGCGTGCAGGGTGCCCATTGCCTCCATCAGCTTTTGTTCCCGTGCCATGTCGATCAATTCCTGCACCACCACACGTGGCAGACAGACGGCCTCGGCCAGTTCTGTGAGGGTGGAAAGGGATTTGCGGAACATGGTTTTCAGCAGGATATCCCGCATCATCGTCACCGGCAGGCGCATGTCCTCGATCGAGGCGGGGGCGGGCGGCGGGGTCACGCCTTTCTGAGGGGAAACCTGCATGTTCATCGTATATGTCCTACCTGCCTGACGGTCTCTCACAGGGGGCAATTCCCCCCGTTGCTCAGGCGCAGATTGGCAACAGAACATGGCAGAAAAGAGGAAAGAACCGTGCGGGTCGGGGGCAATTGCGATGAATTGCATGGGCGCCACAAGAGACCGCGGCGCCCATCTGTGGTCAGGTGTTGAGCCGTTTCAGCAGGTGCCGCGCCAGCGCTTTGAGGCCAAGCCCGGTGCGGATCCCAAACTCCTCATAGCGGAACCGACGCGGACTGAGGCCCAGTTTGGCAAAGCCTTTGCGCAGTGCTTCGCGCATTTGTTCAGGACCACAGAAAGACACCACCGTTTGCCCCATGTCCGCCCCTGTCAGGGTTTGAATGGCGTCTGCCGTAATCCGACCCGCGCTGCGGCTTTCATGCAGATGCAGGGTAAGGTTCGGGCGCTCTGCAGACAGTTGGCGCAGGGCATCCAGATGTGCAGCAGATCCGGCATCGCGGACACAATAGACCAGATCGACGGGCAAATCGTCGGTCTTATCCTCGGCCAGCGCAAGGAACGGCGTGATGCCAATGCCGCCCGCGATCCAGACCTCGCGTTTGGCCTTGCGGGGGCGTTCGAACAGGCCGTAGGGGCCCTCGATCCGTGCTTTGGTGCCTTTGGTGAGTTTGCGCGGCAGGGCGTGGGTGAAATCACCAAGGTCCGCGATGGACATGCGCACGCTGCCGTCGGCGCGCGGGGCGCTGGACAGGGTGAAGGGGTGCGGTTCACCACCGTTGAAGGAAACAAAGGCAAACTGACCGGCGCGGTGGCGCATCTTGCCCCCTTCCGGCGTCATGGTGACGGCGAAGGCTGAGCCGGTCTGTTCCAGATTGCTGACGGTATAGGCCTTCGTCGGTCGCATACCCGAGGGCAGCAGGCGATAGGCAAAAGCCAGCGTGCCAATGATACAGAAGGCGCCGGTGTAAAGCCCCAGCGGATCCCCATTGGCAAAGGGTTTCAGGATGAAGAGGTAGTGAAACGCACCGGCAACAAAGAACGCCCCCATCAGCTTATGGGTCCAGCGCCACAGGTGGTAGGGGATGAAGGTCACAACGGTGATGACCACAAGGATCAAAAGGCCGTAAAGACTGATCTCGCCCAGAGTTTCCGAAAACTCAACCAGCAGGGTTTCCTTGCCCAGCCCGCGCATTTCAGCGTCGATGGTATCATGCAGCAGGATCATCACCATTGCGCTGATGCCCAGCCACTTGTGCAGGAAATAGGCGCGATCCAAACCGCCAAAGAGCATTTCAACGGGGCGCAGGCGGGTCGAGATGATTTGTGCCAGTGCCATCGCGATGAGCGCCCAGATTCCGAGGTACTGACTGAAAAGTGCGATGCTGTCCCGACCTGTGGCAAGGGTGGGGAACCAGACAAGCGGTGTGGCGAGAGCGGCGGCGCAGAGCACCAGACCGATTGGCTTCAACGACATGAGAGGTCTTTCAAAGGACTATGGTTTAAAAGGTATACACGGAATGTAAATATGAAAAACAACCCACCTGAACAGTTGGGGCGGGGAATTTCTGCGCTTGTTGAACTAAGGTTTATGCGCCCCAGAGCGCGGCGCAGGCCAGATAGGCCGATAGCGTGGGTCCCAACGCAAGCCCCATGGGGAAGTCTTTCTTGCGGTCCCAGCTTTCCCAGTCAGGGGCAAGATTGCGCAAAGGGGTGATGCGGGCCAGCCGGTGAGCGGCCACGGCAGACAGCAGAATGATGGCAAAGAGCAGCACCAGAAACCGAACGTCCCCAAGCATCACGTAGGGCGCGGCGGCGGCGGCAAATTTTGCATCGCCCGCCCCCAGAAGCCCAAGCGCGTTCATCACGATCCCAACCAGAAGCACAATCACCAGCTGCGCCAGCTGCCAGGCAAATTGTTCCAGCGGCATCAGGAAAAGACCAACCACCGCAAAGACCGCCGCCAGGGCAATCACGGTCTGGTTGCGGATTTTCATTGCCCGCAGGTCACTGAGAGCCGTCCAAAGGCACAGCGGCAATGTCAGCAAGAAAAACACCAGACCGGCGGTGCGGGTCAGGGTCAGCCCCGGGGCATCGCCCCAGAGGAAGGTGGTCAGATCAAAACTCACCGGATCAGATTTCCAACGCCCGCAGAGCCCGAACCGCCGCTTCGAAATGCTGTGGATGTGTATCGATCGCTTCGCGCAAGAGGGTCTTGCCGGTGCTGACATCCCCCTGTTTCACGGCGCTGAGGCCAAGGGTGTGCAGCAGCTGGGCGCGCTCAACCTGATCCATCGGGATCACCGGCAGCGAATAGTTACGCTGGGCGCCACGGGCCAAAACGATGTTGTTTTTGGCGGTGAACAGGTTCTGGTCGTGTTTGATGGCCTCGGCGAACAGACGCTCTGCCTCGGTATAATCGCCACGGGTCAGTTTGGAATAGCCCCAGTTGTTGAGCACACCTGCTGGGCGGGTGGTCAGGCCAACGGCGGTTTCATAGAAACTGTCGGACTTCTTCCATTCCTTGTTGCTGTCGGCGACCATCGCTTCCAGACGGTAGCGTTTGTAGGTCTCAACGGTGGGGGGCACGGCGTCCAGAATGGCGTCGGCTTCGTCCCATTGGCCGGTACGGATCAGGGCATCTGCCAGATCAACGCTGTCGTCCTGCGTCGCACCGTCCATTTTGACCACGCGACGCCAGGCCGGCACGGCCTCGGTTGCGCGGGAGGCACGGATCAGCGATTGGGCCAGACCACGTTGCAGGTCGATCCGGTCCGGGCTTTCCTGCGAGGTGCGCTGGAAGTAGCGCACAGCCTCATCGGCGTCTGCAACTGTCAGCATAATGTCGGAAAGGTTGTTGTCATCCACAGCGTTGATCGCCGACATGGCGCGATCAACCTGATCGCCGCCACGCATCTGATCACATGCGGTCAAGCCAAGCCCGGCGACCACGCAGAGGGTAAAACGAATGGAATGGCGCATGTGCCTGCGTCCTTCAAACTGCTCTTGCCTGTTTATGGTATCGCGCGGATCACATAGTCGCTGCCACCGCGTCGTACCAATTTATAATCTTGTTCTAAGGGTGCATCATAAACGGGATTTTCGGATTTTGCGAGTGCTAAGCGCAAATTGTCCCGTATTGCGTCACTTCTGCCATTGTCCAGCGCATAGGCCTTGCGCAGCACCAGCGTCGCCTCTTCGGTTTTGCCCCGTTCCATCAGAACAACGCCAAGGTTGTTCCACACCTCGGGGGTGGCATCGGCGCGCTCAACTGCGCGGCGCAACAGGGTTTCTGACTGCCCCAAGCGCCCCAGCGCCAGATTGGCACTGCCAAGACCCGACAGCACGTCCACATTCATGCCATGCACCAGCGCTGCGCGGGTGTAGGCGTCCATCGCCAGCTCATATTCGGCAGCATCCATAAGGCGGGCCGCAACGATCAACCCGTCCACCGCTTCTGCGCTGCCGTCCAACCCCGGCGCGTAGACCTGTCCGTCCGCGATCAGGGTTTCGGACGTGCCAGAGCCGCCCGTGGAACAGGCGGCGAGGCTGAATAGGGCAACCAGAGCAAGGCTGGTGCGCAAATCTGTCATTGGTTCTGCTCTTTTGGCTTTGTTATTTGCCGAGCGCAGAGATCCCCACGACCGACGGTGCCACAAGAATGATCAGCAGCGGCGGCACGGTCAACATCATTGTTGCCAGTGTCATCTTGGTCGGCAGCTGGTTGGCCTTTTCCTCGGCCCGCATCACCCGCTTGTCGCGCATCTCACCGGCATAGACGCGCAGCGCTTCGGCGATGGACGTCCCGAAGGACTGCGATTGCACGAGAACGGTCACAAAGCTGGTCACATCCTGCACGCCGCAACGTTCCGCCATGTCGTTGAGAACCGTGGGCTTGTCCTTGCCGGCCTTGATCTGTTGGCTGACGATTTCAAACTCATCGGCCAAAGCCGGGAACGAGGGGCGGATTTCACGGGCCACGCGGATGATCGCCTGATCCATCGACTGGCCAGCTTCGACACAGACCAGCATCATGTCCAGCGCATCGGGGAAGCCTTCGGTGATCTGGTTCTGACGTTCCTGCTGCCGCTTGGTGATCCAGTATTTCGGTGCCATATAGCCCACGCAACCCGGCCCCAGAACATACATCATCATGTCTTTGGTTTCGCTGTCTGGTCCGGCCTTGAACATCATGTAATAGCCCAAACCCGCCGCCAGCAGACCCAACCCCAGCGCCATCTGCGCAAAGTGGAAGATCATCACCGCTTCCTTGGAGCGGTAGCCCGCCTGCATCATCTTCTGGCGCATGGCCGTTAGCTGTTCTTCATCCTGTGGTTCCAGGAAGGTCGAGTATTTTTCCAGCTTCTTCGAACTGCCGCTCTGGCTGCGCAGAGCCGCGCCACCCGCGGCCGCTGCATAGGCACGGTTCGATTGCTTCAGCTTGTCCAATGGATCAGGTCGGGTGTCGATCAGGAAGGGCAATGTGCCCAGCACCAGGGCAACGCCCAGGAACCCAACAAGGAGAAGCGTGCCCAGCCCGCCATCCAGGAATGTCGCAACAAATGCCATTTGTGCTCTCCTTACACTTTGATGTTCACAAGCATCCGCATCACAAACATGTTTGCGGCAAGAAAGACGCCCACGGCCACACAGGCGGTCATGAACATGGGGTGGTCCATCACGTCGTCATAGTAATGCGGGTCCAGCAGGTTGATGCCGACCAGTGCGATCAGCGGGAAACCGGACAGAAACTTGCCGGACCATTTGGCCTCGGCGGTGATGGCTTTCACCCGGCGGAACAGACGGAAGCGGGCGCGGATCACCTTGGCCAGACCATCCAGGATTTCAGCCAGGTTGCCGCCCGATTGCTGCTGGATGGTCACAGCAACGGCAAGGAACCGCAGATCCTGCATTTCCAGACGTTCGGCCATTTCCTGCAGCGCGTCGCCAACGTCGCGGCCGTACTGTGCTTCATCGGCAATCATGCCAAACTCGCTGGCCAGCGGGTCGGCGATTTCACGCGATACAATTTGAATTGCCGAAGCAAAGGGATGCCCAACCCGCAGCGAGCGCACCATCAGTTCGATGGCGTCGGGCAGTTGTTCCTCGATCATCGACATGCGTTTGTTGGCTTTGGTGGTGACCCAGAAGAACACACCGCCAACGCCCATCGCGAGGGAAATCCCAGCCCGCACCACCAGTGCCGTGGAGGTGCCTACAGTCAGGGCCGCGAAGGCCAGTGCCGAAACGCCTCCCATGATCATCAGAAGCTGGGCTGGCGTGAACGCCAATGCGGCTTTCTGGGCTTTGGAGGCCAGCAGCGAATAGACCGGGAAGTTTTTCCACTGCAGGTGCTGGTTCATCTCCTTACGGAGCGTGTCCATCACCTCGGCGCGGTGCTTGCCCTTCTCCATCATGTCGAGACGGCGGTTCACCTTGCTGTTGAGGCTGATCGATTTGCCGAACAGCGTCAGATAGATGCCCTCGACAATGACGAGAACGCCAACGAAAACCAAGCCGTAGATCAGCAGTTCAATGGGCACACTCATCGGGTTACTCCGCGGCCTGGGGTTCAAAGATTTCTGACGGCAGATCATAGCCCCACAGACGGAACCGCTCTGAGAAGTGGCTGCGCACGCCGGTGGCGGTGAAATGGCCCATGATCTTGTTGTCCGGCGTCAGACCAACTCGTTGGAAGCGGAACACCTCCTGCATCGAGATCACGTCGCCCTCCATCCCGGTGATTTCGGTGATCGAGGTCATCCGGCGCGACCCGTCCTGTAGACGTGAGGCCTGCACGATCAGGTTCACCGCTGATGAGATCTGCGTCCGCACAGCCTTTAGCGGCATCTCGATGCCGGCCATCGCGATCATGTTTTCCAATCGGCTGACACCATCGCGTGGGTTGTTGGCGTGAATGGTGGTCATGGAACCGTCGTGGCCGGTGTTCATCGCCTGCAGCATGTCGATCACCTCTTCACCGCGGGTCTCGCCCACGATGATCCGGTCTGGACGCATCCGCAGCGCGTTTTTCAGACAGTCGCGGGGGGACACCTCGCCTTTGCCTTCCACGTTGGGGGGACGGCTTTCCATCCGGCCGACGTGGATCTGCTGCAGCTGCAGTTCTGCCGTATCCTCGATTGTGAGGATCCGCTCAGAGTTGTCGATGAAGCTCGAAAGGGCGTTCAATGTGGTGGTCTTACCGGAGCCGGTCCCGCCCGACACGATGATGTTCAAACGGGTCGCCACGGCCGCTTGCAGATAGGCGGCCATTTCTTCGGAAAAGGCACCAAAGCCAACCAGATCGTCTATCCCCAGCTTGTCCTTTTTGAATTTCCGGATCGACACCAGTGATCCGTCAATGGCAATGGGGCCAACCATTGCGTTGAAACGGGAGCCATCAGCAAGACGCGCATCTACATAGGGGTTCGATTCATCGACGCGACGGCCAACGGCGGACACAATCTTGTCGATGATCCGCAAGAGGTGCTTTTCATCCTTGAAGGTCACGTCGCTGAGGCCCAGCTTGCCGTTGCGTTCAATAAAGATACGCTGCGGGCCGTTGATCAGAATATCGCTGATGCTTTCGTCTTTCAGCAGCGGTTCCAATGGGCCAAGGCCAGTGACCTCGTCATAAAGCTCCTGGAAGACCACATTGCGGTCTTCACGGTTCAGCGCGATGCCCTTTTCTTCCAAAGCCTCTGCGGAAATTGCATTGATTTCGGCGCGCAGGTCCTTCTCAGCGGCACTTTCCAGCGCGCCAAGGTTCAGGTTGTCCAGCAGGGTGCGATGCAGGTCCAGCTTGATACCGTTCAGCCGTTCCTTGCGCTTGCGTTCTTTGTCCATCGGCAGGGCCTGGGCGGCCACTTTGGCCGCCGGTTTGCGGATGGACACAGGGCGTGCGTCTGGTTTTGCCTCAGCGCTGGCCGCTTTGGGCATTTCGACGACCTTGGCGGTCTGTGCGGCGGCCTTATCGGCCTTTTTGTACTTAGAAAACATCACACGTCCCCCTGGGTTAAGTCTTTACGGCTTTTCGTCGGCACCCAGCTTGTGCAGCGAGGTTGCCAGTTTGGCGATCTCCTTGCGCAAGGGGTTTTTGGCAGCGGATTTGGCCAGCGGCTCACCATGATCCCCTGACTGGGTGACCTGTTTGCCGCCGTCCGGCAGTTGAATGTCGATCTTGATGTCCAGACTGTCAGCCAGCCGTTTGACGCGGGATTTCCCGTTCAGATCGGTGAATTTCGGCGCCCTGTTCAGCACAAATCGCAGCTTTTCGAAGGGCAGGCCTTCGGACTGCAACGCACGTTTCAGCCGCAGCGTGTTCTGGGCCGAGCGCATGTCCAGCTCCAGCGTGGCGAAATAGACATGGGCGGCGGTCAGCACGGTTTCCGACCATTGCACCAGTGTTTTGGGCAGGTCGATGATGACGTAGTCATAATGTTTGCGCGCCATGTCGATAATGCGCTGAATGTCTTCGGGTTCAGCCAGGTCCAGCGGCAGCAGGTCCGCTGGCGCAGTGAGAACAAAGACCTTTTCCTCATACCCCATCAGGGCCTGTGCAAAGATGTCATCGTCCATCGACTCAGTATCGCTGAGCAATTCGTAAACTGTCTCACGGCGGGGCAGGTCCAGATAGGTCGAAACCGAGCCGAACTGGAGATCAAGATCCAGAATGCACACCCGCGGCGGGGTCGCTTTCTTGCCGCCCGCATTGGCCAGTTCCCAAGCAAGGTTGACCGCCAGCGTCGTGCCGCCGGTGCCGCCTGCCAGGCCCTGAATAGCCATCACCACACCTTCGCGGTCATGTTTGGATTTCGCCGCCACTGGTTCGGCGGCGGGCGCTTCGGCCGCTTCCGCTTGTGCCGGCGCTGCGGTTGGAGCGGATTCCAACACCACAGGATCCGGCGTACGAACGCGGGCCACGGCCGCTTTCAATTCCCCTTCCGGGAGCGGGTAGGGCACAAATTCATCGGCGCCTTGGCGCAGCAGCTGGTGCAGGGCGGCCGGGGTCACCTCATCGGTGATCAGGATAACCTTCACCAACAGCTCTTTGGCAGCAGCAATGACCTTGCCCAGTTTGATCAGGTCCTGTTCGTCCTCATGGTCAACTGCCATGGCGACAAATTCCAGCTTGGCCGCTTCGGGTTGTTTGAAATAGGCCAAGGCATCATCAAAGCCGAGGTCGCCCCAGGCTTCGCCCATGATGACCTCCATGTCTTCGATCAATAGGTCGAAGTTCTGCACATCCCGACTGATAGTACAGGCCAGAATGGCGTCGTCGTGCGCGGAAGACTGATCGTTACTCGTCATTGCCTCATGTCCTACTTTGCTGTGCCGCAGGACAGGGGAGGGCGATTTTTGGATCGTCTTGTCCCTGTCTGCGGCGGAAACGTCCGGCTCAAGCCAAACGCACTGCTCCCAGTGGGATCAAAATCACCCTCAATCTGGGCGAGATTAGGGCCAAAAAATCGTAATTGTGCGGAATTGTTGGACACTCCCCCGTATCGCGGGGGAGTGTTTCCGGGGCGGGATTACTCGCCCGATGTGACGGAATTCTCAAGCCCGGTCAGGGTCGAACCCGAAACGGCGCTTTCGATATAGTCGCGATAGACGATCTGGGCGTATTTACCGTCCAGAACGCTAGGATGTTCTTTCACGAAACCAGTGACTTCGGTGACGGTGCGCCGGTTGCGGCGTTCCCGGTTCTCGGTGACGATCAGCGGCTGGCTTTCGCCCCGTGAAACCACCGCTTCCAGACGGGACCGGCTGATACCCTGACGCGACAGATAGGCAACAACCGCATTGGCGCGTCGCTTGCCAAGGCCATAATTGAACCCGTTAGACCCAACCGCGTCAGTATGGCCATAGACCTTGAACCGGACCTCGGGGAACTGGCGGATCCAGGCGGCCTGACGGTTCAGCACGGCGGCGGCTTCGGCATCAATCTGCGACGAATTGAAAGCAAAGTTGATGGTTGAAGGCACTTCTTCATTGAACCGTTTGGCGAGGTCGAGAACGTAGTTTTTTTCGCCGCTCAGAATCAAAGTGTTGTTCATTGTGGCGTTGCCAAAGTCGCCACCACCGATCAGCGCGCCAGCCTCTCCTGTGAAAGAAGAAAAACTGTCGGTCCCGGCACAAGAGGCCAGAAGTGCAGTGGAGCTGATAAAGGCAAGGGCTGTGAGTTTGCGTGTCATCTGATCACTCCATCACGTAGCCGTAGGACCCGTTGAAGTCCTGACGCGCCACTTCGCCAGCGGCACCTTGCAATTTGCGGCTTTCATCCCGTGCGACGCGGCCAAAGAGGAACAGGTCCTTTTCCGACGGCGGTTTGATCCGGTCCGTGGGCAACGCGAGCGCTTCGCCACGGGTCGGTGTCACCAGATGGGCCGAGATGATCACAACCAATTCGGATTGGGTGCGCTGATACTCGGCACTTCGAAACAGCGCGCCTAGGACGGGGATGTCCCCCAGCCAGGGGATCTGGCCGTTGGTGTCGGTGAACTCGTCTTCCAAAAGTCCTGCAATTGCAAAGCTTTGGCCATCACGCAGTTCAACCGTGGTTTCGGTCTCGCGGCGACGGAAAGCGTCGATGGTGAAGGCCTCAGTACGGAACCCGTTAGTGGTGTCGATCGAGGAGACCGCCGCCTTCAGTTCCAGATTGATCAGATCGCCGTCAATGACACGCGGGATGAAGTTCAACTCAACACCAAAGGTTTTGAACTCGACCGAGATCGCGCCGTTGTCTTGGCTGACCGGCACCGGATATTCGCCACCGGCAAGGAACTTCGCCTCTTGTCCGGAAAGAGCAACAAGGTTCGGCTCTGCCAATGTGCGGACAACCCCTTTGGTTTCCAGCGCTTCGATCAGCAGGCCAACCTCAACGTCACCAACGCCAAAGCCAAACAGCATCGCACCGGTGTTTTCGTTGACCGATGGGATCGAGCCGCCCAAAGACGTTGCCGCGCCGGTCGAGGTGTTCGTGGTGCCGGAGCCACCGTTCAGGGTAACACCCTGATTGGTGCCGTTTAGCGCCAGCGACGAGCTCAGCGATTTTTTCACGCTCCGCTCCATTTCGGCGAAACGAACTTTCAGCATCACTTGTTGCACGCCACCCACGGTCATCAGGTTCGAAACCCGTTCCGGCGCGTAGCGTTCCGCCAGATCCATCGCCCGCTGCAGACGTTGCGCCGAAGACACGGTGCCGGACAGGACAATGCCATCATTGGCGGTGCGCACTTCGATCTTCTCATTGGGAAGGATCTGGCGCAGACGCTCTTTGAATTCGGTGATGTCTGCGGCAACAACCACATCCACGTTGGTGATCAACCGCCCGGTTGCATCCAGCAGGGTCAGCGTGGTGATCCCAGGTGATTTTCCCAGAACGTAGATCGTGCGATCCGACAAGGAAGAAATATCCGCAATCGCCGGATTGGCGATGGACAGTTCCGCAAAGGGGGTTTCGCTTTCGACCACAACCGCCCGGTTCATTGGGACGTTAAGCTTGGAAGAGGTGCCGCTCTTCACAACCTTTAATGTGTCTGCCATGCCCATGCTCGGCACCATGCCGCCAGCCATTGCCAGCGACAGACCAAAACACGCGGCCTTGAAAAAATTCCGATATGTCATGTGACCTGCCTTTTCGATCACGCCTCTAGATCCGGGTCTTTTGCCCGCTTTATAGCGGCCACCTTGCGCGAATTTTCGGAAATTTGCAAGAATCAATAGGTTCGGTGGTGTTCTTCACCAAAACTGAGACATTTTCGCCGTGGTTGTCCTGGTGGGACAGGCAGAAAATGCACAGGGCGCTCCACTGGAACGCCCTGTATCTCTGGGGGCAGCGGCCCTTATTTCGAGCAGGGGATCGGGATTTCAACCACCTCTGCGCCACGACGGGTGCGGATGGTGCAGATTTCAGGCTCAACCTCTGCTTGCTGGATCACCTCAGGCTCTTCTTCGATGATGCCCAAAAGGTCGCGCTGGTCGACTTCGATGGTCTCGGCAATGGTGTCGTCACGGGCACCAACAAGAGCCAACGACAGACGACCCGAAGACTGCGCCTGTGCCAGAGCAGCCACCTGCGCAGGTGTAGCGGCCACCGTCACGGTGCGGGCGATGCTGACTTCGGTGGCGTCATCATTGGCAGTTTGGTCCACCGCAATCAGCGGCACGGAGCTTTCGATCAGTTTGGTGAACTCCCGCGAGTTCGGCCCACGTTTGCTGCCGGTGGAGCCGGTCCAATAGACATCGACACGGTCACCCGGACGCAGGAAACCCGACACGCCCGAGGCCACGTCCACCTTGATTGCAAAGGCGCGTTGACCACGTTCCAGACGCGAGGTCAGACCGGCATCCTCTCCCGGTTTTGACACTTTGGCCAGCAACAGCGGTTCGTTCTTTTCCATCTGGCGCAGCACAACACGGCGCAGATTGGGGTCATTCGGGTTGGGGAACAGATCCTCGGTTTTGGTAAACAACCCTTCGGGCAGCGCCTCTTTCGGCCATTCGATCTGGCGCACGTCCTCTGCGCTCAGGGCCTCGCCGTATTTCAACTGACGTTTGGCGACAAAGACCTCAACAGTTTCGATCTGTTTGACTTCGACCTGGGCGGTGCGGGCACGGGCCAGTTCGTTTTGGTAGCCAGCGATATAGTTCTGAACCATGTAGACGGCAAAGCCCGCAAGGCCGAGGCCGACCACAAGGACCAATCCAAAGACAGCACGCATGGGAAATCCTTTCCTGTGTTGGCGGGCGCGATATGCGCCGGGTTAGTGGGTATAGTGCCTGCAAAATGCGGCAAAAGAGGGGTGAGGGCGGGGCGCCCTCATGACGTTTACGTTCGCGTCAGGATTGATCGTCCGCAACCGCGTCGACGGTTTCCATCAACTGGGTGGAAGAGGCTTCGGCAACGCTGCCGCTGCCGGTGAACACGGATGCCGCCGCTGCCATACCAAGTCCGGCAATGGCGGATGTCAGCACCACCCACTCGACGCTCACAGCGCCCGAGGTTTCTTTGCGAAAACGACGGAAGTTTTTGGCAATGTTTAGAAATAGTTTGGAAGTCATGGTCATCTCCTGCCTGTGTCCTGATGCCCCCTGGCATCTGCTGCATGGGATCTTGGACGGAAGGGAGGCACCGGCCAGAACTCAAAAAACAACAACTTTACCTATGTCAAAGCCGCCCCCGATTTGGGGGCGGCCCGATATCTGCATCACGCTCTCAAAGCGCGGCGACCTTAGCTGTTTTCGGCAGCTGCGGTTGCAGTGTCGGTGCCCAGGTCGGTCACGATCGACGAAGCTGCAGTGTCGATGCCACCGGAAACGGTGGAAACAGCTGCGATGCCCAGGCCAACGATGGCTGCGGTCAGAACAACCCAGTCTACAGTTACGGCGCCGTCTTCGTCTTTGCGGAAGTTTTTGATGAACTTGATCATGGTGTCTCTCCAAAAAAATGTTGTGTCTCAGCTAGGCGTCTTGGTCGAAGCGGTCTCTCACCTCCGCCTCGTTGCCTTGGCTGAGTATGTTTTGCCCCCCGATTGGGGCGCGAATAGGGCGGGTTTGCGGAGAGTTCGGGGAACATATGCGGTGCTTTTGGGACTTTTTGTTTTGTCTGTCGCAGCGCCGCTTTGGGGGGCGCAAATGGAGCAGGCACAAACGAAAAGAGCCGCCCCCGGGGGGACGGCTCTTCGGAAAGCTGCGCTGTGAAAGCGCGGCGACCTTAGCTGTTTTCGGCAGCTGCGGTTGCAGTGTCGGTGCCCAGGTCGGTCACAATCGACGAAGCTGCAGTGTCGATGCCGCCGGAAACGGTGGAAACAGCTGCGATGCCCAGGCCAACGATGGCTGCGGTCAGAACAACCCAGTCTACAGTTACGGCGCCGTCTTCGTCTTTGCGGAAGTTTTTGATGAACTTGATCATGGTGTCTCTCCAAAGAAATGTTGTGTCTCAGCTAGGCGTCTTGGTCGAAGCGGTCTCTCACCTCCGCCTTGTTGCCTTGGCTGAGTATGTTTTGCCCCCCGATTGGGGCGCGAATAGGGCGGGTTTGCGGAGAGTTCGGGGAACATATGCGGTGCTTTTGGGACTTTTCATTTTCTCCGCCGCAGCGCCACTTTGGGGGGCGCAAATGGAACAGGCACAAACGAAAAGAGCCGCCCCCTGAGGGACGGCTCTTCGGAAAGCTGCGCTCTCAAAGCGCGGCGACCTTAGCTGTTTTCGGCAGCTGCGGTTGCAGTGTCGGTGCCCAGGTCGGTCACGATCGACGAAGCTGCAGTGTCGATGCCACCGGAAACGGTGGAAACAGCTGCGATGCCCAAGCCAACGATGGCTGCGGTCAGAACAACCCAGTCTACAGTTACGGCGCCGTCTTCGTCTTTGCGGAAGTTTTTGATGAACTTGATCATGGTGTCTCTCCAAAAAAATGTTGTGTCTCAGCTAGGCGTCTCGGTCGAAGCGGTCTCTCACCTCCGCCTCGTTGCCTTGGCTGAGTATGTTTTGCCCCCCGATTGGGGCGCGAATAGGGCGGGTTTGGATCAATTTTGAAGCAATGCAACTTTGTGAAAATTTTCATTTAACTCACTGTATTTATTCACACAATTGATGTGTTGATTTGATTTATCCACAGATTGCTGGTGCGGGAGTCCGCAATCTGCCATAATCCGGCGCAAAATAGACGGCAGAGCAGCCCAAATGTTCAAAGATATTCGTTTTCTGGCCGCGCTCAGTGCGCTGGCGCTAGCGGCCCCATTGGCGGCGGAAGGGCCGAAACCCTTTCCCGATTTCACTTTCAAACGTGTGAGCCCGCCTGAACCGGGGCAGGGCAAACGGATCACCGTGCAGATTGACCCCAAGGTAGACACCACGCCGGTTGTTGCGACAGCAGCCGAACCCAGCACCACACCGACAGAGGCGCGATACAGCTGGTTTTGGGACAAGATCAGCCCCGATCTGTCCGCCAGCGGTCCGGGGCGGCTGGAGCCGGCCTTGACCGCCATCGCCACTGCGCCGGAAGGACAGAGCATTGCGGCCCCCCGGCTGGACACTCTTTTGTCGATTGCCCAGGCGCAGGCGCCGCATATGCTGTTGGCCTCGGTCAACAGCCGGGTGTCGCCCGCGCTGGTACTGGCGGTGATTTCGGTCGAAAGCAGTGGACGTGTGGACGCGGTCAGCGGCGCTGGGGCCGAAGGGCTGATGCAGTTGATCCCAGCCACCGCCGCACGCTTTGGCGTGGAGGATCCGTTGGATGCAGGGCAAAACATCCGTGGCGGTGTGGCCTATTTGGATCTGCTGCTCCGTCAGTTTCAGGATGATCCGGTTCTGGCGCTGGCCGCCTATAATGCCGGGGAAAACGCGGTGAAGGAACATAGCGGTGTGCCGCCCTATGCCGAAACCCGTGACTATGTGCCCAAAGTTCTGGCGGCCTTCGCGGTGGCCCGAAACCTGTGCAAAACTCCACCCGAGCTGATTTCGGACGGCTGCGTCTTTAACCTCGGCCCCTAAAGGCAAAAGCCCCGGCCGTTTCGGACCGGGGCTTTGCAATCTTGATCAGCGACGGATCAATCGACGATGGTCGCCTCGGTGGCCGCGCGCAGTTCCTCCTCGGAAACGCCTTCAGCGCATTCCACGATTTTCAGGCCGCCCTCGACAACGTCCAGCACACCAAGGTTGGTGATAATACGGTCAACAACGCCTTTGCCGGTCAGCGGCAGGGTGCAGTCTTTCAGCACTTTGGACTGGCCATGTTTGTTGGCGTGATCCATCACAACCACCACGCGGCCGACGCCGGCGACCAAATCCATCGCGCCGCCCATGCCTTTGACCAGCTTGCCGGGGATCATCCAGTTGGCCAGATCGCCGTTTTCGGCCACTTCCATGGCGCCCAGGATGGCCATAGCGATTTTGCCGCCACGGATCATCGCGAAGGACTGCGCAGAGTCGAAATAGGCGGTCTGCGGCAGTTCGGTGATGGTCTGCTTGCCGGCGTTGATCAGATCGGCGTCCTCTTCGCCTTCAATCGGGAAGGGGCCCATGCCCAGCATGCCGTTTTCCGACTGCAGCGTCACTTCCACACCTTCTGGGATGTAGTTGGAAACCAGCGTCGGGATCCCGATGCCGAGGTTCACATACCAGCCGTCCTGCAGTTCCTGTGCCGCGCGTGCGGCCATTTGATTGCGGTCCCAAGCCATGATTATGCCTCCTCGCGCGGGCGCACAGTGCGCTGTTCGATGCGTTTTTCGTGATCACCCTTGATGATGCGATGCACATAGATGCCTGGCAGGTGGATGCTGTCAGGGTCCAAGCTGCCGGTCGGCACGATTTCCTCAACCTCAACCACACAGACCTTGCCGCAGGTGGCGGCGGGCACGTTGAAGTTGCGCGCGGTTTTGCGGAACACCAGGTTGCCGGTCTCATCCGCTTTCCACGCTTTTACAATGGCGAGGTCGGCAAAGATGCCCTCTTCCATGATGTAGTCTTCCATCGCGTCGTCATCGCCGGTGGGAAACTGTTTCTCCATCTTGCCTTCGGCAATCACGGTGCCCACGCCGGTCTTGGTAAAGAAGCCGGGGATGCCTGCGCCGCCGGCACGCATGCGTTCGGCCAGCGTGCCCTGTGGGTTGAACTCCAGCTCCAACTCGCCCGAGAGGTACTGGCGCATAAACTCGGCGTTTTCGCCCACATAGGACGAGATCATCTTTTTGACCTGCTTGGTTTGCAACAAGATGCCGATGCCGAAGTCATCGACGCCCGCGTTGTTGGAGGCAAAGGTCAGATCTTTGGTGCCCGCGTCTTTGATGGCGTCCAGCAGCAGTTCGGGGATGCCACAGAGGCCAAAGCCGCCAGCGGCAATGAACATGCCGTCATGTAGCAGCCCGTCCAGGGCCGCAGCGGCGTTCGGATAGACTTTTTTCATGGAAAGCTCCCTGTTTCAGGTATGGCCCGGTTGTGACGCTGCGGCACGGGTGAGTCAATCGTCTGACCCCCGGGGGCGTATTACTACGGATGGGCCGCATCAGGGTCCGGGCCCATCCGCTGGGGATCATTGCGGCAGCGCCTCTTGGCTATATTGTGCGGCAAAGGCGGCCGAGGGCGGGATCGGGGTGATGATGTCGATCAATACGCCATTTGGATCGGCAGTGATAAAGTGGCGCTGACCAAAGTCTTCATCGATGAGGGGTTTCAGGACGGGCAGACCGGCATCGACCAAGCGGCTGTATTCTGCCGCGGCATCCTCGACCTCGAAATTCAGGATCACCCCAGCAGAGGCCCCACGGCCGGGCAGGGGGATGGTGTCATGCTGGCCGTCGAGAATGGCCAGATTGACGGTTGGGTCCGCTTTGGATTGCAGGTGGACATACCAGTCTGAGGTGAAGGCAGGCTCAAAGCCAAAGTGGTCCAGATAGAAGGCGGTGGTTGCGGTGACATCATTGGTTTGGATGACGGGATAATACTGGGTGGTTTTCATTTTGTTGCATCTCCGAAAATAAAACATACAGTGTGTATGTAGATCTGAAATAAACATACAGGCTGTATGTATGCAAGAAAAGAAATCGATCCCGAATGCAGATCGTCGCGCCCTGATGCGCGCGCGGTTGATTGCGGAGGCGCGTAAACTCTTTGTCGCAAAGGGCTATGCGGAAACATCAACGCCGGAAATTGTCCGGGCGGCGGCGGTGACGCGCGGGGCGCTTTATCACCATTTTGCCGATAAAGCGGACCTGTTCCGCGCTGTGGTGCAACAGGAAGCGGCCGTTTTGGCGGCGGAAATCGATCAGGGTGCTGTGGCAGATTCGGGCGATCCTCTGACCTCGGGCAGCCAGGCGTTTTTTGCCAGCATGGCCAAAGAGGGGCGGGCGCATCTGTTGCTGATCGAAGGACCGGCGGTGCTTGGCCTGGCTGAGATGGCGGAGATTGATGCGGGCGGCGGACGACAGAGCTTGATGCTAGGCCTGCAGCAGGCCCGTCCCGATTTGGTCGAGGCAGAGCTGCAGGCGCTGTCTGATGTGCTGTCGGCTGCCTTTGATCGTGCGGCACTTGCGGTGTCTCAGGGGCAGAGCGTGGTGCCCTATCTGGCGGCAATGGAACAGGTGATGGCTAGATTGATGACGCCCAGCGAATAAGAACCAACCTGAAAATTTCCAGCTACCTCGTGAACCTTTTTACCCCAACTGCGCACCTTAATGTAGGAACAACAAAATGGTGACGTGATGATCGGCAAGCGCCGTGCCTATGAAGAACTGCTGGTGGTCGAAGCGAGAGGCCGTAACCGCGCGGCGATGGAGGCGCTGGTGCGCCACCGCGGGCCACGGTTGCTGGTGCATGCCACACGGCTGCTGGGCGATCGTGATCTGGCACAGGATGCGGTGCAGGAAGCCTGGGTCGAGATCCTGCGCAGCCTGCCATCGCTGCGTAACTCTGCGGCTTTTCCGGCCTGGGCCACTCAGATTGTGACGCGGCGCTGTGCGCGGATCATCAAGGGCTTGCAAAAAGGCCGGGCGCTTGCGGCGGAACTGACGCCACTGACAGAGACCGAACAACCCGCGCCCGACGACGAAGCTGCGCGGGTGCGTTGGGCCATTGATCAGCTCCCACCCGAGCAGGCGGCCACCATCGCGTTGTTTTACTTGGAAGATATGCGCCTGGCGGAGGTGGCGATTGCGCTCGACATCCCCGAGGGCACGGTGAAATCGCGCCTGTCCAAGGCGCGCGGCGCGATGCGTCATCTCTTGGAAGGAGAGAACGATGAATGTGAAAACGACAAAAGAACTGGATAGTCTGATCGAGGCGGCGCTGAACGCGCAGGACCGTGATATCCTGCACAGCACCGAGGAACTGGGCTATTTCCAGCTGGGGCTGAAGCAATTCGGCGGCAAATTGGGCTGGGTGACCTGGGTGATCATGTTGATCCAGACAGCGCTGTTCCTGACCGGCGTCTGGTGCGCGGTGCAATTTTTCGGCGCCAGTGACCTGCTGATGGCGGTGAAATACGGCATCAGCGGCGCGGTATTGCTGCTGATGTCGCTGATCATGAAGATGAGCCTCTGGCCACAGATGCAGGCCGATCGTGTCATCCGTGAGGTGAAACGGCTGCAATTGCTGGTGGCGAGTCACCAGTGACGAGGGGCAAGTTTCGCCCCCACCACCAGGCAAAGAAAAAGGCGGGTCCCAGTGACCCGCCTTTCCTTATTCTGCGTCTTTGGCAGCAGCCTTTTTGGCGGGCGCCTTCTTCTTGGCAGGTGCTTTCTTGGTGGTGGTCTTCTTCGCCGCCGGTTTCTTAGCCGCGGCCTTCTTCTTGGCGGACTTTTTCTTCGAAGCCTTTTCGTTGACCAGCTCCACCGCCATTTCCACCGTCACATCCTTGGGATCGGTGTCTTTCGGCAAGGTGGCGTTCACCTTTTCCCACTTCACATAAGGCCCGTAGCGCCCTTCCATCACGGCCATCGCGCCGCCATCAGGGTGATCGCCCAGCTCTTTCAACGGTTTGGCGGCGGTGCGGCCACGGCCCGGACCTTTGGCCCGCTTCTCCGCCAGCAGCTCAACCGCCCGGTTCATGCCCACTTCGAAGACGTCGTTCGGGTCTTTCAGGTTGGCGTAGACCGGTTTGGCCTCTTCCGGCAGCTGGTGCATGATGTAGGGGCCGAAGCGGCCGAAATTGGTGCTCATCATGCCGCCTTCGGGATGTTCGCCGATCTGACGCGGCAGCGACAGCAGAACCAGCGCCTTTTCCAGATCCATATCGTCTTTCGACCAGCCGCGCGGCAGCGAGGCCCGTGGCGGCTTTTTGTTTTCCGGAGTTGGCTCTCCGCGCTGGACATAGGGGCCAAAACGTCCCGCTTTCAGCCAAATTTCATCGCCGGCATCTTCGCCCAAAACCCGTTCATCACCATCCGCACCTTCGCCGGCAATGGGCCGGGTGTAGGTGCATTCGGGATAGTTGCCACAGCCAACAAACCCACCGGTGCGCGAGGTTTTCAGGTGCAACTGGCCATTGCCACATTTCGGGCAAACCCGCGGGTCCGAACCGTCTTCTTTCGGCGGGTAAAGCTGCGGCGCCAGCGCATCGTCGAGAACGTCCAGCACTTCGGTGATGCGTAGTTCTGTTGTCTCAGCAATCGCAACCGAGAAGTCGCGCCAGAAACGATCCAACACGTTCTTATAATCGCGCTCCCCAGCGGAGACGTCATCCAGCTGTTCCTCCAGCTGGGCTGTGAAGTCATAGCCGACATACTTGCGGAAGAAGTTCAGCAGGAAGATCGTAACGATCCGGCCTTTATCCTCAGGGAACAGGCGGTTCTTGTCCTTGCGGACATACTCGCGTTCCTGAATCGTGCCAAGAACCGATGCATAGGTTGAGGGGCGGCCAATGCCCAGCTCTTCCATCTTTTTCACCAGCGTCGCCTCGGTGTAGCGCGGCGGCGGTTGGGTGAAGTGCTGTTCCGGGCTGACGGTGCGTTTGTCTGCCTTTTCGCCCTGCATCAGCTGCGGCAGACGTTTGTCATCCTCATCCGTGCTGGCCACGTCATCGCGGCCTTCTTCGTAGACGCGCATGAAACCGTCAAACAGCACCACCTGACCGGTGGCGCGCAGCACCACCTGACCGTCATCGCTGCCCACATCCACAGTGGTACGCTCCAGCCGTGCGCCCGCCATCTGACAGGCCAGAGTCCGCTTCCAAATCAGGTCATAAAGCTTGCGCTGATCCGCCTCCAGCTTGGCCAGTTGACCAGCGTCCACCGACATGTCGGTAGGGCGGATACATTCGTGTGCTTCCTGTGCGTTTTTGGCTTTGTTCTTATAAATCCGGGGGCTATCCGGCACATAGTCATCACCATAACGGGTGGCGATTTCATTGCGCGCCATCGTAACCGCCTCTGGCGCCATGTCGATGCCATCGGTTCGCATATAGGTGATGTAGCCCGCTTCATAGAGCCGCTGCGCCGCGTTCATGCATTGACGCGCGCCCATGCCAAACTTGCGGCTGGCTTCCTGCTGCAGGGTCGAGGTCATGAACGGTGCCGATGGGTTGCGGCTGCCGGGCTTGGCCTCCACCGATTTGACTGAGAGATCACGGCTGTTGATCGCCTGCACCGCCAGTTCGGCCTGTGTCTCGTTGGTGATCGAAAACTTGTCGAGCTTGTCGCCACCCAGAACCGTCAGGCGGGCCTCATATTCCTGTCCACGTGGGCTGGCCAGCATTGCTTTGACGGACCAATATTCCTGCGGGTTGAACGCCTCGATCTCCATTTCGCGTTCCACGATCAGACGCAGGCAGACCGATTGCACCCGGCCCGCCGACCGGGCGCCCGGCAGTTTGCGCCACAGCACCGGCGACAGTTTGAACCCCACCAGATAGTCCAGCGCGCGACGGGCCAGATACGCCTCGACCAGATCGGTGTCTACCTGACGCGGGTTCTGCATCGCCTCGGTCACCGCCGTTTTGGTGATCGCGTTAAAGACCACGCGGCTCACAGGTGTGTCCTTTTTCACCGCGCGGCGTTTGCGCAGCGCCTCTTCGAGGTGCCAGGAAATCGCTTCCCCTTCACGATCGGGGTCGGTCGCGAGGATCAGTTCGTTGTCGTCTTTCAGCGCATCCGCAATGGCTTTGACATGCTTGCGGGAATCGTTGCCCACCTCCCAGGTCATGGCAAATTCGTCATCGGTATCAACCGAGCCATCCTTGGGCGGCAGATCCCGCACGTGGCCGTAGGAGGCAAGAACCGTGTAGTCCGATCCAAGGTATTTGTTGATTGTCTTGGCCTTGGCCGGGGATTCTACAACAACGACTGGCATGTTACGGATGGACCTCTTTGGGGGGAATACACGGGCGCTCTATGGCGGCGCAAAATGAGGGCTGCAAGAGGGGATTGTCAATTGTTCTGTTTGTCGCCAGTCTTGAGGCGAATAAATTGATCTAATTTCTTGCAGAAGGATAGCTGTTCATGAAGCCCATTATCTGTGCCGCCGCTTTGGCCTTTGCAACCCTCATGCCGTTAGGCGCTGCACAGGCCGAAAGCTGGTACGAGCCCCAGCGGGGCACACAGGAACGGCGGGACCTGATGGATGCGCTGCGGCCCCACGCCTGGTGGACTCTTGGTCAGCCGGTTCAGTTTGTTGTCAATGATTTGCGCGTCTCGGGCGAGCGGGCTTTCGCTTCAGTTTCGCCGCAGCGGCCGGGCGGTGGCGCGATTGACCCGGCCCAGACACCAGCCGCGGCGCGGGATCCCTACTTCGCCGAGGATATGTGGGACGTCGACATGCAGGCGGTGCTGATGAAATCCGGCAATGTCTGGGTGGTGGTCGATCACACTTTCGGCGCAACGGACGCCTGGTGGGCCAACCCCGAACACTGCGCCGAGTGGTACAATGTGATTCGCGACGCCTGCCAGTATTGAGGGCTGGCCGAATTAAGGTCGCCTCACGCGTCTTGCCGCTTTTCCGCATGGGCGCTGCCGGGCGACATGTTCAGGGACAAAAGACCGCCTGGTTGGCGTAGCAAGGCACCCTCCATCTCCAGATCTGTGAGCAGGGGCAGGATGGATTGCGGTGACGCGCCCAGGTCGCGGATCAGCTGATCCTCCGCCAGCGGAGAGGGACCAAGCCGGTTTAGGATTTGCTGGTGCAACAGGTTTGTCTCGCGCAGGCTGGGCTGTTGTTGCGGTGGTTCCGCCACCTGCTGTGGCTCCGGTGCCTCGGGGGGCAGGGCCTCCACCACATCCTCGCCATTGCGCACCAGCCGCGCGCCGTCGCGGATCAGCATGTTGCACCCTCCCGACCTTGCATCAAAGGGATGCCCCGGCACCGCCAGCACTTCACGGCCCTGATCCAATGCGGTGCGGGCGGTGATCAGGCTGCCGGACCGGCCCGCCGCCTCCACCACAACCAACGCTTTGCTCAGGCCCGAAATGATGCGGTTGCGGCGGGGAAAATCCCGTGCCTTGGGCTGCAGTCCAAAGGGGCGTTCGCTGAGGATCAGGCCGGCATCGCGCAGCGCCCCATGTAGATGTGTGTTCTCGGCCGGGTAAATCACATCCGCTCCACCAGCCAACACAGCCACCGTGCCCCCCTTCAGCGCCGCCTGATGAGCCGCCGCATCGATGCCGCGCGCCAGACCTGAGGTAATTACAAAGCCCCGCTCTGACAGATCCGCCGACAGGGCTTTTGCCATGCGCAGCCCCAAGGAAGACGCATTGCGCGCGCCCACCAGCCCGATCATGCGGCGCCTCAGCAGCGACACATCCCCCAACGCCCAGACCAGCGGGGGGGCATCATTGGTCTCAGAAAGATCCAAAGGGTAATCCGCCGCGCCATAGCACAGCAGTTTGGCGCCCATCGCCGCGCCTAACTGCAATTCTTCCCGCGCGCGCGTCTCTGCGTAGATCTCATAGTCTTTCACACCCGCTTTCGCCGCAACCTCGGGCAGGGCGGCCAATGCCGCCGCCGCGCTGCCGTGTTCCGCCAGCATGCGGTAAAAGGTGGAGGGGCCCACCCGATAAGAGCGCAAGAGGCGGAGCCAAGACACCCGATCATCTTCCGTGGTGGGTGGGAGTAGGGGGTGAGTGGAAGGATGCTTAGGTTTCATCGTCATGCCTCCGCCAGCTTGCAGGGACAGTGCTAAACCCAAGTGGTTAACAGGCGGTAAAGCCCGCAAAGTTTTCTTCAATTTCTTTTTCTTCTTGGGGAAAATATCCCCAGGGGGTGCGGGGGATGGGTCCCCCGCTAGTTCCTGTGGTGCGGGGGACGGGGCCCCCGCCTGGTGCTGCGGTCGGGCGCGCGCGCCCCTCCACAGTGACCGGTTTCAGGTCACGCAGCTGAGCCGCCGACGGTCAAACCGCCAATCTTCACAGTGGGTTGGCCAACGCCAACCGGCACCCATTGGCCTTGTTTGCCGCAGTTGCCCATGCCCGGGTCCAGCGCCATGTCGTTGCCAAGGGCACGAATTTGGTTGAGCGCGGTGGCGCCGTCCCCGATCAGCGTCGCCCCTTTCACTGGTGCGCCAACCTTGCCGTCTTTCACGCGGTAGGCCTCGGTGCAGGAGAACACAAATTTGCCGTTGGTGATGTCGACCTGCCCGCCGCCAAAGCCGACGGCGTAGATGCCGTCTTTCAGATCCGCCACAATCTCTTCGGGTTTGGCGTCGCCGCCCAACATATAAGTGTTGGTCATCCGTGGCATCGGCGCATGGGCGTAGGATTCGCGGCGGCCATTGCCGGTGGGCTCAACCCCCATCAACCGGGCGTTCTGGCGGTCTTGCATGAAACCCACGAGGATCCCGTCCTCGATCAGGACGTTTTTGCCAGAGGGCGTGCCTTCGTCGTCAAAACTGATTGAGCCACGTCGGTCGGGAATGGTGCCGTCGTCCAGCACGGTCACGCCGGGGGCGGCGATGCGTTGTCCCATCAGGCCGGCAAACGCCGAAGACCCTTTGCGGTTAAAGTCGCCTTCCAGCCCGTGGCCGATGGCTTCGTGCAGCAGAATGCCTGGCCAGCCCGGACCAAGCACCACATCCATCACCCCGGCCGGGGCGGGTTCGGCATCCAGATTGACCCGTGCGATGCGCAGGGCCTCTTGCACTTTGCCCTGCCACTCGTCCCGCGCGATCAGACCGTCGAGTCCTATGCGTCCGCCACCGCCCACTGAGCCGGATTCGCGGCGGCCAGCATGTTCAACGATGACCGAGACATTGACCCGTGTCATTGGGCGCACATCGCGCAGGTGGGTGCCGTCGGGGCGCAGGATCTCAACCTCCTGCAGCGAAGCCGCGATGGTGGCTGAAACCTGTACCACCCGCGAATCAAGATCCCGGGCGTAGGCATCGATTTCGCGCAGGGTTTCGACTTTGACAGGGAAAGAGGCGCCGGCGATCGGGTCTTCGTCGGTATAAAGCCGTTTGTTGGTGGGGGCAGGAGCATCCGCCAAGGTGCCACCGCCGTCGCCCACCGCCAGGCGGGCGGTCTGCGCGGCGCGGCGCAGGGCGCCTTCGCTCAACTCGGTGGAATGGGCATAGCCCGTGACCTCGCCACGTACGGCGCGCAGGCCGAAACCTTCGGAGGCATCGTAGGAGGCGTTTTTCAACCGACCATCGTCAAAAACCAGAGCTTCTGCGCGGCGACGTTCCAGAAAAATCTCCCCGTCATCGGCCCCCTGGGTGGCGTCACGGAGGATTTCAAGTGCACTGGATTGATCCAGCGAGTCCTCAAATGGACGAAAGGTCGCATCACTCATATCTGTTTTCCTGTCTTTCCAGTGGATCGGAATTGATCTAAATCAAAAAAAGCGTCCGTTTGCCGCACTGGGATTGTTGTTCTGTTCTGTAGAATATGATTTGTAGCGGCGGCAAAACAATGGGATTCCGTCGAAACGGTCGATCCCACCCGCTACCGAACGAATAACAGCTCAACCGATCAGGGTGACACATGCGACTTATCACTAGCCTTCTGGCCGCAGCAGCAACCGCAACCGCGGCACCGGCCATTGCCCAGGAAGCCCTTGAAACCATCGGCAAGCCCGAACCCAAAGGTCTGGGTTTCCAGCCCGCTGCAACCGAACTGGCCCGCGACATCCAGTGGCTGGATAACCTGCTTCTGTGGATCATCACCCTCATCACCCTGTTTGTGGTGGCTCTGGTGGCAATCATCATCGTGCGCCACAACCGCAAGGCCAACCCGAACCCGGCGTCCTTCACCCACAACACTGGGATCGAGATTGCCTGGACCATCATTCCGATTGTCATTCTGGTGATCATCGGTGCCTTCTCGCTGCCGGTCCTGTTCAAACAGCAGGAAATCCCCGCAGGTGACATCCATATCAAAGTCACCGGCTACCAGTGGTACTGGGGCTATGAGTACACCGACCATGAGTTCGGCTTTGACCAGTATATGCTGGGCCAGCCTGCAACCATGACCGATGCAGACGAAGAAGCGGGCGCAGCGGCTTATGTGCTGAACGACGCCATGCGTGCCAAGCTGGTGGACGCTGGCTATAACGAAGACGAATTCCTGCTGGCCACCGACACCCAGGTTGTTGTTCCGATCAACAAAGTTGTTGTCATGGACGTCACCGGCGCCGACGTGATCCACTCCTGGACCATCCCAGCCTTTGGTGTGAAACAGGACGCCGTACCGGGCCGTATTGCCCAGCTGTGGTTCAAAGCCGAGCGTGAAGGCATCTACTTCGGTCAGTGCTCGGAGCTCTGCGGTAAGGACCACGCCTATATGCCGATCACCGTCAAAGTGGTCAGCGAAGAAGCCTATCAGGAATGGCTGAAAGGCGCGATCGAAGAGTATGCCGGCGATATGACCACGCTGCCCGGCTACAAGGTCGCTTCGAACTGATCCGGACCTACATCATCGGAAGCGGACCTGACCGCAGGACCGCTTCCCTTATCCCACCATGGTACCGCGCCGCTTTGGGCGCGGTTTTGGAAGGCAAAGAATGAGCGACGCAAGTCTCCATACCTCTTCTCAGACCAGCGCCCAGACGGGTGAGGCCGGCTTTGGCGATTACTTCGCCCTGCTGAAGCCCCGCGTAATGTCGCTGGTTGTGTTCACCGCTTTGGTTGGCCTGTTGGCCGCGCCCGTTGGCGTGCATCCTTTCATCGCCTTCTGTGCGGTGCTGTTCATCGCCGTTGGCGGCGGTGCCTCTGGCGCGCTGAACATGTGGTGGGACGCAGACATTGATGCGGTGATGAAGCGCACCACCTCCCGTCCGATCCCCTCGGGCAAGGTGGCGCCGGAAGAGGCGATGGCGATTGGCCTGACGCTGTCGGTCTTTGCTGTGGTGATGCTGGGGCTGGCCGCCAACTGGGTGGCCGCAGGGCTGCTGGCCTTCACCATTTTCTTCTACGCTGTTGTCTACACGATGTGGCTGAAGCGCTGGACGCCGCAGAACATCGTTATCGGTGGCGCGGCGGGTGCCTTCCCTCCGATGATCGGCTGGGCGGTGGCAACCGGTGGCGTCAGCCTGGAATCGGTGCTGATGTTCCTGCTGATCTTCATGTGGACCCCGCCCCATTTCTGGGCCTTGGCGCTGTTCATGAAGTCTGACTACAAAGAGGCTGGCGTGCCCATGCTGACCGTGACCCACGGCCGCAAAGTGACCCGCGCGCATATCCTTGTTTACACCATCCTGCTGGCCCCGCTGGCGATTGGCACCGGGCTTACTGCGATTGGCGGACCGATCTACATGGTTGCCGCCGTGGTGCTGAATGTGATGTTCCTCTGGGGCGCCGTGAAGATCTGGCGTCGCCCGGAGGAGGCGGCGGAAGCGGACAACTACAAGGTGGAGAAATCCTTCTTTGGTCTGTCGCTGCTGTATCTGTTCCTGCACTTCGGCGCGATCCTGGCCGAAGCTGCGTTGAAACCTTACGGGCTGGGAGGCTGGTAAGATGAGCTTTGAAAAAGTTGAACACGAACTGCACAAACGCCGTTCCAGCCGCAACATCGGTGTCGGGCTGGTTCTGGTGGCCTTTATCGCCATCGTCTTTGGCCTGACCGTTGTGAAAGTCACCCGCGGTGACTTTGAGCCGGAAAGCGTTCGCCTCCAGCAGGAGAACGGCTGACAATGGCGATGGACGCAAAAAACAAAACCGTGGTGAAACTGGTCAGCGTTGTACTGACCATGGGCGCACTGGCCTGGGCCTCGGTGCCGTTTTACGACTGGTTCTGTCGCGTGACCGGATTTGGCGGCGCCACGCTGGTGTCCGAAACCGGTGCCCGCGAGGTGCTGGACAAAACCATCAAGATCCGTTTCGACGCCTCCAAAGAACGCGGCATGCCCTGGGAGTTCAAACCAGTGCAGCGCGAAATGGAGGTGCGGATCGGCGAGACGGGGCTGGCTTTCTATGAGGCCTACAACCCGACCGACCGCCCGATTGCGGGGCAATCCACCTACAACGTCGCGCCCTATGCGGCGGGTGGATTCTTTACCAAGATCGACTGCTTCTGTTTTACCGAGCAGGTGCTGGAACCTGGTGAGCGCGTGCAGATGCCTGTGACCTTCTATGTTGACCCCGAGATCGTCGAGGACAGCGAAGGCAAATATCTGCACCAGATCACTCTGTCCTATACATTCTACGAAATCGACATGCCCGAAGACGAGGCGGCCCAGCAAGCCGCGCTTGCGACGGGCAGCGAAACAAACCTAAACTAAAAGCCTTCCAACGAGGGAAACCAAATGGCGCACGCTAAAAATCACGACTATCACATTTTGCCACCCTCGCTGTGGCCGCTCATGGCCTCGGTGTTTGGCTTCCTGATGCTGTTTGGCGCAGTTGTCTGGATGTCGGGCGGCATGACCATCTTCTTCGAAGCGGTTGAACTGGCTGGTCCATGGCTGTTCCTGATCGGCTTTGTTGGCGTGCTGTACGTCATGTTCGGCTGGTGGGCCGAGGTGGTTCACGAAAGTGAAACCGGCGATCACACCCCGGTTGTGGCCATTGGCCTGCGCTACGGCTTCATCCTGTTTGTGATGTCCGAAGTCATGTTCTTTGCCGCCTGGTTCTGGAGCTTCTTCAAACACGCCATGTACCCGATGGGCCCCGAAAGCCCGATGGTGGACGGTGTGTGGCCGCCTGCTGGCATCGAGACCTTCGACCCCTGGCACCTGCCGCTGATCAACACCCTGATCCTGCTGTGCTCGGGCTGTGCCGCCACCTGGGCGCACCACGCGATTGCACATGAGAACAACCGCAAGGACATGATCAACGGTCTGCTGCTGGCCGTGGCGCTGGGTCTGATCTTCACCGTGTTCCAGGCCTATGAATACAGTCACGCCGCCTTCGGCTTTGCTGGCAACATCTACGGCGCAAACTTCTTCATGGCGACCGGCTTCCACGGTTTCCACGTTGTTGTTGGCACCATCTTCCTGTTTGTCTGCATGCTGCGCGCAATGAAGGGGCACTTCACCCCTGAGCGCCACGTCGGCTTTGAAGCCGCTGCATGGTACTGGCACTTCGTGGACGTTGTCTGGCTGTTCCTGTTTGCAGCTGTCTATATCTGGGGCGGCTAAGCGACTTCCCTATATAAGAGCTATAAGGCCCCTGCAGGAAACTGCGGGGGCTCTTGCGTTTTGACGCAATGTGCGGCGCAGGCGGGGGCGCTGCCCCCGCACCCCCGGAGTATTTCGAGCAAGATGAAAGAGAATCTGCCCCATTGGCTGTGATTGATATTGAAAGTCGCCCGCCAAAGGGCAAGAACGGGCCAAGCGCGTTTTGCGCAAGACAGAAAGGCTGGCCAAGCTGATGCGCCGTTTGATCCTCCCTCTTGTACTGGGCCTTGTGGGCTTTGCCATCCTGATCAGCCTCGGGAACTGGCAGCTGCGCCGGATGGGGGAAAAGGAGGCCTATCTGGCCGAGGTGGAAGCGCTGATCGGCGCGGCGCCGCAAGCGGTGCCTGCACCTGTTGACCCGGTGCGGGACCGGTTTCTGGCCGTCGCGGCTGAGGGCGTCTTTACGGGTAACACGGTGCGGGTGCTGGTCAGCCATAAGAAGATGGGCGCGGGCTACCGGCTGATCACGGTGTTAGAGACCCCGGAGGGGCGTCGCCTGCTGGTGGACCGTGGGTTCATCCGTGTGGCGTCTGAAATCCCCGCCTTGCCCAAAGGCAAGGTTGAGGTCACTGGCAACCTGCATTGGCCCGAAGAGGTGGACAAATACACCCCGGAAAACGATCTGGACAAAAACATCTGGTTCGCCCGCGCGGTGCCCGTTCTGGCCGCGCATCTGAACGCAGAGGAGGTGCTGTTGATTGCGCGCAGCACATCCTATGACGCTGGCGCTGTGGTGCCCCTGGGCGTTGGCACCGAAGGCATCCCTAATGATCACCTGGAATATGTCGTTACTTGGTATGGGCTGGCGATTGTCTGGCTGCTCATGCTTGGCCTTTTCCTGTGGCGCATGTACAAATCCGCACGCAACCTCTGAAAGAGACCTGAGCTGTGAAATATGTTTCGACCCGGGGCCAGGCGCCCGTTCTGAATTTCGAAGAAGCCATGCTGACCGGGCTGGCCCGTGACGGTGGGCTCTATCTGCCCGAAACCATCCCGACCCTGTCCCATGACGAGATCGCGGCGCTGTCCGGCCTGTCCTATGAGGAGGTCGCGTTTCGGGTGATGAAACCCTATATCGGGGACACGTTCACCGGGGCGCAGTTCAAAGAGATCATCGCCAAAGCCTATGCCGGTTTTGGCCATGCCGCCCGCGCGCCGATGGTGCAGCTGGGCGACAACCATTTCCTGCTGGAACTGTTCCACGGCCCAACGCTGGCGTTCAAAGACTTCGCCATGCAGCTTATCGGTCAGCTGTTCCAGGCCTCACTGAAACGGTCCGGCAATCGGGTGACCATTGTGGGGGCCACCTCGGGTGACACCGGTTCAGCGGCGATTGAGGCCTTCAAGGGGCTGGACGCTGTGGATGTCTGCATCCTGTTCCCGCATGGCCGTGTGTCCGAGGTGCAGCGGCGCCAGATGACCACCCCTGCCGAAAGCAATGTACATGCTCTGGCGGTGGACGGGCATTTTGACGATTGTCAGGCCCGCGTGAAGGACATGTTCAACGATTTTGACTTCCGTGATGGTGTCAAACTGGCCGGCGTGAACTCGATCAACTTTGCCCGTGTGCTGGCGCAGGTGGTCTATTACTTCACCTCCGCGGTCAGCCTTGGCGCACCTCATCGCAAAGTCAGCTTCACCGTTCCGACAGGCAACTTCGGCGACATCTTTGCAGGCTACATAGCCAAACAGATGGGGCTGCCGATTGACCGGCTGGTGGTGGCCACCAACCAGAACGACATTCTGCACCGTTGCCTGTCGACCGGCGAATATCGTCCGGATGGCGTAGTGCCCTCGATCAGCCCATCGATGGACATTCAGGTCAGCTCGAACTTTGAACGGGCGCTGTTCTATGCGTATGGCAAAGATGGCGCGGCAGTGAGCCAGCTGATGGATGAGCTGAAAAACGGTGGTTTCACCGTGTCGCAAGGCGCGCTGCAGGCGCTGCAGGAACTGTTCGACAGCGGCAATTGTTCCGAAGCGGAGACCTCCGCAACAATTGCGGATTTCTTTGCCAACACCGGAGAGTTGTTGTGCCCGCACAGCGCGATTGGTGTGAAAGTGGCCGAAGAAAAGCGTGACCCGTCGGTTCCGATGATCACACTGGCGACGGCCCATCCGGCGAAATTCCCGGCGGCGGTAGAAGAGGCGAGCGGGCAACACCCGGCGCTGCCTCAGCGTATGGCGGACTTGTATGATCGTCCTGAGCGTGTCACCCGTATAGCCAACGACCTCGACGCGTTGGAAACCCTGATCAAGGACCGTATCGCCAAGTGACTGTAAAACAACATAGCCTGCCCAATGGCTTCCGGGTGGTGACCGAGCATATGCCCGGTCTCCAATCGGCCTCGATCGGTATCTGGGTGCTGGCAGGCGGCCGCCATGAACGGGTGGAACAGAACGGCATTGCGCATTTTCTGGAGCATATGGCCTTTAAGGGCACTGAAACCCGTTCCGCGCTACAAATCGCTGAGGCGATTGAGAATGTGGGTGGCTATCTGAACGCCTATACCTCGCGCGAGGTGACGGCCTATTACGCCCGCGTGCTGCAGGATGATGTGCCACTGGCGATGGACGTGCTGTCTGATATCGTGCTGAACCCGGTGTTTGACCAACATGAGATTGAGGTCGAGCGCGGTGTGATCTTGCAAGAGATCGGTCAGGCGCTGGACACGCCGGACGATGTGATATTCGACTGGTTGCAGGAAAAGGCTTATCCCGAACAATCGCTGGGTCGCACAATTCTGGGGCCGGCCGAGCGGGTCAGCAGCTTCAGCCGTGAGGATCTTTCCAGCTTTGTGAAAGAGCGTTATGGCCCGGGGCAGATGATCCTTGCGGCAGCTGGGGCGGTGGATCACGAGGCGCTGGTCAAGGCGGCTGAGCAGCTTTTTGGACATCTCGCACCGCGGAACTCGGCGGCCTATGAGGTGGCGCGTTTTGCTGGCGGCGAACACCGTCAGGTGAAGGATCTGGAACAGGCCCATTTTGCAATGGGCTTTGAAGGACCGGATTACCGCAACGATCAGATCCATGCCGCTCAGGTTTACGCCAATATCCTTGGCGGCGGCATGTCTTCGCGGCTGTTTCAGGAAGTCCGCGAAAAACGCGGCCTTTGTTACACGATCTTTGCCCAGGCGGGTGCCTATGCCGATACCGGCATAATGACCATCTACGCAGGCACCTCTGGCGATCAGCTGGCGGAATTGGCCAATGTCACGCTGGATGAGATGAAACGGGCCGCCTCTGACATGAGCGACGAGGAAATCGCCCGCGCCCGTGTGCAGATGAAAGCGGGCATGTTGATGGGACTGGAAAGCCCGTCCAACCGTGCCGAGCGTCTGGCGCGCATGGTGCAGATCTGGGGCCGCGTGCCCGGGGTCGAAGAGATTGTGCAGAAAATCGATGCGGTGACATTGCAGGATGTCAAAGGCTTTGCTGAAACGATGGCCGTTTCGGCCCCTGCAGCTCTGGCGCTTTACGGGCCAGTGGCAGAGGCTCCGACTTTGGAGACGATGCAGGAGAGGCGAGCAGCATAATGTTTGGCGGCAAGAAGCAGGTTCGGATCGAGACCGAGCGGTTGACCCTGCGTCCGCCGCAGCACACGGATTTCAAAGCCTGGTCTTCGCTGCGCCGCACCTCTGAGGGGTTTCTAACCCCGTGGGAGCCAGCCTGGGCCTCTGATCACCTCAGCCGCAAGGCCTTTGCCAATCGCGTCTATTGGGTCAATCGGGCGATCAAGAATGAAACCGCACTGCCGCTGTTTATGATCCGCCGTGAGGATGAACAGCTTGTTGGCGCGATCACCCTGGATCATATCCGCCGCGGGCCTGCTCAGGCAGGCACTCTTGGCTATTGGGTGGGCGAAGAGTTCGCCCGCCAAGGCTACATGCGTGAAACCATCGATACGCTGGTCTATCACGCCTTCCACCGGATGGACCTCAGCCGGATCGAAGCCGCCTGCCTGCCGGAAAACAAACCCTCGCGGGACCTGTTGGAAAAATGCGGCTTCAAATACGAAGGCGTGGCGCAAAGCTATCTGGAAATTGACGGTCGCTGGCGCACCCATGTTCTCTACGCCCATATCCGTATGGACCGGCGTGGCCGGACCGAGATGTGATCGGCCAGAAGTTATCTAACGTGACTTAACGGATCCGCGCCCTATCTCCGGCCAAGGAGGGGACGTGATGAACCGATTTATCTGCCTGATCATTGGCCTTTTGGCTGTGGCGATTTCCGGCACACAAGGGGCCACGCAGACCGCCACACCGCGCATGGCAAGCCACTGCATCGCCATAGCCAACTCCGCTCCCGGTCTGACCTATCTGTACCACGCTTCTTTCCGCGATCCCCTGCCAGAATTTGACGTGCGGATCCAATACCTGACCCACGCCTCTTTTCTGATCCAGTCCCCCGGCGGTGCTGCAGCGGTGACGGATTACACCGGTTTTATCGGCAACGTCGATTTCCTGCCGGATGTGGTCACGATGAACCACGCCCATGACACCCATTGGACAGCCTTCCCTGATCCCGCCATCCCGCATGTGCTGCAAGGCTGGGGCGAGACCTTTGGCGCAGGCATCGACCACAATCTCATGGTCAAGGATATGCGGGTGCGCAATGTCTCCACCGACATTCGTTCGGGCGGCGGGATTGAGGAGCAGGGCAACTCGATCTTTGTGTTTGAGGTGGCAGGGCTCTGTATTGGTCATCTGGGACATCTGCATCATGAACCGGACGCCGCGCAATATGCTGCTTTGGGGCGGATGGATGTGGTGATGGCCCCTGTCGACGGGGGCATGACGCTGGACCTGCCCACAATAATCAAGGTGCTGAAACGCCTGCGGGCCTCGGTGGTGATCCCGATGCATTGGTTTGGCGATGGCACATTGCAGTTTTTCCTCGCCGGTATGCGGGATGAGTTTGCCATTGAACGCGCCGCCGGCAGCACGTTACAGCTCTCTCTAAGGGTCTTGCCGAAACGCCCAACCGTCATGGTACTGCAACCGCGATACCTGCTGGATGAGGAAGAGTGATCCCCTTCGCCACTGGCCTCTGTCCTTGAGGCGCGTTACAACCAAATCATGAATTTACAGCCCGTGACCCCCGCCTTTCTGGACGCCCTGCGCCCTGATCTTGACCCGCGCTGCTTCCGCGATGTGACCCCCAACTATCTGGAAGAACCGCGCGGTCGCTGGCAGGGGCAGGCAGGTGCGGTGCTGGCCCCGGCCACAACCGCAGAGGTCGCCACGATCCTGCGCGCCGCACATGCCGCAAAGGTGCCCGTGGTGCCTTACGGCGGGGGCACCGGTCTGGTGGGTGGACAAGTGATGGGGCAGGGGCCGGCGCCGATTGTCCTGTCGCTGGAACGGATGACCAAAGTGCGGGCCTGCTACCCCGATGAAAACGTCCTGGTGGTCGAGGCTGGTGCCATCCTGCAAGATATCCATTCCGTTGCTGACGATCACAACCGGCTTTTCCCGATGTCCATCGCCGCCAAAGGCTCGGCCCGCATCGGCGGCTGTCTGGCGACCAATGCCGGCGGGGTGAACGTGCTGCGCTACGGCAATACTCGCGATTTGGTGTTGGGGATTGAGGCAGTGTTGCCGGACGGGCGGATCTGGAACGGGCTGACCCGCCTGCGCAAAGACAACACCGGCTATGACCTGAAAAACCTGCTGATCGGTTCCGAAGGCAGTCTGGGCGTGATCACCGCTGCGGCGCTGAAACTGTCGCCCAAACCCGCCTCGCAAGGCACCGCCGTGATGGTGGTCGACAGCCCCGAAGCGGCGCTGTCGCTCTTGTCCTTGGCGCGTGAGCACATGGGCGAAGCGGTGTCCGCCTTTGAGCTGATCCACCGCCAGGGCCTTGATTTCATGGCCGACCATCTGCCGGAGCTGCGCCGGCCGTTTCCAGAAAACCCGGAATGGTCGGTGCTGATCGATCTGGGGCTGGCCCGTGGGCTGGATCCGTCCGAGGCGCTAGAAACCCTGTTTGTCGAAGCAGCCGAAGCCGGGCTGGTCAGCGATGGGGTGATTGCGCAGAACGAGCAGCAACGCCACGAGCTGTGGGAAATGCGCGAACAGATCCCCGAGGCCAACCGCCTTGTGGGCTCCATCTCCAGCCATGACATCTCGCTGCCACTCAGCCACCTCGCAGCCTTCATCGAGGAAGGCCGTGCCGCGCTGGAACAGCTGGGGGACATGCGCCTCAACTGCTTTGGCCATCTGGGCGACGGCAACCTGCACTTCAACGTCTTCCCAGCCAAGGGAAAATCAAAAACCGACTATGAAACGCAGCGCGACGCCATCAAAACCCTGATCCATGATCTGGTTGCGGTACATCAGGGCAGCTTCAGCGCCGAACATGGCGTGGGGCGTCACAAGGTCGGCGATCTGGAAAAATACGGTGATCCGGTGAAACTGGCGCTGATGCAGCAGATCAAAGCCACCTTCGACCCGCATGGCATCATGAACCCTGGTGTGGTTCTGCGCGGCTAAGGCTTTCTTCTTGGGGGAAATATCCCGGGGGTCTGGGGGCGGCGCCCCCAGCCTCTTGTGCCACTACAGGCCTTCAAACTCGCACAGAACCGAAACATCCATCCCCATCGCTTCCAGCTTCTTACGGCCACCCAACTCGGGCAGATCAATCACAAAAGCGCAGCTCAGGATTTTGCCGCCCAGACGCTCAACCAGTTTGATGCCGGCCTCTGCGGTGCCGCCGGTGGCCAGCAGATCATCGACCAGCAGGATGGTTTCGCCCGGCTCGATCGCGTCGTCATGCAGTTCCACGATCGCTTCGCCGTATTCCAGCGTATAGGCCTCGGAAATGGTTTTGCCCGGCAATTTGCCTTTCTTGCGGATCGGCACAAACCCGGTGCCCAGCTGGTGGGCAATTGCGCCACCAAGGATGAAACCGCGCGCCTCCAGTCCAACCACCTTGTCGATGCGCTGACCGGCGTAAGGGTGCAGCATCTGGTCCACCGCCATGCGGAACCCGCGCGGGTCGGCAAACAGGGTGGTCACATCGCGGAACATGATGCCCTCGTGGGGGAAATCCACAATGGTGCGGATGTAGTCTTTGACGGTTTTGTCATTGGGCGCCATTGGGTGTCCTCGCTTCCGGCTGGTCGATTTGTCGGGGCTGTTTGTGGCGGTTGCGGATTGGTTTTTCAAGGAAATTGAGGGGTTATCCGGCAATCCGCCGCATCAAGGCTTCCAGCGGTCCACGGGTACTGACGCGCTGCCACATAAGAACGTAGAGGAGGCACAGCAGGCAGAAGACGAGTGAATAGAGGAAGATCTGCATCGGATTTAACACGCCGCCAAGGAGGCCCAGCCCTTCCAAGATCCCCATGCCCAACAGGATATGCGCCAAGTAAAGCGTCAGGCTCTGGCGACCAGCCAGTGCCAGCGGATTGGTCAGGCGGGGGGCGGATTGGCCCAGACACAGGCAGAGGGCAATCACCACCATCGCGCTGCCGCTGGCCGACAGAATGTAAAATGGTGTCGGCGGGATCGGAGCTGTGCCGAACAGGGGCGCCAGTTCTCCGGATGGAACCAGCTGCGCCGGCAAGAGGCCAAGCACAAACATGGCAGCCCCCCAAAGGCTCAGCCGCCTTTGGACAGGAGGTGCCGCAAGGTCCAGCCGTGACAGGCCAAGACCGATCAGCAGAAAACTCAACCAGGGCAGAACAGGGTGCCAGCCGTTGTAGAAGGTGTGACGCAGGTAGCCTTCGACGGTCCAGAACTGACTGTATTCCAGCGTGTCCCAATTCCACCCCGCGTCGTAATTGCCAAAAATCAGCGCCGCGAAGGCAAGGGCCGCAACGCCTGCAGCCACCCCCCAAAGTCGCGGTGCGGTCCATCCCAGGAAGGGCAGCACACAAAGGAAGTAGGTGCCGTAGTAATGCAGGATGTCGGCCTCAAATATCGTCAGGTTCAACAGGCCAAGGGCAATCAGAAACATCGCCCGTTTGCTCACCAGGGCAGCGCTGGCCCGGGACAGGCCCAGGCCTACTCCCGCCAGCACCACAAATAGGGCGGCTGCGCGCCCCTCCAGCCCGTTGGTGAGGATGGAGGCCAGATCTTGTCCGGCAGCGACCTCTGCCGCGATGCGAAAGTTCACCAGAACCATGCCGCAAAAGGCGAGGAAACGGGCAATGTCGAGGCCGGTGAGACGCATGGGCAATCCTATGGAGCTGAAATCTGACCCTTATTTGGGCAGTTCCTTCCAAAAAGAAAGGCCGCCCCCAAAGGGACGGCCCGAGACCGGCAGGAACCTGCCGTTTGTTCAGCCCAACACACGGCCCGCGACCGCGTCAAGTTTGGCCACGACAGCGGGGTCGCGTTTTTCGGGGGCGGTGAGGATGGCAAATTCCAGCGCCTTGTCGCAGCCGTGCGGGCAATCGTTCCGCTCGGCGCCCAAAAGGGCCGGCAGGCGTTTAACCAGTTCGCGGCCTTTGTCGGCATTGCCGACAAGAGTTTTGATGATCTCGGTCACGTCAACTTCGCCGTGGTCAGGGTGCCAGCTGTCATAGTCGGTGATCATGGCAACGGAGGCGTAGCAAAGTTCGGCCTCGCGGGCGAGTTTCGCCTCGGGCATGTTGGTCATGCCGATCACATCACAGCCCCAGCTTTCGCGGTACATCTTGGACTCCGCCAGCGTGGAGAACTGCGGCCCTTCCATCGCCAGATAGGTGCCCCCCTTGTGGACCTTGATCCCGGCATCGGTGGCGGCGGTAAAACAGGCCTCAGACAGGCGCGGGCAGGTGGGGTGGGCAACGCTGACATGGGCCACACAGCCGGTGCCAAAAAAGCTTTTCTCACGCGCAAAGGTGCGGTCGATGAATTGATCGACGATCACAAAGTCCCCCGGCGCCATTTCATCGCGGAACGACCCGCAGGCCGAGACCGAGATCACATCAGTGACCCCCAGACGTTTCAGCGCGTCGATATTGGCGCGGTAGGGCACTGTGGTGGGGGAATGCACATGGCCGCGGCCATGACGCGGCAGGAAGGCCATTTTCACACCTTGATAGGTGCCGGTCAGAATCTGGTCAGAAGGATCCCCCCAAGGGGTGTCCACAGAGACCCATTCTGCCCCTTCCAATCCGTCAATTTCATAGATGCCCGATCCGCCGATCACGCCAATATATGTATCCATTCCTGCCATCCTGTCTTTGCTTATGTTGTCTTAGCGGGGCTTGGTTAAGCCCAGCTTAATCGTCCGGTCGGGTCAGCGAAAAGAGATCCTTAACCACCGAATAATCGCGATAGCCCAACCGGGCGAGCGGCTGGAAAGTGGTGACGTCAAAGATGCCGTCGATCAGGTGCTCATCGCGAATGCGCACACCTGTAACTTCGCCGAATACCACCTGATTGGACAGGCCTGGCAGCTCAACAATCTTGGTCAGCTTGCATTCAAGCACTGCAGGGGCGGCCAGCACATAAGAACAGGCCACGGTGTCACATTCGGCCTTTTCCAGACCGGCGTGGGCGAATTCATCCACATCGCCGGCCAAAGCGGCCGAACTGGCGTTCATCGCATCGCGCAGGGCGTGCGAGACCACGTTGCAGGCAAAGCCCCCGGTTTCGCGGATATTGGCAACGCTGTCTTTGCCAAAGTCACGGTCAGCCTTGCTGCCAGTGGAGGCAAACATCACCTGCGGCGGCTCATAGGCCACGGCGTTGAAAAAGGAATATGGGGCCAGATTGTCATGCCCGTCGGCAGAACGGCTGGAAATCCAGCCAATGGGCCGGGGGGTGACAATGGCGTTAAAGGGATTGTGCGGCAGGCCGTGGCCGTCCTTGGGCTGGTAGAACATCTGTCCTCGGGATTTTTGAAACTGTTTCGCGTTTGTGTCAGACCTAACGTCGTGCTAGGGGCGTTTCCAGTTCAATTTGCGCGGCTCAAGGGCTTGTGTCCAGTTGCGGATCTGGCAAGTTGTTGAGCCAGTGAAGAAAAGACAGAGGGATCAGAAGACCGGTGTTCCAGTTTTCGGTGGAAAGCAAGGATGATTGGTGGGAGGTCGAAGCCCTCTATGACCTCTGTTTTGCACCGGGGCGGACGGCGCTGTCGTCTTACCGGTTGCGCGATGAAGTGGACCCGGTTGCCGAGCTGTCGCTGCTGGCGCGGGACGGCGAAGGCATTCTGGCGGGGGCGATACGATACTGGCCGGTGCGGGTGGGGGACGATGTGGCCCTGTTGCTGGGACCCGTGGCCGTTCATCCAACCCATCAGGGCGAAGGCCTGGCAGCGCTGCTTATTCAGGACAGTATGGAACGGGCCACACGGCTGGGCTGGGCACGGGTGATGCTGGTGGGCGATGCGCCGTATTACAGCCGCTATGGGTTTGAGCGGCTCCCCGATGTGGTCATGCCGCCGCCAACCAACCCGGATCGGGTGCTGGGCCATGCGTTGCAAGCGGGCGCGTGGGACGGTGTTGCAGGTGATGTCACCCGTTATCTGGCTGCGCCGTCCTAAGGTTGTTTCTTGAAATCAGTGACCCTATTGCCCATCTGTTCCCCATAGGGACAGGAGGATTTTTAGATATGTTGATTGAGGACGCCCCGCCGCTAGACGTGGATTTGGACGCCGAAATGGCTGCGCTTGCGAAACGCTATCACAAAGCCTCGGGACCCGGCATTCAGGTGTTGAACCTCTTGGGATCTTCCGCCGAAAACCTGTTGGAACGCCTGCCAGAAGGGGTGCGAGACCGGTTGGATGAAGGCACGGAAAAGGCGCTGTTTCTGGCTATGAAAGCGGCACATCGCTCGCGCGGGTTGGTGGGGGATCAGCCCAGCTGGCTGAACACCACCGTGACCACCGCGATGGGGGCGGCAGGCGGCTTTGGCGGTTTGCCCACCGCGATGGCAGAGCTGCCGGTGACCACAGCCGTGTTGCTGCGCGCCATTCAGGGGGTTGCGGTGGAACACGGGTTTGATGCGGCAGCAGAGAATGTGCAGTTCGACTGTGTGCAGGTCTTTGCCTCTGCGGGGCCGCTGGCCCATGACGACGGGTCTGACATGGCCTTTCTGGCGACCCGGATGGCGCTGCGTGGTGCTTCGATGCAAACGCTGATTGCCAAGGTTGCGCCCCGTCTGGCGCAGGTGCTGGGGCAGAAACTGGCGGCACAAACGGTGCCTGTTCTGGGTGCAGTGGCGGGGGCGGCAACGAATTATGCCTACACCAGCTACTATCAGGAAATCGCCCATGTGCATTTCCGTCTGCGCCGATTGGCGATTGAAACAGACACACGCCCCGAAGTGCTGGTTGAGGATCTGCGCCAGCGGGTAATGCCGCCGATTGCACAGATGTAACCATCTGATCCTAAATACGTAAGTTGGGCGCCACTGCCGGGGCGCGCTGTATGTTTGGGCGCCTCCGGTGGGAGTATTTGTGGCAAGATGAAAGCGGATCAGCTGCTTTTGCGCAGATACTCCATCACCGAGGGGCGCACCGACTGATCGCCGCGTAACCTGGCCTCTTCGATGACGCGACGCAGACCGTCTAGGTCCACCGAGCGCAGGATGTTTTTCACCGGCCCGATAGAGGCGGGGCGCATCGACAGCGATCTGAGCCCCATTGCCGCCAGGCAGATGGCCTCGACGGGACGACCAGCGTCTTCGCCGCAGAAGGACAGCGCGGTGCCGGAGGCTTCGCAGCGTTTCACAATGCCTTCCAGGAAGGTCAGGAAGCTGACATTCAGGGAGTCGTAGCGTTTGCGCACCCGTTCGTTTTCGCGGTCCGCGGCAAAGAAGAACTGTTTCAGGTCGTTGCCACCGATGGAGAGGAAATCGACCTCCTCGTAGAACTTATCCGGTGCAAAGGCGAGGGAAGGCGTTTCCAGCATGGCGCCGATTTCCACGCTTTCGGGCAGGGTGTGGCCCAGCTTGCGTTCGCGCTTCATCACCTTTTCCATCTCGGCGCGGGCCTGACGGTATTCTTCATACTGTGCCACAAAGGGGAACATAACGGTCAGTGGTCGGCCATTGGCGGCGCGGATCAAAGCCTGCAGCTGCATCCGCATCACGCCACGTTTGTCCAGACCCACCCGAATGGCGCGCCAGCCGAGGGCTGGGTTTGGCTCATCGTTGGGCTTCATGTAGGGCAGCACCTTGTCCGACCCGATGTCGAGGGTGCGGAACACCACCCGTTTGCCATGTGCGGCGTCCAGCACGCGGGCATAAAGCGCGGACAGTTCAGACCGTTTCGGCATCTGGTTGCGCACCAGGAACTGCAACTCTGTGCGGAACAAACCAACCCCTTCGGCGCCAGAACCATCCAGCGAGGGCAGGTCGGCCATAAGGCCGGCGTTCATATGCAATGCGATGGTCTTGCCGCATTTGGTGGTTGCGGTCTTGTCGCGGATCGAGGCGTAGCGTTCTTGCGCCTTGGCCTGCATCGCGATCTTGTCACGGAAGGCGGTCACCACGGTGTCGTCCGGGCGCAGATGCACGATGCCCTGTTCGCCATCCACCATGATGTGGTTGCCGTTCAGCGCATCGGTGGTGATCCGTTCGGCATGCACCACCAGCGGGATGGCCAGAGCGCGGGCCACAATCGCGGCGTGGGATCCGACGGAGCCCTCCTCCAGCACAATGCCCTTCAGCTTGCGGCCATAGTCCAGCAGTTCGGCAGGGCCGATGTTGCGGGCGATCAGGATCGGGTCAGCGGGCATTTCTGCGCCGGTGTTCTGTCCCTGACCGGTCAGGATGCGCAGCAGGCGGTTCGACAGATCGTCCAAATCATGCAGACGTTCGCGCAGGTAGGCGTCGGTGGCCATGTTCATGCGCGCCCGGGCCTGAGATTGTTCTTTCTCAACAGCGGCTTCGGCGGAGAGGCCGCGGCTGATGTCTTCTTCCATCCGGCGCATCCAGCCTTTGGAATTGGCAAACATCCGGTAGGCTTCGAGCACCTGCACCTGTTCGGCGTCGCCACCCGAGGCCCCGGCGAGCATCTGGTCAACGCTGACGCGCAACTCGTCCACCGCTTCGTGCAGGCGGACCAATTCGGCATGGGGATCTTCGGCAATTGGGTTGGTCACCACCACACGCGGTTCATGCAGCCAGACGTGGCCTTCGGCGGCGCCTTCCTGCCCAACCGTGCCACGGATCAGAGCGGGGTTCTGGTGCGGGGCGGCCAGCGCGGCCCCTTCGCCCACAAAGGCGCCAAGTTCGGTCATTTCGGCCAGCACCATGGCGACCACTTCGAGCGCGTAGACCTCATCGGCGGTAAACTCGCGGGCGTCTTTCGACTGTACCACCAAAACGCCAAGTTTTTCGCCCAATCGCTGAACAGGGACGCCGAGGAAAGACGAGAAAATCTCTTCGCCGGTTTCTGGCATGTAGCGGAAGCCCTTGGCGCTGGGCGCATCAGCGGTATTGACCACCCGTCCATAGCGGGCGACGCGGCCGACCAGGCCTTCGCCCAGCTTCATGCGGGTCTGGTGCACCGCTTCGGGGTTCAGGCCTTCGGTCGCGCAAAGTTCCAGCGTTTCGGAATCGCGGAACAGGTAGATCGAACACACCTCAGAGCCGGTGGAATCGGCAATCAGATGGGTGATCTTGTCCAGCCGCGCCTGTCCGGCGCTGTCTTCGGCCATTGCATCGCGCAGGCGTTGCAGCAGTTTGCGGCTCTCTGTTTCCGTCGCTTCACTCATCCGCGGCGGCCCTCCTCGCTGTCACCTCGGTGGTTAGACCACATGTTGGCGGAGAACAAAACGAATATCGCGTGAATGTTAGCGCAATAGGTGCGTTTCCGCGTGCCACATGCCAGAGGATTGTGCAGCCCCGCCGCAGGTGCAAAGGGATGCTGCGGGTGCGAGGGGGCGGGCAAAAGCAAAACGCCCCGCTTCGAGAAGAAGCGAGGCGTCTGTATTCCGATCTAGACGGCTGATTATTCGGCTTTTTCCAGCTCAAACGCGTCATGCAGGGCCTGCACCGCCAGTTCCAGATATTTGCGGTCGATCAGCACCGAGATCTTGATCTCGGAGGTGGCGATCACTTTGATGTTGATGCCTTCGTCCGACAGGGTTTTGAACATGGTCGCCGCCACACCTGACTGCGAGCGCATGCCGATGCCAACAGCCGAGATTTTGCAGACGTCCGTGTCGGCCACAAGATCGCGGAAGTTGATCTCGCCGCTGTCATGGGCGTCCTGCAGGGCCTTCTTGGCGCGCATCACCTGATCGGTGGGGCAGGAGAAGGTCATGTCGGTGCGGCCTTCATCGGCGATGTTCTGAATGATCATGTCGACATTCACACCTGCTTCGGACAGCGGACCAAAGATCGCGGCAGCGATGCCGGGGCGGTCAGCGACGGAGATCAGGGTCATCTTCGCCTCGTCACGGGAATAGGCGATGCCGGATACAGGACGGTTTTCCATGGTTTCCTCCTCGTCGCAGACCAATGTGCCTGCCTCGTCAGATGGTTCTTCGAAAGAGCTGAGCACGCGCAGTTTAACTTTATAGCGCATTGCCAGCTCTACAGAGCGGGTTTGCAGGACTTTGGCCCCCAGCGAGGCCAGTTCCAGCATCTCCTCGAAGGAGATTTTGTCGAGTTTGCGGGCCTTGGGGCTGATCCGCGGGTCGGTGGTGTAGACGCCATCCACATCGGTGTAGATGTCGCAACGGTCCGCGCCAAAGGCGGCCGCAAAAGCCACAGCGGTGGTGTCCGAACCCCCACGGCCAAGCGTTGTGATGCGGCCTTCGGGGCTGATGCCCTGGAAACCCGCCACAACGGCCACCTTCATGCCTTCGGCAAATTTATCAGTGATGTTTTCCGGCGGGATCTCTTCGATCCGCGCGGCAGAGTGGGCCTCATTGGTCTTCACCGGCACCTGCCAGCCCTGCCAGCTGCGCGCCGGAACGCCCATTTCCTGCAGGGTCAGGGCCATCAGACCAGCGGTGACATTTTCACCGGATGAGACAATCGCATCATATTCGCGCGCATCATAGAGCGGGGAGGTTTCATTGACCCAGCCGACCAGTTCATTGGTCTTGCCGGACATGGCCGAGACGATGACGATCACGTCATAGCCTTTGGCAACCTCGAGGCCGACACGTTTGGCGGCGCGTTTGATCCGGTCGAGCGTGGCGACGGAAGTGCCGCCGAATTTCATCACGAGAACGGGCATGGTGTGTCCTTGGCGTCTTTGATCGAGGCGGGTTTAGAGAAACGCAGCATTGCGTGCAAGGGCGCATTGGCCTGCCGCGACGTGGTGTTGCGGGGCCGGGGTGTGATTTGGATATTTTTGCCAAGAAGAAGTGGCGCCGAGGCAACAAAGCCTCGGGCGCCCGGGTTTGGCTTAGAAAGCGTGGGCGCGGCCGTCCCAGGTGTTGAAGCAGCCGGTGGTCGCAAGGCTGAGGTCCGCAAATTGCTGCACCAGACCCTTGGCGCTTTCCTCCACAGTGATATCGGCCGCGTCGCCGCCCATGTCGGTTTTGACCCAGCCGGGGTGGTAGATGCCCACTGCAATCCCAAGGCCTTTGAGATCTGTTGCCAGATTGCGCCCGAGGTTCAGCGCCGCCGCCTTGGAGGCGCGGTAGGCATAAGAACCACCGGGGGCGCGGGTGTCCGATGCCATCTGGGATGAGATGATGGCGATCTTCCCGGCCTCGGCCATTTGCAGATTGGGCATCAGGGTCTGGATTGTCTGAAACACACCGGTGACATTGGCGGCGAAACTCTGCGCCCAGACCTCGGGGGCGTAGCCGTCGGCCAGGGAATGGCCTTTGTCGAGATAGACGCCCGCGTTACAGATCAAGAGGTCCACAGGTTTGCCATCAAGCGCTTGGGCCAGACCGGCGAATTCCGCAGGCCGTGTCACATCGAGGGAGTGAAATCCTTCGTGGCCACGGGCGGTGCCTAGCACGTCATGACCTGCGGCTTGGTAGGATTGATACATCGCGTGGCCAATGCCACGGTTGGCGCCGGTGAGGACGATCTGCATCTCGAGGAAATTCCTTCAGCTGGATTTGCGTCCCGGCCGGAACGGCAGCGGGACCACGGGAACCCCATCGTCGATCAGCTGTTTGGCTTCGTCAAGCTTGGCTTCGCCGTGAATGGCGCGTTCTGGCGCGTCGCCCAGATGCATGGCGCGGGCCTCATCAGCGAAGCTTTCGCCGACATATTCCGAGTTGGCTTCAACCTCTTTGCGCAGGGCGGCAAGGGCGCGTTCCTGGTCCGTGGTCGGTTCAGAGAGTCTTGGCGCAGATGAGGACGGGGCCGTTTCTGCGGGGCTTGCCGGGGTGGCTTCTGAAGGCACTGGCTCAGAGATTGTTTGTGCTTCGGAGGCGGCTTGGGCTTTGCGCGCTGCGCCTTCTTCGGCAGCGGCGGCAGATTTGCGAGAGGATTGCACCCTAGGGGCCATGATCGCCTTTTCCACCGCAGCGGTGCCGCAATGGGTGCAGGTCACCATGCCATGCGCCTTCAGTTTGTCGTAGGCGCTGGCGGATTGGAACCAGCTGTCGAAGCGGTGCCCTTCGCTGCATTTGAGGCTGTATTGAATCATCTACGCTTACCAGTGACCCGTTGCTGCCATCGCCCTGATTAGGCGAGGCCTTGTTCAAAGCCCCTGCAAGCGCCATGCCGGGCGGGGCCAATCATTCCAGATCCGGATACATACCGGAAATTGGGGCGCGATCAATCTTGAACGCATTGGGTAAAGAAATTCCTGTCGACATGGGCCCGCCACCCCGGCCGTGAACAAGGCTGCACATGCACAAACGTGATGAGAGGGTGGATTGACAGCTGTCCCTCTGCCGTCCGAAGCTTACTGCACGCAGCGCAACAGGACACAGACAGTGAGGTCGGGATGAACATGTCGGGTAGGGCTCTAACCGCCGTTTTGGCATTTTTGGCATCGGGGCTGGCGGTGTCTGCCGATCCGGTACGGTTTTCGACCATTGACTATGCGCCCTATGCGTTGAGCGATGATCTGAAGGGGCGCAAGGGGCTGATTGTCGACGTTGTGAACGCCACATCGCAACGCGCGGCCCTAGAGCACTCCAATGCGGTGTTGCCAATTTCCCGTGTTCTTAAAGATCTGGCCTCGGGTTTGGCTGACTGCGGGGTGTTCCTGCAAACTGGGCCCAGCCTCAAAGCCTATGAACAGGTCGCAAAGATATATGAGCGTTTTGACACGGTGATTGTCGCCCGGCAAGGGATCCCGCTGCAGTCGGCTGCGGATCTGAAGGGCTATCGGCTGGCGATCCCGCGCCACAGTTTCGAGGGGTCTTCAATACTGGAAGACCCTGAGATTGAAATCGTGTTGACCAACAGCATTGCGCAGAGTGTGGCGTTGATCCATGCGGGGCGAGTGGATGCGGTGGCCGGCACCGATCTGAGCATTCGCTACGAGTTTTCGTTGCTGGAAGGGGGTGCCGAGGGTGTTGGCGACATCCTGACCTATGAACGTCAAGAGATGTGGCTGCAATGCGCCAAGGGGCAGCTACCGCAGCAAAGCCTGACAGCGCTGCGCGAGGCGGCAGATGCGCTGCGGGACGGCGGGGTTTATGACGATATCATGCGCAGCTACACCCATTCGCAACCCGTATCGCAGTAAGGCTGCCCGCACACCGGCCTGCGTTCAGCCAGAGGTGCGGAAGGACAGGATGGCCAGGGCACCGTGTTGATCATGGAAGTGGCTGGACACCCGGACGTGGCTGGTAAAATGGGTGCCGTCCCGGCGCTGACAGTCGACGCTGCCATGCCAGCCTTTTTCGGCTTGGATCACGTTCGACAGATGGCGGGCGGCGGTCTGCTCATCAGCCAGCGTTTTGACCGCAAGCAGCAGCAGCGGCTGGCCAACCAATTTGCCAGCACTGTGCTGGAACAGCCGCTCCAGAGCCGGATTGACCATCAGGATCGACGTATCCGACAGACGGACGGTGCAGGCCGCATCTTCCAGCGCGTTGAGAACCTCGGCTGGCAGGCTGGCCGCCTCTTTCGGGGCGGAGAGCATGGAAATGTCTACGATGCTCAGGGTCACATCGCCCAGCCGTGCACCCGGCGGGGGCAGGGGCAGGCTGACGATGGCGCGGAAAACGTTGTTGTCCTGGGTGTGCAACACCATCTCCCGCCGGAACGCGGGGCGCGCGTCCCAGATTGCAAGCATCAGCTCTTGCATCACCGTGGGGCCGTCTTCGGCGAAGATGCCGCTGAGGGTTTGCAAATACGTGCTGCCAGGGGCCGCCTTGAACAGGGTGAGCGTGGCCGCATTCACACTTGAGACCCGAATGGCATTCATCAGATCCGTGATCCGCTGTGGGTTCTGTTCCAAAAAGGCCTCGATGTTGTCGAGCCCCTCAGCCTCCAAACTTTGCCGCAGGTTTTCGACCGGTGCAAAATCCAAGATCCATTGGGAAATGTCGCTTGTTTCAAACAGGGCGCGGTGTTTCTGTTCCTCTGCCATCAACTGCCGTTCGGTAAAGACCCGGCTTTGGGTTTGCTGGTTGTAGGCTTGCGCCAACGCGCCCAGTTCATCGGATCTGTTGCGCGCTGGCGGTGACAGGGTTTCTGCGCCAGCATCGATTGCCCGGGCCATGCGGCGCAGAGGCCGGGTGACAAGCCGGTAAAACAGATAGGTGAGGATCACAGCCAGGACGAGGTTGCGCAGCAGGCCGAACCCCAACACAAGCGCGGAACGTTGCAAAAAAGCGCTGGCCAGCGCGTTGGTGTCCACGACTATGGCCAGACGTCCGGCAACAAAATCGGAGCCAGTCGCGGTCGCTTGAGGGCGGTCATTGCCGGAAAGGTCTGCTTCGAAGTGGCGCGACTGCCCAAACGTTACTTCCACCAGGCTGGGAAATCGCGTCTGTGAGAGCGGCATGGTTTTGCGGCTCATGACGTCGCCGTAGCTGTCGATGAGGGTTGCCTCGATCACAGCCGGTTGCAGCAACAGCCCATCAACCACACGTTCTGCCAGTTTCAGATCCAGACCAAACGCGGCCTGATAACCGGTGTCTTCAAAGGCGGCGAGGGTGCGGGCATAGGTGGCATCAATGCTGGCCACTTCCCGGCGCAAATCAAAGAGGATCTGTAAGGCGCTGAAACTCAGCCCCAGCAGAAGCCCGACAAAAACCGCCAGCCGCGCCTGTTTGAACGCCAGGCTGGACGTGAGCCGCGTTTTGTTTGTTGCCGAAATCATATTGCACCAACTGCCTGCAAGAAACCTCGTTAACCAAAGCGACAGATGCCCCGTCTGTGTCAAGCGTCTCAAGGCCTGTAGCATCGATATGCACCCATGTCCGGACGGGGCTTTGGCAGGCGTCATGCCACATCTGTACCAAGTCTGGTGGGAAAGGGCAGAAATCCACATGCCGCAATAGAAAACGGCCAAGGAAAGTAAGAGCCAGATCCTGGGGCAGACCATAATGGTCCCCATGTTCAAGGGGCATGACGCAGCTACGGCGAGGCAGCCGTTGGCAAAATCGCCAGACTATGCAATCCTGCAGGGGCTTCGATGTTCGTGGGCAAGCCGTATGAGGGCTGACAAATGAACCTGAAGATCGCCATCGCTTTTCTTTTTGCTGCATTGGTTTCCCTGGCCATTGCCACACCTGTTTCGGCTGAACAAACCGAACGTGGACGGGCTATGCTGGTGCTGGATGCTTCGGGCAGCATGTGGGGACAAATCGGTGGCCGGAACAAGGTAGAGATCGCGCGCGATGCCATCGCCGATATGCTCCTCGGTTGGGATGCGGAGATCGACATCGGGCTGATGGCCTATGGTCATCGGCGCAAAGGGGATTGCGGTGACAACGAAGAGGTTGTGCCCGTCAGGCCTGGGCAGGCGGCGAAAGTCAGTGCCGCCGTGCAGGGGCTTGGGGCGGTTGGCAAGACACCATTGAGTGCGGCTGTGATTACGGCGGCAGACCGGTTACAGTATCAACAAGCGCCGGCAACTGTGATTTTGGTCACGGACGGGTTGGAAAACTGCGGTCAGGATCCCTGTGCGGTGGCACGTTCCTTGGCGCAAAACGGGGTTGCGTTTGTCACCCATGTGGTTGGGTTCGACCTTGGCGCGGGGGAAGCTGCGCAGCTGGGTTGTCTTGCGGATCTCACCGGCGGTGTGTTCATTGAGGCCAGCAATGGCGCTGATCTGACCGAGGCCCTCCGCGGTACAATGGCCGAGACCACACGTGCGCTGGGCCCGTCACAACGTTTCCATGTGGTGCTGTCGGAGGGGGCGGATATCTTGCCGTCCGGATTCTACGCCAAAAACCTGCGCTGGCAGTTTTTCCCAAGACAGGCCTCCGGCGCGCTGGGCCAACGGATGGCGCAATCCAGTGGGGCGTCTGCAGTGTTTGACCCCGATGCGGGACGCTATAGCGCCGTTTTGAAATGGGATGCGGTAACGGTTGAATATCCGTTTGAGGCCGTTGCCGAGGAGCAGGCGGCACATCGTGTGGTTTTGGACGCGGCGATCTTAACCCTGTCGGCGTCGCTTCGGGCTGGTGGCCCGCTGGTGTCGGATCAGGTGGGTTGGACCGTCTATGCCGTCACAGAAGATGGCGGGCGCGGGGTGAAGCTGGGCTACAAAGCAGGGGCAGAGGTGCAAATGGTTGTGCCTGCCGGTGACATTGAAGTGGTTGCCAAACTGCGCGGGGCGCAGGTCGGGGAGAGGCAGGTCTTTGCGCCGGGTGCGCAACAGAGGATGGGTTTCAATCTGGACGCCGCACGGGTGCGCTATGTTCTGCGGGACGGCAATGGCGCTGTGCTGCGCGGGCATCAGACCTGGACGGCCCATCGGCGCACCACGGACGGCACCCTGCGCAAGGTGGATTTTGTCAGCGGCAGTGGCGCCACCACCTATTTGCCCGCCGGAGATTTGGTGATCGAAGTGCAGGCCAATGGCCGCAAGATCCAACATCCGCTGGTGCTGGTCGCCGGTGTCGAGACAGAGGTGAGCATCACCCATGAGTAACAACACTCCCACAGGAGGGTCCGATATGATCAGATGGCATTGTCGGTTGCAGGGGCTGGTCTTTGCCGGCCTCTCCTTAATGTGGATTGTGGTGGCTCTTGCAGGGCAGGCCGACGCGCAATCGGCAGAACCGGAGCGGTCCCCGGCCTGGCAACGGATTTACGATACATCGGGAATGGGCACATACGGCTACAATCGTTTGATGCGGCGGGACAATATCGAGGATGGCAGGGCCAGCAGGCTATACTATGATGCGAAAAATGCGCTGGATGCCTGTGACGAGGAAGCCTTTTCCGAGGCGCTTGCAGGCTTGCGGGATTGGCTGGTCGACAAGTGGTTGCAGATTTCAACAGTGTCACATTTTGGGCGCGACATCTCGGGGGAACGAGGGCTGGAATTGTTCGCACATGTTGTTGCGCTCAGAGACGAAGCGTTTCAGATCGAAGAGCTGATCCGGGATTTGACGGCAGTCTGGGACGAAAAGGTTAACTGCAAACCGATGAACCTGCGCTAGCTGTATTTGACCAAGCCGCGGAACAGCGTCACGGATGAAATCGACAGCTCTGCGGTGCTCCCCCACAAGGCAGCCCGTTCGGATCAAGCAGGAGATATGGCCAAAGAGCCGCCCGAGAAATCGCCGCGCCCCACAGATTTTGAACTCACCGATACCGGTGGCCCGGTACAGATCGTCCGGCCCCTGGAGGGCACGCCCTATCGATGGCAGATCGACGGCACCATTAGAGCGGGAGGGGTGATTGAGGGCAGTTACGTAACCCTGCCTGTTCCGCCCGAAACGCCCTCGGCCGGGGAAGGGCAAAGCACCCCGGTCACGGCAGGGCGGGCTTGGGCCCATCTGACGCCATCTGGGCGGCATTTGCGTGGCTGTGTTCAAATTCTGGAAGATGGCACGGAACTGCCGTTCTACGCTGGTGTCGGCGGCACCCATGCCGAGGCGGCTGCAAATGGCGCGCTTGACCTGATTGTGCGGGCCCATGTGTTTTCCGGCGAGCTTGCCGGGCCAAACCGCTGCGAGAGCTTTCAGGATGTCATGTCGGGTCGGGGTCTGCCCGGTCTGCATGTGGCGCTCTATCACGCCGAAAGCCAAGAACTCTGGGGCTATGCCCGCAGTGATGTAATGGGGTTCAGCGAGTTTCACTTGATGCCCTTCGCCGATTTTCTGGTCTATCTGCTGACCAGCCCGCCACCCATTGACGCCCTGCCGCAAGAGGCGGCGGTGGTGTCCAAAATCCGTTACGCTCATGCCTTGCCGCCAACGCCCTTCGATCCGGCAACGGCGCACGGGCCGTATTACCATCAGATCAATGTGGCGCCGACCCATCCGGATTATCTGACAGTGACGCCGTCCGAGGATATTGCACAGCACGAGGAACGGGTGGTCACCCCGCGGGCAGTTGGCAGTGCGGTGAAGACCGATTGCCCCAAACTGGATACGGATGCCGCGCCGGAGTTTGCTTCGCCAGAAGATTCCCGCAGAGAAGCCGAGGCGCTGCAACGCGAAGCCATTGACTTGATCCAGCAATCCGCCGCCCAGCACGAACGGATGCGTGCCTGGCTGCAGCGCGCTGCGGATGCTGAGGCCGAAGGGGCAACGGCGCTTGCGGCCAGCTAACATGAGCGCGCCGAGACCCACCGCGCCCGGATGGAAACACTGCAAACTCAGTCTGAGGAACGCGCAGCCCGGGCCGCGGAAGAGCTGGAGCGGGTCGCCACCCTGTTGCAGCAGCAGGCGAACCGGACCCTCACCTCAACCGAGATTGGCTGCTCAATGCCGCGACAGACCCTGACCGTAAAGGAACAGCGGATCGCCATTCAGGAACAGCTGGACCAGAGCTATGGGCGCCAGACCGGCATTTGTGGCCCCGACATCACTCAATTGGTACTGAAGTCACTGCGCGATGTGCATCGCAAACAGTGGGCAACGTGGAGTGCGGAAAAACGTCGTGAAGCCTGCGAAAGCCTGATCACACCCGGGCTGTCCAGTTCGGCTTGGGACATTAATGCATTGGCCCCCGCCACAATGATCGGCATCGAGCCCGAAAGCGAGTGGACGCCGACGCCGCTGCACAAGACCTATCAGGAATACAAAAACTCCGCGCCGCTCTATTTTGAGAAGGTGGCGGCGCAATGTGCCAAGCCGCGGCAATCGGTGTGCCGGGAGACGGCCACTTTCCTTGGGCAATGTATCAAGGCGCAGGTGGTCAACTATACGCTCTGGGGGTTGGCCAAAACGCTCTGTACGGGGCAGGCCCATACAATGACCCACGCAATGAACGTGCGTAATTTTGTGCTTGGGGCGCCGCGCACGGTGTGGAACAGCCAGGACCTGATGGTGGAGGTTGGTCAGCACATGGGGGAAGGCCTGCTGGCGGGCACACCCAACATCGGGCTGGAACAGGAGCTCCACCAGATGGTCGCGGCTGCAATGGAAAGCGCGGCAGGGGGCAACGACGGGTTTCGCATGCGGCCGGAGTATTATTGTGAAACCACCTGTCAGCAATCCAGCGACGAACTAAAGCGGTTGCGTGGCATGGGGTGGGACAGCAAATTTGGAATTTTCGATCCAAACCTCGAGGCTCTCAAGGGGCTCGGCGGCGGTTTGATATGGTCGGTGCGGTAGACTGGTGGGCGCTCGCGACGTCTTTGTTTGCCAGAAAGATTGTGGACCAGAAAGGTTATCTGCAGAATCTATTAACCTCACCAACGTTAGAACATGGGGGCAGGGTTTTGTGCGCTGGCCCGCGAAGCGCTATAGGGGGGAAGTCAATGCGGGGCGCGCAATGCTGCGCCCTGCTTCTCTATTGCTCTTGCGCTACGTGTCCAACGTGGCCTCGGGAGAATTTACGCCGGACGATCCTGGTGGTGCCGATGGTTCCGGCTTGTTGCCGGACCTGATTTCACGTTGACCTGATCCGATGTCGCCCCTGTCCGGTTCACTGTCCGGGTTGGGGGCGGGAAGGGGAGTAAGGGGCAGCGAGGAGCGGAGAACGGAACCTACGCGTAGCAGCTTCCAAGGTCGTTGCGCGATTCCCCGCAGCCTTGCCTGGTTGGCTGCAGAGCGTGATCCCAATTCACCACCCATTCGGTTTAGCGGCGGGGATTCTGTGTTGGATTCTGCTTTGGATTTGCGCGACTCGTTGTTGATTGTTGTGTTTGTGGGTGTGATTCCTGTTTTGTTGATTGGCTTTTGTGTGGATTGGTTTTGTTTTTTTGTGGTGTTGTTTGTTTATGTGTTTGATTTTGTTTTATTTTTGAAATGGTTTTGTGTTTTTGTGATTTTCTTTGAAAAAGCGCTTGCGGGTGGTTTGGAATAACCTTAGAACCCCCTTCACCGGCGGCGCTGAGGCGCAGGTTGGGACGGCGGACGGCGCTACGGAGGCAACTCTGGCAGGGTCTGAAGTTAACAAAATATGAGGTTTATGACGCAGGTTGCGCCAGGAAGGTTTTGGCGCTTCGTGTTGATTTTGTCTCTGGTGATGACTTGGGTTGTTGCCGCGCTCTTTGACATTGATGGTATCTGAAGAGATATGTGGGCGGTTTGGTTCATTCGATGAATGAACGACTGCACATATATCAACTACCTAGGAGCTTCGGTTCCGATGATGGATAGTCAGCTTCACTGTTTGTCGGCTTTCGGTATCTTTTGGTACTGATGTCACAAACAGAGAACGTCCCGACCAGCCGGTTGGGACATTTCCAAGTCAATTGGAAAAACAGTATGTGCAGAGGTTCGAACGTCAAGGATAGCACCGTAAGGTGCTTTCAACTTGAGAGTTTGATCCTGGCTCAGAACGAACGCTGGCGGCAGGCCTAACACATGCAAGTCGAGCGCGCCCTTCGGGGTGAGCGGCGGACGGGTTAGTAACGCGTGGGAATATACCCGACACTAAGGAATAGCCTCTGGAAACGGAGAGTAATACCTTATACGCCCTTCGGGGGAAAGATTTATCGGTGACGGATTAGCCCGCGTTAGATTAGATAGTTGGTGGGGTAATGGCCTACCAAGTCTACGATCTATAGCTGGTTTTAGAGGATGATCAGCAACACTGGGACTGAGACACGGCCCAGACTCCTACGGGAGGCAGCAGTGGGGAATCTTGGACAATGGGCGCAAGCCTGATCCAGCCATGCCGCGTGAGTGATGAAGGCCTTAGGGTCGTAAAGCTCTTTCGCCAGAGATGATAATGACAGTATCTGGTAAAGAAACCCCGGCTAACTCCGTGCCAGCAGCCGCGGTAATACGGAGGGGGTTAGCGTTGTTCGGAATTACTGGGCGTAAAGCGCGCGTAGGCGGGCTAGTAAGTTAGAGGTGAAATCCCAGGGCTCAACCCTGGAACTGCCTTTAATACTGCTAGTCTTGAGTTCGAGAGAGGTGAGTGGAATTCCGAGTGTAGAGGTGAAATTCGTAGATATTCGGAGGAACACCAGTGGCGAAGGCGGCTCACTGGCTCGATACTGACGCTGAGGTGCGAAAGTGTGGGGAGCAAACAGGATTAGATACCCTGGTAGTCCACACCGTAAACGATGAATGCCAGTCGTCGGGTAGCATGCTATTCGGTGACACACCTAACGGATTAAGCATTCCGCCTGGGGAGTACGGTCGCAAGATTAAAACTCAAAGGAATTGACGGGGGCCCGCACAAGCGGTGGAGCATGTGGTTTAATTCGAAGCAACGCGCAGAACCTTACCAACCCTTGACATCCTAGGACAACCTGAGAGATCAGGCCTTCCTTCGGGACCTAGTGACAGGTGCTGCATGGCTGTCGTCAGCTCGTGTCGTGAGATGTTCGGTTAAGTCCGGCAACGAGCGCAACCCACATCCTTAGTTACCAGCGGTTCGGCCGGGAACTCTAAGGAAACTGCCCGTGATAAGCGGGAGGAAGGTGTGGATGACGTCAAGTCCTCATGGCCCTTACGGGTTGGGCTACACACGTGCTACAATGGCAGTGACAATGGGTTAATCCCAAAAAACTGTCTCAGTTCGGATTGTTCTCTGCAACTCGAGAGCATGAAGTCGGAATCGCTAGTAATCGCGTAACAGCATGACGCGGTGAATACGTTCCCGGGCCTTGTACACACCGCCCGTCACACCATGGGAGTTGGTTCTACCCGACGACGCTGCGCTAACCCTTCGGGGAGGCAGGCGGCCACGGTAGGATCAGCGACTGGGGTGAAGTCGTAACAAGGTAGCCCTAGGGGAACCTGGGGCTGGATCACCTCCTTTCTAAGGATGCACCTAGCAGGTTGAACTTGTTCAACTTCGTGGATGCACTTAGCAACGATCAGCAAGTCACGCTGATCAATATCATCAGGTCCTTCATGGACACTGAGGACCAGGCCGTCCTCATATCTCTTCAGGATTACGCACCGCACGACACCTCGTGTGGTCAGCTTAGGGGCCTTAGCTCAGCTGGGAGAGCGCCTGATTTGCATTCAGGAGGTCAGCGGTTCGATCCCGCTAGGCTCCACCACTCTCCTCCGACTAAGCCTTCCAAGGATGGGTCGGTAGCTCAGGTGGTTAGAGCGCACGCCTGATAAGCGTGAGGTCGGAGGTTCAAGTCCTCCTCGACCCACCATTCTTCGCAAGATACCAAAGATAAGAGCGTTCGATTAGATCGTTAAGCACCAGACCCTGGTTCTTAACCGTCCAATCGGACACGCTTCCGCCTCGCAAGAGACGGAACTGACATCGTTTAGAGAGAAATATCAACAACCTGTTTGATCACCGTAAGTAAGCGGACGATCTCAGTAGGTCTCCTTCGGGAGAGGCGTGATAGAGATTGTTTCCTCGATCTTTATGCAACGTATCCCTGCTGAAACGAACAGAGTTGTCCAAGTCAAGTACACTAACCCGGTTCAATCTCCGCAAGAGATTGAACCCGCAAGATCGAGAGATCTTGCAATGTTCCTTACCTTCTGCGTGGGGCCGACCGACATCGGCAGCGCAGTCTTTCGGGTAAGGAGCGGGATATAGTATGCTTTTGATCAGAAAGTGAGCATCCGGTCGAACCAGCCCGGATGTGGAAGTCTTCGTGCTCAAGTAGCCTTCGGGCGGTAGCACACTAAGAAGTCTTACTCTTTCTGGATCAAATCAAGCGCGAGAAGGGCGTTTGGTGAATGCCTTGGCAGTAAGAGGCGATGAAGGACGTGATACTCTGCGATAAGCTAGGGGGAGCCGAGAATAGGCTTTGATCCCTGGATCTCCGAATGGGGCAACCCACCTGACATTCTGTTATTGTTAGCTCTGCTATCAATAATGGGGTGAGACAGGTACTTTTAACCTGAATACATAGGGTTTTAAGAGCGAACCCGGGGAACTGAAACATCTAAGTACCCGGAGGAAAGGAAATCAACAGATACTCCCCTAGTAGCGGCGAGCGAACGGGGACCAGCCGAGCCATGAATGTGACTAGAACGACCTGGAAAGGTCGGCCAAAGTGGGTGACAGCCCCGTATAGGAAGCATGATTGGACGTATTAAGTAGGGCGGGACACGTGAAATCCTGTCTGAACATCGGGGGACCACCCTCGAAGGCTAAGTACTCCTTACTGACCGATAGTGAACCAGTACCGTGAGGGAAAGGTGAAAAGCACCCCGACGAGGGGAGTGAAACAGTACCTGAAACCGAACGCCTACAATCAGTCGGAGGCTCCTTGCGAGCTGACGGCGTACCTTTTGTATAATGGGTCATCGACTTGGTCTCACGAGCAAGCTTAAGCCGATAGGTGTAGGCGCAGCGAAAGCGAGTCTTAATAGGGCGAATGAGTTCGTGGGATCAGACCCGAAACCGAGTGATCTAGGCATGACCAGGCTGAAGGTAAGGTAACACTTACTGGAGGGCCGAACCCACACCTGTTGAAAAAGGTCGGGATGAGTTGTGCCTAGGGGTGAAAGGCCAATCAAACTCGGAGATAGCTGGTTCTCTGCGAAATCTATTTAGGTAGAGCGTCATCCGAATACCCCGGGGGGTAGAGCACTGGATGGGTAATGGGGCCCCACAGGCTTACTGATCCTAACCAAACTCCGAATACCCGGGAGTACTAGATGGCAGACACACAGCGGATGCTAACGTCCGTTGTGGAGAGGGAAACAACCCTGACCTCCAGCTAAGGCCCCTAATTCATGGCTAAGTGGGAAAGCAGGTGGGACGACCAAAACAACCAGGAGGTTGGCTTAGAAGCAGCCATCCTTTAAAGATAGCGTAACAGCTCACTGGTCTAAATAAGTTGTCCTGCGGCGAAGATGTAACGGGGCTCAAGCCATGAGCCGAAGCTGAGGATGCACATAGTGCATGGTAGCAGAGCGTAGTGTGACATAGCACTCATCCTCTTCTATCTCCTCCGGGAGGTAGCGCAGGATAGAGTGCTTTCTGTGAAGCCGGCGCGTGAGCGATCCGGTGGAGAGATCACTAGTGAGAATGATGACATGAGTAGCGACAAACAGGGTGAGAGACCCTGTCGCCGAAAGTCCAAGGGTTCCTGCTTAAAGCTAATCTGAGCAGGGTAAGCCGGCCCCTAAGGCGAGGCCGAAAGGCGTAGTCGATGGGAACTAGGTTAATATTCCTAGGCCGTGAGGTGGTGACGGATCATGAAGGTAGTTCATCCTTATTGGATTGAATGGGCTGCTAATTGGTCCCTGGAAATAGCCCCTCTTTAAGACCGTACCCTAAACCGACACAGGTGGACTGGTAGAGAATACCAAGGCGCTTGAGAGAACGATGTTGAAGGAACTCGGCAAAATACCTCCGTAAGTTCGCGAGAAGGAGGCCCAGTTTCTAGGCAACTAGAGGCTGGGGGCACAAACCAGGGGGTGGCGACTGTTTACTAAAAACACAGGGCTCTGCGAAGTCGCAAGACGACGTATAGGGTCTGACGCCTGCCCGGTGCCGGAAGGTTAAAAGGAGATGTGAGAGCGTCGAATTGAAGCCCCGGTAAACGGCGGCCGTAACTATAACGGTCCTAAGGTAGCGAAATTCCTTGTCGGGTAAGTTCCGACCTGCACGAATGGCGTAACGACTTCCCCGCTGTCTCCAACATCGACTCAGCGAAATTGAATTGCCTGTCAAGATGCAGGCTTCCCGCGGTTAGACGGAAAGACCCCGTGCACCTTTACTACAGCTTCGCACTGGCATCAGGCACAATATGTGCAGGATAGGTGGTGGGCTTTGAAACCAGGACGCCAGTTCTGGTGGAGCCTCCCTTGAGATACCACCCTTATTCTGCTTGATGTCTAACCGCGGTCCGTTATCCGGATCCGGGACCCTGCGTGGCGGGTAGTTTGACTGGGGCGGTCGCCTCCTAAAGAGTAACGGAGGCGCGCGAAGGTTGGCTCAGAGCGGTCGGAAATCGCTCGTTGAGTGCAATGGCAGAAGCCAGCCTGACTGCGAGACTGACAAGTCGAGCAGAGTCGAAAGACGGCCATAGTGATCCGGTGGTCCCGCGTGGAAGGGCCATCGCTCAACGGATAAAAGGTACGCCGGGGATAACAGGCTGATACTGCCCAAGAGTCCATATCGACGGCAGTGTTTGGCACCTCGATGTCGGCTCATCTCATCCTGGGGCTGGAGCAGGTCCCAAGGGTATGGCTGTTCGCCATTTAAAGAGGTACGTGAGCTGGGTTTAGAACGTCGTGAGACAGTTCGGTCCCTATCTGCCGTGGGTGTAGGATACTTGAGAGGAGTTGCCCCTAGTACGAGAGGACCGGGGTGAACGTTCCACTGGTGGACCAGTTATCGTGCCAACGGTAGTGCTGGGTAGCTATGAACGGACAGGATAACCGCTGAAGGCATCTAAGCGGGAAGCCCCCCTCAAAACAAGGTATCCCTTGAGGACCGTGGTAGACCACCACGTCGATAGGCCAGAGATGTAAGTGCGGTAACGCATTCAGTTGACTGGTACTAATGGTCCGATTGGCTTGATTTGATCCAGTAAAAGTAAGACCAAATCAAGAGCATACACTAAGTGAACAAAAACTGGACAACACGTTGATATCGGGGCAAAAACGCCCCTTGGTCTTTATTCGGTTTGGTGGTCATAGCACGAGTGATACACCCGATCCCTTCCCGAACTCGGAAGTTAAGCACCGAAGCGCCGATGGTACTGCATCTTAAGGTGTGGGAGAGTAGGTCACCGCCAAACCTAATAAAGACCAAATCCCTCTAAACGATCACAAGCGCATTGGCGCGGGATGGAGCAGCCCGGTAGCTCGTCAGGCTCATAACCTGAAGGTCGCAGGTTCAAATCCTGCTCCCGCAACCAAAAAGCCGCCCAAAAAGGGCGGCTCTTTTGTTAAAAAAACACCAAAAAAATCAACCCCCAACCAATCGGTAACGACGCTGATTCAATACATCGCGGGAAGAATTAAGGCGTTGAAACTGGACATCTCTCTGAACGACACAACCGCCGTCCTCTGTTCTGACCCCGCTCTAACGACTGTCGCCAAGCGCCAGTCTTAGGTTGTTGCTGAGGTCTTCTTGCACATGCTGTTGCAAGGCATGATCTGGGATGAGATCCCGCGCGTAGGCCTGCATGACCTTGCAGGTGCTGACGAGATCCAATTCGGTGCTGTTCCATTGCGCCGATGTGCTGGAGGCGAAGAAACGTTTGGTCAGCATATTGCCGGGAACCAGGTGAAAACGCCCAAGCCATCCCAGCGCAAATAAATCGGGATGTAGCAAGTGGCCGTAAAGATCTTCCGGAACAGGTCTTTCATTGTCTTCGCCTTTAATGATTGTTCGGGTGTTGAAAGTTCCCTTGAGGCGGGTGTTGGGTCATTCAAAAAGGATTTGCCAACGATTGTAAAACTGCCACCGCAACAACGTATTTTTGACAGCCCCTAAAATGGTAATATTGAGCGATAGCCCCATTCAGCACCCGCAACGTTCTGGCGGATAACCTAACTTCATGTTTGTTTCGGCTTTGCCTTCAAGTCGTTCCAGCGAATAACCAGTACGATCTGTAGATCTAGCGCTTCTGCGATAACCCAACCCTCGAGGGAGGGAGCCGTGCCTGTCCCACGCCGGTGGTAGGATCTTTGTTGAACCGTTACCTATTCTAATCGACCTGACTGATTTGGAGTTCGCTGTTCAGGCTGTCTGCACCGCGCCGCTAACTGCTCTGGATTAGAGAGCCAGGCCAGCCTCTGCCATGAAAGCTATTCTCATAAGGAGTTGCCGGAAGATGTGATTTGCGATGGCTGCGTGCTACTGATTTGTGGTCCGTTCCCGTGGATCACATCCCGGCTGGCTTGAATTTGGCGAAACAAATCGTAACCGCAGTTTACTTTAACACGGCAGCCTTCTCCTTACCCTTGCGGACCTTAGGGTGACGGCGCCAAGGAAGAGGATGCTTCTCGCAGCATTAAAGCTGATGGGCAGTTCAGAGATCGCACCGTCGACCATGCGACGGTCGGTATGCCTTGAAACCGCCCTTGTTTGACGGAGGCCCCGATGTGTTCTTGGTTTCGGCTAAACCGCTTAGTGACTTCGACAACAATAACGTCGAAGTCACTGTGGCGCGCAACCTCCAGTAGCGGAAGATAGCTGCCCGCATCAGGAAGTCTTAAATCTTTGATTTGTCTTTGGCCGACCCATTTACAGGCTTTAATTCAAACCTGTCTGCCACGTAACTCTCAACCAGCGCCAAATTTGCGGAAACTAAGGCAACCATTTGCATGGGGTCAAGAACTGCTGCAACCCGTCGCAAGTGGATTGGGCCGATTGGATAGTCAGCGTGCTCAAAAAGACTGACAGTTGCCGGAAGCTCCAAGCGGACATTGATGCTAAGGTCGTCCAGCGTCCGCTGAGCGGATGATACAGCCATTCTCATGTCTGAGTGCTGCTTCTGGTGGCTGTACAAAGCAGATCTTCAAGAAGAACGCTACTCGACACGCACTGATTGCACGGCCCGCCGCACCGCATTCCTTGTTATCTCGAGGTCGATCTTGGATATCGCCAATGACGAATAAAGCTTGCCGGGCGACTTAAAGATACCATGGCGTCGTAGAGTGCCATTGTAGGTCGCATTGCGCCTGGGGTCATCATGTTTCGCAGTTCGGTAATCGCGGCAGGTGCTGCTTGTGAAGAAGATGTCGAACAGGGTCTCATCTCCACAAATCTGATGCGGAATGTCTGCCGCGCTCAATGCCTTGGTTTGCATGTCTTGCAGCTCTTTGCCGATGGCCCGCAGGCGATCATAATTGCCCTCGCGCCGCAGGATCTCCATCGTTTTCAGCCCAGCAGCTGAGGCAATCGGGTTACCCGACAGCGTACCCAGTTGCATCAGCCACTTGTCAGCACCCGCAGTGGATTTGTCGAAATGCTGCATGATCTCGGCACTGGCGCCAAGCGCGGCCAGAGGGAAGCCGCCGCCGATGATCTTGCCCAATGTGCAGATGTCGGGCGTCACCCCATAGCGTTCCTGCGCGCCGCCATAGGCCAGCCGGAACCCGGTGACGATCTCGTCGAAGATCAGCAGAACGCTGTGCTTATCACACAGATCGCGCAGCCCTTGCAGAAAACCCGGTTCGGCGGGAATGATCCGCTGTAGGGGTTCCATAATGATCGCGGCGACGTCATTGTGTTCCGTCAACAGCGCCTCGACTGCGGCCAGATCATTGAAAGGTGCGATGAGCATCTGATCGGCGACCCCTTGCGGGATTCCCGCACTGTCAGGCACGGCTTGTGGGAAGTTTACACGCGCCTCGGGCGCAAGGCTCATTTGTGCCTCGGCGCTCATCCCGTGATAGCCGCCTTCGAACTTCAGGATTTTGTCCCGCCCAGTATAAGCGCGGGCAAGGCGGATCGCGTACATGTCCGCCCCACCGCCCGAAGCCACGAACCGCACCTGTTCACAGCAGGGCACCGCATCTACGATCGCCTCAGCCAGCTCGATGCCTTTTGCGTTGTTCGCAAAGAAGGTCATGCCGCGGGGGAGCTGTTCCAGCACGGCCTCAACCACCTCAGGGTGTCCGTGACCAAGTAACATTGGTCCGGACCCGATCAGATAGTCAATGTACTCCTTCCCATCCTCGTCCCAAACACGGCTGCCCTCCCCGCGCGCGATGACGATGCCAGGATCAAAATTTCCGAACCCCCCCGCGGGTAGGACGGCACGAGCGCGTTCGATCCAATCAGCTTGAGAGGTGAGTTTTTGCATGTGTCAGTCCAATTCAAGAATGGGAGTTCCAAGAATGTCGGAATCAGGCGTTACACCAAGCCCGGGGCCTTCTGGCGGTGCGATGCGTCCATCCATGCGGGTCGGGCAATCTGGTGCGATGCGCGGTCCGACATACGAAGACAAGTCGCAGGTGTTCAGCAGCGCGCCCTGCGGAGTGGACGCGGCGAAGTGCAACGCGGCTGCGGTGACGATGTCCGAGCCCCAAGTACATTCGGCGCAAATCTCGGCCCCCAGATGCACTGTAAGGTCACGCGCGCGGCGCATGGCGGACAGCCCGCCGAATTTCGACAGTTTCAGTGCAACTGCATCCAATACACCAAGGTCGTGTGCGTGCAGGAGCGACGCCAGATCAAAGGCACTTTCGTCGATTTTCATAGGCAGGCCTGTTGCCTGTCGAACCGCGGCGCAATCCTCAAGCGTTTTGCAGGGCTGCTCTAGCATCACATCCAGATGGGCCACCGCGCGCCCCGTACGTATGGCCTGCAATTTGGTCGTCCCACAGTTCCAGTCGCCATAGACCAACGGGCCATCCCCCACCGCTTCGCGTACTTTGATCAATCGCTCGGCATCCACCTGCCAATCGGCATCCGCGCCCAGCTTGACCTGAAACTGCCGGATGCCCGCGACATAGGCCTCGCGCGCGATCCGCGCCATGTCGTCGGGCGCGATGCAGGTGATAGAATGATACAGCGGCATGTCCGCGCAGGTACGCCCGCCAAGCAGCGCATAAAGCGGCTGGCCGGTTGCTTTCCCGAACAGATCCCACAGCGCCATGTCGACGATGGATTTTGCGTGGAAATGCCCCTGCAGAACCCCATCCAACTTGCGCATGGGCGCATCCACCCCGAAGGGCGACACTCCAAGTATCTCGGGGGTCATCTCTTCAACTGCGCTGGGGACGCCATCCGCGAAAGCCGGCAGATAATGTGGGATCGGGCAGACCTCACCCCAGCCTTGCAGACCAGTGTCCGTTTCCAGACAAAGCACATGGCTTTTGACCGTGTCGCAAGTCTTCCCTTCTGCCATGTAGTAAGTCTCATGGCTGGTCAGATCGACCGACCACAAGGTGATGCGAGAGATCTTCATGACGCATCCATCCTTGGCTTCAGACTTTCGGGATCATAGGCCGGTTCACCCAGAACGCGCGCCGCACGCGGAGAGCCGTGGATCAGCACCTCAAGCGCCGTGCCAGGTGTGGCCGCTTCGGGTTTGATATAGGCGAAGGCCAGGATTTTCCCGACAGTCGGCCCGAAGGCCACAGACGCGGTGGAGCCAACCACCTGACCATTCAGCATAACGGCTTCGCCGCCGTGGCCATCTGCTTTGCCATCGGGTTCGATCTCCAGATAGCTGCAGACCCATGGCAGGTCGGTGTTCAGCGTCTTGTCGCGCCCCAGGTATTCCTTGTCCGTCCGGGCGAAACGCGGCACGTCGGCTTCGGCCAGCGTGACCTCATTTGTCAACTCGCCAGCGCCTTTGAAGCCCTTTTCCATCCGCATCGCATTCATCGCAAAACTACCATAGTCGACGATGCCATGCGCCTCGCCCGCGGCCCAAAGTGCGGTGTAGACATCCAGGCAGGCCGCATGCGGCATGTGGAATTCCCAGCCAAGCTCGCCCGCATAGGACATGCGGAAGGCCCAGACCTTGTGGCCCGCGACGGTGATTTCCTGCGCGGACAGCCAACGGAAGCTGGCGTTTGTCAGGTCCGCATCGGTGCAGGCGGCCAACACGTCCCGCGACTTTGGCCCGTTCAGCGACAGGGCACTCCAATCCGAGGACAGCGCGGTGATCGCTACGTCTTCCCCAGCGCGTTGATGGTTAAGGTGATCCAGCAGACGCTGTTCAAAGAAGGCGGCGCAGACCAGATAGAAGCGGTCTTCAGCCATCCGCACAATTGTCGTTTCCAACTCGATCCGACCAGCGCGGTTCAGCATGTGGGTCAGGGTAATCGAGCCGGACTTCTGCGGCATCCGGTTCGCGGTCAGACGGTCCAGCAGTGCGTAAGCCTCTGGCCCCTCGACCAGCACCTTAGTGAAGGCGGTCACATCCATGATGCCGACGCCGTCGCGCACCGCTTTCACCTCGGCCGTCACCATGTCATCGACGGAAGTGCGGTTGAAGGAATAGTGGTCGCGCTGTTCGATCCCCTTGGCGAAGAAACGTGGACGCTCAAAACCATAGACCTCTTCATGCACAGCACCTTTGCTTTGCAACAGTTCGTGCAGCGGGAACGGCTTGATCGGGCGCCCGGCCAATCGGTTGAAATGCGGGAAGGGGATTTCATGACGTAGGCAGTAATCCTCTTTCGCCTTCACCACCTGCCAGTCCTTCGTCGCATAACTGCCAAAGCGACGCGGGTCGAACTCACGCATCGAGATGTCCGCCGCCCCATGCACCATCCAGCGCGCCAGTTCGCGCGTCAGGCCGGGGCCCCAACCAATGCCGATCTGCGTGCCGCAGCAGCACCAGTAGTTCTGCACGCCGGGCGCAGGACCGATCAGTGGGTTGCCATCTGGCGGGTGGCTGATCGCACCATGCACATCGCGTTGAATGCCTAAATCAGCAAAGATCGGCATCCGGTTCAGGCTTTCCTCCAGATAGGGCATGACCCGATCATAATCCGGGTCGAACAGCCAATTCTCGTAGTCCCACGGGCAGTGATCATGCCAGACCGAGTTCGGGTTCTCTTTTTCGTAAATCCCGATCAGGCCCTTCTTTTGTTCCATCCGAATATAGCCCGAGACCTTCTTGTCGTCGCGAATGACTGGCAGTTCAGTCTCAAAATCTTGGAACTCGGGCACCTCGTCCGTGACGAAATAATGGTGCGTCATTGAGGTCATTGGCAATTGCAGCCCTGACCATTCGCCCATCTGACGCGCATAGGTGCCGCCTGCGTTGACGACATGTTCGCAAGTGATGGTACCTTTCTCGGTCTCAACCTGCCATTCGCTAGAAGGCAATTGCGTGATGTTGGTGGCGCGACATTGGCGAATGATCCGCACACCCTTTTGACGCGCACCTGCCGCCATCGCCATTGTGACATTGGTCGGATCTACATGGCCGTCATCGGGCGTGTGCAGCGCGCCCAGAACCCCGTCGAGGTTATAGAAGGGATGCAGCGCGGCCACTTTCTCAGGCCCGACAAGTTCGATGTTGAACCCCAGCGAACGCCCGACTGACAGCGTATGCCGCAGCCAGTCCATCTCGTCCTCAGTATATGCCAGACGGAACGAGCCGCAGCCGTGCCATGTCACGGGCTGACCGGTTTCTGCCTCCAACCTACCGGAATAGAGGCCGATATTATAGTCCACGCATTTCCCCAGCCCAAAGGATGAGGTCGAATGCGTGATTTGCCCGGCGGCGTGCCACGTGCTGCCGGAGGTCAGCTCGGCCTTTTCCAGGAGCACCGTATCTTCCCCCCAGCCTTCATGCCCAAGATGATAGGCCAGCCCGACGCCCATGACGCCTCCGCCGACGATGACCACGCGTGCGTTGGAGGGAAAATCAGCAGCCACGACAGCATCCTTTTCGAGTCGTTTTTCTCTCGACAGGCTAGGCAAACAAAAATACCATCGTCAATCATGAATGGGACAAATGTATCAAACACGATTCTCGAACGGCTGGCCGATGAGCTTTCCGCGCTGACACCCGAAGCCCGCAAGGCGGCCACCTATGTCTTGGAAAACCCGCGCGATGTGGGGGTATCAACCGTGCGCGAAATCGCCGAAGCCGCGAATGTGAAACCCAACACGGTGGTGCGCATGGCGCGGCAGGTGGGCTTTGAAGGCTACGAAGACTTCCGCGCGCCCTTCCGCGATGCTATCCGGCGAGGCGCGGCCGATTTCCCCGACCGCGCACGCTGGCTGCAAGATATTCGCAAGTCAGATGATCTGGGCGGGCTTTACGCCGACATCGTGCAGGACGTACTGCGCAACGTGGAAGAAACCTTCGCAGGCGTCTCGACCGACGACCTGAAAATCGCCGCCGAAGCAATCTGGTCGGCGCGCAACGTGTTCACACTTGGCGTCGGCGTGAACAACTCGATCGCGCGTAACTTCACCTATTTGGCCTCTACGGGCATGAAAGAGTTCCACGCTATACCGCGACCAGGTTCGACCCCAGTTGATGATCTGGCTTGGGCGGATGAAAGCGACGTGCTGATCGCGATCACCTGCAAACCCTATCGGACCGAAGTTGTCAAAGCCGTCGAAATCGCACGCGAACAGGGCATGGTCATTGTCGCCCTGTCCGACAGCCCCGCCAGCCCGATCCTGCGTCTGGCTGATCATGGCTTCGTCGTCTCCGTCGATACGCCGCAGTTCTTCCCGTCCTCGGTCAGCATCATCGCGCTGCTGGAGACGCTCTTATCCTTCGTCATCGCCGTGGCCAGCGACGAAATCGTCAAACGGGTTGAGACATTCCACAACCGTCGCCACCAGTTGGGATTGTATCACGAGGAGAAGACATGACCGAACCGATCAGGTCTTTGGCCGCGAGTTACTATACCGACCCCGATATTTTTGCGCAGGAAATGTCCGGCCTGCTGGCGCAGACTTGGCAGTTTGCGGGCCATGTCAGCCAACTGCCGAATGTCGGCGACTATTTCTCCTTCGAGATCGCAGGCCAAAGCCTGTTTGCGATCCGTGGCCAGGATCAGGTGATCCGCACATTCCATAACGTCTGCCAACACCGCGCGCATGAGATGGTCACGGGTACCGGCAACACACGTGTGGTGGTTTGCCCCTATCATGCCTGGACCTACGAGTTGACAGGCCATCTGCGGGCGGGTCCGAACATCAAATCCGTTCCGGGCTTTGATCGGTCGGAAATCTGCCTCACCGAAGTACGGACAGAAGACTTCCATGGCTTTCTCTTCGTCAATCTGGACGATGACGCCGCGCCGATGGACGTGTGGTTCCCCGGTGTGCGCGAAGAAATCGCAGCCTTCGTCCCAAATGTCGAAGCGCTCGCGCCGTTGGAATGGGTCGAGGTGCCCGAGAACTGCAACTGGAAGGTTTCGGTCGAGAATTATTCCGAGTGCTATCACTGCCCCATCAACCACGCGACTTTTGCCGAGGGCGTGATCAAGCCCGAGACCTATGACATTCAACCAGATACGGGCGGGGGGTATGTGCTGCGTCACACGACCGAATGTCAGTCGTTGGAAAAGATGTCCTATCCCGTGGACCTCTCAATCCCTCACGCGGGCGATTATCAAAGCTGGTTCTTGTGGCCCATGTTCTCATTCCAATGCTATCCGGGCAACGTTTTGAACACTTACCATTGGCGTGCCGAGGGGCCTCAGGCATGCACCGTCTGGCGCGGCTGGTACACACCGGAAGGCGCTGAAAGCGACGTGATCCGCGGGCTTGCTGTGCAGGACCGCGACACCACGGTTGAAGAGGACATCCGACTGGTCGAAAGCGTGCAGCGTGGGCTTAAATCGCGCGGCTATCGCCCCGGCCCACTGGTGCTGGATCCGGCGTGTGGGGTGAGCTCGGAACACTCGATCGCCGCGCTACATCGATGGATGCGCGAGGCCGTGGATGGCCCGGAATAGGAACGCGCGTCGCGCTCAAGCAGGACAGTATCTGTAATGAAGACCTATTGGCAAAACTACATCGACGGCGCATGGGTCGACGGCGGTGCGGGACGGATTGACGTGATCAACCCCGGCACGGGCGAAAAGCTGGCCGAACACGCGCTGGCGGATGCGGGCGATGTGGATCGCGCGGTGCAAGCCGCGCGGCGGGTACACCTGTCAGGCGCGCTGTCGGACCTGCGCCCGGTCGAGCGTGGCCGCATGGTACAGGCGATGGGCCGCTACCTGCTGGAGCATCAGGGCGAACTAGCGCGCGTCCTGACGCTGGAACAGGGCAAACCGCTATGGGAAGCCCGGATCGAGGTCGAGGGCGCAGCGCGGTATTTCGAATATTACGGCAATCAAGCCGAAACCGTCGAAGGCCGGTCGATACCTTTGGGTAAGAGCTATTTCGACTTCACAACCTACGAGCCCTTCGGCGTCTCGGCGCAGATCATCCCATGGAACTATCCGGTGGAGATGACCGCGCGGTCACTGTCGGCAGCCTTGGCCACTGGCAACGCCTGTGTGATCAAAACGCCTGAGCTGACGCCCCTCAGCAACGCATGGTTAGCCCACGCGGCTGAGGCGGTGGGGCTACCCAAAGGCGCGGTGAACATCCTCTGCGGTCTGGGCCACGAGGCTGGAGCTGCCCTGTCCGCCCACCCCGAAGTTAACCAGATCGTCTTCACAGGCTCGGTGCCCACAGGCATCACCATTGCCTCGGCTGCCGCGAGAAACGTAGTGCCTTGCGTGCTAGAGCTTGGTGGGAAGTCCGCTGCGATCGTCCACGACGACGCCGATCTTGAGGCGTTCGAAAATGACGTCCGCTGGGGCATCTACTTCAACGCCGGTCAGGTGTGTTCCGCCATGAGCCGCGTGATCGTGCATCACAGCGTCTATGACGAGTTGGTCGAGCGTATGGTCGGCGTCGCCCGGTCGTTGACCGTTAAACCCGGCATCGAGCAGCCGGAGTTCGGACCAACGATGGGTGCAATGGTGTCGGATGCGCAGCGCGATCGGGCGGCGGGCATGGTCCAAGCCGCGGAAACGGGCGGGGCCACCGTCGCAACGGGCGGTCGCAAGATGAACATCCCAGGCGCCTATCTAGAACCGACCATTCTGAGGAACGTGACGCCAGACATGACCATCGCGAACGACGAGGTCTTCGGCCCGGTCTTGTCCGTGCTGAAATTCCGCGACGACGACGAGGCAATCCGCATTGCCAACGGCACGCCCTATGGGTTGGTCGGCGGTGTTTTTACACGAGATCTCGACCGTGCCACCTCCGCGGCCAGCAAGCTGCGTGCAGGGCAGGTCTTTGTGAATGAATGGTATGCGGGCGGGGTCGAAACGCCTTTCGGAGGGTATGGAAAATCCGGCTATGGCCGTGAAAAAGGGCGCGAGGCGCTGTGGAACTATGTGCAGACGAAGAACGTCGCCATCAAGCTGAAGACCTAAACCATGAGCACATTTGACGAAGACCTGTTCCTGAAGGGGCTAGAACAACGCAAGGGCACATTGGGGTCCGAGTATGTGGAAAAGAACCTAGCCACAGCAGATGATTTCACTCGCCCGTTTCAAGAAGCCATGACCGCTTGGTGTTGGGGGTTCGGTTGGGGCGACGACGCGATTGGCGCAAAGACCCGATCGATGATGAACCTCTCGATGATCGGCGCCTTGGGCAAAATGCACGAATGGTAAATCCATGCCGCGGTGCGATCAGCAATGGCGTCACCAAAGAAGAAATCCGTGCGATCATTCATGTGATCGGGATCTATTGTGGTGTCCCCCAAGCTTTGGAATGTTTCCGCACCGCGCGAAAGGTTCTTGAAGAGAGCTAAAATGACAATCAGTGCATGTGTAGCTAAGCAGAACTTTGAGTTTGGTTCGATGAATGGTCTGCGTGACCAGAACGATTCTGCAATCTTGGTTGGGATAATCTTCTCCGACCGATTTCAGTCTGCACCTGTCCCGCATATCGGATCACTGATGCCTTTCCGGGCGGTCGCAGCACCCGGAAATTTCTAGATTCAATGCAGGCATTCGCGGTTGCTCCATAGTAAGGCTGACCTAGACCCAAACCTGACAGCGTTGAGTTGGTGATAGATTCATTTACTGGTCTCTCACTGGCGAGGCACAAGTCGGATTGCCCTTGCCCAGTCCGTGCCCAGTGCGCAGGTTTGGCAGGGTTTGCAAACTCATAACCTGAAGGTTAACTCAGACAAACTTGGAAGAGTGATGCGCTTGAATTTGCCAGCGGTTGCCGCTGCGCGCGACTGTATAGAGGAAACGGGCCGCCACGGTTTGTAGGGCATCGTCTTCGACAAAAGTGAACGTGTAGTGGCCGGCAAGAGTAACTGCTGTGTTACCGCCAAGAACACGTGTTTCAACACTGTCTAAGCGACAGATTAGACCCTGTTTCGACAGGAAACCTTCGAAGTATTTGCGGCGATCCGCAGCGGTCACCGCCAAAGCGTTTTGCGCGGTGGGCACCAGCACTGCGTCTTCCGCGTAGAGGGCCAAAACGTCTTCCAGGCTTTGGCGGCTTACGGCGTCCGCCCATTGCGTCAGAATTGCCTTTGCGCCGTGTATCGCTTCCTGTGTGCTCTGCTGAGGGGCGGTGATTTCGGTCGTGTCTTGAAGCATAGTTGCCCTTTCTCGTGCCTAGGCATGTCTGATTTTTTGAGATGAATGGCTGGTTTTGCCCGTCAGTGATAAGTTGGCGCAGACCGGTGATCCGTGGCTGGGTCAATCACCGCCAACAAACGTGTTTCACCGGTTCCCGAGATCGGCGGCGACCGATGCAGCAGCATGGTCTCTTCTGTGCTGGGCCAGAGTTTGCCGCGCAACAATACAACATCACTGGCGCCTACCGTGGTTGGGCGATCTTCCTCTCCAGCGACTGCCAGCTGTGTGCCCGTGCCACGATAGGTGCATAGCATGCGTGCCGTCATATTATCGATATGGAAGCGGCGACAGGCATCGTTTGACACCACATCAAGCCGCACGTGCAGATGTGTTGTGTTGATGACCTTGCTCATGATGAATGCCAAGGCGGCAACATCACTCGCCAGCAGGTGCCGCTGAGGATTGGGGGGCATCTCCGCGATATCACATGCCGCTTGAATGGCCTCTTCAACACGGTCCATCGGGAGGAAGCTGCGCAGCTTCGGGAGCTGTGAGGTAGACAGCGCATTTATCCAATCTGAGAACTCCTGGCTGGGCGTGCGCTGCCACCGAGCTGCGGCAACGCCGCGTTGCGAAATGGATTTGAGTACTGCAGCCTCTTTTGAGCTGGCGATTGTGCGGGCAGTGAGGGCTTTCGGGAACGCAATAACGCTCATGATGCTAATTCCGATTAGGGTGGTCAATTTGGGGATGAATGGGAGGCGTGCTGAACCGTTAAAAGAGGATGGGGCTATAGCTCCTCGGTTTCGAGCAAATGAGTTGTGATCCCTGCGGTTTTTCTGAGGTCCTCAGCAGACTTTGACAAAAGCGCCAGACATGCCTCCAGTTCCGCTTGGTCAAAGTTTCGCGCAATTATCACCACGCTGCTTTGCGTCTTGCCTTCGGGCCAGCTGGCCAAGGGCAACGGTGGCTCGAATATGTGTTGCACCCCATGAAAGACGAAGGGCGTGCCAATGCCCTCCAAATGCACGATACCCTTCAATCTCAAAATGTCCGGTCCCCGAAGCGCAACCAGGGTGTCTAACCAAAGGTCAAAAACGCGCGGGGAGATTGGGGTTTCAAGGGTGATGGACGCTGTTGCAATCCGATTGTGAGAGGAGGAAACAGGTTGCAACAGATGGTCGATTGGTGCTTTGGACGGCAGTGTTAACCCGGACAGCCCCGCCAAAGGATCAGTGGTTTGGGATTTCTCAACCGGTGCCAGCCATGCCAGCGCTTTTTCATGTGTCGGTGCCTGGCGAAGTGCACTGACGTTAAACAAGCTGTCTGAGGGCAGCCCCCCTTTGTTGGCAACAAGCCTAGGCGCAGCTGCATTCAATTTATCTAGCCGTTTGTTGAGTGCCCGACGCTCGGGAGCGGCTGCCAGATCATTTTTGCTCAAGACAATGCGATCCGCCATAGCGACCTGCGCCTCTGCTTCCGAGTAGCGCTCAAGGGTTTGCGCCCCCAGGACCATGTCCACAACCGTTATGATTCCGTCGAGGGCAACTCTTGGCGCAAGCGTTCGATCCACCAACAACGTGTGATGGACAGGTCCAGGGTCGGCCAGGCCGGTTGTTTCAATCACAATACGTTCAAAATTTAACGCGCCCGCTGCTCTTCGATCCAATAGGTCATTCAGCGTCTTGGAGAGGTCACCTCGGATTGAACAACAAATGCATCCTGCGGCCATCAGAACGACGTCCTCGGTTGTGCCCTGAACCAAGTCATGATCCAGACCAACATCCCCGAATTCATTCACAATAACGGCGATCCGCGGCCCTTGTTTGCCGGAAAGAACCGCATTCAATACGGTGGTTTTCCCGGCACCGAGAAATCCAGTGAGCAAAGTAACAGGAAGCAGTGTTTCCATCGAAAGCGCCGGTGTTGGTTTCGCAAATTGATAGATATGTTATTACATAACCTATCACGCTACAAGAAGCCCCACAAACACGAAGCGCTGCAGCCGAGGGGGGCATTAAACCCGTACAAACGGCCGTTGAATAAGTCTCACTGTGGACGTTTGAGCGGGAAGCGCAACTACGCTTCCGATTATTTTCGATCGATTGCATTTGTGGGCTTTTCGATGGGCCCTCCAACCGGCCAATCGCGGCCCCAGTCGCCATTGCTGTGACATTGGAAAACATCCGGACACCGTGCTGCCCCAAGGCAACGAGGCGTGATCATCGTTATCTGGCGACAGAAACCAAACTTCATCGTCGCTTCTTAAGAGGAGGGGAGAAACCAAGTCCAAGTTTCTTTGCTTCATCTCAAGGAGTCTTGGATAACGCAACTCACGCGTAGTTCGCGCCTGGGTTCCCCCCCCATTTGAAGGGGCGCAACTAAGCGTTTTGTATGCCGGAGCAATGCGGAAGCCAGCTGGATTCCGGAATTGTTTAACAAAGCCGATTTTTGTTATATGGTTTGGATTAGAAACCAGAATACGACGTTGGGATAGTCGTTAACCTTCTGAAATATGGTGGCATTTGAAACACTTGTCGGAACTTGTCACGGTCTAAGAATGGGGCCTGTTTCTAGGAGGAGACGAGTGTGGGAGACACAAAATCGGAGGGCCTCGCGATCAGTAAAACAATTTTGAAAATTGTCGCGCTTCTGGCGATCAACTTCTTTCCTTTCTCTGTAGCTGCGGAGGAGAAGGACCCTCTCATTTTGACCAATGGGTATTGGCCGCCGTTCAAGGGCGCTTCATTGCCCAAAGGTGGGATTATCACCGACGTGACAATTCAAACGCTCGCACGCGCGGGATACGAAGTGGCCGTGGCCGAGGTGCCATGGAAACGGGCCTATGCGGGTACGGTAGACGGCAGGTACGACGTTATTTCAGCCATTTGGACCACGCCCGAACGAAAGAAAGAGATGACGTTCAGCGACGCAGTGCTCTCCAGCCGCGTTGTTGTTATTCATCGAGCCGACTATGAGTTTGCCTTCAGGTCTTTGGACGATCTCAAAGGGGAAACTGTTGGGGTCACGGCGGGATACGGATACCCAGAGGCTTTTCAGAATGCCGATTTCTTTGCGAGAGAAGAATCTCAGACGCTTACGCAAAGCCTTCGCAAGCTTATTCACGGTCGTATTAACGTCATCGTCGCGGAAGAAACCACCGCGCGTTACGCGGTTGCTGCTGAGTTCCCCGATGCGGTTGGCAGCCTGCAATATTCTGAAGCTGCGCTGCAGGAAAATCCCCTGCATGTTGCGTTCACCAAGGCACGTCCTGATCACCTCGAACTGAGGAGCCGCTTCAATCAAGCCCTGGCAGAGATGCGCGCAGACGGAACGTTGACGAAAATACTGGAGTTCCACGGCGTAGCCGACTTGCAACACTGAGATGCTCCGAAGCTTTCCGCATCAGATGAGGCCCTTAGGTGCTCATGTTCAGGCTCAAAATGGGGCGGGGATGAATAGAAAAGACAACGAAGTGCCGGGGCAAGAATGACCGTTCGGATTACCAATCGTATTTCTTTCAAACAGGCGCGGTTGGCAGTGATCCTTGCCTTTATCCTTGGTCTGCTCATGAGTGGTTTGCAGATCTGGTTGGATTTCAGGAACGAAAAAGCACAGGTCGATGCAACTGTATCGCAGCTGATGAGCGCAGTGCATGACACCGCTGCCCAGGCCGCGTTTGGGTTTGAGACGCCACTCGCGCAAAGAGTGGTTTCCGGTCTGTTCGAATATGATGCGATCGTCATTGCGGAGATCAAAACCGACTTCGGAGATACATTGGCCAGGCGGGAAGCCTCTTATGATTCAACAGAATTACACTGGACGGATGGTTTCCTGACAGACGACAGTCCTTCTGTTTATACCCATGATCTCTATCTAGACGGTCGCGCGGAGCCCGTCGGAACCCTTACGATCTGGGTCGATCCCTATCTTGCCTATGCCAACTTCTTCAATCGCATTGGGCTGATTCTGCTGTTTGGTGTAATCCGCAGCCTGTTTTTGGCGGTTGCCCTGATGACAGTCTTCTACGTCGTTCTGACAAAACGCATAGAAAAGATTTCCAGAAGTGTTGAGGGTTTTGGCTCGGATGGGGTGCCAATCACCAAGGGCGAAATCGGATACAACGACAAACAGGATGAGCTGGACATACTCGCAACGTCCATAGCGCGCTATCAGCGTGAGAAAAACAAGGCCCTCGAAGTGCTGGAGAGACGCGTTGCCGAGAGAACCCAGGCGCTGGGGGAAACCGCACGAAAGGCAGAGGCCGCCAGTCACGCCAAGTCTCAATTCCTTGCCAATATGTCCCATGAAATCCGAACACCGATGAACGGTGTCATCGGGATGGCCGAAGTGCTTGCGCATACGGAGTTGCAGCCAGAACAGCTGCGGATGGTCACCACCATTCGTAAGTCCTCCACATCGCTGTTGCGGATCATTGACGACATTCTTGACTTGTCCAAGATTGAGGCGGGCAAGGTCCACCTTGAAGCCGTGCCAGTGAATTTTCACACTCTTCTTGAAGAGGTTGTCGATACATTGCGGCCGATTGCGAAAGGGCTGAACGTTCGAATTTCTTTTCGTTTGGACCCCTTGATCCCGCACTACATCCTCGCCGATCCAGTGCGCCTGCGACAGGTGTTCATGAATTTGATGAGCAATGCGCTGAAATTCTCCAGTCGGGAGGAGGGGCAGCGGCCTGGGCGCGTGCGGTTATTGACGGATCTGACACAGGACAACCTGATAAAAGTCACCGTAAGGGACGACGGCATTGGCATGACGGAACATGCGATCGCCAATCTGTTCCAGCCCTTTACCCAAGGTGAAGAGTCGATCACCCGACGTTACGGTGGAACGGGTCTGGGGTTGGTGATCACCAGCGATTTGATTGAACTGATGAATGGCGCGATCAAGGTCGACAGTGTGCTTGGCAAAGGCAGCGTGTTCGAGGTGTCCTTGCCTTTTGTAGAGACAAGTGGCGTAGAGGAAGAGGTCGATGTTTCCGGACTACAGGTATTTGCCTTTGTTGATGAAGGGATCAACAGGCCAACGCTTGCATCCTATGTGCAATTTCAGCAATCAGAAATGGTGTTTGCGGAGACTGAGGTTGAGCTCAGGGACCTGATTTCAAACGCTGATCACGAATTTATTGTTCTATTGTCGCTCGAAACCGCTGAGGAAAATGAGCGCCTGCGGGAAAGCCTGTCAGAGCGGTTCCCCGATATTAAAATCCTAAGGTTCATTGCCGACATTGAGGAAGCCAGCCATTGCAGATTGCCCAACTGTTTCATGGTGCAACGTTATCCGTTGCTGCCCTCCGAATTGGTGAGAGGGATCGCGCTGCTGACAGGTCGCGTTAGCCTGACCACAGGTCAAGAAGAGGCATTGCCCGAACCAGCGGAGGTGCATTCTGATGATGAGGAGGATCGCAAAATCCTTCTGGTTGAGGACAATGCAATCAACATCGATGTCATCTATCGGCAACTCAGCTCGCTAGGGTTCCAGCCCGAAATTGCAAAGAACGGGCTTGAAGGATTGGAAAAGTGGCGGACTGAGAAGTTCAAGCTGGTGCTGACGGACTGCAACATGCCCGAGATGGACGGCTTCGAGATGACCCGGGAAATGCGGGCGATCGAGGCAAGCGAGGGCCGCGCACGATCAACAATTGTTGCGATTACAGCAAATGCCATGGGAGGCGAGGCCGAAAAGTGTTTGGCCGCTGGCATGGATCGCTACCTCTCAAAGCCAACCACGCTCAAGCAACTGGGCGCGGCATTGACGATCATTCGCTCAAAGGAAGATGAAGCCTCAGACGGCTCAAGTGGTGAGATCGGTCTGGAGGCGCAACCAGCCGAACCTGCCGCCGTTGATCCATCTGTTTTGGTCGAACTTCTTGGCTATGAGGATAGGACGTTTATAGTCGATACCTTGCAAAAGTTGATTGCAGAAACTGCTCCTGAAATACCAAAGCTGCAACAGGCTTTAGAAACCAACGACCGAAAGACCGCTGGGTTCTTGGCGCACAAATTCAAATCAGCCATGAGCTCCGTCGGAGCCACTGGCTTTAGCGATCTGTGCGACAGTATCGAACGACATGCTCAAGCGGAGGAACAGTTTGATGGGCAAGACTACATCACGCCAATAGAACAGGGCTTCGGCGCCGTCCAAAGCTTTGTCCAAGAATATGCAAAAGACCAATTTGAATCATAGTCGACCAATCTGAACGGCCCCTTCCAGGGCCAGATCACGCAGGAAGACATGTGAATAGATGCGTATCTGTTAAGGCCGGATTTAGTTGATATCTGGCGCCTAATTAGTAACCAAACCGGACGGAGCGACGCGCTGAGGTGAATTGGTCTCGATGTGATTTGACACCGTCGTCTTGGGGCAGCACCGATCCACACAGAGACGTTTGCCAGTCGGTTGAACTGATGAGGATCGGCTGGTTGCAGACATGATCGAGTTGACCAGCCGGTACGGCCGATACGGCTATCGCCGGATTGCGGTTTTGCTGAGAGATGCGGGTTGGCCCCTCTCGGCTGATTGCTTTGCGATCGCCTGTCGGCAGCGAATGAACGACAAACGCGTCGAGCGTCTATGGCGCCGCGAGGGGTTGAGCGTTCCACAGAAACAGCCAAAGAAGGGACGGCTCTGGCTGACCGATGGTTCTTGCGTTCGACTTAGACCAGAGTATCGCGACCATGTCCCCCTTTCGCACATGCACGCATGTGCTGCCGGGCAGCGGGATCGTATGACTTCGTGCATCATCGGAGCGATAACGGGAAAGGCGTTCCGGACCCTCAACATGCTGGATGAGCACAGCCGGGGATGCTTGGAAATCCGCGTGAAGAGAAAGTTGAACTCGACGGAGGTCATTGATGCTTTGACGGATCTGTTCATCCTGCGCGAGTTTCCGGCCTACATCAGGTCAGACACGGTCCGCTCGCCATTGTCGCTCGGACCAATGGCGCAACAATGCTCGCTTCATAGCTCAGGCCGTTCGGGACTGGATAGGCGCGGTTGGAGCCAAGACCGCCTACGTCGAACCTGGATCAACCTGGGAGAATGGATACTTTAAAGGCTTCAATGCGCAGTTCCGCGACGAGCTGTTGAACGGTGAAGTCTTCTACAACTTGCGGGAGGCGCAAATACTGATTGAACAATGGAGCAAACACTACAACACAAAGCGCCCACACAGTGCCTTGGGTTACCGCCTGCCGGAACCGGAAGCCATCGTCCCGATGGAACCCAGGCCGATAATGCTCAAACATTCAAACTGGGCCAATTAGGTGGGGCTGATCAGGTCTGCTTTGGCGAAAAAGCCAATTCTTATTAGACGGATGACAGCCCAGCATTGGTGTTGAGCAGAAATTCCGCGAAGATCGGGCCGCTTGCAGCGCCTATTGCGCGAGCATTTTCTCCGACGGTTCCGGCTTCAACCATAGGCGCGATTAGCCCACGTTTGTCCTGATTCACCAAATATCGACGAATCCGTTCAACCAATTCTTTGCGGATTTCAGCCGGGACAGCCCCATCGATCAAGATGGCCTCAAAATCGATGACAGAACAGATCGACAGGGAAGCCTTAGCCAGCTCCTGTGCTGTTTCGCCGACCCATGGCTCTACATAACGAGAAAGCCCGCTCCAATCCTGAGGTTTCCGCCACATCAGATCCGGGTCAAGACCTGCTTCGATCAGGCGCGCCTCAAGCAGATGCAGCGAGGCGGTGTCGATCAATTGCTGGCTTTCCCCCAAGGGGCCGGTTGTCCGCATAGACCCCAGTGCGCCCGCATTGCCTTGGTTGCCCTTGAAGACAGTACCGTTCAGGGCGATGCCTCCGCCAATAAACGAGCCGATGTAGAAATAGGCAAAGTCGCGATACTCCTTTCCGCGGCCATACAGGTGTTCTGCATGACAGGCTGCGGTGGCATCATTGACCACATAGACCGGCAAATCGCTGAAACGGGCAGTTTCTTGCGTGAAGTCCACATCTTTCCAGGAGCGGAACTTTTCAGCTGCCGGGCCGGAAAGGTCGTGCCATTTCCAAAGCTCGAACGGGGTGCCGATCCCGATGCCACAGACACGTTTTTGATGGGCCGGAGAAAGGTTCCCAAGCAGGTTCGAAATACCCTGTTCCAAGAAGCCAAAAACGGCATCGGGCATCGGGTAATCATAGGAGGTGTGTAATTGCCCCCGCACGGTCCCTGCAAAATCAAGCAACAACAAATCCGCGCTACGGCGTCCGATTTTTAGTCCGATGGAATAGGCACCATCAGGATTCAGCTCCATGGGAATGGATGGTTTGCCGACCTTGCCGCGTACCGGTTCGCCTCGTCGTACCAACCCGTCTTCTTCGAGGTTGCGCAAGATAGTGGAAACGGTGGGTTTTGAAAGGCCGGTGCGACGAGCCAGTTCTGCCGCCGGCACCGTTCTGTGGCGCTGCAGGACGGAAAGGATCAGGCGTTCGTTATGGTCACGCAAACCACTTTGGTTCACGCCTGCGCGTCGAGTTGGAATGATATCACCGTCCATGCCCTGCACAATAGTTCCCTCTGTTTGCAAAGTGAAGGTAGCAGTCATATTTTAGTTAGTAAAGTTTACAAACTAATTGACGAGGGGGCTGGTTTCGTGTTTTCTGGCTTCCAACCTGCAATCTCGCAGGCAGTGGCCAACAAGGAGGTGGCCACAAAAACTGAAACCACATGGATTGGAGGAAACCATGAAAACGCTTATGACATCTTCGATAATTGCTTTGAGTGCTTTGGCAGGCGCCGCACAGGCGGATGTGAACGCCTGTCTGATCACCAAGACGGACACCAATCCATTTTTCGTGAAGATGAAGGAAGGCGCGACCGCAGCTGCAGAAGCCAACGGTATCAGCTTGTCGACTTTTGCAGGCAAAATCGATGGCGACGTTGAAAGCCAAATTACCGCAGTGGAAACCTGTATCGCCTCCGGCGCCAAAGGTATCCTGATCACCCCCACTGACAGTCGTACTTTGAGGCCGGTGATTACCCAGGCCCGCGAAGCTGGCGCCCTGGTAATCGCGTTGGACACGCCGTTTGAACCCGCCAGCGTTGCGGATGCAACCTTTGCCACCGACAACTTCAAGGCCGGTGTTCTGATTGGCGAATGGGCTGCGGCCAAGCTAGGCGAGGACGCGGCAAGTGCCAAGATTGCACTGTTGGACCTGAACCCATCAGAGATCTCGGTCGACTATCTGCGCAACAATGGTTTTCTGCAGGGTTTTGGCATCGACATCAAGGACCCGACCGACATTGGAGACGAGGATGACCCCCGCATCGTTGGCAATGACGTGACCAACGGCAACGAAGAAGGCGGTCGGACTGCAATGGAAAACCTGATGCAGATCGATCCGGAAATCAACGTGGTCTACACCATCAACGAACCTGCCGCTGCTGGGGCCTATGAAGCGCTGAAATCGGTGGGCCGAGAAAATGATGTTCTGATCGTTTCGGTCGACGGCGGCTGCCCTGGAGTCCAGAACATTTCGGATGGCGTGATCGGCGCGACATCGATGCAGTTCCCGCTGCTTATGGCCTCTCTTGGCATCGAAGCGATCAAGTCCTGGGCAGAAACCGGTGCGAAACCGCAGAACACCGAAGGATTGGATTTCTATAACACTGGTGTTGAACTGATCACCGACGAACCAGTGGATGACATCCCTTCCCTGAGTTCGGCCGAAGGCATCGGCAAGTGTTGGGGCTGATCTCCCCACGTTTCCCTAAGCCGGGGCTGTAGTGGTCCCGGCACTCATTCTCCGCAATCATCTTTGACCATACTCAACATGCCAGCATAGGCTGGCGTTGAGGGAGATCTTCATGACAACCAAAGCCAGCTATGAACAGGTCATCGCCCAAGGCGATAACAAAGTCGCTAAGTTCGAAACCCGCAACCAAAGCTTGCTGGACCGTGTCCAGCATATACTTCACAACAACCCCACCTTTGTTCCGGTCATCGTATTGGTGATCAGTCTTTTGGCTTTCTGGATCATTGCAGGCGGGCGTTTCTTTTCTGCGTTTAATCTTTCGCTGATCATGCAGCAGGTGTCGATCATCGGGATACTCGCGGCGGCGCAATCGCTGATCATTATCACCGCGGGGATCGATCTGTCTGTCGCAGCGATTATGATCCTAATGTCGGTGATCATGGGAAACCTTGCTGTCAATTTAGGTGTACCGTCGCCGCTTGCGATCGTTATTGGTTTTGCTGGGGGGATGGCGGCTGGGGCCATGAACGGGCTCCTGATCACAAAGATAAAACTGCCACCTTTCATTACGACGCTGGGGACATGGTCTATCTTTTTCGCGCTCAATCTTTGGCTGTCTGGCGCGCAGTCCATCCGCAGTCAAGATATCGATATAAACGCCGAATTCCTGAAGTTCTTTGGCAACGCCATTCAGATCGGCGGCGCACGCATCACTTTTGGTGTGGTCCTGATGATCGTGATCTTTGTGGTTCTGTGGTATATGCTGAACAAAACCGCATGGGGCCGCCACGTCTATGCTATCGGTGACGATGCCGAAGCTGCCGAAATGTCCGGCATACGCACCGAACGCACGCTTGTGTCGGTCTATATGCTGGCCGGACTGGTCTGCGCGATCGCGGGCTGGGCATCAATTGGCCGGGTAGGATCAATTTCGCCGCAGTCGTTCTACGAAGGCAACCTGCAATCCATCACTGCCGTGGTGATCGGGGGAATCTCCCTGTTCGGGGGACGCGGATCGATCATGGGCGCGCTGTTTGGCGCGCTGATCGTCGGCGTGTTCCAATCTGGGCTGCGCATGGCCGGGGTTGATGTTCTTTGGCAGGTCTTTGCCATCGGCTGGCTCATCATCATCGCCGTCGCTATTGATCAATGGATCCGGAGGGTTTCCGCATGACACCTGTTGTATCTGCCAGAGGAATCGTGAAACGCTTTGGTCATGTCACCGCCATTGACCATTCCGATTTCGAACTGCGTCCGGGGGAAATCCTTGCCGTTATTGGAGACAATGGGGCGGGAAAGTCCTCGATCGTCAAGGCGATCTGTGGCGCCACGATCCCCGATGCAGGTGAGATCCTCATCGAAGGCAAACCGGTCAAGTTCTCATCCCCCATCGAAGCGCGGGAAATGGGGATCGAGATCGTCTACCAGAACCTTGCTCTGTCGCCTGCGCTGTCCATCGCGGACAATATGTTCACGGGGCGCGAGCTGCGCAAATCAGGCTTTTTGGGCAAGTTCCTGCGGATGCTGGACAAGCCCGCAATGGAGAAGTTTGCCCGCGAGAAGCTGACCGAGCTGGGGCTGATGACGGTGCAGTCGATCAAGCAACCAGTCGAAACCCTTTCTGGTGGTCAACGGCAGGGTGTCGCCGTGGCCCGCGCCGCCGCCTTTGCCACCAAGTTCATCATAATGGATGAACCCACGGCGGCCTTGGGCGTCAAAGAAAGCCGCAAGGTGCTGGAGCTGATTAAAGATGTGCGCGCCCGTGGCATTCCCATCATCCTGATCAGCCACAACATGCCCCATGTCTTCGAGGTTGCTGACCGCATCCACATCCACCGGCTGGGCAAGCGGCTGTGCACCATCGATCCCAAGGACTACACCATGTCCGATGCGGTGGCCTTCATGACCGGGGCAAAAGAGCCTCCTGCGCAAGACGTGGCATGAGGTCCCCCGACAAGATTGCCGAGGCGCTGGCGGACGAAATTCTGGCAGTGCCTCGCGCAAGGAAACGCAAACTGGTCGCTATGGCGGGACCGCCCGCATCCGGCAAGACAACCTTATCCCATGTGCTGGCTGATCACCTGACTCAAGCCGGATGCAAGACGTCCGTGGTGCCAATGGATGGTTTTCATCTGGACAATCAGATTCTGGCTAAATTGGGCTTACTGCACCGAAAAGGCGCGCCCGAGACATTTGATGCAGAAGGGATTCTGCGTTTGGTTCAGGCACTGTGCAATGCTGATCGGGTTTTCTACCCCACCTTTGATAGGCGCGAAGATTTCTCACGTGCAGGGGCCGGTTTGGTCGATGGCAAATCCGACTGCGTTTTGATCGAAGGCAACTATCTGCTGTTCGATGCGCCGGTTTGGAAAGAGTTGCACCCCCTTTGGGATGTGTCGATCCGGTTGCACGTGCCGCGCGAAATCTTGCGGCAAAGACTGGTGCAGCGTTGGGTCGACTTTGGCTTACCCCGTGAACATGCGGAGAAACGCGCCGTGGGCAATGATATGGCGAATGCCAAGGCTATTGCAAACCGCGCTCTTCCCGCGACAATCACGATTTAACGAAAGGCGTCCTCTCATAATCCTTTGCTGCGGCAAAGCACTGATCGACATGATACGCCCGCCTACCAGCACAGGGTGTGACGGCTTTGTTCCGCATGCGGGTAGAGCCGTGTTCAACACCGCAATCCGTCTTGGGCGGCTTGGAGCCCGCGTCGGCATGCTCACCGGGCTAACCACCGATATGTTTGGTCGTCAACTCAGCGAAGTCCTCTAAACTAGCCACGTGGATACAACCCAAGTCATCACTTCAGATCGCCCGACAACGCTGGATTTTGTGCGCCTTGCGGACGGTCACGCGACCCATTCGTTCTATGATGAAAACTCTGCCGGGTGGATGCTGGCACCAGACGATTTGCCTGAGATACCAGACGACATTTCTGTACTCTACTTCGGCGGCATCAGTCTGGCTAGCGACCCGGGGGGGGGTATCAGGCGCTGCTGGTCCGCGAAGGCGATGGGAGCGCGGTGATGATCGATCCGAATTTCCGCCCGGACTTCATTGAAGACGAAGGCCGCTACCGAAAGCGACTGGGGGCGATGCTGCGCAAGTCAGATATCGTGAAGGTTTCGGATGAGGATCTGAACCGGATCGAACCCGCGCCTCTGTTGCAAGGCGAAAAGGTTGGTTGTTTGCTGGACAGTGGTCCCGCACATTGTCAATGTGACTTGCGGTGGCGATGGGGCAACGGGATATGTGCCGGACAGTTCCGAAGTGCATGTGTCAGCCAATCCTGCCCAGATCGCCGATACCGTCGGTGCTGGCGACACATTCAATGCAGGTCTGCTGGCCAAGCTGTCCAAATTGGGAGCCCTTCGAAAGCGTGCGCTACGGGAAATGGCCGCCGAAGTCGTCCAGCAAGCCCTGTCCTACGGAACCCATGTTGCAGCAGTCACCGCATCTCGTGCAGGTGCAAACCCTCCCTGGGCACGGAGGCAGGTCTTTTTTGAACCGCCGTCGCAGGCGAGCAGACATCGGCCTCAAGCTTGGCCTAGCAGGGTTTTTAGTTCAGCCCCAAACCAGGAAACGAAGCGAGAGGCAGGTTGAGTGTAGCCGATGGCTTCAGGGGCAACGAACTGAAAGACGCGCTCGCAAGGTAGGCGCGTGTCAAAGGGTTCAACCAAAGATCCCTTTCTAAGCGCACCCATCACATAGACGTCGCGCAGAAGAGCAAAACCTTGTCCCGAGATCGCCGCCTGTAGGATCATATCCGCATTATTGAAGGTCAGGCGCGGCCGGGTTTCAAAGGGGTGGCCTGCAAGAAAAGCTGCAAAGTAGTTGGCCCAATGAACGGTTTCGTCTTCATGGATCAATTGTGCCTGGCAAAGAAGTCCGACGTCGGGTTTGTCAGTTGGCTGCAACTCCGCTGTCAAACTGGCCAGGTAATCTGGGGCGCAGACCACTCTCATGTGTTCTCGCGGCACGGGGAGCAAGGCATTGCCACTTGCTTCTGCCCCTTGCGAATGTGGGCGCGGAAGCAAACGCAGGGCGACGTCGATCCGCTCTTCCTCCAGATTCACAAAACGGTTTGCAGCACAGATTCTGACGTTGATGTCTGGCGAGCGCTTCAGAAACGCGGCGAGTCTTGGCTGCAAAACGATAGAGGCCAATGATGGGGCAATCCCTATTGAAAGAACCTTTTGATGGTACTGGCTCCCCACCAAATGACCAATATGTTCCAACTGATGTGTCACGGTGCGGACCTCTGGGATGATGGCACGCAGGAACTCTGTTGGCTCCAGGTTTCGCCCCTTTACACGAAACAGTTTTGTGTTCCACCTCTCCTCTAACTTGCTGATATGATAGGATACCGTGGGCTGCGACAAGTTGAGCTCGCGCGCGGCGGCAGAAACTGAGTTCAGCCGTGATACCGCATCGAGAGATCGTGCTTCCTGCAATGTCGGGATGAATCTTCGTGGAGCGCTCATGTCACATCCATAGAGGTTTTCTATAAGACTTTCAACTTTACTGATTTGCGAAAACCCAGCCGCAAGGCGAAAGATCAGCCCGTTTTTTGTTCTAGTCGAAACGGGAGGATAGACATGACAATTTCAAGAAGAGCGGTGCTCACAGGCTGCGCTACGGCACTTTCAGTAAGCTTTTGTGGATTGGCGGCTCAGGCCGGAGAAACGCTTGATCGCATTCTGAGAAATGGTGTGCTGACCGTTGGTACCAATTCAGACTATCGCCCCAATTCTTTCATGAATGAGAATAATGAGCTCGACGGTTTTGATATCGCGGTCTCTAAGGAAGTTGCCGCACGTCTGGGCGTCGACGTCAAATTCGTGACCCCCGGCTGGGAGGTCATGACCGCAGGCCGCTGGGCGGGCCGCTGGGACATGGTTGTTGGCTCGATGACGCCTACGAAGGCCCGCGCCGAAGTTCTGGACTTTCCGGCGATCTATTACTTCAGCCCCGCAGCTTTTGCAGTGCACAAGACATCGCTCGCGGTAACCCCGAGGGATCTGGACGGAAAAACCGTGGGTGTGGTCTCTGCCTCAACCTACAACCGGTATCTGGAGCATGATCTGAAGCTCGACGTGGTGGGGATGCCTGCCTTTACCTATGATGTTACCCCCGGTGAGATCCGGGCCTATAGCGATGTGAACGAGTTTGATGACCTTGCCCTTGGCGATGGCGCACGGCTCCATGCGGTGTTGCAATCGGTGCCGGTTATCGCCGAGGCCGTTGCCGTTGGCCTACCGATCAAACAGCTGGGAGCACCCGTCTTCTTTGAACCCCTGGCCCTAGCCACCGACAAGGGGGACGCTGAGCTGAATGCCCGGCTTCACGACATTGTCGAAGAGATGAAGAGCGACGGCACTTTGGCGAAACTGTCGGTTAAATGGCACGGCACTGACCTCGTCAGCACCAACTAAGGCAAGCCAATGGTCACGTTGTTCAAAAGCAGCTTCCAGCATGGTCCGGAGCGTCTGAAACTGGCAGCCGGTCTGGCCTTGTCGGTCTTTGCGACGGCCTTCTTTCTGTCGGCCAACCAAGGCGTCTTGGGCGGTCTGCTCTTGCCCGCCATGGGCCCAGAGACCCTGGCCGGAAACTGGGGGCGGTTTTCGGCGGCATTGGTGGCCTTTCTAATCGGGGGGGGCGTGGTCTACGCCCTTCTTGGCCTTCAACGCCGCCTGCAAGCCTATCTGACCTGGGCCATATTGGCGGTAATTGCGCTTGGGTTATTCTATTCCTTTGATTTGAGCTTTGGCTTTATTGGCAAGAAACTGCCCTACCTCTTGTCGCAGGGGGCGGTCACAACGCTCTATGTTTCAGCGATCTCAATCACCCTGGCTTTTGTCTTTGCCCTCGCAGGGGCAACGGCAAAACTCTCGGGCATCGGTATTCTTGAAGGCATCGGTGCGTTTTACACCTCCTATTTCCGCGGCACGCCGCTCTTGGTGCAGCTGTTCCTGATTTACCTGGGGTTGCCGCAGATTGGCATAGTTGTGGATCCAGTTCCCGCAGCCATTGCCGCCCTGTCGCTGGTCTATGGCGCCTATATGACCGAGATTTTCCGATCTGGAATTCAGTCGCTCCCTGCAGGGCAATGGGAGGCCGCCGACGCGCTGGGCTTGCACCGCATGGTGACCTTCCGCAAAGTGATCCTGCCGCAGGCCATGCGGGTGATCATCCCGCCGACAGGCAATCAGTTCATCGCAATGCTCAAGGACAGCTCTCTCGTAAGCGTTGTGGGGGTGTGGGACCTGATGTTCCTCGCCCGCACCGTTGGTCGGTCTGATTTCAAAATCCTTGAAATGCTGATCGCCGCCTCGATTGTCTACTGGCTGATGTCGATCATCCTGGAACTTGTCCAAAAGCGGATAGAGCAGCATTTCTCCAAATCCTTGATCCGCTAACCGCCAGAATAGAAAGAAATATTGTCAAGATGACTGCGTATAGTGACCCTCCGTTGAGAGTGGCGGTGATGGCCAACTCAGGGTTCGACACCGACCTTGGCCTGACACGTCAAACCCTGGACGACAAATACCTGACGGCGGTGCTTGAAGGTTGCGGCGCTCTGCCGATCATCGTTCCAACCCTCTCCAGCGCGGCGCAGCTGGAGGCCTTTCTCGACCTCGCGGATGGGGTCATTTTGACGGGGGATCAATCTAACATTGCCCCCGGGGCCTATGGTGCAACGGGCAACAGTCAGAGTCATGGCCCTTTTGATCTGCAACGGGATGCCTCAGCCCTCTATCTGGTCAATGCGGCCCGCAAGAGGAATCTGCCTCTGCTTGGCATCTGCCGCGGCATGCAAGAAATCAACGTCGCCCTTGGGGGCACAATCCGCACAGGGTTTGCCGGACGCGCTGACCATCCGGACCATCCACATTTGCCGAAAGCCACGGATCCAGATCTTGTTTACCAGGACGCACACCCGGTGAGCGTGAACTCTGATACCCAATTGGGGGCCGCCATCGGAAAGCCCCGCGTGTTTGTGAATTCCGTACATGTGCAGGCGGTTGATACATTGGGCAAAGAGCTGACGCCCGTCGCCCGGTCCGATGATGGGATTATCGAAGCCTTTGAACACAGCGCGGGCGGTCTTATTATTGGGGTTCAATGGCACCCGGAGTACCGCGCATCTGAAAGACCGCTTTCCGCCGCCTTGTTTTCCCATTTTTCCGGAGTGATGAAAGACCGCAAAGCGAGCGCTAAATGTGTCAAGTAACGCCGGTTCTCTTTCGGCACAGTTCGTTCGCCAACACTACATTTCTAGCCTGAATTTCCTGTCAATAAGCTCGCAATATTCTATTTGGAGTTTCGTGGTCCTTTGCATCTTCTCATTATTTCATCGTGACGCTGCAAAACTCCCAAATGCCTAAGTTCGTTCAATGTTGTGGTTTCCGCATTTTGACAAGACATTGAAACTGGGGATATTCCGCTTCTATTGACCTGGCTAAACGTTGAACGAGAAACGGCCGTTTATCCTGATTGGTTCGTCCCGCTTCCTAGATGTTAGAGCAAATCGGCGCGAAACTGCGTTTAAGCCCAAGCCGTAGGTCCAAGGTTTCTACGACTGCGTTGGAGAAATGGTCTACGGCAGAAAAAAGGCAGGTGAGGAGTAGAAGCTCGACGCCCATATGAAGGACCGAAAACGGAAACGTTGATGCGTCACTGGAAAGCCGACCCAGCATTTGCGGACTTATGCTGCGGCAGCAGTAGCTGCGCAGACATAAGGGCTGTTTGTCCGCACCGCCCACATTCCTGGTCTCGGTGAACTAAGTGGTTGAAGCGAAGTTAGAACTGAGCCCATAGTGCCGAATGCTGCGCTTGGCACCAATGTAAGCAACGCCACAGGTTGCAGCTAATGATATCCTTGCAACAAAGACTGGGTGCAGATTAGATCGGTAGCTCAAGAGTTGCCTTTTCAGTTGATACAACAATTGATGTCCGGAACTTGCGAACATTCTTGTCAGCCAAGAAAAACCGATGGGTGAAACGTTCGTAATCCTCCATGTCTTTGGCGACGACAACCATCAAGAAATCTGCATCACCGGCGATGCAATAGAAGTTGGTCACCTGCCTGTCTTCGCGCGCCTTTCTTTTAAACGCGCTGATCTGATCTAGGCGGTCACGTTCAAGCTCGACGGACACGATTGCGGTGATACCAAAACCCAGCTTCGTTCGGTCAAGAACGGCCACCTCTTTCTGGATGACGCCCTCGTCGCGCAGACCCTTTAGCCGTCTCTGCACCGATGCCGTGGAGGCCCCGGTGTGCTCTGCCATGTCCTGGATGGTTGTTCGGGCGTTTTGCTGAAGCAATGCCAGCAGCTTATTGTCCAGATGATCCATGATCTATTTGTCTCACTTTTGATGCAAATTTGATTTCATGAGATCACAATATATCAAAAATCGCCATTTAATACGTCACGATGCAAATCTAACTTGAGCGCCATGAAACACGGTGCTCTTGCAATTCTTCCCTTGGCTGCTGGCGCAGCTGTCTACGGTTTCGCATTTGGTTTGTTGGCTGCCCAGGTTGGCTTCCCCTGGTGGGGTGTCACTTTGTTGAGCGGCCTGGTCCACGCTGGATCTTCCCAGATTGTGGCGGTTGAGCAGTTCTCTGGATCCGCTTCTGTGCTGGGTGCGGCCTTGGGAGGCGCGGCACTAAACCTGCGTTACATCGGCATTGTTGCGTCATTATCAGAGGTTCTAAGTGGCCTTTCGCTACGAATGAAACTGTTAACGATCCACATTACCGGTGATGAAAACTGGGTGCTAACGATGGTGGAGCGTGCAAAAGACCCTACGATCGGCGCCCGTTTTCTGATCGGTTCTGGGCTGGTGATGATTTCGGTCTGGACCGTCTCAACAACGCTTGGAGCTGTCGCAGGATCAACCCTGCCAAATCTTGAGCAGTTTGGATTGGGCTTTGCGTTCACAGCCGCTTTTATCGCAATGGCCAGAGGACTATGGTGCGGATATGCAAATATGCTCCCTTGGTCCTCTAGCTTTGTAACAACAATCGCAGTCGTTTCTCTGGGAACACCGAAAGCCTACGCGATCGTTACCGGGGCCATGTGTGGCCTCGCCATATCCCATCAGATCAGGAAACGAGGAAGTACCCCACAATGACTGTTTCTTATTGGATGCTGATCCTCGCCCTTGCGATTGCTGCATTCACAATCCGGGTGGTCGGACTCTTTGCCGGAGATGCGATCAAGTCGTCGCGTTTCAGCTGGATGTTGGATGAGTTGCCCGGCCTTATTGTCGTCTCGCTGGTGGCATCCTCATTGGCTGGCCAACCCGCGGAAACCTGGGTTGCCGCCGGCGTTGCTCTGGCCGTTGCGTATTTCACAAATCACGTCATCCTAACGATGTTCGTAGGTGTCACGGCTTTTGGATTGCTTATCTGGCTCGGCGTTTGAATTTCTGGAAAACCAATGCCAGTATTAACATCTCGGACCGTAGCACTGTTCACACAGCTGACGTTCCTGGTTTCAGTGAATTAAGCGATTGAAGCGAACGTTCGGAATGAGCCCATTTTGATCAATGCTGCAGGCCGCATGAATGGCTGCTTCCTGTGATTACCTTAGAATACGACCATCCGGCGTACGTACGCTTATGACTTCCACTGAAACGTCCAAATCGGATGTGAGGACATCAGTTGGCAAGTCGGGGGCGGCTAGTCTGAGCGACTGGGTTTCTTGTGGTAGTACAATTGGGACTAAAAGTGCCGTTCCAAAGCGTTGTTCGCCTGCGAAGCCAACCTCCTTCAGAACTATCGAACTGCCCATCGCCAAGTAGCGAACACCATAGTTGAAGGAAGCGACACGCTCCTCTGAGCGGTTCGAAACGGAACACCGCAATATCCAAAAACCTGTGCCAAGTGCCTCTGAACGTTCGGGCAGAAAACGGCACTCCGTCACATCAATGCTTTTCCCAATTGGTGGTGGTGGGCGATATGTCAGAGGGCAGTCTTCGGCGTTAACGTCGCCATCTGAGGTTGGCGGCAAGCACGCGTCGAAAGAACTACTGAGACCCTGCGCTGATAAATTTCCCGCAATCGTCAAGCAAATAGTCAGGGCAACAAATACCAATTTCCCACTTTGCATCATTCGATCATGTTACGAAAAAAGCGGTCATTGGTGCAACCACAGCGAAAGGGCGGCTTTGTCCGCTTCGCAGTCATCTGTCGATACCCAGATTTCGCTGGCGCAGCGAACGATCCGTTCGATGGGCTGCACTGTAGCATTGCTTAGTCGCGTTTAGCGACAGAGCTGGGCCGAAAGTCGACACTCACACCGTTGAGGTCGGCCCGACACAACTTCTGGCGACGGCACTCTGTCGTTGACAAACCTTGAGTTTTTCTACAGCTTCCGCCGCGATGGTTCCTGCTGTGCCAAAGGCCGCGCAGGATGAAAAGGGAATACGGTGAGGAGTAGCCAATAGGCGCCAATTCCGTAACTGCCCCCGCAACTGTAAGCGGTGAGCAAACTGTCAAAACCACTGGGCACCTGCCTGGGAAGGGACAGCAAGCTTCGATCCGCAAAGTCAGGAGACCTGCCATCGTAGACAAGCAACCAACCGGGCGGTGGGCCCGTGGAGGACAAAATGATAGACATTCATGGGGTGACCCATCGTGACTGCCTGACTCCGTCGACGAGGCAGCAATGGACGCATATCTCTATTTAGTTTCCGCCAGCTACGTTAGCCATGCCAAGTTTCGCAACCTGGCCAAGGCACTGATCCGTGCAGCCCCTTGTTCAGCACGCGCCGTTCGGCTTGAGGGTTCGGGTGACGGGATGTGGCATGCGCTGGATGAATTGAGCGGCCAAGGTGCCAGCCGTATCGAGCTGCGGCCCATAGGCCTGCCCTTTTCGCAAAGCCTTGAGAAATGGTTGCCAAACGCAGCAGCAAGCTGGCTTGATCGACACGGGCCTGGAGCGCCGGATCTTTTCATGGGCGCCGTTTTGCAGGCCGACAATCGCGTCATCCAGTCCGCAGCTCGCGCACGCATTGAGCTGACACGCATTCACCCAAAGGCGGATGGCGAGATCGGCAATGGCTGGGACTCGCCCCCTGATTTTCGTCACCACATTCTTGTCTGTGCCGGACCGCGTTGTCATCTGAAAGACGCGCCCAATCTGGTAGACGCACTGAAGTCCGAGCTGGGCCGTGAGCGGGTCAGCTCGCAGTGCCTTGTTACCACCACCGGTTGTCTTTTCCCATGCAATTCGGGCCCGGTGATCGTGCACTACCCCCGCGGAAATTGGTATCGCGTCGCCGATTTGAGCGACATCCGTGACTTCGTTGCGCAAGCGTTGTGCGCGAACACAATCCCAAAGCATCTTCTCATTCATCAAACAGAGGACCATCAAGTATCTGCTTAAAGCGCTTATCCCCTTCGCCCTGACTGCAACGGCTTCAATGGCCGACACCGTCACCGTGTCCAACTGTGGCACTGAATACAACTTCGTTACGGTACCGACCCGTGCAATTACCCTGAACCAGCAAGCCACCGAAGTGATGCTGGCGCTTGGACTGCAAGGATCGATGATAGGCACTGCCTATCTGGACGACGCGATTCCCACCCAATGGAAAGACGCATTCGACAGCGTCCCTGTTTTGGCCGAAAAATACCCGGCGGCTGAGGTCGTTCTGAAAGAAGATCCGGACTTCCTGTTTGCAGGTTTTGGCTCGGCTTTCTCCGAGAAAAATCTGGGCAAAGCAAAGAAATGGCATGACCTTGAGGTCGGCACCTATCTGGTGGATGCCTCCTGCAAGGCTTATCATCCGAAGAACGAGCCGCTGACCATTGAACCGATCCTAAAGGACATCGAAGTCATCGGGGACATCTTCCACGTGGAAGACCGTGCGGACACGTTGATCGCAGAAACCAAAGCCCGCATTGACGCCGTGGGGAACAACCCGGCTGGCGCGGGCCGCACTGCGTTCATCTATGACAGCGGCACCGACACCCCCTATTCCATCGGTTGCTGCGGCGGTCCCGCCCTTGTTGCCAAGACTGCGGGGCTGAACAGCATCAGCGCTGACGTGGAGGGCACCTGGGTCGACGTCGCATGGGAGGTCGTCGTCGCCGCTGACCCCGATGTGATCGTGCTGATCGAAGCGGGCTGGTCCACAGCCGCAGAGAAACGCGAATATATGGAAAATGATCCGGTTCTCTCCGAATTGACCGCCGTGAAAGAAAGCAAGTTCGTCACCGTTCCGTTCTCGGAAACCCTGCTTGGCATGCGTTTTGCCGACGGCGTCGAGAACGTGAACGCCCAACTGGCGGCCATGAAGTAAATGGTGGTTCGGTTTCCAATCCTCTTCCCCATCAGTTTGTTGGTGCTTGGTCTTGTGGTCTTGGCTGGCATCCTATGGGGCACAGCCGAGATCAGCTGGGCCGACCGTTTTGCAATACTGTTGGGGAGCGACGATGCACCACGTGGGTTGTCGCTGATCATCTGGCAATGGCGCATCCCACGCGTCTTGGCAGTTGGGGTGATTGGGGCCGGATTGGCGCTAGCAGGGGCGTTGATGCAAACGGCCCTGCGCAATCCGATGGCAGATCCCTATCTTATGGGGCTGTCATCAGGGGCATCAGCCGCCGCAGTGGGCGCAATCATTTGGTTGCCCGATTGGGTCACCGACAGCTTCGGCGTCCCGGCTATTGCCTTTATCGGCGCAGCATTGGCTTTTCTGATGACGATCACCCTGTCTGGGCGGCGCGGACACCCTCTGGATCCGTTAATCGTCATTCTGGCGGGCGTTGCCGTTTCGTTGATGTTTCAATCGCTAACGGCGTTTTTCTTGTATATCGGTGACCCGCACGCCACGCGCACTGCTCTGGGCTGGTTGATGGGAACCGCTGGCAACACCGCATGGCACGAAGTTCCAATGATCACCGTCGCCCTGATTGTGATCGGTGGCTGGGCGATTTTCAATGCCAATGCTCTGGATGCCACCCTTCTGGGCGAAGAGCGCGCCCAAGCCTTGGGCGTGCGCACGGCGCGGCTGCGCATGTGGATCTTTTTGGCCACGGTCACATTGACCGGTCTGGCCGTCGCAGTTGCCGGGATCGTCGGCTTTGTTGGCCTGATCATCCCGCACATGGCCAGGATTCTGATCGGCGCTCGTCACCGGGTTTTGCTTCCGCTCACCATGGCACTGGGCGCCATAGTCCTGATTGCAGTCGACCTTCTCTGTCGTACCATCCTGGCCCCAGAAGAGCTGCCTTTGGGGGTCCTTCTCGCGCTTTTTGCAGCCCCACCTTTTATAATGATATTGCGAGGGTTGCACCGTGCCGCGTAACGCCACTCCGACCGAGATCGCGCTCCAGATCCAAAACCTCGCCGTCGATGTTGGCAAGTCGACCTTCGTGCAGGGCGCGACGCTTACCGTTCCAAAAGGTGAAATCCACGGGCTGCTCGGGCCAAACGGCGCTGGCAAGACCACGCTTCTGCGTAAGCTTTATCGTGCGGCGAGGGCCAGCGCAGAGATTATCCAAGCCTTTGGCCGCCCTATCGATGATCACAGTTCGCTCGAATGGGCGAAACTCGTGGGGGCACTTGTACAAAGCTCGGGCCTCTTAGCTGGGCTGACCCCACAAGATATTGTCGAGATCGGCCTGTCTATCCTTGAACTCGATCGATCCGAGATTGCAGATCGGCGTGACGAGGCGCTTTCACTGGTTGGGCTTAGCGACAAGGCCAATCAGCCGGCGGGAAACCTGTCAGGTGGCGAACTTCAGCGTTGCTATTTCGCGCAGCTCTTGGCGTGTGACCCCGAAATCTACATCTTGGACGAACCGACAAACCACCTGGATCTGCACTATCAGTTGGCTCTGTTGGACGAGGTGCAGCGCCGGGGGCGCACGGTTTTGATGACGTTGCACGATCTGTCTTTGGCGAAACGCTATTGCGATCAGGTCTATTTGATGTCTGCTGGTCAAATCGTCGATCGCGGCACGCCCGATCAGGTCCTCACCGGAGAGGCCTTAATGCAATACTATCAAGTAGACGGGCAGTTTCAGGGCGCTGCACTGTCCCTTGTTGGACCTGTTCAGGCGCAGGCCTCTGGGAAACACTACGCGAGACGTTAATTTCAGGTGATATCACCATTCTGACAGCCAACCCCGACACGGGAAACCAAGACCTCTTGTCTGGCTCTGGTTTATCCTACGCGATCGGCAAGGCAGTGGCGAACGAAGAGAAAGCTGGGATTTCTAAGCCTACTCAAGTGGAAGGGGCGACCCATCGAGTTGCCCCTTCTATTCAGATCTCGACCGCGACCTTGCCGATCGGGTTAGAACAGCAAGCAAGGATATATCCAGCCTCGATATCCTCTTCCGAGATGCCGCCATTGTGAACCATGTGAACCTCTCCCTCGACTTTTCTAACCTTGCAGGTGCCGCAGACGCCGAAAGTGCAACCTGATGGAATGTTCAATCCGGCAGCCTTCGCCGCGGCCAATACCGTGTCGGTTTCTGTGCATTGATAGGTTACACCCGAAGTCGTGAAACACAGCTCGGCCGCGGTGGCGTCATCAGGAACCACATCGTCCAGATCGGGTGTTTCTTCCTTGGTCTCAATTGGTGCGCCAAAACTCTCCTGATGATAGTGATCCATGTCGAAGCCTAGACCCGCTAGCGCCTCACGAACGGCCTGCATGAACGGCTCGGGACCACAGCAATACACCTCACGGTCGAGGTAGTCGGGTGCCATCAGGCCCAGCATAAGCTGATTGAACTGGCCCTGATAGCCGGTCCAAGGTCTGTAGCGGTCGGCTTCCTCGACGACGAATTTCAGGTCCAGACCATCGGTACGGCTGGCCATCTGTTCCAGCCGCTGGCGGAAGATGATTTCCGAAGGGCGTTTGGCGCAGTTAATGAACACAATATCTAAATCCTGGCCTTCGTCCCAAATGCAGGTGGTCATTGACATCATCGGGGTGATGCCGGATCCGGCCGAGATGAACAGATGCTTGCGTGCCGTACTGCCCGCATTGGTAAACAGGCCCGCCGGACCAATCGCCTTGAGGGTCATACCCGGCTTCAGATTGTCCAGCATCCAACGTGTGCCGATACTGTTGGGTTGAGCTTTGGCTGTGATGGTTATCGACCGGGGACGCGAGGGCGAGGATGAGATCGTATAGGTGCGATGCACCACCCCGCCGGGCTGTCCGGTCGCTGGGATTTCCAGGGTCAGGAATTGGCCCGGATCATAGGCGAACAGCGCCCCCGAGGCGGCACGAAACGAAAAGCTCGCCGTGTTGGGCATTTCCGGCACAACCGAGACACATTCCAGCAGTTCGTTGTCCGTCCAAAGCGCGGGGGTAGGGAACATTTCATTCATGGGCCTTACTCCGCCGCTATCAGGTTGCGCCCGGTCAGGCAGCGCACCAGGTGGTTGGCATACCAGTCGACAAACTGGATTACGCCATCTTCGTGGGTCGGGGAATATGGTCCGGGCGTGTAGACTGGCGAGTTGATGCCCTTCTGATTGTCTTCGACCACGATCCGGTCTTCGTCATTGGTGGCGATCCAGACTTCGGTCAGGCGTTTCAAATCGTAATCCACGCCCTCTTGTGCGTCCTTGTGGACCAGCCATTTGGTGGTGACTTCGGTTTCGGTTGGGCTGATCGGGGAAACGCGGAACAAAATGGAGTGGTCCGGCAGGAAGTGGTTCCATGTGGTCGGATAGAGGAACTGGACCAGTGGTCCTGCATCGGTTAGGGGGATGCGCCCCAGCGGTTTGGACACGGCAGGTTTACCGTCCATCGTATAGCTGACGGCCCCATTCAAAAGCGGCATGCGCGCCACGCGGAACTGACCACTTTTGTCCAGCTGGAAACGGGCGGGAACGCCGGCTGCCTCGTTCCGATCCCAATGTGATTGAACCTGTGAGGAAACGCCTTCTGGTGAGACACCGGTGACCGAGGGATCCTCGGGATAGGTGCGGCACAGCGATGGGTGATTGCCCGCGCAGTGATAGCATTCGCGGTTGTTTTCCCAGACCAGTTTCCAGTTGCCATTTTCGATGATCGAGCTTTCATAGGCCACTTTGGCATTGCTGAGGTCGTGCGGCACAAGATAGGGGTGCACGGTGTCAGCGAACGGTTCAAAGGACGGGGCCTCATCAGCCAAACAGATAAAAATCAACCCTTCCAGCTCGCGGCAATGCACTGTCCGCAAGCTGTACTGCGAGGCGTCGAAATCCGGACCCATGTCGCGCGCCCAAAGAAGCGATCCATCCAGCTCATACGTCCATTGGTGATAAGGGCAGACCAGTTTCGGCGAGGTGCCTTTCTTGGATTTGCACACCACAGACCCGCGGTGGCGACAGGCATTGTGAAACGCGCGGACCACGCCATCATTGCCCCGCACGATCACCACATTGTAAGCCCCGACCTGATGCGTGACAAAATTGCCCGGTTTGGGAATCTCGCAGGCCGGAATGGCAAACAACCATTCGCGGTAGAAAATCTGGCGCATGTCCAGGTCAAAGACACCTGGATCATTGTAAAACGCCTGTTCCAGAGAAAAGTTCTTCTGTCGGCCCATCAATTTGGCCAGGATCTCGCTATCGTGGAGCATTTCGTTCCTCCTTGCCGCAACCCCGCGGCCGTTTCGCTAGAGCGAAGGGCAAGAGGACAACTCCCGAACGCGGATGAGAACAGCGACCGGATCAAAGCCCCCACTGCCACCCGCAGTTTGACGTATGCGCAAGGCTGGTTTCCGGACTTCGAAGGGGCTTTCGCCCGGTCGCGACACCTTCCCGGGAGCCTCGTCCCAGTGGTCTTCGTCACGCCTGACCCTCATTACCGTTGCGGGGGCAGTGCCGGAGTTACACCGGCTTCCCAATTCTCCGACAACCCAATTGGGCAGACGGCACCTTACGGTGCTCAAAGTATTCTGAGCACATGCATATTCTGAGATAGAAACGACATCTTGCAGACGAAAAGCGCATCGATTCCGAGTATGAGGTTGCCGCTTTGCTTTCCCAAAAACGCGACCGATAGAAGTCACGCAGCACTAAATCACAAACAGACAGTGTCATTGCGATCCTCCCCCACTGAAGTGGTCCGCCCGTAAGGTTAGAAACGCTGACACACATATGGGATGCAAGCGAGGCAAACCGGAAGTGAGCGTCACGAAGTTAATGCAGGTTGTGGTGCTTTGCGGCCAAGGAATGCCGCGCGTCGATGCGATTAAGCGAGTTCAGACACCTGTTTTCGGCAAAAAGTCGGGCACTTCAAAATCTAGATTTATCAGCGTCTTTGTCCGCAAACTGGAAGATCTTACATTCCCAGATCTCGCGCTTGCAGCGAATGCCAGCAATGCAAGCTGCGGCCGCATCAATTGGGATGCAGCGTGCGTGATCGCTATGGGGTGGTGGCCAAACTTTGCAAAGTCCATTTCCTGCGCATTGCTGTCATTGGGGCTACCAGAACATGCCAGGAGGCCTTGTGAGCGACTTTTGACCGGAGCATCCAGCCTGACTCTCGCTTCAATAGGGGGGCAGCTCCAAGGTCCACGACCCTGTCCTTCAGTTGAGGGCTGGCGTACCGCATCAGCTGTCCAAAACAGGCGGAATGTCGTCGAAGTTGACCGGCAATTTCAGCGCTCGATAGCCTGTGGCGTCCCGAAGGGCATTTGCAAGAGCCGGCACCAAGGCAATGATCGGGGCCTGTCCTGCACCCGCTGGCGGGCTCGCGCCTTGTTCCACGATCTCGATTTCAATTTGCGGAACATTCTCCATGGTTGGTGTGGGGTAGTCCTCAAAACGTTGCGCTGACAAACCACCATCTGAGATCGGCGCCTCCTCCATCAAAAGCTGACCAATGGCCATCATTGCACATCCCTCAATCTGCGCCTTGATCTGATCTGGATTGATGGCAAGACCAACATCCATAATGAACGTGCAGCGCTCCGCGCGAATGCTTCTTCGTTCATGGTCCACTGCAACATCAAAGGCTGCCGCCACATAGCTATGTTCCTGATAAATGCCGCAAGCATATCCCCGCCCTTTTCCTTTCTCTAACGACTTCGGGTGCCCATCACAGATCTCCTTGAGGCGGGTCAGGCAGTTTTTTAATTTTGTCCTGTCTTTACCCAGGTTTTGCATGCGAAACTCCAGCGGGTCCCGCTTCAAAATCCGCGCAAGCTCGTCGATCGCACTTTCAATTGCAAAATTGTTTGGTGCGGCACCAAGCGAACGCCATTCGCCCACATGAAAGGGGAGTTCCACATCGCTCATTTCGATCCGCCGAGCCTTAGCTGAATAGGGAGCATTGAGTTCACGTGCAGCTCCGAAGTCATGCATCACCAAGCGCATACCGGACAAAAGCGGCTGCGGGGCCATGAGCTCTGTCAACAAGACATGGCCGCTGACACACGCGTGCCGCCAATCCGAAATCTGGCCCTGAGCATCCACCCTAATTTGAACGCGGTGAGAAGAAGGGGGACGTGTCCGGTCTGCGAGAAACTCGTCCCGCCGAGACCAAGTCACCTTGACCGGCCGTTTGACCTCCTGTGCAAGAAGCACGGCCTCGCGCACAACATCGTAAAGGACTCGCCCACCAAATCCGCCACCGACGCGCATCGCGTGAACAGTTACTCGATCGGTAGACCAGCCAAGATCGGCTGCTGCCTTCTTCTGGTTGACGAAAATGTCCTGGGTGCCAGTCCAGATGTCGACAACCTCTTGTCCGTCATGTTGTCTGAATTCCGCTACAGCTGTTCTTGGTTCTTGCGTTGCGTGATGCAGGATTGGCTGGTCAAAGCGCATGTCAACTGTCCAGTCAGTGGACAAATCAACATCCTCGTCCACGATGGAATGTTCAAGATCACCCTTTGCAAGCGCCCTGTCTACATCAACCCGTTCTGCGACTTTCTCAGCGGTAAACCGGTCCGGCCGGTCCCACACCACCTCCAGGCGCTTCAGGGCCTCTTCAAGTCCACGAGGCGTTTCCGCGACCACACCAACGAGCCGCCGTGGCTTGTCGATGACCACCTTGATCACCCCTGGCACTTGCCCGGCACCTCTGTCGGACACGTCTATGATCTTCGCATCTGGTGCGGGGGCCTGAAACACTCTCCCGAAAGCCATATCCGGGCGAATAATGTCGGCAGCAAAAACAGGCGCACCTGTCACGATTTCCCGGGCCTGAATTTGAAGCGCTTGATGACCGATCTGCCGTTTTTCGCGCTCTGCGTCAAACGTGTAACTGGTGCCCTCAGGCAAATTATCTGAGGCAAGCGTCAGCTCATTCCCGGCAACGGCATCCGAATAGGACAGAAAACGCTTGTTAGGTGCGTAAAACCCACCGTCGGCGTCCACAAGTGTTGTCGGTTTCACACCGGCGATTGCTGCTGCGCGCCGTCTAAGCTCTTCGCGCAGTCGCGCCGCCGCGTCTGCAACGGGCCGCGCATGCAAGGCGATCGCCTGACTGCCTGTTGTAAAGCGCATATGGGGCACATCCTGTGTGGAGGGGAAGCTTACCTTTATGTCTGAGCTTTCGACATTGAGCTCTTCCGCCACAATCTGGGCAAGCCCCAGTGAAGACCCTTGCCCCATTTCATGGACCGGACTCAGCATCGAAATCTGACCGTCCCGACCGACTGATATCCAGGCAACGTCGTCGATGTCTGGAGTGGCGAGTGAAGGCAGAATGGGAACGAACCGACGACCTACCAAATAGGTGACTGTCAGGCCTGCTGCCGTATACCCAGCCCCTTTCAGAAAGCTCCGGCGCGTGAAACGGCGTTTCGCTTTGATGGCTTTCATGATTGCCTCCTCAGTTCACGGGCAGCACGTAGAATTGCCTTTTGAACGCGGGACTGCGTACCGCAACGGCACAGATTGCTGTTCATGTGGTCGACAATCGCCTGTTCGTCCGGCGCCGGATTTTCCTTCAGCAGCGCCACAGCCTGCATGATCTGCCCGGCTTGGCAGTAGCCACACTGGGCGACACGCTCATCGAGCCATGCCTGTTGCACCGGATGCAAATCGACGCTGGCACTGGTCAGACCTTCGATGGTCAGAATGTCGAGGGTCTCAGCATCTGACGCACGCATTTGGCAGCTTCGGACGACATTCCCGTCGACGTGGACCGTGCAAGCGCCACACCCACCGTCGCCGCATCCGAACTTGGTACCAACAAGACCCAGATGTTCCCGTAACACTGTAAGAAGGGTCTCCTCCTGCCAGTTGTCCGGAACGTCGCGCAGGGATCCGTTCACTCTGAGCTGCATTTGAATTACCACCTCCATTTAAAAGGGGAGGGAAGTCCGCGGTTTCCCGTTCAATCCCAATCAACGCGAATGCTCGAAAATATGCCGAGCATACGCAATTGCGGACGAACTTGTGCGCCGTATCAAAATACGTGCCTCTGTCCGACCAGTTGGAAATTTGACTTCGCCTACCTAAGTGAAACGGGTCTAGCACGGTCAGGCGCCGGGCAAATTATCATAGGATAAGAACGAATGAGTTTTCAGCAAACTATGTCATCGGCAGGTGTGAATATAAGCTCAATTGAAACTTCTATTGAAACAAGATGCTTTCAAACTGGCGGCTACATAATCCGACAGGGCGAGTTCAATAAGAATATTTACAAACTCACAGAAGGCTTGATCAAGCTGGTGTATCTCACCAGCGCCGGCGCAACCTATACAAAATCTTTTATTGATACCGGTGGGATTTTTGCCTCTATGACAAGCACCCTGGCTGGCGAGCCTGCGCGCTTCTCGGCTGTCTGTCTAACACCTGTCACCGTTGAGTATATGCCGAGTTTCAAGTTTCGGGAGCTCACGGACAATGATCCCGAAATGCTCCGATTTTCGAACCAGATGTTTCGCCGGCTTGCGCTGAGGAATGAAGAACGAGAGTACGATTTTCTCTGCTTGAGCGCTGCGGAGCGATATGAGAAATTCATGAACAACGCGCCTGGCCTCGCACAACGCCTCACGCAAATCGAGATTGCAGCCTATCTCGGGATCACGCCAGTATCGCTCAGCCGTATTCGGGGGGCGCGCGCAGGAGCCGCTTAAACGCTTTGGTCGCGATTACCCGGCGGGCTTTCCTATTCCGTTTTAATGAAATTTTGCTCGCCAATTCGAATCCTGTATTCCGTTCATTTTGACCAGCCCCACTTCAGTGGTCCGTTTTGGTTGTTAGTGTATGACTAGGCTTTGACAGAGGGGCACACACTCGCGGCTTTCACCCGACAAGCTCTTAGTTTCGCGGCCAAACACAGCGTGTTCTCGCCCCATATATCCCCGGCACGCACCGTTCTGCGGATTGTCTAGAATATAGTCTTTGCCGGTTGGTGCCGATCTGCGGGCACTCAACCTTTTCCAATCAAGGTTCTGTTCGTCTGCAATCCTGTAACTCGTTTTCGCCGCAACAAATGCCCATTCCCCGTTCTCCATTGCCCGTTCAAATATTCTGAATCTGTCTTCGCGCTCACGGATTGTTTCGCCGGTCTCCGGTGCCTCTCCGCGCCAGCCATCTATGTGAACGGATCAAAGTTCAACGACAAATCGATGGCTTCCCGCGCGGTCCAATAAGGCTTGCGGGCCCACTTCCCGACGAGCCTTCTTTCCTGCTGAAGGCACCGTTCGGAGAGCATCTCACGACGGCGATAGGCAAAGTGCTGCCCATCATATCCGATTGGCCCTTCTGGGGTGATGGCCAACCACCAGTCTGTATGGAAGGGAATGTTGTTTCGCTCCGCCCGCCAAAGCCAGTCACGCGGAGTGCCAAATCGTTCGCCAGACCGTTGCGCGCGTGCCTGTAACGCTTCGTGACCCTGTAGCGCTTCCGAAGCATCATCGGCGTCAGGTGAGGTGCCCAACGCAAGCAGGAGGGCTTCTTCCAAAGCCCAATGGCTCTGGTGAATCCAGGCCTGCATCATATGAGATGCGAGACGATGTGTAATGGCACTTCAGCTCTTTTGGGATGCGACGACTGAAGTAGAACACCCCACCTTTAATGAAGGTGAACGGGCAGGAAATGGTCAACGGCATGGTCTACAGCTCCTAGCAGCGGCTAAAAGCTGAAGCGTTTCCAATGTGTTAGCTTGGGAAGTGGTGCCGGGGGCGGATCTTAAAAGTAAATGTAAGTAATTGTAAATAAATCTAAAAATTATCAATTTAAGGCAATGGTACCCCTTTTCGTACCCCCAAGCTTGAATTTGCCTCTGGTGCGAGTGCGAGTGCGAATGCCCGCTGGTCCAAATAAGGCGATCCACTAAAGTCTATCTCACTCGATGTTGCCTCCATCTTTCCGGGCCGTCGCTGAGTGCCGCCCCCAACTTTTCACGGAATCAAGGGCTATGGAACCGTTACAGTCGTTCGTAGCCTTGGTATTGCACGACCGCTTTCAGCCCAAAGCGGACACTGCCTATCTGAAGAATGGGTGGGAAGCAGCCTTTCGTTGCGAAAGCAGCGAATGTCCGAACCGTGGCATTGCGCCTTTGAATTTTTCGACCGAGAGCGAAAACTCCGCAGGTCATGAGAAATTCGACGACGATGCGATCTCTATGAACGCGCTCACCAACCGAAGCCCTGACCGGTCTTTGGGCGCCACGACCGCGGTTTCGTGCTCTCCTGACAACTCCACGACCGGCACCTGGACCAAACCGCGAGAAATGAGCCCACTGTTGCTCAGGAAAATGGCGATACCTGCCCCCTGAAGTACCGCTTCGCACATGAGGGGGAAGGTGGCCATCTTGATGGTGCGCTGGAAATTGATGCCGTGTGCTTCCAGCGCCTCCCGAACGACGCGTTCCGTCAGAGAGCCATTTTCCGGCAAAATAAGCGTTTCCTGCGCCAGATCTCGCAGTGAAAGCCCGTCCCGATTAGAGAGCGGAGAGGAGGGTAAGAGGTAGGCCACATAGTGAACCTTTTGGACGGGAACTCGTTCCCACTCATCTGACTTAGGGGGATCGGTTATGAGGCCAACATCAGCTCGCCGCTCCCGCAAGAATCTCGTAGCAGTTGTCCAGTCATACAAAGAGAATTCGATTTCAACGTCGGGGTGAGTCTGCCGAAATTGGCTAATGGCGCGCAAGGCCGGAAGGGGAGCATTGGCGATGATCCTGATATGGCCCCGCTCCATCGCCTCGAACCCTTCGAGCCGTTCGGTGATGGCCGTATCCAAGGTCACCATGCGGTCGGCAAGATCATACAGTTCTCGCCCTGTGCGGGTCAGCTTGACCCCCTCGCGGTCGCGCAAAAGAAGTGGTGAACCGACCTGTTTCTCAAGCTTGGCCACATGCTGCGTCACCGCCGATTGCGTGACGCAAAGCCGGGTCGCGGCGGCCGAGAAACTGCCCTCGCGAACGACGTAGGCAAAAGCCACGAAACGATGGTGATTGGCGCGCATGTTGGTTCCTTTTTCTTCGGAGAACGTAGCGGCCATTAGTCTCACTAATATGACGTCACAAAACTGAAGGTACGTCAGCCTACATCCGCCCTGTCAGATGGAGGAATCAGATGGCCGGGCTGAAGATCGAGAATATCACCAAACGTTTTGGCGAGACCGCTGTGCTCAAGGGTGTGTCGCTGGATATTGCCTGCGGCGAGTTTCTGTCCCTTGTGGGGCCGTCGGGCTGTGGCAAGTCCACCCTCTTGCGGATCATTGCTGGGCTTGAGGAACAAAGCGACGGTACGATCGATATAGGGGGGCAGCCTGTTGCAGGACGCCGCGCTGCCGATCGCAACCTGTCGATGGTGTTTCAATCCTATGCGCTTTATCCGCATCTGAGCGTGGCTGAGAATATTGCTGTACCGCTCAAAATGCGGCGGATGAGCAACTTGCAACGCCTGCCTCTGCTGGGCCGGTTCATGCCCGGTGCCACTGGCCTTGCCGAAGAGATCGGCCAAGAGATCGCCCATGCCGCAGAGATGCTGGAAATCGCGCATCTCCTTGATCGCAAACCCGGACAGCTTTCGGGTGGTCAGCGTCAGCGCGTTGCCCTTGGGCGTGCCCTCGTGCGCAACCCGGCGGCCTTTCTGCTGGATGAACCGCTTTCCAACCTTGATGCCAAGCTGCGGGTGCAAACCCGTGCCGAGATTGCACAGCTGCACCGCCGTCTGAATGCGACCTTTATCTATGTCACCCACGATCAGGTCGAAGCCATGACCATGTCCGACCGGATCGCGGTGATGATGGGCGGGCGTATCTTGCAATGTGCCAGTCCGGACGTGATCTACGAAGATCCGGACACGATCGAAGTGGCCGAATTCATTGGCTCACCCAAAATCAATATTTTGCCGGTCTCCTTGACGGGCAACGGGCGGCTTGCCTTTTTTGATCGCGATCTTGATCTGCTAGCAACGGACCGGATTGACGGCGCGGTTTCGCTGGGCTTGCGGCCTGAGGCGCTGCGGCTTGCCACCGTGGATGTCGTGTTCCAGGGCACCGTTGCCCATACGGAAAACCTTGGTGCGGAACTTTACGTTCAGGTCGACATCCCCGGCCTTGAAAACCGTATCGTAATGCGTGCTGAGGCCGCGCAGCGCCGGGAGCTGACGATCGGCACTCCGGTCGGGGTTGGTTTTGACGCGGCCAATGCCCTCGTCTTTGACGGCAATGGCCAGCGGGTGCGCCGGATCGAAACACTCTCTAAAACCACCGCGCAAGAGGTCGCTTGAGATGGCCGTGACAGACAGCTCCTTCGCCCGCGAGACGAAACCCACCCTCAGTGCTGCGACACAGGAAAAACGCGCGGCGTGGTCCCTGACAGCCCCAGCGCTGATCTTGATGTTCGTGATCCTGCTTGTCCCGGTTATGATCGCGACCTTCCTGTCCTTTACCAATTATTCGCTCGGCAATAGTGGCTTCGATTGGATCGGCACCCGCAACTATGAGCGGCTGTTCACCCGCTCGACCTATGAAAAGATGTTCGTGGCCACGTTTACCTATGTGGTGACGGTGGTGCCGATTTCGGTCGGACTGGGTCTTGGGGCTGCGCTGCTGATAAACTCGCTGGGCAGGTTCCGCGAGATCTACAAAACGATCTACTTCCTGCCGGTCATGGCGACGTTGCTGGCCATGGCGATTGCCTGGGAGTTCATGCTGCACCCCTCGATCGGCATGATCAACCGCACGTTGGAGCTGGGCTGCGGCACGCCGCTGGAATGGCTGCCATTCATGGCAACGGGTTGCGCCGATGGATTTCCGGTCTGGCTTGGTGACAAGCGTTATGCGATCTGGGTGATCTGTTTCATCGGCATCTGGCAAGGGTTCGGCTTCAACATGGTGCTGTATCTTGCCGGTCTGACGGGTGTGCACCGCGAGTTATACCATGCCGCCGAAATGGATGGCGCCAAGTCGGGCTGGGAGCGCTTTCGTCTGGTGACATGGCCAGCACTTGGCCCGACCACTGTCTTTGTTGTCACCATCAGCTGCATTCGGGCCTTTCAGGTTTTCGACACGATCGAGGCCTTCTGGCCCCAGGGCGGCGGGCCGAACAAATCCACCTACGTGATGATGTTCGCGATCTTTGAAAAGGGCGTTCAGCAGAACCTGATCGGGATCGGCTCAGCCATTACTGTCCTGTTCCTGATCTTCGTCATGTTTCTCACCCTGATCCAGCGCTGGCTGGTGGAACGAAAGGTGCATTACGGATGACACGCGACTGGTGGAAACATCTGATCCTGATCCTTGGTGTGATCGTCGTCATCGCGCCCTTCTATATGATGGTCAGCTACTCGTTCAAAAGCCCCGGTGAGATTGACCGGGGGGAGGGCGGTTTCTTCGGGCGACAGGAAATGATGGTGGATGAGCGCTGCGTCAAGCTGCGCGATCCCGACCGCAAGGATGTGGCTGCCGCCGCGCCACGGTTCCCCGGCGCCACGGAAGGTGAGATCCGCGATACGCTGGTCGCCGAAGCCGAGGCCGATTGCGCCATGCGTCCGGTGGTCTTCAACTACTCCAAGGCATTCACCGAGGCGCCGTTGCTGCGGTATCTGCTCAATGGCGTGATCGTCACCGCGTCGATCTTCCTCATTCAGGTGGTGGTGGCCCTGCCTGCGGCCTATGCGCTGGCCAAGCTCAAGTTCTGGGGGCGCGAGGCGGTGTTCGGGCTGGTGCTGTTCTGCCTACTGATCCCAGTGCATGCCATTGCGCTGCCGCTCTACATCATGCTGGCCAAGCTGGGGCTGACGAATACCTATGCCGCGCTGGTGGTGCCCTGGACAATCTCGGTCTTTGGCATCTTCCTGATGCGCCAGTTCTTCATGACCGTGCCCGATGACCTGATCGATGCCGCCCGCATGGACGGCATGGGCGAGTTTTCCATCGTCTGGCGCGTGATGTTGCCCACGGCTATCCCGGCGCTTCTGGCCTTTGCGATCTTTTCGATCGTGGCCCATTGGAACGACTATTTTTGGCCTCGCATCGTCGTTACCGGCAACCGCGATCTGTTCACCCCGCCGCTGGGCCTGCGCGAGTTCAAGGGCGATGGCGATGGCAGCTATTTCGGCCCGATGATGGCCACAGCCACCGTGATTGTCACCCCGCTGATCGTTGCCTTCCTGATGGCGCAGAAACGCTTCATCGAAGGGATCACCCTAAGCGGCATGAAATGAAACGGGGGCGCCCCGAAAGACGCCCCCATCACCGAGATCCCGACAAGGGATAAACCCCGGAGCCCCCGTCTGCAAACAAATGGCTCCAAGACCCGGCAAGAGAGGATACTTTCCATGAAACTGACTGCCACTGCAATGGCCCTGGCGCTGAGCGCTTCGGCTGTCTTCGCCGAAGACACCGTCACCATCGAATTCGCCTACCCCTATTCGCATCTGTTCGATGTGACCTATGAGGCGATGATGCCCGCCTTCAAGGAGGCACACCCCAACATCGAAGTGAAGTTCCGCGCCACCTATGAATCCTACGAGGACGGCACCAACACCATCCTGCGCGAAGCTGTCTCAGGCAACCTGCCTGACGTGACCATGCAGGGCCTGAACCGTCAGCAGATCCTAGTCGAAAAGGGTATCGCCAAGTCGCTGGAACCCTTCATCGCCAAAGAAGCTGATTTCGCCAAGGACGGTTATCACGACGCGATGCTGTCGCTGTCGACCTTCGACAGCAACGTGCACGGTCTGCCCTTCTCGGTCTCGCTGCCGGTTGGCTACTACAACATGGATATCCTGAAAAAAGCTGGTGTTGATGCGCTGCCTCAGACCTGGGACGACGTAATCGCGATGTGCGAAACCATGAAGGCGGGTGGTATCGACAACCCAATCTTCTGGGGGTGGAACATTACCGGCAACTGGTTCATGCAGGCGCTGATGTGGTCGCAAGACAAGGCAATCGTTGAGGGCGGCCGTGTCACCCTCGACAGCCCCGAAGCCCTGGCCGCCATGGAGCAGATGCAGGAGATCTTCACCAAATGTGAGATGAAGAACCTCGAATGGAAGGCTGCCCTGTCTTCCTTCTCGGCGGGTGAGATCGGCATGATGTTCTGGTCAACCTCGGCGTTGGGTGCGGTTGAGCGGTCTCAGGGCGATTTTGAGCTGGTCACGGGACCGTTCCCGGGCATGGGTGAAACGCCCAAAGGCCTGCCCGCCGGTGGTAACGCGGCGCTGCTGACCTCCACCTCGGATGATCCACGCGTGCAGGAAGCTGCCTGGACCTGGCTCAAGTACATCACCTCGGGGGAAGGTGCTGCCGAAGTTGCCAAGACCACCGGTTACATGCCGCCGAACAAAGCCGCCAATGAGGTGATCCTGGCCGATTTCTATCAGCAGAACCCGAACAAGCAGACGGCTGTGGACCAACTGCCGCTGCTGCGCGACTGGTTGGCCTATCCGGGTGACAACGGTCTGGCGATCACCCAGGTGATCTATGACGGCATCGAACGCATCGTCACCGGTGACGCAACCGATATGAAAGAGCTTCAGCAGGAAATGGTTGAGGAAGTCGCCGATCTGCTGCCGAACGGCTAAACCGTCTAATCCGGTCGCCCGCCCGCACCAGGCGTGGGCGACCGAACCCGGAATTTCAGGATACATCATGAAGATCATTCATATTTCCGACATTCACCTCACCGTTCCCGGTGAAGAGATGGGCGGGCTTGACCCACATGCCCGTTTTGCCCGCGCCATCGCGGATGTGACCAAGAACCACGCGGATGCCACACGTATAGTCATCACCGGTGATCTGGCGCATTGGGGCGAGGTTGAGGCCTACGAGGCCCTGAAAACGGCACTGGCCGGGGTTTCCATTCCGGTGCGCCTGATGATCGGAAATCACGATGATCGCGCGCATTTCTGCAAGGTGTTTGACACGCATCCGGCTGACGCAAACGGCTATATCAACTACGGCGAAACGGTGAACGGGACGCGGATGCTGTATCTGGACAGTGTCGGTGACAAGACCCACGCGGGCCATTTCTGCGCCGACCGCCGCGCCTGGCTTGAGGGCGAACTGGCCGCGTCCCAACGCGCGCGCCTCTTCCTGCATCACAACCCGATGCCCGTGAGTCTGCCTGCGGAGGACAAAATTGCGCTTGTCCCAGAGGACCGCGCGCCGTTCAAAGCTTTGCTTAAAACCTATCTTGACCGGATAGACTACATCCATTTCGGCCATGTCCATGCGCCGATCCATGGGCAGTTTGCGGGCATCCCCTTTGCCAGCGTTCCCTCGACCGGCAACCAGTCGCTCCCTGACCTGAACGAGACAGAGGTCCTCAAGGGGGCCCCGATGGACCCGGCTTATTTCGTGCTGCTGATCGACGGCGATGACACCACGATCCACCAGATTCCCTTCGCCTGGGACGGGCCGGTCATGGCCTCGGGTACCGGCTGGGATGATTGGGCCAAACCCGGCGCGGCGGCAGCAGAATGAAGTTCATCCATCTGACCGATACCCATGTGATCGGTGGGGACCGCCTGCTTTACGGGGCAAACCCCGCCCGCCGGTTGGCACGCGCGGTGGACAGCATTAACGCCGAACATGGTGACGCGGCCTTCGTGATGCTGACCGGTGACATGACCCACTGGGGCGACCCCGAGGCCTATGCCGCCTTCCGCGCCCAGATCACCCGTCTTACCATGCCGGTGCATCTGATGGTCGGCAACCATGACGACACGGCTGCTTTTGCTACGCATTTCCCGGACGTCCCGCGCGATGACAATGGCTTTGTGCAATATGCGTTCGACACGCCCCATGGCTGCGCCATCTGTCTCGACACCAAGCAGCCCGGCACCCATGCAGGCGGCTATTGTGCAGCCCGGCGAGAGTGGCTTGCCGCCGAGCTGGCCCGCGCCACCGGTCCGGTTCTTCTGTTCATGCACCACCCGCCTTTCCCGGTCGGCATCAAGAGCATGGATGAGATCATGCTGCAGGACGCAGGGGCCTTTCACGAGGTGATCGCCCCACATAGATCGCGCATCCGTCACCTGTTCTTCGGGCATCTCCACCGCGCGGTTTTTGGCAACTGGTGCGGAATCAGCTTTTCCTGCATGCGCGGTCTAAATCACCAGGTCGCATTTGATCTGACACCAGATCGGACAGACATCCCAGGCAACTTGGAAGCACCTGCTTATGGCGTTGCGCTCGTGAACGAGGAAACAGTCGCTGTGCATTTGCATGATTTCACCGACGACTCTCCAAGGTTCTCGCTACAAGCACTCGAAAGAATGGATCCGGTTCTCTAACAATTGAGTTTGAGACACACAGGCCTTCAAGAAAGCGGACTTTCACTGAGAACGAGACGAGAGGCAGCTTTGGGCAGGAAGCGGACTTTGCAAAGTGCTGTGAACTGCCCATTGCGGTCGTTGGCCAGAGGCTCCAACGCTGCATTGCGGCGAAGCTAGCTAGAGTTTTGGGGTGATTGTGGCGAAAATGGTCCAGGCAGTTCTAACTAAATCGTTTTCATCCGAACCGTTGCAGGCGCCATGAATGGCGCCTGCTGTTGACGTGTGTTCTAGCTAATTAGGCGAAGAGGAAATCATCCGACCCGGTGATGGTGATAGTGACAATTTCCGTATCCAATCCCCCGGCGCCGTCATCCACAGTGTATGCAAAACTGTCGGTGGCCGTCTCGCCAGTGTTCAGGTATTCAAACATACCATCGGCGGAATAGGTAAAGGTGCCGTCGCCGTTGTTGATCACTGACCCGACAGTGCCAGTGTCATTGACGGTAAACACAAAGGTGTCACTGTCGGGGTCCGAAACGTCAGCGGCCACGGTCACCGATGGGCTGGGGCCATTTATGGAAGAGCTGAACTGTGCGCCATCGACACGAAGGTCGTCCGTCGTAAAGTATTCGTAGTCCAATGGCCCAATCGAGATCTGGGCATCTACCGAATAGCCGTCGCCGAGATCAAGGCCAACAATGTCAAATTCGATGCTTTCGATGTTTTCGTTGCTGTCGCCAAACTCGATCCAGTCTCCATTGGACCGGTCGACATCACCGTTGCCGCCGATGACATTAAATGTCGAGGCGTCAATGAAGTCTCCCACCCCATCAACATAGGCCACGGCGGCAAATCCCCACCCTTCATTGTTAGGGTTGGCCTGCATGACAATGCCGTTTCCGTCGCTCAGATACTGTGCGGCCAACTGGTCATACGTGTTATTCGCACCGCCATCTCGCGCGATTGAGACTGCTGTCCCCGTGTCAAAATCATAGACATAAAAGCGCCCATAGTTGGGGATTGTGTATGCACCAATGCTTGCAGAGCTGAAAGTCGCTGAATCTTCGGCAACTTCACCAACCACCGCCTCAGCGATCGGGGCGTCATTCTGGCCGGTGACGGTCACGGTCACCGTTTCCGTCGCCGTGCCACCGTTGCCGTCATCGACCATATAGGTAAACGTGTCGGTTGCAGTTTCCCCGACCGCGAGGTTGTCAAACGCGCCCACCGCCGAGTAGGCAAAGGTGCCGTCGCCATTGTTGACCACTGACCCAAGCGTGCCTGTTGTGTCGACCGTAAAGGTGTGGGTGTCAGAGGCGTCTGGATCTGTCACATCTGCTGCAATGGTGATGGCCGGACCGTCCTCATGGGTGGAGGCTGTAATGGCGGCGGCCATAGGCGCGTCGTTGGTGCCTTGAACGGAGATGGCCACAGTTTCTGTGGCCGTGCCTCCTTTGCCGTCATCAACGGTATAGGTGAATGTGTCCGTCGCCGTTTCACCAACCGCGAGGCTCTCAAATGCGCCGCTTGGATCATAGTTAAATGTGCCGTCGCCGTTGTTGGTAACGGTGCCCAGCGTGCCGGTTGTGTCGACGCTGAAGGTAAAGGTGTCGGAGGCATCGACGTCTGAAAAATCGGCGGACACGGTGATGGCTGGACCATCTTCGTCTGAGGTGTCGCTCACAGCCATGGCGACTGGGGCGTCGTTTTGACCTTGAATGGTGACAGTCACCGTTTCTGTCGATGTTCCGCCATTCCCGTCATCGACAGTGTAGGTGAATGTATCCGTCGCGCTTTCGCCAACTGCCAGGCCGTCAAATGCAGCGGCTGGATCGTAGCTGAAGGTGCCATCGCCGTTGTTTGTGACGGTGCCCAAGGTACCGGTTATATCGATGGTGAAGCTGTGAGTGTCGTTTGCGTCAATGTCACTGTAGTTTGCGGCCACAACGACTGGGCTGTCTTCTGTCGCGGTCGCGGAAACCGCCAAGGCCAAAGGGGCATCGTTCTGCCCTTCGATCGTGATTTCATAGGTCACAGTGGTGGTGCCACCTTGACCATCTGAAATCGTCAGTGTGACCGTTTCGGTTGTGCTTTCGCCAGCGCCGAGGCTGTCGTAGGCGTTACCCGGATCGAAAGAAACAGTTGTGCCGCCGCCAACACCCATTTGGCCAACTTGGCTCACGCCACTGTTTTGCGTGGTCAAAGTGCCGCTGCCGGTTACGCTTGCTGACAGCAGCTCCACCGAAGAACCGTCAATGTCGTAGAAATCCACCTGAAAGCTTAGCGGTTCGCCTTGTGAGGTCTCGAGGCCATCATCGCGCAGAACAACAAGTGGATCATTGTTTGCCCGTAGGTCGAGCGTGAAATCGTCAAACTGCAAGACCTCAAAGCTGTGCAGGAAGTCGCACCCATCCGCGCCTTGCACGAGGTTCCAACGGCCACAGCCGAAGCTAAGCACATTATAGTCCAGCACAGACCCAGAGAAGACTGCAGTATCCGTGCCCCTGCCGCCAAACATCACATCGTTGCCACCGCCGCCTTCAACCGTGTCGTCTCCGCGACCAGTGAAAATGACGTCTCTGTGATCTGACCCCGTCACCTCATCATCACCACGACGGGTCCAGATGAATTGCCCGTGGGACGCACCGGATGCATCCACTTCCATGTCTTTGTTTCTCAAATAGCCACGACCGCGATATCCCATGATACCCCTCCAAATTTGTCATGGGATCGCCGCCGCGCCCCAACCCTCAACCAGATGTGTGTGCCCAGACCCGGGGCGGAATTCGTAAAAACAGATTGAATTTTAGGGATTTGAGTACCGTGGCGACAATCACCCAAACGGGTGACTGTCAGAGGCGAAACAGAAAGTTGTTTCTTTGGAAACAACATTGCGGTCAAAGTGTCGTCAGGGACTTGGGGAATACGAATGAAATCATCTGATCGGATTATGAATGGCTGGCAGCTGATCTGTTTCAGCTGTCTGAGTGCGCCTTTGGCCATGGTTGGCTTTGCCGTGGTTAGTTTTGTGCCGACGTTTTACGCCATCGACATGGGGCTAGGATTGGCGGTTGTGGGCGCCGTTTTTATGTTTGGCCGTTTCTTCGATGTTTTCACGGACCCGCTGATTGGCGCTTTGAGTGACCGCACAGGCGGGAGGCGCGGCCCACGGGTGCCCTGGATGCTGGTGTCATTCCCAGGCGTTCTCCTGTTTACTTGGTTGCTGCTTTCACCGCCGGATTCCATTGGACCAGTCTATTTGTTTTGTGTGGTGTCCGGCTATCTGTTGTTTGTCACCGCGTTTGACGTGCCTTACTCCAGCATTGGACTGGAGATATCTCCCAACGTGCACGAACGGTCTGTGCTGGCCGGGACCAAAGCCATCTTTCAAATCCTAGGAGCTTTGGTGGCGTCTTTGGTACCGGTGATCATCGGTGCGCAGATGGGGGTGTCGCTTGGCACGGTGGCGTTGGTTTTCATGATGGCAACGCCTGTGGCGATGGTTGCCTTTCTTATCTGGACACCACAAAACACGTATAGGGTGGCGCAACCTCATCCAAGTCTTTGGGGCGCTTGGCGCAACTGCTTGCGGCAGAGCGCGTTTCGAAAATTGATGATCGCATTCTTTGCTGTGCAAGCGGCCAATGCCATGACGGTGGGTCTGCTGGTTCTGTTCGCCACCCATGTGCTGCAGGCTCAAGCCTTGGTTGGGCAGATGTTCTTGATGCTCCTGCTGGCGACGGCGTTCTTCGTGCCGGTGTGGATTCTCTTGTCCAGGAAAATTGGCAAGCGCAGAACCTGGATGAGCGCTATTCTTATTTGCGCTGTTGTTTTGGCCGCCAGTTATTCGGTTGGGGCGGGCGATACTCTTCTGATGCAGGCAATCTGCGTGGGCTTGGGGGCTTGCATGACCTGTGACGCGGTCTTGCCGACCTCCATGCTGGCAGATATCGTGGCACAGGATGAAACCGATAGCGGCCACCCCAGAGCAGCCAGCTATCTGGCCCTGAAAAACGCTGCGTCCAAGATGGCATTCGTGGCGCCGATGGGAGTCGCCTTTCCGATTTTGGGATTAACGGGGTTTGACAAATCCGGCGCCAATGCTCCGGAGACATTTGGTGTGCTCTTGTTCTTTTTCGCCGGACTTCCTTGCCTGCTGCGGATCGCAGTGGCAGCCTATTTGTGGCGCAAGCTAGAGGATAGGGTTGTGGATGCGCCCGCAACATGAACCAAGAGTTTGCTCCCCCAACTGAGGCCGAAATTCGAGCCGAAGAAGCGCGAATGCTGCGGGAGCGTGCGGTGGCCTCCGCGCGGTCAGTTTTTATCCTCATTGCCCTGATTGCGATCAGTCTCGCATCTGTACAGCTCTATCGGGAAGCCGTGATCTGGGTTGGCTTTGCATCGGTCATGGTGGTCGTCACGATCTTGTACGTGCGGTCTTGGCGGCATTCTGAAGACACACCACAACAGGTCAATCGCTACCTGATGGGGCATATCGCGATTTCGGCTTGCACGGGGCTGATTTGGGCTATTGGCGCCATGCAATTGGCCAGTCCAACATCGGAACTTCAGACGTTTTTGGCCGGTCTCTTTTTGACATCGATCACTGCGGGCGGCGTGATGGCAGGTACAGTTTATCGTCCTGGCTATCTTGCCATTGCTGTCTGTTCGCTGCTGCCATTTTGCCTCTATCTGTTTGTAACGATGGAGGGCGTGCAGCGCATTTATGGTGGGTTCCTTCTTTTATTTCTGAGCTTTTGTTTCACGACCAACAAGACGGCCAGTCAAAAAACGCGCGATGCTTTGGCGGCCAAGCTGACGAGTCGGAAAGCGGAACAGGCATTAGTGGACTTTGCCGAAGCCACCAAGCTTCAGCGTGCAACAAATCGGTCCTTGCAGGCCATTCGACATGACATGGCGCAGCCGTTGCTAGCGCTGCGAAACTTTCTAGCAGAGATGGACCGGAAGGCGACCTCAGCGGCGCAAGCGGTTTTGGTACGACAAATTCGTCTTGCGCTGATCAGCCAGGAATCGCTTGTAGAGGAACTCTCAAATATCGACCATCCAGCACCGGAGCGCGTGCATGCCCAGATAGATGTGCCAGCGCTGGTGACTCAGCTGGAGGATGAATATCGGCCGCAGTTTGCGGCAGTGGGATGTGGTTTTTTTGTCAATGTGGAACTCGATTTCGTTGAAAGTGATCGCGCCAAACTTGAGCGTATTCTACGCAATTTTCTCAGTAACGCGGTGAAATATGGCGCATCTGGAGGGCGGGTTGACCTGTCAGTTATGGCACAAAGCCATGAGAGTGTTTGGCAAATTTCGGATCGTGGCCCTGGCATGACGGAGGCACAATTGCGTGCCGTCAGGCGTGGGGAAGACCTTGAAGCAACGCCCTTGGGCAGTGGGCTTGGTCTGGGTATTGCGCAAAAATTGGCCCAAGAGATTGGCGGATCGGTTGAGATCACCTCAAGCAAGAACATCGGAACACAAACTTTGCTGCGCCTGCCACACTTTGAAACTGCTGACGTGCAAGACCAGGCCTTTGTGTTGGTTATTGGGCAGGAGACCTTGCCCAACATGGGCGCCTGGGCTGACCTGATTTCTTCGTGGGTTTGGATGTTTGCCCATGCCGAAACCTGTGAAGTAGCATTAGAGATGATCTCTGTTTTGGGGCAGGTCCCGGATTTGATTGTTCTTGATCCACTTGCAGGTCAAACATTTTCCTTAGAGGACGTGCGCTCCATTGGTGCACATGCGCCCATCGTGCATCTCATACACCCTTCACACGAGGCGGTTCTGCCAACAGATCAGACGGCTATCGTATTGCCCGATCACGAAGTTGAGCTGCGGCAGATGTTAGAGCGTCACTTTTAAAACAACGCCAGTTCGCGCGCTCTTTGAACCGCTGCGGCGCGGTTGCCGACCGACAGTTCCCGGAAAATCGCCTTGGCGTGGGTTTTCACAGTGTTTTCACTGATGGAGAGCGCGCGGGCGATGTCTTTGTTGGTGGCGCCTTCGGCCATCATCCCCAAGACTCGCTGCTGTTGAGGGCCCAGTTTGGGTTGCACAATTGTATCCGTGCCGTCGGGTTGGAAGATCATGCGGCGCGCCCCATTTTGAACGGACCGCACAGGTTGCGGGCCAGCCTCAGAAGCAGATTTGATGGCATCGAGCAGAATTTGCTCGTCGCTGGATTTGTGCACAAAACAAAACGCCCCCACCAACTCTGCATTGCTGCGCGTTATCGCATCTTCGGAAGCAGAAAGCACAATCACCTGCACCCCGATGTCGCGGCTGCGCAATGCGCCGATCAGCGCGATCCCATTGATCTGTCTCATTGCCAGATCCGTGACAACCACATCCCATTTTTGACCATCATCCGTTGCTTTTAGGAAGCTGGTCGCCGTCGCGAAGCTCTGCACGTCAAGGTCCAGGCCACAATTCTCAAATACGTAAGCGAGGCCCTGCAAAAACAGCACATGGTCATCAATTACGGCCAGACGGATTGGTGACTTCCCCAATTTTGACTTCCCCCATTCAAACAACAGGTTTCAAGCGCCCAAATTGGGGGCGTTTTGCACTACGGTACACTTGATACTGTTAGGGGGAGTGACGTTGTTGATCAACGCCTATACTTCCCTTCGCCCACGAGGATGCAGATGAATTTGCATATCAATTCTGTCTTGCAGCGAACTTCCGCTTTCCGCCCGACGTGTCGACGGCTCAAGTCTGCTTTGGGCTGGGAGCGGTCCTTGATCCCATACAGACGAGTGGCAGGTTTGTCCGCATTGGCGCCGTTCAACCAAGTTGCGGCGATCGGCAGCTACGAGCCCAGAGTCACCGATGCTGCAGGTTGCACGAACAGCTGCTTTGACGCCGGGGCCGGGATCTGACATCTCCATGACGACGGGGACGAGCTATCTTTACTGTTTCAACGGCACGCAACTTTCACTAAGGGCATCAATCATTGCCCTCATGCGCTTGTTAAGGCGGCGCTTGCTGCTGTGAACCACATAAATGCCGTAGTCGGCATGTTTGAGATGGGGCAGCACAGGTAACAGCTTGCCCTGTTGCACCTGGCTATCGACGACGAAAAGTGGCAACCGAATGATCCCGTCATCATTTAAAGCTGCGTCCAGCAGAAACCTGCCGTAGTTGGATCTCAAGGCGGGGCGAAACTTTACTGTCCTTCGTTTCCCTTCGTGCTCAAAAGCCCAAGTCGCGCGGCGCTCGGCCCCGTAATGCAAGAGCGCATGGTCGGACAATTCATCGACGTTTTCGGGCAATCTGCGGGTTGCCGCATACCGTTTACTTGCAAACAATCCGTGCTGCGTTGTGCCTAGCCGATGGCAATGCAGGCCCTGTAATTCAGTCGCCGTCACGCGCAGCGCGAGGTCATAGTTTTCACTGTCCAGATCAACAGTCCGATCATCGAAGTCTATAGTCAGGTCGATGTTGGGGTGATCCTGAGCGAACTTGAACAACGTTGGCTTGAGGTAGGTCAGCCCAAACTCACGTGCGATGGTGATGGACAGCGGCCCCTTGAGCGTATGGCCCACTTGTAAGAAATCGGCGTCCAGTTCATCAACTTCAGCGACCATTTGGCTGGCCCTTTGGTAAAGTTCTTGCCCGGCGCTCGTGACCTCCCACACACGGGGTTGGCGGTCGATCAGTCGAACAGAGTAGCGCTCCTCGAGCTGAGCCAATCTGCGGCTGACGGCCGACTTGGCTATGTTCATTTCTTCAGCCGCGCGCGCGATCCCGCCGCTGTCTACGACTTTGACAAACAAGCGAAGGTCTTCGATCTGGCCCATAGTTCGGATGTCCCGTTTGTTTACGTGCGCACACATGTGGCTGCTCTTGATACTACGGACCAGCCGAAACGGGAAGCAAATCGGCGTTCTCATTTTGTGACCTTAAAGGGCACATTTTTCTGACTACACAGATTTTCCGCAACCCTTAGCTTGCAGCGTGTCTTAACACAAATCCGGAGAACCTCATGAGAATGACCAAATCTATTTTGACCGCAAGCGCTTTGGCGTTGGTCGCGGCGAATGCAGTTCAAGCGCAATCTCTGTCTTCGGCAGGCGCGCTGGCTTTCGATGACGCTGACACCCTTTTTGTGGGCGATGCCAAAGCGGGGCTCGTCCATGCCTTTGATCTTGGTGACGCGCTTGCAGACCAATCCGGTTATCAGCTTGGCCGCGCTCAGACCTTCGAAGGACGCACAATCTTCAACAATCTCGATGTTGAGATTGCAGCTATCTTGGGCGTTGAGCCAGAGCAGGTCGTGATCAACGACATGGTGGTTCACAAGCCCAGCAAGCAGATTTTCCTGTCAGTGCATCGTGGGCATGGACCGGATGCAGAGGCCGTAATCGTGTCGGTCAACAACGGCGCGCTTGAGCTGGTCGATCTGGCAACAGCCGATCATTCGTCCATGTCTGTTGGACCAGTGCCAACCTCTGCCACACTTGAATTCGGGCAACCACTCAATACGCTGGCCATCACGGACATCGATTACTACCAAGGTGAATTACTGGTGGCGGGTGTCTCGAACGAAGAGTTCAGTTCCAAGCTGCGGCGGATGCCATTCCCGTTCACCGACGAGATCAGCACATCCTCCATCGAGATCTGGCACGCCGTTCACGCACAATATGAGACCCGTGCGCCTATCATCGCGCAAACGGTGGCTGAGTTGGATGGTGTTGCGACCTTGATCGCGATCTACGCCTGTACGCCTATCGTGAAGATCCCGTTGTCCGAATTGACGGATGGTGCAGAAGTTAAAGGGACAATGATCGGCGAGATTGGCTTTGGCAACACGCCACTGGACATCGTGCCCTACGTAAACGCGTGGGATGGCACCAGCAATGTTGTGGTGACCAATACCAACCGTTCTGCCGCGTCACTGAGCCTTGCGGGCCTCGCTGCGGCTGAGGCAATGCCTGAGGGTGAAGGTGTTCAGCCTGTCTTCTCTGTTGCGGGTGTAGATCAGTTTCCGTTGCCGATGAGCGGGACGATGCATCTGGACACGTTGGATGAGACCTATGCCGTGGTTGTGCGCACCAGCCCCGAGGACCCGCGCAACATTCAGCTCCATACGGTCGCAATGCCGTTCTTCTTTGACCGTGCGGATCACATCGTCGAGATGAATTTTGAGAGCTTTACCGCGGACCCGTTCGGCCACAAAGCCGCAGGGCCGGTGGAATACAACTAATGTTTGCGTCGCAAACCTGGATGCGGCGGGCTTTGCTCGCCGCACTCATCGCGGTGCCTTTGCCCGTTTTGGCGGAACTTGCTGCTCGCTTTGATCCAGTGTCGGGAGCCGTCGTGGTGACAGGCCTTGAGGGTGCAAGTCGTGCAGCATTGCTGGCAAATCCTGAGCTGCTTCGCTTGCAAGTCGCGAGCATAAAAAGCACGCGCGGCATGCCAATAACCCTTCAGGATCAGGGTACGACCCTCGTCATTGAACCGCGTTTCGATCTGAGGCCGGGAACCGTTTACATGCTTGACCTGAATGGCACAGCCTTGGAAATCGTGCCCCCTATTGTAGAGGCAACGGTCCCGCGTTTGGTTGGTTTCGCCCCGTCACAGGCGGTTATTCCGGCCAATACGTTGCGGCTCTACCTTCATTTCTCAGAACCGATGGCGCGCGGGCAACTCCGTGAAGCTGTTGTTCTGATTGGCCATGATGGCACTGAGGTGCCAAGCCCTTTCCTCAACCTTGAAGTGGAACTTTGGGACCCTACCCAAACCCGCGCAACGCTGCTGCTCGATCCCGGGCGGATCAAGCAAGGCGTGGGGCCAAATACGCAAGGTGGCGCACCATTGATGACGGGCGAGGCCTATCGGCTTGTCGTCTCTGAAGCGATGCAAAGCGCTGCGGGTGCCCCACTTGGGCAAGAGGCCTCAGTGGCCTTTCGGGTCGGTGACGCGGAACGGAGCGCGATCGTACCTGATGATTGGCAAATCCTTCCACCACCAGTGGGCAGCCACGCACCGGTGACGGTTGCCTTTGATCGGATCATCGATAGCGGAGCCGTCTTGCGGTTGCTCACCGTGGAAGATCCGCAAGGGGCCCCCGTTCGCGGTCAAATCGAAACGGATGGCGGCGCGTGGAGCTTGATCCCCAACCAACCGTGGCAGGACGGAACTTACCGGGTGATTGTCGATCCAGAACTCGAAGACGTTTCGGGCAACTCAATCAGCGCCGCTTTTGATGCCGCCGTGGGCACCATCGGAACCAACCATGCTCCGGTCACTCTCACTTTCAATATTACGCAATAGACACGCAGGAGGCATATCATGGGATTGCTGCAGAACGGCCAATGGGTCGACAAATGGTACGACACAAAATCAACGGATGGGCGCTATGTGCGCAAGCCCTCCGCCTTTCGCAACTGGGTCACCGCTGATGGCAGCGCAGGACCTTCGGGTGTGAGTGGGTTCAAGGCAGAAGCCGGCCGTTATCATCTATATGTCTCTCTCGCCTGTCCGTGGGCGCATCGGACGTTGATTTTCCGGGCGCTGAAGGGCCTTGAAGACATGATCGATATCTCGATTGTGCATTGGTTCATGGGGCCAGATGGCTGGACCTTTGCACCCGGCGATGGATCAACGCCTGACCCAATTAACAAAGCCAAATTTCTACACCAGGTCTACACGGCCGCAAAACCTGATTTCACGGGACGGGTGACTGTCCCGGTCTTGTGGGACAAAGAGCAGAACACCATCGTTTCAAACGAGTCCGCCGATATTATCCGTATGTTCAATACGGCTTTTGACAGTGTTGGCGCGGCGGCAGGTGACTATTACCCTGCGGCAGAACGCCAAGAGATCGACGCGCTGAACGCCCAAATCTACGACACGGTCAATAACGGGGTCTACAAGGCCGGTTTTGCGACGACGCAAGCCGCCTATGAAGATGCGTTTGATCCGTTGTTTGAGACGCTCGACTGGCTAGAGGACCGTTTGTCCGCAAGGCGCTACCTGATGGGGGATCACCTAACCGAGGCGGATTGGCGCTTGTTCACGACGTTGCTGCGGTTTGATCCGGTCTATGTCGGTCACTTCAAATGCAATCTCCGTCGCATCGCCGACTATCCGAACCTCTCGGGATATGTCCGCGATCTGTATCAGCATCCAGGCGTCGCTACGACTGTCGACATCGACTATATCAAAAAGCACTATTACGGCAGCCATGAGACGGTGAACCCAACCCGCGTGGTCCCCAAAGGACCGGTTGTCGATTTTGCCGCCCCCCATAACCGCGCCTCATTGAACAAGGAAAATACAGCATGACCCAATCTGTTCCTATCATAGCCGCCAAGGCCCCTGCAAAAGTCGACTTGGAAGCAGGCAAAGACTATTTCTGGTGCCAGTGCGGGCGATCAAAGAGCCAACCGTTTTGTGACGGGTCCCACGCCGGGACCGGGATTGAGCCGCTGAAATTCACGGCCGACAAGGATGGCGCTGCGGCTTTGTGTCAATGTAAATCCAGCGCCAATGCGCCGTTTTGTGATGGGTCGCACACTCGTCTTGGCGAGGCGGCAGTTGGGGATGTCGCCCCTGCGCCAAAGTCCGATATGCCTCAAGCCACACCAACCCCCGAAGAACCCACCGTTGCGCGTATCCATGCGCTCGCCAAAGACGGATTGTCGAAGTTAGGCCACCACGGCGAAATGGGTGCCATGGGTGTGCCGCGCAAGGACTTGCCCCATTGGGACGACATTCAGGTGTTGCCTGCTCAGATGGCACGCAAACCCCTTCTGGATGATGCTCAAGTGGCGACATCAGTCATCATCGGCCCGCGTGCAGCCAAACCTTTGCAGCTCGATATCCCGCTTTTCGTCTCGGACATGAGCTATGGCGCGCTGTCCGAGGAGGCCAAGACCGCATTGTCTCGCGGAGCGCAGATGGCGGGAACGGGTATTTGCTCAGGCGAAGGCGGGATGCTGCCCGAAGAGCAGGCCGAGAACAGCCGCTATTTCTATGAGCTTGCGTCCGCTGGTTTCGGGTGGTCGCTCGATCACGTCGAAAAGGTCCAGGCCTTTCATTTCAAGGGAGGCCAAGGGGCCAAGACCGGCACAGGCGGGCATTTGCCCGGCGATAAGGTGCAGGGCAAGATTGCTGAAGTACGGGGGTTGGAACCGGGGCAGTCTGCGATCTCGCCAGCGACCTTTCCGGACCTGCACACGCCGGCCGACTTCAAACGCATCGCGGATCAGGTGCGTGAACGCTCTGGCGGCATTCCAATTGGGTTCAAATTGTCTGCGAACCACATCGAGGACGACATCGACTTCGCGTTAGAGTCCAGCGCGGACTACATCATCCTGGATGGACGCGGCGGGGGCACAGGAGCGGCCCCGCTGATTTTCCGCGACCATATCTCGGTGCCGACGATCCCTGCCTTGGCGCGGGCACGCAAGCATCTGGATGCGCGAACGGGCCGCGAGGTAACATTGGTGATCACCGGCGGGCTACGCGTCGCCGAAGACTTCGCCAAGGCGATGGCCCTGGGCGCGGATGCAGTCGCCGTGAGCAACTCTCCTATGCAAGCGGTCGGCTGTATCGCGGCGCGGATGTGCAATTCCAACAACTGCCCTGTCGGTGTAGCCACGCAGAAACCTGAACTGCGCAAACGGCTGGATGTGCAGATCGGCGCGGAACGCTTATCGCGTTATTTTGGGGCAAGTGTGGAACTGATGCAGGTGCTGGCGCGGGCCTGCGGCCACGACAGCCTGTCAGGCTTCACCGAACGCGACATCACTTCGTGGAAACGCGAGGTCGCAGAGCTGAGCGGTATTCGCTTCGCTGGCGTGTCCTAGACGCATACCCGCCCTGCCAAAGTCCCATCTGGTGCATGCCTAACAGCACCCCCAGTTGGGATGGGAAAGGAGAAATAAAATGCTTGATACATATACCATTCGCCAAGACGAGATGCCCCAAGAAATGCGGTTTCTCTTGGACCAGTACCCGCGCGATGCGTGGGACGCGCACCCTGGTTTCAAAGAGAAAACCCGTCATTGGCTTGGCGCGCATCAGATGTTTCGCCGGGTCTCTGAAAGGGTGCGGCTGGATGCAGAGTCGCTGTTGAACAAAGATATGGCACTCGACGATTATGCTCGGCGGTTATCCTACTATGGCGGTAATCTGGTCGGGAACTTGCATGGCCATCATGGCTGGGAAGATCACAGCTACTTTCCAGAATTGTCTGCCGCCGACCCGCGTTTTGATGCGGGGCTAGAGGTGTTGGAAAAGGATCATGCCGATCTGGATCGGGTGCTGGATGACTTCACTCGGCAAGCCAACCGCGTCATCAAACTGGCGCATCTGGACGAGACGCAGGCGCGTGAAGAGGCGGCCAGTGTGCATCGGACCAGCGCGGTGATTGAAGCCTTTTTGAGCCGCCATCTTGGGGATGAGGAAGAACTGGCCGTGCCCATCATCTTGCATCACCGGCTAAGAGGGTAAAGGGTTTCCCATGACCAAAAACACCGCGACTGAAGAAGACCAATCCAAAGCCAAGGAACGCCGCGCGCGAGGCGAGTTCGTGCGCGGCGTCAGTGGCTTTCGCAACGCAATCGGCGATCCGGACTTCCCGCCAGAGCCGGGGCGGTATCACCTGTTCGTAGCGTTGAATTGCCCATGGTGCCACCGCGTGACCTTGGCCCGTGCCGTGCTTGGGTTGAAGAACAGCATAACGATGGACGTGGCGTTCCCTAACCGCACGGACGAAGCTGATCCTGTTGGCCCGAACCTATGGGAATTTGCCCCAAAACGGATTGCATCGTTGACCGGTGCCCCTTTGCCGGAATGTACGATAGAAACCGGGACTGGCGAAGGATTGCGCCTGGCCAAGGAGGTTTATCAGCGCGAAGGTTCTGATGAGCAATCGGTCCCGATCCTTTACGACAAGATAGCAAGGCGCATCGTCAACAATGAAAGCGCCGAGATCATCCGGATGCTGGACCGACATGCCGGCGCCCTTGGTGGGGCGCCGAATCGTCCGACCCTCGTGCCTCATGATCCTGCTTTACTAAGTGATGTGAATGCCTTGAATGAGCGGATCTACGTGACGATCAACAACGGCGCTTACAAGGCAGGGTTTTCATCGGATCAAGCTGTCTATGAACAGGCTTATGAGGCTTATTTTGAATCGCTCGCCTTCCTTGAAGTGTTGCTGTCGGATGGTCGCGCCTTCCTGACAGGTGAGGCTTTTTCCGAGGTCGACCTGCGGCTCTTCCCTACACTCTACCGGCACGATCCAGTGTATTATGTGCGCATGAAGCTGAATGGCGCGCGGATGCTGGATTATCCGAATCTGTGGCGCTGGTTGTGCCGGGTATACGAGCTAGATGGCGTTGCGGCTGCGGGGTCCTTGATTCATTGTCGTCAAGGCTACTTTGGACGATCATGGAATGGCGTCGTACCTTTGGGGCCGCAATTACCGATGCGCTACCCGGAAGCGTATCGGCATCCAGACCTGGGTCTCATCAGTACCTAAGCTGAAGCGCCATAAATCGATCTCAGGAGCAACATGCAAACACAAAAGCAGTCATTGGAGCATCTGCAGCGAATTGGCGCTTTGTCCCGCAATGTAGACCTTGGTGAGAACTGCAGCGAATGACGGCCCTCCGCCCAAAAGATCACGTCTGCTTGCGGCCCAGAGCGGACTTTTGCGGATAAGGCATCAAACGGCAGCTTGGAACCGAATTCGGAAGCCCAAGGTTCTCGCTGCAAGCGCTCGTATCATTTCCTTCGCTGCGATGGCGAAGTTCCTCATGATGCAGAGCGGCGGAATCAGCGGTAGTTCTTGCGTCCGCAACTTGCGACATTCGAAATGCGGGACAACTCAGTCTTTCACTCGACCGCGCCAGGTTCACACTTGTCCTCAACCAGCCATCAGCCCAGGCAACCAAAAGCAGCGGTGTTGTCCGTCATTGCCGGATTTCGTTTTGGCAGCGAATTTGTGGTGTGGGCGTATTGACGTCTTGCGGGACGAAGCAAGCAGGGTCGCATTATTCCATTGAAAGATGCCGATGCAATCGGCTCGACGTTTGAGGCAATCCAGCGGATTAACGTTGCAATTGGCTTCGAAAAAACGCCACGTTCACCGCCAGACCCGGCAAAAGCCACTGGAACAACCTCACCACTGATAGGATCTCTTCCAACGATGCATCGGATGTGGCTGCGTCACGCAGAGCGTCAGGGGTTATTCCAGACGCATTCGGCAGCGAGACTGCAAGGTCGATGGCCGCTTGATGGACACACTCCACTCTGGTGGCATACCCGGCCTCGGACAATCGATGTTTAAGATCGCTCCAGGCCAAGGTGAAATAGCTGGGCCAGCGTGCAAAGGCGCGATAGTCGGTGTTGACGAAAGGCAGCCCGAGCACCTCGCGGAGTTCACCGTAGAGGGCCGCCAGATCGCCTGAGGCGTGATGCGGTTCCATCAGAGGCGGCTTGGGCATGGCTGGAGTTGGGGACGTAGCGCGGCCAAGATCTCCAGCGCCTTGCCATGCGTTTCCTTCCAGCAGCAGCCGCGCCAGCGTCGCCATCAGGACGTAAGGCATGTTACCGGCGGAAAAGGCTTCGTTGCAGGCGCGGATGTCGTCGATCTCCTGCACGCCATAGCCCTGCGAAATGAGCCGCGACACCAAGGGCGCAGGCTCCATGGCTTCTGCCTCCCGCTCGGCGACATCACGCATGGACTGGCAGGCCTGTCTAAACACCTTGGTTCCCGTGATTGGCTCCATGGCCGACCACAGGGTGTCATAGAACCGGGGGTAATGCGCGAAGGCCATGGCAACCACGCCCATCCATGGGACGCCGAGGCCCTTCTTGGTGCGCTCGTAAACCGCCGCGCGCGCGCCGCTGACGGCGAATTCCGGGACTGGATGGATCACGGGAATAGGGTCGGGCTTCAGCCGGGGGAGTTCAGCCATCGGCGTGGATTTCCTGCGGTAAACCTTCGCTCCATTTACGAAGCTCGTTGAGGAAGCCCAGCGCACTGCGCCCGAACTCGGTGATCTCGTAGTGAACGGACACCGGGGCTGTATCCATGACTTCGCGCCGGACCAGCCCCTGCGTTTCCAGTTGGCGCAGACGTTCGGTGATCATCTTCTTGGATGCGCCACCAACCATCCGAGCCAGATCGTTGAACCTGACCGGACCGTCCTTGAGGTGCCACAGGATCGACCCGGTCCATTTTCCGCCGATGATCCTCATGCCCTTTTCGATCGCGCAAGGTTCAAAACAGGCCTCATAGACCTGCCGCCTGCCCTGGGGGTCGTCTTCGACTCTTGCACGCATGTGGTGCCCTCACTTCTAATCTTAAGGTTACCAAAAGTATACTGGTTGATTTCAGTTCCTTGCGATCGCAATTTCCCCTCGAACGGGCCGCGAGTCAAGTGGGGCCCGCCGAAACACAAAGGAACCGACCATGAGCAACATCCTGATTCTGAACGGAGCACAACCCTATGAATTCGCACCCGGCACGCTGAACGCCACACTGGTGGACCGCGCCCGCGCCTTCCTGGAGGCGCAGGGGCACATCGTGCGTTTGACCACCGTGGCCGAAGGCTACGACGCCAATGCCGAAGTCGACAGCCACATCTGGGCCGACACGGTAATCATGCAATTCCCAATCAACTGGATGGGCGCGCCGTGGTCGTTCAAGAAATACATGGACGAGGTCTACACCGTCGGTATGGACGGTCGACTGACCAACGGCGACGGTCGCACCCCAGAGGCACCCAAGGAAAACTATGGCATGGGCGGCACGCTGACCGGCACCAAATACATGCTTTCAGTCACTTTCAACGCCCCGCGCGAGGCTTTCGACGATCCATCAGAGCCCTTCTTCCAAGGTGGTAGCGTCGACGATCTTCTACGCCCTCTGCACCTGAACGCTCAATTCTTTGACATGACGCCGTTGCCGACGTTTGCCGCTTTCGACGTGATGAAGAATCCGGAAATCGAGGCTGACTTCGCTCGCTTCGATGCCCATCTGGGTGCCGTCTTCTCGGAGGCCGAACATGCCGCGGCCTGATATCGTTCTCTACACCGCGAACACGATGAACGGGTGGAAGCCGCTCATCTTCCTGCACGAGGCCGAGATCGACTACGAGCTGGTCAATGTCGACTTCTCGAAGAAGGAACAGCACGCTCCCGACTACGTGAAGATGAACCCGAACGGCAAGATCCCGACGATCTGGGATCGGGCCGAAGGGCGCGCGATCTTTGAAAGCGGGGCAATCCTGTGGCACCTGGCCGAAAAATATGGGCGGTTCCTGTCCTCCGACCCGGTGGAGCGGTCCGAGACGCTGCAATGGCTGTTCTTTCAGGTCGGCCATATAGGTCCGATCATGGGGCAGGCGATGTATTTTCAGCGCATCGCCAAGCCCAATGGCGATGAGGTGCCTTATGCCATCGACCGCTACGTGGCCGAAAGCCGCCGCTTGCTGGAAGTGCTGGATACGCGGCTTAAGGGTCGCGACTGGCTGGTCGGCAGCGAGATGTCGATTGCCGATATCGCCACCTATCCTTGGGCGCGCAGCTATTTCTGGGCGACCGTGGATATCGAAGGCTTGCCCAACCTTCAGGCTTGGTTCGCCCGGCTCGATGCGATGCCGAGAGTGCAGGAGGCTCTGCAATTGCCCGAGCCACGTCCTTCGGCCTTCGGCAAGGGTGATATTGATGCGGCGGCCAAGGCGAATGCCGCTCGTTTTTCTTCCGATGTGAACAAGGATTGAGACATGCTCGATACAGACGCTAATGTCACCGCCTTTACCTATCACACCAAGGACACCGCTCCCGAAGATTCGAAACTTCTGATTGATCGGACCGTGGCCGAATTTGGCGGTCTGATCAGCCTGCACGCTCTGTTTGCCGAAAGCCCGGTGACTTACGAGACCTATCAAAAAGCGTTCGACCTGTTCCTCAAGCACAGCTCGTTCACGTTGCTCGAGGCGCAGGTGGTCTTCATGACTTCGAACTTCATCAATCGCTGCCATTACTGCATGGCCGGGCACACGATGATGATGAAACGGGCCAAGATGCCCGATGACGTCATCGACGATCTGCGCGAAGGCCGAACGCTGGCCGACCCCAAGCTGGCGGCTTTGCAAAGCTTTGCCCGAGAGTTGCTTGAGAAGCGCGGCCATATCGGCGACGACCGCCTGCAGGCGTTTCTGGATGCGGGCTATGACCGCAAGGCGGCGCTGGACGTGCTGACGGGACTGGCTGCCAAGCTGATCTCGAACTTCACCAATGCACTGGCCCACACGCGACTGGATCGCGGCATGGAAAAATACGCCTGGGTGCATCCCGACGATCGTTGATCTCTTTTACCCCGCCCCGGTTGGGGCGGGCCATCCAATAGCAGAAAGACCCCGACATGGCCCTGAATGATCATCCGATGTGGCGGAAACCACAGCATCACCACGATCTTGAGAACACTCATGACCACGTCCACTGGGTCGAGTTGTTCTATGATCTGATCCATGTGGTGACGATCTTCCTTTTGGGGAACTACCTGTCGGATCATCTGGACCTGCAAGGGTTTTTGACCTTTGCCGGTGTTTTCATTGCCCTTTGGTATGCCTGGGGTGAGCTAAGCATCTTCAACTCCATCTATGTCAGCACCGATTTCTGGCACCGGATCATCATGTCACTGATGATCTGTACCGTTATGTTCATGGCCGCCGCGATCCCGGCCATCGATGGCAAAGGCTGGACGTTCTTTGCACTGGGCTTCGCGGCCAATCGCCTGTTGATGGCCGCCCTGTATTTCCGAGCGCGTCGCACCAACGCCGCGAGCAAATCGTTCTGCAACGAACACATTCGCAATTTTCTGATCTTAGCCGCGATTTTCGCGGCAACGGCATTCTTGCCCAAACCCCTGGCCTACTGGGTTTTTGCGGCGGCCATGGTGACCACCCAATTGGTCTACATGATTCCACGGATCAGCGTACTGCGGTTTGATCGTTTTGCCCCGCGCCTTGGACACATGTCCGAGCGGTTTGCGTTGTTGACGCTGATCGTTCTGGGAGAGGGTTTTTCAAGCTGGTCGTAACCTTGTCCGAGAAAGGTATATACAAGGTCACGCCCGACGTGCTGGTCAATTTCGTGATCGGCGGCGTGTCGATGTTCGTGATGTGCTGGATCTATTTCGACTTTGTCGGCAATGCCAAACCCAAGGACAACAAGCCCGCAACCATTGTCATCTGGTGGCTGGCATGATCCTCCCCCACTGAATTGGTCCACCCGTATAGTTAGTAAACGGAGGATCAAATATGGGAATCAAACGACACAAGCCGGAAGAGATTGTCACGAAGTTGCGGCAGGTTGAGGTGTTGTGCGGTCAGGGAATGCCGCGCATTGATGCAATCAGGCAGGTTCAGATAACGGAACAGACATTCTATCGCTGGCGTAAGCAATACGGCGGAATGGGAACTGACCAACTGAAGGAACTAAAGAGGCTTCAGAAAGAGAATGATCGGCTGCGTCGAGCCGTGTCGGACCTTACGCTGGACAAACTCATACTTTCGGAAGCTGCACGGGGAAACTACTAAGCCCTTCGCGCCGTCGTGCCTGTATCGATCATGTTTGCAGCCAGTTCAGGGTATCAGAGCGGCGAGCCTGTCGTGTCCTGGGACAGCACCGATCCACACAACGGCGTTTGCCGGTTGGCCGTGCTGACGAAGAGCGTCTAGTGGCTGATATGATCGAACTGGCCCGCCAGTATGGTCGGTATGGCTACCGCCGGATCGCAGCATTGCTCAGAGACGCCGGATGGCTTGTGAATGACAAGCGTGTCGAACGTTTGTGGCGGCGTGAAGGGCTCAAAGTGCCAATGAAACAGCCGAAGAAAGGGGGGCTCTGGCTCAACGATGGCTCGTGTGTTCGTTTGCGACCGGAGTACCGCAACCATGTGTGGTCGTATGACTTCGTGCATCATCGAACCGATGACGGGAAAGCGTTCCGAACGCTCAATATCTTGGATGAACACAGCCGGGAATGCCTAGCGATCAAGGTGAAGCGCAAGCTCAACTCGACAGAGGTTATCGATGCGCTGACGGACTTGTTTATCTTGCGCGGCGTTCCTGCCTTCATACGGTCGGACAACGGCCCGGAGTTCATTGCTCAGGCCGTCCGCAATTGGATTGCAGCGGTCGGCGCTAAGACCGCCTACATTGAGCCGGGATCACCTTGGGAGAACGGATACTGCGAAAGCTTCAACGCAAGGCTTCGGGATGAACTACTTAACGGAGAGGTCTTCTTCTCGCTAAGGGAGGCGCAAATCCTGATCGAAGAATGGAGAAAACACTACAACACGAAACGACCACACAGTGCCTTGGGCTACCGCCCACCGGCCCCAGAAACCATCGTCTTGATGGAACCCAGGCCAATAATGCACTAACATTCAAATTGGACCACTTGGGTGGGGCTGATCAGACGTTGTTCCCACCCCTCACAACACCCCACTGTACTGTTAGACATGAACTTTTGGCGGCCGACGGCACTTCGACCTACTAGGTTGAGAAAATGGAACCGCCGCGCAACCATGCTGCTAATAGAACTTGTGGTTTTTGTCCCTATGCACAGCATCGTGATGCACGTTGCAAAGGGTTACTAAGTTTTCAGCATCATTTGAGCCGCCTTGATGGTGGTGCTGTTTGTGATGCAACTCCAGAAAATGCCTCGGATCGCCCGGCTTGGCGTCCTCAACACGCCATCCACACCCTTTGAATTGACAACAAAAGTTGTCCCTTTCCAACACCGCAACCCTCACATCATCTTTGATCTTCCTGTCATGGGGCTCCGCTTGAAGATCATTCTGAAGAATGTAAACGCCCACTGGCAAATCGGGCCTACCGGTTTGTCGGGTTGCTATCGACCAACCCTCCTCGGTCCTCAACTCTCGCACACGTCGCGCCCATTCATTTCGGTCTTTGGCTAGGTAACGGAGCTCTTCGCCTGAGATTTGCTTACCTACATTGGCAAGAAAATACTCTTCGAGTTTGGTTTTAACAGCCGCGTTTTTCTTCCGTATTTGGTTGAGAAGCCGCCAGCGGTAAGCAGCATCACGGTCCTGCTCGGACGAGACCAGTACATACTGGGATGGCTTCAACTGGGTCGGGTCCACACCTAGACTGTTTGTCAGCGAGTTCAGCGTTGCGGGATCATCTTGCGACATCTGCTCAAATGTGACGCCGGAACAAATTTTCCAACCGAACTCAACACGCAGCTCTCGTACCCGCCGCGCCCACTCACTTATACCGGAGACGACCATCAACTCATCTCCGTCCAAGACGTTGCCTTGGTACTTTTGAAAATACTTCAAAATGCGAGCGCGAGCAGCGTTTTCATCTACGTCGGGCAGTAACGAAATGCCTAATTTTCTTAGGCCGTAAAAGGACGGGATCAAAGCTAGAACACGCTGCCGAACATCCTCTTCCTTTTCGAGAACGGAAGAAAAATCGGCAAGCAGTGTTTGGAGATCTTGGAGGTTTGCTTCAGGCAGCCCGGCTACTTTGGTTTTCTTCGGCATTAGTACTTTTTTCTCGACTGTTAAAAGCAACCAAAACCGCTCTAGCTATCGCGCGAGCCAGATCAGGTGGAACGGCGTTGCCAATCTGCTTTGCAATTTCAATCTTTGACCCTCGAAACTCGAAAGTGTCTTCAAACCCCATCAATCGAGCAGCTTCACGATGAGTAATTGGACGATGCTCGATTGGGTGCAAGTACCGCCCCTTTTCTGGTTTGAAAAATTCCGTCCTAATAGTTACCGAAGGCCGATCCCACCATAAGCGTCCAAAAAGATCAGTCCCCCCAGACTTTTTCCTAATCCAACAAGCGGGGGTAAGGTGCTCCGCATTTCTTTGAAGATCAAAACGATTACCGCCTTCGGGCACATGCCGATAACGCATTTGACTAAGCTTAGTAGGATTTCGACCAAAATGTAGTCCGAGAACAGGGTCGTCTCCAATTTCCGTTCCTATCGGAGCGGGAGGCAAATCTGCAATTGCGTCATGCACGGTCCGCCAAGGTGGCAAGCTGCTCTCTTCCTTTGGCGACGCATGACTTGGTTTCGGCAAGGACAATCCCTCAACAAACATTGAGGTGTTCCAGCCTAAGACAAAAGTTCTTCTTCGGACCTGAGGAGCTCCATAATCTGCTGCATTCAGGACGCCGACAACAGTTTGGAAACCAATCCGCTCAGCTTGTGCTTTGATGTCATCCAATTCAGGAGACTTGGCGAGCTGGGCAACATTCTCCATCACAAATGCTATTGCTCCGGATTTTTGGACCGTCTCCAGAAACGGCTCCCATAATGCGCGACGTTCATCCCCGGTGCGCTTTTTGTTCAGGAGACTGAAGCCTTGGCAAGGGGGGCCACCGATGACCAGATCGGCCTCTGGGACATCCCCCTTTACCCATTTCTCGATGTCGGCAACGATCCCATGTCCACCAAAGTTCTCGTTATATGTCGCAATAGCCGCTTCGTTGTTATCCAACGCAAAAACAGGCTTAAACGCATCATCACCAACCTCAATGAACCCCTGCGTCAATCCACCTGCTCCAGAGAAAAGATCAATGATCCGATAGCTCACTTTCTTTTTCCTGCTCTCTCAAACGCCGCTTCAGTTAACTCTAGCCACCGGGCCCACTAGAGGCAACCGGTCTGACTTGTAAGATTACAAATACCAATAGATGAATTCATGCATGTGTTCGCGAATTGAGGCCCATTGTATGTTCGCTCAGTTGAAAACTGATTGACGCCATTAGACCACGTGAATGCAAGTGGTGGATTGAATGGCGGATACGGGAAGCATGCAATCCATTACGTTATTGATATTTAAGGAAAATTTCTAAGTAAATGGTGCCCGGGGGCGGAATCGAACCACCGACACGAGGATTTTCAATCCACTGCTCTACCCCTGAGCTACCCGGGCCTGGGTGAACGTCTCCGTTCGGGTGGGGGCGTTCTATGCGAGGGGGCGGGGGGTGTCCAGAGGGTTTTGTGAATTTTTTGCGCCTTTGTTCAGTTTTTTTTCAAGCCCCTGTTTCGAGGGCCAAATTGTCTTTGAATGGGTGGCGAATTGGTCGCAATGAGCGGGGTTTAGGGGGCGCCTAATTGACGTTGGGATGACAGAAAGGCCGCGTTGCTCTAGGAGGGAGGAAACCAACGGAGCCTGCCCGATGAACGGAACCTTTGCTGTCCTTTTTGCCATTGTCGGTTTGACCGATATGAAGATGAATTACTGTGATGAAGGCTGCCTCGCGCGATCACCTGAACAGGCGCGGCTGTCTGTCGGGGGGGGCGGCGTTCAGTTTCAACAGGACTGGATCGGCGAAGAAGCTTATGTGCGCTACGACATGGATCACAAGATGGGGCCATTCCAGAACAGCATTGGGCTGTCGGTAACTGACACCGGCGATGCTTGGCTGGGCTTTGGTCAGCTGTGGACCAAGGAGTTTAACAGCGGGGCCTATATCCAGTTGCACGCCATGCCGGGGATTTATGTGCAGGGGGATGGGCCCGATCTGGGCTTTCCAATTGAGTTTCGTTCGGGTGTTGAGCTGGGGTACACCTTCCGTTCAGGGTGGCGTATGGGGGTGTCCTATGACCACAGATCCAATGCAGATCTGAACGGCAAAGTTAATCCCGGTATGGAAACCTTGCAATTCCGGGTTAGCTTGCCGCTGAACTGATCTGGCAACCTGCGCTACTTGGGGCCAGCAGTCACGACCGTTTCCTTGGGTGCTGGGTGGCGCCTTGGATAGCGGTGAGCCAGGGGGCGCGGCGAACACACCACAATTCATAGCTGGGCGTCCAGGGGCTGTTGTGATCCAGGACGCCTAGGTGCACCTCGACCTCCTCGTCGCTGACGGCATAGACGCTGGAGCCGCAGGTGGGGCAGAAATGCCGGCCGCGAAAGCTGTTCGTTTCGCCGGTGATGGTCACCTGATTGGAGGCAAAAACTGCTGCAGCAAAGAACAGCGCGCCGTGGTGTTTTCGGCAATCGCGGCAATGACAGATACCGACCCTTTTGGGGCTGCCTGATGTTTCCAGTTTAACAGCGCCGCAAAGGCAGCCCCCGGTTGTGGCTGTGTCTGAAAGCTGTTTGGGGGCCTGTGTCATGGGGGCTATGTTCCGAATGCGGATCTAAACGCGCTTTGTCATTTCATGAAGGTGCCGCATGTCGGTGCCGCAGCAGCCGCCAAGGACGGTGATTTGGGGGTGCTCATGATGCAGCGCCATCATCAGCCGGGCAAACTCCACCGGGTCCCCGGCGTCCAATTCTTCCGAGGCCTCCAGCTCAGCGTGGCTACAACGTGAGGCATTGGCCACCACGCCGTGAAGCCGCTGCACCCAAGGGGCGTGATCCAGAACATTGGAGGAATGGCTGGGGTGGGCGCAATTGACCATGAAGTAGCAAGCTGCACGGTCAGTGGCCTGGTCGACCTCTTCTATGGCGTCCTGCAATGGTTGGCCGCTGGGCAGCCTGCCATCCGTTTCGACGGTGAAGGAGATTACGGTGGGAAGCGCAGTGTCGGCCGAGGCGTTCAGAATGCCAATTGCCTCAGCAGCATGGGAGAGGGTGTAGGCGGTGATGAGATCGGCTTCGGTTGTTGCAAAGCTTTGGATCTGGGCACCGTGGTAGTTTTCGGCCTCTGCAGCGGACATTTGCGCGGCGGGGGCATAGCTGTCGTGGCGCGGGCCAATATTGGCGCTGAGTAGGATCGTGGGGGCTTCTTGGCGGCGCCAGTGTTTGCGCCGGATGTCGGCCAGCAGGTCGAGGGCCTGTAGATTGCGCTGATGCAGCACGGTTTCTGAACAGTGGATGTCACGGCCGCGATCGCGATTGGCGGCCCAGGTCGGTGCCTCCAGAATGCAGCCGATACCAGCGGCCCGTGCCAGCACGATCTGACTGTCGTAATAGGGGCGCAACCAATCCTGACCTTCGCGGCTGGCCAACAACGGGTGGGTGGCGAAACCAGGCAGGTCCACGCCTTTATTGTAGATCAGATCGGTTTCCATGCCCGTATAGGTTAGGAAAACGCCATTGTCGGGATTGGGCAGCATTTGGATCATCGAAAGGCTCCAAGTGGGTCGCCTGGATCACTATAGGGCAGGGGGTGCCATTTTCCTAATCCACCGTCCGCAAGGCGCTGCATGTAGGGGCAAAGAAAAAGCCCCGCCGGAGCGGGGCTTCTGAGAATTGGAACTGCCGCAAAGCTTAGTTCGGGATTTCGGCGTCGATGCCTTCAACGTAGAAGTTCATGCCTGCCAGAGTGCCGTCATCGGCGGTTTCGCCAGCGGCCAGCCAAGGGGTGCCGTCCTGCTTGTTCAGCGGGCCGGTGAAGGCGTGGTACTTGCCGGTGGCCAGCTCGAACTTCATCGCTTCGGCTTCGGCTTTTACGTCGGCCGGTACTTTGTCGGTGATCTCACCGATGCCCACCATGCCAGCGCCAATGCCGTCCCAGGTCGAAACCGATTCCCAGGTGCCTTCCATGACCGCTTGGGTGCGCTCGATGTAGTACGGCGCCCAGTTGTCGATGATCGAGGACACACGCGGGCCGTCTTTGTATTCGGCCATGTCAGATGCCTGACCAAAGCCGATGACGTTGCCAGCTTCCGACGCGGCGGCCAGAGGCGCGGTGGAGTCGGTGTGCTGCAGGATCACGTCTGCGCCCTGTTCGATCAATGCCTTCGCAGCGTCGGCTTCTTTGGCCGGATCAAACCAAGTGTAGGCCCAGATAATTTTGAATTCGACGTCCGGGTTCACCTTCTTGGCGTGGATATAGGCCGAGTTGATGCCACGAATAACTTCGGGGATCGGGAAGGAGGCGATGTAGCCCACAACGTTGCTCTCGGTCATTTTGCCAGCGATATGGCCCTGAACAGCACGGCCTTCGTAGAAACGTGCCGAGTAAACCGAAACGTTGTCAGCGGTTTTGTAACCGGTGGCGTGCTCGAACTTCACGTTGGGGAATTTCTTCGCCACGTTGATGGTCTGGTCCATGTAGCCAAACGAGGTGGTGAAGATCAGGTCCGCGCCTTCCAGCGCCATCTGGGTCATCACACGTTCGGCATCGGGGCCTTCTGGGACGCTTTCGACATAAACGGTTTCAACCTTGTCGCCAAACGCCTCAACCACGGCTTTACGGCCCTGATCATGCTCATAGGTCCAGCCACCATCGCCAACGGGGCCGACGTAGACGAAACCAACCTTGGTTTTGTCTGCGGCGAAACCGGCGGAGGCCAGGCCCATTGCCAGGGCTGCGCTTGCAAGCAGGGTTCTTCTTTTCATCTTCGCTCTCCTTGTTGAAGTCATTGTCAGTCGGGTTTGCCCTTCTTTTGCAACGGCTTGCCCTATGTTGCGAGTCTTTTGCTCATTCTTTTAGCATTTTACCAGAGTTGCGTCTGGTCGATCTGATCTGCATTCGGGTCAATTTGAATGTTTGATCAAATATTAGGCACTCCCGGCCGAACCCAGCGGGATCCGGCCGGGGGTTGGATCAGTTGCCCGCGTGGAACGGCTTGCCCAGAGAGGCAGGCGCGCCCGAACGGTCGCCGGACATGATGACCAGCACCACGATGGTGATGACATAAGGCGACATCGCCAGCAGCTCGACTGGAATGGCCACACCCGCCGCCTGCAGGTTCAGCTGCAACACGTTGATGCCGCCAAACAGGCAGGCCCCCAGCAGCACGCGCCAGGGTTTCCAGCTGGCGAAAACCACCAGCGCCAGCGCGATCCAGCCGATGCCGGCGGTCATGCCCTCGGTCCACTGCGGCACCCGGATCAGGCTGATATAGGCCCCGCCCATACCGGCACAGGCGCCGCCAAACAGGATCGCCAGAACCCGAATGCGCACCACCTTATAGCCAAGCGCATGGGCGGCATCGTGGCTTTCGCCCACCGCACGCAGGATCAGGCCCGCGCGGGTGAATTTCAGCACCGCCCAGACGCCGAGCGTCAGGAAAAAGGCGAGGTAGACGATGAAGTCCTGGGTGAACAGGATCGGCCCGATGAACGGGATATCCGACAGCAGCGGGATATCGAACCGGGGGAAGCTGGGCGGCTTAATGCCCTGGTAGCCCTGACCGATCAGCGCCGACAGGCCCAGGCCAAACAGGGTCAGCGCCAGACCCGACGCCACTTGGTTCGCCAGCGTGTACTGGGTCAGCACCGCAAAGAGGAAGCTCAGCGCCCCCCCCCCCAATGGCCGCTGCAAAGAGACCCAGAACAGGGGAGCCGGTGTTCACCGCGATCGCAAAGCCGCAGATCGCGCCGGTGATCATCATGCCTTCCACGCCGAGGTTCAAAACCCCGGCCTTTTCCACCACCAGCTCGCCAATGGCGGCCAACAGCAGAGGCGTTGCCGCCACAATCAGAGAGGCCAGCAGCAGGACCGGATTAATCGAAGAAAAGTCCATCACGCCACCTCACGCTTTGCCAGACGGATGCGGAAGTTGGTCAGAACGTCCACGGTCAAAAGGAAGAACAACAGCATGCCCTGGAACAGCTGGATCGCTGCGGCAGGCAGGCCAAGTTTCGACTGTGCAATTTCGCCGCCGATATAGGTCAACGCCATCAGCGCTCCGGCCAGCAGGATGCCAACAGGATGCAGGCGGCCCAAGAAGGCCACGATGATGGCGGTGAAACCATAACCAACGTTGAAGTCGATGCTGATCTGACCGGCAGGGCCGGACACTTCAAAGAGACCCGCAACACCGGCCAATGCGCCAGAGGCCCCCAGACAGATCAGGATCAGACGGGTCGGGTTCACCCCGGCAAACTTGGCTGCACGGGGGGCTTCGCCGGTCAGGCGGATGTGGAAACCCAGCATGTGACGGTTCAGCAGCACATAGGCAAAGATCACCGCAATCAGCGCGGTCACAACGCCCCAGTGCATCCCGGTGTTGGCAATCAGGTCGCCGTTGTAGGCCGACGCATAGTCACGCAGGTTCCGTGAGCCGGGGAAGCCCATGCCCTCGGGGTTGCGCAGCAGCCCCAGCGAGACCGAGGCCAACAGCTGCTCGGCCACATAGACCAGCATCAGAGACACGAGGATCTCATTGGTACCAAAACGCACCTTCAGCAAGGCTGGGATCATTGCCCAGAACCAACCACCCAGGGCGCCCGCAATGACCATCAAAGGGAAAATGATGAAACTTTCCATCGGGTAGAAGGCCAGGCCAACACCGGCGCCGACAATCGCGCCCATGATGTACTGTCCTTCGGCACCGATGTTCCAGATGCCGGCCCGAAAACCAAGGCTGAGGCCAATGGCGATCAGCACCAGCGGAGCGCCTTTCACCAGCAACTGTGGCCGATAATAGAAGGCAAACTCTGAAAACAGTGGTTCCCAGAAGATGGTCTTGATCGCCACTAACGGGTCTTTGCCCAGCCAGGCAAAGAGCGCGCCGCCCACAATCATCGTCAGTGCCACCGCCAACAGCGGGGTCAGGTAGGTCCAGGCCTTAGACGGCTGGGGACGTTTCTCCAGCTTGATCACGCCGCGCCCTCCTTTTCAATGTTCTTCAAATTCTCAATGCGGAGCAGCTCAGACATGGGCCACCTCCATTCCGTGGGCACCACCCATCATCAGGCCAATCTCATCCACCGTCAGGCCCTTGGCCGTGCGGATGTCGGACAGGCGGCCTTCGTTCAATGCGGCGAAGTGGTCCGAGATTTCCATCAGTTCATCCAGATCCTGACTGATACAGATCACGGCTGCACCTGCAGCTGCCAGATTCAGCAGGGACTGACGGATATCCGCCGCAGCGGCTGCGTCAACGCCCCAGGTCGGCTGGTTCACCACCAACACTTCAGGGCGCTGCAACACCTCGCGGCCGATCACAAACTTCTGCAAGTTACCGCCAGACAGCGAACGGGCTGCATTGCCCGGTCCGGGAGTGCGGACGTCAAACTTCTCGATGATTGTCTCGGCAAAGCTGCGGGCTTTGTTCCATTTCAGGAAGCCATTGTTTTCCAGCCCTTCGCGTACTGAACCGGTGAGAACTGCGTTCTCGATCAGGCTCATATCCGGCGCGGCGGCGTGGCCCAGACGTTCCTCGGGGGCGGTCAGCAGGCCCAGTTTGCGGCGTGCAACCGGCCCGAGGTTGCCGACCTCTTTGCCTTCCAGAACAATTGTGCCGGGGCTGGTGAGCAACTCACCCGACAGCGCGCCCAGCAGTTCGTCCTGACCGTTGCCTGCAACGCCACCGATGCCCAGAATTTCACCTGATCGCACCTGCATGGTGATGCCCTTCAGCGCGGTGCCAAATTCGGCAGGGGAATCGACGGAGAGGTCGTTCAATTCCAACAGGACCGGGCCGATATCGCCACCCGCGCGTTCTGGCACGTGCAGCTTGGAACCCACCATCATCTCGGCCATATCGCGGGCTGTGGTTTCGCGTGGAACACAGTCCCCCACCACTTCGCCAAGACGCAAGATGGTGGCGTTGTCACATAGGGCGCGGATCTCTTCCAGCTTGTGGCTGATATAGAGGATCGCGGTGCCTTCGGCGGAGAGTTTGCGCAGGGTTTCGAACAGAATGTCGACCTCTTGCGGGGTCAGAACCGAGGTCGGCTCGTCCATGATCAAAAGCTTGGGGTCCTGCAACAGGCAGCGAATGATCTCGACCCGCTGGCGTTCGCCGGCCGAAAGGTCCCCCACGGTGCGGAAGGGATCCAGCGGCAGCCCGTAGGTTTCCGACACCTCTTTGATGCGGCTGGCCAGATCGCCCATTTTCGGTGGATTTTCCATCCCCAGGGCAATGTTTTCGGCCACGTTCAGCGCGTCAAACAGCGAGAAGTGCTGAAACACCATCGCAACGCCCGCCTGACGGGCAGCGGAGGGTTTCACCGGGGCATATTCCTGCCCTCGCATCACCATGTTGCCACTGTCGGGTTTGACCAGACCGTAGATCATTTTCACCAAGGTCGATTTTCCGGCCCCGTTTTCGCCAAGGAGGGCGTGGACTTCGCCTTCGCCTATCTCGAACGAAACGTTGTTGTTGGCCACAACGCCCGGGTAGGCCTTGGTCAGCCCATTGAGTGTGAGTAGCGTCCCTGTCACGCGCATTTTTCCTTTCGTTGAGCGGAGTTGTCCGCTTTGGCCCTTTTTAGCGCCTGCGCCCTGCCATCGGCAATGGGCAGCGGGGAACACGCCTTACGATCATAGCACGTAAGACGTTCCCTTTTCGCGCCTCTTTGGAGGCGGTTCGCGGGGGCGCGGCGCGTGGTGCGTCCGTGCCGAATTATTGGGTGCCGGATTCCTGGGGGGTATGCAGAGCCGATCATCGCTGTGGCCGCGCCCCTGCAGGAGGCGACGTTGGCGATGGTGCCGGGGGTGGAACATGCGAGGCAGGTGACGGCCAGCAGGTCTGTGGTCTTACCCACTTCACGCAGTTCCACGCTCTCTCCTAAACGAAGAAAGGGGACATCCATGTGCTTTAAAACCTGCCGCCTTACCAAGTGTCCTGCCCTGAAAGCGCGTCTTCGATGCGGCGTAGAAAACGTGCGGGCGTCCTTGCTTGCCACGGCAGCAGAGCGGCTTTTTGCCGTCATTTCAAGAAAAAATGTCTCTGCGCTGCAGCTAAGAATGTTTCGTTGCTGAAAATTTGGGCGCAACTTTTGGACTTTTGTTAGCGCCCGTCATTGCCGCATCACCGCAACGATTTCGCCAGTTCTTCCAACTGATCGGTTGAACGCCCCCAGCCTTCGTAGAACCCCATGTTTTCATGAGCAATTCTGCCGGCTTCATCATCATGCAGGGCACGGATGATATAGCGGGTCCCCAGCACTTCGGGCGAGAGCAAAACCACCGTGGTCAGAAAGCTGCGTTTGCGCGGGTGAAACCCCGGCGAAAGGGCGTCTGTGATCACCAACATTTTTTCCGGACTGAAGTTCAGCACGCAACCGTCAGTAACCACGGACTTGCCCGAAGGTGTCCTCATACGGGCGTAGAACTCACCGCCGGGACGTGGATCAAGGCGGACTTCCTTCATCTCCACTGGTTTGGGGCAGAACCATTGCTTCAGCAGATCCGGTTCCGTCCAGCAGCGCCAGACATTGGCCGGCGTGGCCATAATCACGCGGTCGATTTCCAGATCGGCCTTGGGGTCAAAAGGCAGGAACATGGTCTATCACATCTTCGTTTCTGTTCGCTAACCTTAGCATTCAGCAAGTTCCATGCCGAGCACGGCTTTCCTGCCTTCCCCCTGCGCTGGGCGTGGCTTAGGATGCGGCCATGACTGACGCGCCTCGATTCATCCACCTTCGCACCCATACCGAATATTCCCTGTTGGAAGGGGCCTTGAGGCTGAAAAAACTGCCCGGCCTCTGCGCAGATGCAGGTATGCCAGCGGTGGCGGTGACCGACACCAACTCGCTGTTTGCGGCGCTGGAGTTTTCGGTGTCTGCGCAGGGCGCCGGGATCCAGCCCATTGTCGGCTGTCAGGTGGATGTCACCTATACGGAGGCCGTGCCGGGGGATCCACCGCCGCTGCCCGCGCCCCTTGTTTTGCTGGCCCAGACTGAAGAGGGCTACGAAAACCTTATGCGGCTTTCGTCCTGCCTCTATGTTGATGGCGACGGGCAATTACCGCAGGTGTCCGTTGCCGAACTGGAAGAGTTTTCCGCCGGTCTGATCTGTCTGACCGGTGCCGCGACAGGGCCCATCGGCCAGTTGATCCAGCAGGGTGCACGTGACAAGGCTGAGGTGCTGATGCGCAAACTGGCGGCGCTCTATCCGCAACGGCTTTACGTCGAACTGCAACGCCATCCAGGTGAGGACGGCCTGCCATCAGAGGAGCGCCTGTGCGAACGGCACTTTGTTGAAATGGCCTATGACATGGGGCTGCCGCTGGTCGCCACCAATGATGTCTATTTCCCGAAATCCGATATGTATGAGGCGCATGATGCGCTGATCTGTATTTCGGAAGGCACCTATGTGGATCAGGCCGAACCGCGCCGCCGCCTGACGCCGCAGCATTACTTCAAATCGCAGGAGGAAATGATCACCCTCTTCGCGGACCTGCCCGAAGCGATTGAGAACACGGTTGAAATTGCCCGCCGCTGCGCCTTTGGTACGTATCGGCGGGATCCGATCCTGCCGAAGTTTGCCGACGATGAGGTTGCCGAACTGCGCCGTCAGGCCAACAACGGTCTGCAGGCGCGTTTGAAGGTGATTCCCCACGCCGCCACCCTTGAAGAATATCAGGCACGCCTCGATTTTGAGTTGGACATTATCGAGGGCATGGGGTTCCCCGGCTACTTCCTGATTGTTGCGGATTTTATCCAATGGGGCAAGGATCATGGCATTCCGGTGGGCCCAGGACGGGGCTCTGGTGCGGGATCATTGGTGGCCTATGCGCTGACCATCACCGACCTTGATCCGCTGCGCTACAGTTTGCTGTTTGAACGTTTTCTTAACCCCGAGCGGGTATCCATGCCGGACTTCGATATCGACTTTTGCATGGACCGGCGCGAGGAGGTGATCAAATACGTTCAGGAAAAATATGGCCGCGACAAGGTGGGCCAGATCATTACCTTTGGTGCATTGCTGTCCAAGGCGGCGGTGCGTGATATTGGGCGGGTACTACAAATGCCCTACGGTCAGGTCGATCGCCTGTCCAAGCTGATTCCAGTGGAAGGGGTGAAGCCGCTGTCCATTGCAGACAGCCTGAAAGAAGAGCCGCGCCTGCGCGAAGAAGCCCGCAATGAGGCGGTGGTGGACCGTCTGCTGAACTACGGGATGCAGGTTGAAGGGTTGCTGCGAAACGCCTCGACCCACGCGGCCGGTGTGGTGATTGGGGATCGGCCTCTGGACCGGTTGGTGCCGCTTTACCAGGATCCGCGTTCCGACATGCCAGCGACCCAGTTCAACATGAAATGGGTCGAGCAGGCGGGGCTGGTGAAGTTTGACTTTCTGGGCCTGAAAACCCTGACTGTGATTCAAAACGCCGTTGATCTGATCAAGAAAAACGGCCGTCACCTGCATATTGGCCCTGATGGAACCGAACTTTATGAGCCGCCAGAAGGGGCGGTGGATGACATCGGGGCGATCCCGCTGGACGATGAGGTCACCTATAAGCTCTACGCCAGCGCCAAAACCGTGGCGGTGTTCCAGGTGGAATCCGGCGGCATGATGAGTGCGCTGCAGCAGATGAAGCCCAACTGTATCGAAGATATTGTTGCGCTTGTGGCGCTTTACCGGCCGGGTCCGATGGAAAACATCCCCACCTATTGTCAGGTGAAGAACGGTCAGAAAGAACTGGAATCCGTCCACCCGCTGATCGACCACATCCTTGAGGAAACGCAGGGCATCATTGTTTATCAGGAGCAGGTGATGCAGATCGCCCAGGTCATGGCGGGCTACTCGCTTGGCGGTGCGGACCTGTTGCGCCGGGCGATGGGTAAGAAAATCAAAGAGGCGATGGACGCCGAACGCCCGAAGTTTGAAAAGGGCGCGGCAGAAAACGGAGTGCCGAAGAAAAAGGCCAGCGAGGTCTTTGATCTTCTTGAGAAATTCGCCAACTACGGCTTCAACAAATCGCACGCGGCCGCCTATGCGGTGGTCAGCTATCAGACGGGTTGGCTGAAGGCGAACCACCCGGCCGAGTTTATGGCCGGTGTGATGAACTGCGATATCCATCTGACCGACAAGCTGGAGATCTACGCCGAGGAGGTCCGGCGCGGACTGAACATCACCATTGTGCCGCCCTGTGTGAACCGGTCTCTGCCCACCTTTGACGTTGTGGACGGGGAGCTGATCTATGGCATGGGCGCGCTGAAAAACGTCGGGATGGAGGCGGTGAAGCTGATCTCCGACGCGCGTGAAGGCAAGCCGTTTGCAACCCTTTTTGATTTCGCCCGTCGGGTGGATCTGAAAAGGGTTGGCAAAAGGCCGCTGGAGATGCTGGCGCGGGCCGGTGCTTTTGACAAAATCGATCCGAACCGGCGCCGCGTCTTTGACAGCCTCGATAAGTTGGTCAGCTATTCAGCCGCGATCCATGAGCAGCGCAATTCCAATCAGGTGTCGCTGTTTGGTGAGGCGGGCGACGATCTGCCAGAACCGCGCCTGTCGCCGGTGGAGGACTGGGTGCCTGCTGACAGGTTGGGCGAAGAACATAAGGCAGTTGGTTTCTACCTTACTGGCCACCCATTGGATGACTATCTTCCTGCCTTGAAACGAAAAAAACTGCTGACCCTCGAAGGGCTGCGCCTCAAGGCAGAGGCCAACGGCGCTGCTTCCGAACGGGTTGGTGTTCTGGTGTCGGGGTTGCAGGAACGCAAATCCGGGCGCGGAACACGGTTCTTCCGGATGAATATTTCCGACCCTACCGGACAGGTGGCAGGCATGGTGATGTTCCCTGAAGATTTTGATAAGGTGCGCGCAGTGTTTGACCAGACCAACCACGTCATCATGACGCTGGAGGCGCGGTTTAACGACGGCCAGTTTGACCCGATGGGCCGTTCGGTGATGAGCCTCGACAATTTCGTTGCAGATGCGGGCAATATGGGGTTGAAAATCTTTGTTGAGGATGCGGGCGCTATCCCGTCGGTGGCCTCGATTCTGGAAGGCGCAAGGGAAACCGCGCGCAATGCCGGGCGTGGCCCGATCCGGTTTACCTTGATGAATCCCGAATTGCCGGGAGAGGTCGATATCGACACGGATCAAGAGTTCCCGGTGAACCCGCAGATAAAAGGGGCGATCAAATCCCTCAATGGGGTACTGGAAGTCGAGGAGATCTAACCCTCTCGAATCGCAGCATTTGATTCGCGCGAATCACTCGTGTAGGGTGCTCGCGGGGATCAAGGGGACGGATCATGACCACTCGCAAATCTACGCGTGCCAGGGCTGGCGTCATTCCTGGCTGCTGTGCTTCGGTGTTGTGCCTGTCACTGACGGCCTGCGCAGATCCCTTGGCCCGCGTGGAACTCCTTGAAGACGTAACGCTTGCCGCTGAAAGCGGCGAGGGGGTGGCGGCGCTGCCCAGCAACGTGGAAGCGGAACGCGATCTTGGTCTGTTTGCCCGCCTGATGGGCGGAGATGTGGCGGAGGCCCCTGAAGGGGAGGTCACAACGGAAGCGGTTGAGATAGGCGAACCTGTTGCCCCGCTGGGTGAGACGCATGAGATTGAGGAAAGCCAAGGTTCTGAGAAGAAAGGGCTATTTTCTTTCTTGAAACCCAAAAAGTCGGCACCCGAGGAAACCGCAGTTGAGGCCGTTGAGACAGAGGACCAAAACAGCACAACGAGCACTACGGCCGGCTCGCAGGCTGAAACAGATGCGGCCCCCGCTGCACCCGCCGTTACCAGCGAGACGCGCAAGCCCCTTTTCGGATTTCTGAAGCGCAAGCCAAAGACCACAGTCGTTGAGGTCGCAGAGCCGGTTCCGGACGACGCGGCGGCCCTGATCGCAGAGGCGAAGGACCCTGCGTCGGTTGAACCTTCCGAGTCGCTGGTTGCTGAGGCAGAAGAGGCCAAGGATAAGAAGGGGTTGCTCGCCTGGTTGCGCAAAGAGAAAGGGGCACCGACCAAGCAAGATGCCGCGCCGGAAGATAGCTTGCCTGAGGTGCAAACTGCCAGCCTGTCGCCCGCGCTGGGCGCAACCCGCAAAGACACACCTGGCCTGTTTTCCATCTTCCGCAGCACACCCAAAGATGCGCCGAAACCCACGGGCATTCCGTTTGGCACTCGCGTTGCTTTTGGCAAGGCCGCACCGCTGTGTGACTATCCCAAATCGCAGCTTGGGGCGCTTGTTGCGCAGTATCCGGAAGACAAACCTGTCTACCGTCTGTACGACAGCCAGCCTGGTGAAAAGGCGGCACATGCCTTTTATATCAAGGGCTTTGCGGATGGATGCCTGCGGCAGGTCACGGCTTCTGTTGCGGTCTTCGGCTCGGTGGATATGCACGAGCAGCTGCGTTACGGGCTGCCGGCGGATCTGCATCCCTATAGCGACACCGACAAGGCCTATGAGCAGTTGAAACGCAAGGTTTGCGGTGTTGGAAAGAAAAAGCCCTGTGGTGAGAAACTGCCGCTACTGGCCCCCAACACCGTTTTCCTAAGTCTCTATGACAGCTACGGAAATTCGCAGGACTGGGCGAATTTGCTGCTGCATGATGGGCGGGTGATGGCTAAGGATCTGAAGTCCGGCGACATTTGAACGCCTGTTAAGCCTTAATTTAAGCCTTATTTTTAGCCTTAATAATGTGGCGGTTTTTCTGGGCCGCCGTAGATATGGCTGCCGGCGTCCGCTTCGCGCTGGGCCTCACGCTCCATCAGAAGCACAACCCGACGGGTAAGCAGTTCAATCTCACTGGCCTGAGCTGCAACAACGTCCGAGAGGTCCTCGACCGTGCGGGTCAGATGGGCGAGCTGTTCTTCCACTTTTTGCATGATCGGCCTCTCAGGTTGCTGAGGCGCGCATAACATGTGGGGCGGGGTTTTGAAATCCCCGCCGTTGGTTCAGGCGTCCACCGTTTTGACGCTGCTGGGGTCGATGCCGGTTGCCAGTTTGAAGCCTTCGTCCAGCCAGCCTGTGACCCCACCGATCATTTCCTTCACTGGCAGGCCAAGCCGGACCAGCCGCACGGCGGCCTTGTTGGCGCCATTGCAATGCGGACCGGCGCAATAGGTGACAAAGAGCGTGCCAGCCGGCCATTCGGCCATCCTGCGCGTGGTGATTTTACCATGCGGCAGGTTGATGGCGCCGGGCACATGGCCCTCGGCGTAAAGCTGTGGACTGCGCACATCGAGCAGCACAAAATCCTCTGCACCGCTAAGGAGGCTCTCATGGGTGTCCCAGCAATCGGCCTCAAACGTCAGGCGGGCTTCAAAATAGGCCTGCGCAATATGGGACGGGGCGGCGGGAACGGCAGCGACGGGACTGGGCATGTTGGTTTTCCTTTCCGTGAATTGACCCCTGCAATATGTCCGCTTGCCAATTGGCTGCGTGAGAGGCAAAATTACCCATATGCGGTCATTAATTGCCAAAGAGCGTGAGATGCCAGAAAATCCTCCCCTTGTTTGTATCGTCGCCTACGACGGGCTGTGCACGTTTGAGTTTGGCATTGCGGTCGAATTGTTCTCGCTGCCGCGGCCGGAGTTTCCACACTGGTATCGTGCCGAGGTGATTGCCGCCGATGACGGCTTGATGCAGGCGACGGGAGGTATCCAGGTGGCCACGGACGGCGGGGTGGATCGGCTGGCGGAGGCCGATTTGATCCTGCTGCCGGGTTGGCGTGGGGCAGGGGAGCCGGTGCCGGAACCGCTGGCAGATGCCTTGATCGCGGCCGAGGCGCGTGGGGCGCGGCTGGCGACGATTTGCTCTGGCGTTTTTGTGTTGGCACAGATCGGGCTGCTGAACGGTAGGCGGGCCACAACCCACTGGCGTTATGCGGAAGTTTTGGCAGATCGCTATCCCGAGGTCGCGGTGGACCCTGATGTTCTGTTTGTTGAGGACGGGCCCTTTCTGACCTCCGCCGGATCAGCGGCTGGGTTGGATATGGGGCTGCATATCATTCGTCAGGACTTTGGCGCAGAAGTGGCCAATCAAGTGGCACGGCGGCTGTGTCTGCCGGCGCGACGCGATGGCGGGCAACGTCAGTTTGTGCCGATGCCGGAACCGGTGGCGCGCACGGGGGGCATTGCGCCGTTGCTGGATCAGATCCGTGTTGCCCTGAATGAGGATTGGCCTTTGGCGCGGATGGCCACGGTCGCCGGCATGTCTAATCGAACCTTGGCACGGCGGATGGAAGAGGCCACAGGGGAAACTCCCAAGGCCTGGCTCAGACGGGCGCGGGTGGCGCGGGCTTCGGATCTGTTGGAACGTTCGGATCTGACGCTTGATGATGTTGGTGTGGCCTGCGGCTTTGGCTCCCCTGAAACTTTCCGACGAGATTTCCGGCGCATTTCGGGGCTGGCGCCCTCGGCCTATCGGGCGCGATTTCGGGTGACGGCCTGAGTGCCTGCGTAACAGGCCTGTAACAGTGCAGCCCCAAAGCCCCGATTGCGTCCCAAATATCGGCCAATCTTGCCCTGATCCCCTTGCAATGCTTGCCCCCCCGCGCGGCATCCGATAGACGCGAGCGCGACATTAGCCGCAAGGACAAAGCAATGGCCAAGCAGAAGAAAGCCCCCCGCCCTAAGGCCGTCACGCCAAAGGGCTTCCGCGACTATTTCGGCACCGAGGTGACCGAGCGCAGCGAAATGCTGCAGAAGATCGCCGGGGTCTATCATCATTATGGCTTTGAGGCGCTGGAATCGGCGGCGGTGGAAACCGTTGAGGCGCTGGGCAAGTTCCTGCCCGACGTGGACCGGCCGAACGAAGGTGTCTTTGCCTGGCAAGAGGCAGATGAGAACGACAAGGGCGATTGGATGGCCCTGCGCTACGATCTGACCGCGCCTTTGGCCCGCGTCTACGCGCAACACCGCAACGACCTGCCCAACCCCTATCGCCGTTTTGCGATGGGGCCGGTTTGGCGCAATGAAAAACCTGGACCGGGGCGCTATCGCCAGTTCTACCAGTGTGACGCCGATACCGTTGGCACCAACTCGATGGCGGCTGACGCTGAGATCTGCATGATGCTGGCCGACACGCTGGAAGCCGTGGGCATCCCGCGCGGTGACTATCTGGTGCGCGTCAACAACCGCAAGGTTCTCAATGGCGTGTTGGAGGCGATGGGCCTTGCTGAAGCGGACCCCAAACGTGACGACGTGCTGCGCACCATCGACAAGTTTGACAAGGTTGGTGCCGAAGGCGTGCGTCAGCTGCTGGGCAAGGGGCGTCTGGATGCCTCCGGCGCCTATATCGACGGTGTTGGGCTGGAAGAGGCGCAGGCAGAACCTGTGATTGCCTTCCTGACCTCCAAAGCGGACGATGTGGCGGGCACCATGGAAAATCTGCGTGCCGCCGTGGGCGATAGCAAGATCGGCCAGGACGGTATTGCCGAGCTGGAACAGATCGGCGCCTTGCTGGCGGCAGCGGGGTATAGCGACGATCAGGTTCTGATCGACCCGTCGATTGTGCGGGGTCTGGGCTATTACACCGGTCCGGTGTTTGAGGCAGAACTGACCTTTGAAATCCTCGATGAAAAAGGCCGCAAACGTCAGTTCGGCTCGGTTGCGGGCGGCGGTCGTTACGACGGTTTGGTCAAACGTTTCACGGGGCAGGAAGTGCCTGCGGTTGGTGTGTCCATCGGTGTCGACCGTCTGCTGGCAGCGTTGCGCGAAAAGGGCCGCAAGGGTGGTACACCCGCCGGTCCCGTTGTTGTGACCGTGATGGATAAGGCCCGCATGGCCGACTATCAGGCGATGGTGTCCGAGTTGCGTCAGGCCGGCATCCGGGCTGAGGTCTATCTGGGCAACCCCAAGAACTTCGGCAACCAGTTGAAATACGCGGATAAACGCAACTCTCCGATCGCCATCATTGAAGGTGGGGATGAGAAAGAGAAGGGTGTGGTGCAGATCAAGGATCTGATCCTTGGCGCGAAAATTGCGGAAAGCGCCACTCTGGAAGAGTGGAAAGAACGCCCCAGTCAGTTTGAGGTCGCTCGTGGTGATCTGATCGCCAAAGTGCGCGAGATCCTTGCGTCGCAACAGGATGAGAGTGATGCCTGACCGGATCGAAATCCGCGCCCGCGCGACTGCCCTGCGTGCCTCATTTGAGGCGGCTGGGGCACAGCTGGTGGAAACCGATATTCTGCAACCGGCTGAGGTGTTGTTGGACCTCTATGGCGAGGATATCCGTGGCCGTGCCTATGTGACCTCGGACGCGATGCGGGGCGAACAGATGCTGCGCCCGGACTTCACCGTACCGGTGGTGCAAATGCATATGGCCCACGGCGCCGAACCCGCGCGCTACACCTATTCGGGCGAAGTGTTCCGCCGTCAGGAAGACGATCCTGAACGCGCCAACGAATATACTCAGGTGGGCTATGAGGTCTTTGATCGGGAGAACCCGATTGAGGCCGATGCCGAGGTCTTTGCTGTCATCAAAAACGCGCTGGGCAACCAGCCTCTGCGCGCAGCTACGGGTGACATTGGCATTCTGCGGGCCGCTGTCGAAGGTTTGCAGACAACCGAACGTCGAAAGGCGGCGCTACGGCGTCATATCTGGCGTCCGCGCCGGTTCCGCGCATTGATTGATCGCTATGCAGGTCGGGCCGATGTGCCTGCGGCCCGTTTGGCCCTGCTGGCGGCGGAAGATCCTTTTGCGGCAGCGGGCCCTGAAATCGGTCTGCGCAGCCGCAGCGAAGTTGAGGCGCGTATCCAGGCGTTGCGCGAAGACGCCGCCGCCGAACCGTTGGCTCCGCGTGAGGTCGCCCTGATCGACGCCATTCTGTCGGTGCGGGAGACCCTGCCGAACGCTTTGGAACAGCTGCGCGACATCGCCGTGGATCTGCCCGCCATTTCGGCCTCGGTCGAGGGGTTGTCGCGTCGGATGAAAGCGCTGGAGAAGCGCGGGATCGATGTGACGACCTTGGATTTCGAGGCCAGCTATGGCCGCACCTCGATGGAATATTACGATGGTTTCGTGTTTGGTTTTCATGCTGCCAGCCGGCCTGATTTGCCCGCTGTGGCGACCGGCGGGCGCTATGATGCGCTGTGTCGCGTCTTGGGGCAGGGCCGTGTTATTCCCGCCGTCGGCGGTGTCATCCGTCCGGATCTTTTGATCGCATTGGAGGCAGGCAAATGAGCGTGAAGCTGGGTGTGCCCTCCAAGGGGCGGCTGATGGAGAAGACCTTTGATTGGTTTGGCGAACGGGGCATTGCCCTGTCACGCACCGGTTCGGATCGTGAATACGCAGGCAAGGTCGAAGGCATCGGCGGTGTAGAACTTGTGTTGCTGTCTGCCGGGGAGATCCCGCGCGAACTGTCGGCCGGACGCATTCATCTGGGGGTTACCGGCACGGATCTGGTGCGCGAGAAGCTGGGCCAGTGGGAACAGCAGGTCGAAACGCTGGCCGAGCTGGGATTTGGCCACGCCGACCTGATCCTTGCTGTGCCGAACGCTTGGGTGGATGTAGACAGCCTCGACGATCTAGATGCAGCAGCGGCGGCTTTCCGTGTGGCGCATGGTTTCCGTCTGCGGATCGCAACCAAGTATCACCGTCTGGTGCGGGACTATCTGCGCGATCACGGTGTGGCGGATTACCAGTTGGTCGACAGCCAAGGGGCAACCGAAGGCACCGTAAAGAACGAAACCGCCGAAGCCGTGGCCGATATCACCTCCACCGGAGACACGTTGCGGGCGAACCATCTGAAGATTCTCTCGGATGCCACGATCCTGCGGTCGCAGGCGACATTGTTCCGATCCCGCGTAGCCCCGGCCAATGACGCAGAGCGCGCGACGATCAAAGAGCTGGGTAAGCTGCTGAAAGTAGACTGAGATTTGCCCCCCCCTTCGCGCTTTCTTTTGCGAAGTGGGGGGATCGCAGCCAGCATAGCAGACCTAGATAGAAACTTCCTTAAAACGACACATTCAAGCCAATCGAACAACTGGTTATGTCATGGCTGTAAAGGTCAACATTTGAACGATTGCGATGCGCAGAGCAGCCGAATTCCGGCTGATAGCCTAAAAATTGCATCTTTGGCAGTCGGACCTTTGCTGAAACCCCGTAATATTGATCTTCACGGTTGTGTGGCGAAAGCGGTGCGGGGCCAAGGAATGTGCGTTGGCCAAAGTAGGCCTGAAATTGCCCGACAAGGTTGGTGGAGAAACGCTGATTGAGCGTATATTGAAGTGAAACGCCGTTGTGGGCGAGATGCGGCGCTTCAGTGCCCGTGTGTTCCAAACTCAAGCGCAGGCCGTGCAAACGATCCTTCGTAAGCGCTTTATCGACCTGTATCGCAGCGGAAATGACAGAGTCATCTTTATGCTTATCTGTTTTGTAGCGCCGGGCTTCGGTATTCACTTCGAGGGTGAGAACGCTATTTTTGGTGCGGTTTCGCTTGAAGGCAGCACCAAAACCAAAGGCGCGATAGTCCGACCCGTCCTCCGCTTTTAAATCGCGTAGTGAAATCCAGCGGCGCACGGTTTTGTGCTGCCACCGATGAGACCATTCCAACGTCCCAGCAACACTACGTTTGTCGAGCTCTCGGTAGATTGGGTACCAGAGCTGATCAATCTGACCGGTTAAAGTGAGCGCCCGTCCGGCGGCATGTTGCCAGCGGTACTGGATGGTCCCATTGGCATTGTAGCCGGTTCCAGACTGTGCTTTTGAAGCCTCTCCAACCTGAAGGTCGCCAATGACGGTATCGAAACTTTCAAAAAAAGTGCCGCTGTTGATGTTTGTCGAAGGGACGGCTTTAATGCCAGCGGTGAACCGGAGAGGTTGGTTTTTTTTAATCTGTGCAATTCGCGCGATGTAGCTTTGCCGCAGCACCGGATTTGTCTCAATTAGAAGCAGCCTCATGAGAACTTTGCGTGCTTCATTACCTTGTTTCGTCAGCACCAAGGAATCTGCAAGTTCCCGCAGAACGTCCAAATCTTCTGGGAATTTGTTCTGGGCTTGTCTCAGAAGCGATAGGCAAACGCCCAGATGGCCTTGCGCTTTGGCGATGCGGGCCTGGAACAAGAGCTTTTGGCTGTCGGTCGCCCCGGCTGAAACAAGCAAATCACGGGCGTCGCTAAACCGACCCTGATTGATCAGCGCTGCCGTGGTTTCATTCAGGTTTTGTGTAGGGATCGTGTTTGCCATTGCACCAGTGGCCAACAGTGCCGCCAAAACGACACCGCAGCTTGCCAAGGCAATACGGCCCATGAAACCATCCATGGGCCGATTGATTTTATGGTTGTTGTTCATAAAAACTTAGTTGCGTGTCCCGACAAAACCGCCGGCCAATGTGGCGGTAGCGCTAGAACCGTGGAACACACCGATCAGACCAGTGGCGCCAATTTCGCCAGAAACCGTGGCGTCCAACCGGTCAAATGGGCCAGAGCCTGAGGCCCCTCTCGGATAGGTGACCTCAACTGTGCCGCCCAAAGCTGTGCCTTGGATGGTGGCATCGAAGTCAACATAGGTTGTGTCACCAGTCAGCGTCCCTCGGTCGAAGTCGGCTGTCAGTGTCGTGGTGCCCGTTAGTTGGTTGGGATACCCAGAGATAAGGGTTTGAGTGCGCTCCACCCCTGACACAACCGCCACACCATAATTTGTTGCATAGGTCGCCGTTCCGCTGGTGACGGCGGCACCCACGTTTGCATTGCGATACCCGGCAGCGGCCACAGCTTGGCCCTGGGTCGTGTCAAGCCCAGTGACATAGGCCGCGGTGCCCACAGCGTTGGATACGAATCCATTAGTTTCATTGCTGAGAAATGCATTGACCTGCGTGCCACTTACAGAACCTACATAGGAAGTTGTAGGGCTATTACTCATGCAAGCGCTTAGGCTTGCTGTTGCAACAAGCCCGGTTAGGGCCTTGATAACCAAATTCATTTTTGCCTCGAACAGAAAAGTACGGGCGGACGCTACCCAAAAGTATGTAGGGTCACAATAGGTAGTTTATCATTCGGGCATCGCCACCAGTAGGTGTTGTTACAGCACCCCGATTTCCGCCAGGGCTGCGGACAGTTCGGCGGGGAGAGAATCGTCGCTTTGTTTGCCAGCAGTCATGTCGGGGGGGCTGTCTTCGGGCTTCAGATAGCGCCAGCCCTGGAACGCACGGCGCGGGGCAGGGGAGGTGCGGTGCACCTCTGGGTCGAGGACAATGGCACAGCGCCGGATCCCGTCCTGGCCAATCACCTCATCCAGGCGCAGAATTTTCTGGCGGGCCTGAACCACACCTTTGATAACCCAGTAAATCGATCCACCGGACAGGATCTCTTTTTCGCGCTTTGGCCACATCCGGGTGACGTGTCGCGGCAGCCCGTCAGGGGTTTGAACCTGCGGGATTTTTTGCCATTCCGCCAGATTTTCGACACTCTCCGTGCCGACGCTGAGCTTGATCAGGTTGGTATAGTTGTCCACAGGAATTCCACAGAGTCGTCCAAAGAGTTGCCATCATATGGTGGTTTTCAAAATTCTTCAAACTAGGTCTTGTGGTGTCGCGACAAAAAAATCTAGAACGGATGTGTGTTAGGCGTTGAGGATTTCACGGCGTCTGTTGTATCCAGTGTGCCTGTTAGCCCGCCAAGACAAATCTCTGCGCCCAAGCCCACACGAAGGACCAAAACATGACTCGTTTCGCCGCGCCCATCTCCGAACAGATCTGGGATATGAAGTACCGCCTGAAAGAACAGGACGGCAGCCCAATCGATCGGAGCGTGGAAGACAGCTGGCGGCGGATTGCGCGGTCTTTGGCGCAGGCGGAAAAGAAGCCCGAGATCTGGGAAGATAAGTTTTACAGCGCGCTGGAAGATTTCAAATATCTGCCTGCAGGCCGCATCACCGCAGGCGCGGGCACCGGACGCAGTGTGACCCTGTTCAACTGCTTTGTCATGGGCACCATTCCGGACAGCATGTCGGGCATTTTCGACATGTTGAAAGAGGCCGCGCTGACCATGCAGCAGGGCGGTGGCATCGGCTACGACTTCTCGACCATTCGCCCCAAAGGTGCTCCCGTGGCGGGCGTTGCGGCTGACGCCTCTGGCCCGCTGTCTTTCATGGACGTCTGGGACGCCATGTGCCGCACAATCATGTCGGCAGGCTCGCGCCGTGGCGCCATGATGGCGACCATGCGCTGTGACCATCCTGATGTTGAGGATTTCATCACCGCCAAATCCGACAGCGCCCGTCTACGCATGTTCAACCTGTCAGTGCTGGTCACTGATGACTTCATGGAAGCGGTGAAGGCAGACGGCTCTTGGGAGTTGAAATACGACGGCAAGGTCTACCACACCGTTCAAGCGCGCGATCTGTGGAACAAGATCA